>NZ_JALCYY010000037.1 GCF_022690685.1 Anaeromyxobacter terrae | reverse complement strand
GGCCGGGGCGGCGCCGCGCCGAGGGGCGGGCGCGGGCGGCGCCACGGCCGGCGAGGCGGGCTTGGCCGCGCTCGGGGCGGGGACGAGGGCAGGTGAGGCGGTGGGAGAGGACGCTCTGGGGACGGGCCCAGCGCCGCGCGCGGGCGCCGCGACCGGCAGCGGCGCGGACGCGGTGACGAGCGGGGCGGCGACGGGCGGGAGCGCGCCGAAGTCGAGCGACGGCGGCGGCGTGTCCGCCTCGTCGGCGGGAATCTCCTCGAGGATCTCCGCCCCGTCCACGGTCGGCAGCTCCTCCACGATCTCCGGCAGGGCGAGGTCGTCGTCCGCGGGCGCCGCGGAGAGGCGATGACTCTCCGTCACGGGGTCGGCCTCGGGCTCGAGGCCACCCGCGCCCGCGGTGGTGCCGGCGGCCGCGGGGGCCGGCGGGCCGGCGCCCTCCGCGGGCGCGGCCTCCCACGGAGCGGGCGCCTCCGCGGTCGCCCACCCGGCGGTCGGGTCATGCGCGTCGAACGAGCCGCCCGAGGCGAGCGCGAAGCCCTCCTCGAGCGCGCTGTCGCCATGCCATTCGCCCGTGCCGTCGGTCGAGAGCGAGAGCGGCTGGCCGGTCTCGAAGCCGCCGTCCCCCGGCGAGGCGAGGGCGGCGGCCACGTCGAAGGCCGCCGCGTCGTCGTACTCGCCGCCGAGCTCGCCCGCCGCGGGCGCGAACACCGGCGCCGGCGCGGACGGATCGAGGCTCGCGTCGAGGCCGGCGTCGATCTCCGCCGCGAGGTCGTCGGTGCCGTCCCCGAACGCGGGAGCGGCGCCGCTCGCGAGCTCGTCGTAGGCGCCGAACGCGGCACCCTCCGGCGCGTGCTCGGCTGCGGGCGTCGGCTCCCAGCCCGCCGGCGGGAGCTCACCGGCGTCGCCGGTGAGCGGCATCGTGAGCGTGGGCTCCGGCTCGGCGGCGAGGCCGAGGATCTGGGTCGGCTCGGGCGTCGCGGCGGCGTCGAGCGCGGTCGGATCGAATCCGGCGAGCGCGTCGTCCGGCGCCGGCGCGAGCTCGAAGGCCGCGTCGTCGAGCGGCTCGAGCTCGAGCGCGGGCAGCTCGGCCTCCGCCGCGCCGAGCTCGGGCGTCGCCGCGCCGAGGTCGAGCGCGAGCGTCGGCTCGGGGGCGTCCGGCGCGAGCGTGGGGTCCCACGCCGGCTCGAGCCCCGCCTCGAGGGGCGCCGCCTGGGCGGTCTCCTCGCCCGCGAGCGCGGCGGGATCGAACGTGCCGTCCGGCTCGGCGGAGAGGTCGAGCGGCGCGGTGCCGGTGGGATACGCGTTCGGGTCCCACTGGCCGGCCACGGCAAGGTCTGCGTGCGCGCTCGGATCCCAGCCCGCGGCGCCGCCCGCCCCGAGCGCGCCTGCGGCAGGATCCCAGCCGGCCGTGCTCGGATCCCAGGGCTGCCCGGCGGCGTCGAGCGGAACGGCGTTCGGGTCCCATCCGCCCGGATCCTGGGGAAGGGCGTTGGGATCCCACGCCTGCGCGGCGTTCGGATCCCACGCGGCGTTCGGGTCCCAGGCGCCGCCGAGGGCGGCGGGATCGTGCGGGGGCGCCGCGGCGGGCTCCCCTTCCCAGCCGAGGAGGGCGGGATCGAACAGGTCCGCCGCGGCTGCGCCGTCGTCGAGCGGTTGCTGCACCTCGGGGGCGTCCGGCAGCGCGGCGTCGAAGGCGACCTCGGCCGGCGCCTCGGGCGCGGGGAAGAACGGCTCGGGCTCCGGCTCCGGGGAGAGCTCGGGACGCGGGGGCGGGCGGTTTCGCAGCCCGGCAGGCAGGAGCGACTCGCGCAGCCGCTCCGCGGCCGCGTTCACGTCGAACCCGCCGCGCGGCGCGCCCGCGCCGGCCTCGCCGCCGACGAGGTCGCGAAGCTCGGCGTGGCGGCGCTCCTCTTCTGGCGAGAGCCCCTTCGCGAGCCGCTTGGCGTCGAGGGTCCGGAACTCCTGCATCACGCTGCGCGGATCGGGCATCGGGTCTTCCGGGGGAGAAGCCGGCCGGGAGGGGCCGAGCGAGACGGCGGATGATACCTCGCCGGCCGGAGCCCACAAAAGGCGAGGCCTCCTTGATTTCCCCAACTCCGGCGGCCATGTATGGCGCGCTCATGAGTCCCCTGCCGGTGCTCCAGAACGGCCGCGCGAAGCCGCCCGCGGCCGGCCCCGACGCGTTCCTGCCCACCACCCCGGACGAGGTCCGCGCCCGCGGCTGGAGCGCGCTCGACGTCCTGCTGGTGACCGGCGACGCGTACGTCGACCACCCGAGCTTCGGCGCGGCGGTCATCGGTCGCGTGCTCGAGGCCCAGGGCTACAAGGTGGGGATCGTCGCGCAGCCGGACTGGCGGAGCACCGCCGACGTCTCGCGCATGGGCCGGCCGCGCCTCTTCGTCGGGATCACCTCGGGCGCGATGGACTCGATGGTGAACCACTACACGGCGCACAAGCGGCGCCGCTCCGACGACGCCTACACCCCGCACGCCACGGCGGGGAAGCGGCCCGATCGCGCGGCCACGGTCTACGCGCGTCTCTGCCGGGAGGCGTTCGGCCCCACGACGCCCATCGTCCTCGGCGGCATCGAGGCCTCGCTCCGGCGCATCGCCCAGTACGACTACTGGGACGACCGCGTGCTGCCCTCGGTGCTCGTCCCCTCCGGCGCGGACCTGCTCGTGTACGGGCAGGGCGAGAAGCCTGTGCTGGAGATCGCGCGCCGGCTCGCCTCGGGCGAGGACATCTGCGGGCTCGTGGACGTGCCGGGCACCGCGCTCGCGGTGCCGGACCTCGCGCTCGCCATGCTGGAAGGGCGGGCGCGGAAGACGCTCGAGCTCCCCGCCTACGAGGAGATCGCGCTCGACAAGAGGCGCTTCGCCGAGTTCAGCCGCCTCTACCACCTCGAGCACAACGGCGAGAACGCCCGCGTGCTCGTGCAGCGCCACGGCCGCGGGGAGCGGGCCCGCTACGTGGTGGTGAACGAGCCGATGGCGGCGCCCTCGACCGAGGAGCTCGATCGCATCGCCGAGCTGCCCTACGTGCGCGAGGCGCACCCGTCCTACCGCGGGGCCCACATCCCCGCGCTCGAGCAGATCCGCTGGTCGATCCAGATCCTGCGCGGCTGCGCGGCGGGGTGCGCGTTCTGCTGCATCACGGAGCACCAGGGGCGCGACATCGCGAGCCGCTCGGAGGCGAGCGTGCTGCGCGAGCTCGCGACGCTCGCCTCGAAGGAGAACTTCAGGGGCACCATCACCGACGTGGGCGGCGCGACCGCCAACATGTGGGGGATGCGCTGCACGGACGCGGGGGCGCACGCGGTCTGCCGGCGCGCCTCCTGCGTCTACCCCACCGTCTGCAAGTTCTTCGCGGTGGACCACGGCCCGCTCGTCGACCTCTACGAGAAGGCCCGCAAGGTGAAGGGCGTGAAGCACCTCTTCGTCGGCTCGGGGGTGCGCTACGACCTCGCCCAGGCGGACACGAAGAACGGCGCCCGCTACCTCAAGACCCTCGTGCAGCACCACGTCTCCGGTCAGCTCAAGGTGGCCCCCGAGCACGTCTGCGAGCCGGTCTTGAAGCTCATGAAGAAGCCGGGCGTCTCGTCGTTCGAGAAGCTGCGCAAGGACTTCGAGCGCTACTCGCGGGAGGCGGGCAAGGAGCAGTACCTCGTCCCGTACTTCATCTCCTCGCACCCGGGCGCCTCGCTCGAGCAGGCGGCGGAGCTCATGGAGTACCTGCAGGACAACCGCTGGAAGCCGCAGCAGGTGCAGGACTTCATGCCGACGCCCATGACCCTCGCCTCGGACATGTACTTCTCGGGCTACCACCCGATGACCGGCGAGCCGGTGCACGTCACGCGCGACATGGAGGAGAAGCGGATGCAGAAGGCGCTGCTCCGGTGGGGCGACCCGGCGAACCGTCCGCTCATCGAGAAGGCGCTCCGCAAGCTCGGGCGGCTCAGGCCCGGCGAGCGGCTCGGGCCGGGGATGCGGCCGGCGCGCGGGGCCCCGAAGAGGCGCGGCCCCGGTCAGGGCTCCGGTGACGGGCCCCGCCGCCGCGGCGGTGCCTAGCTTTGTCGCCGTGAGCTCGCACCTTCGTCGCCTCGCGCTCGTCGTCATCGTCCTCGGCGCGGGCACCGCCTCCGCGCAGGCCGCGCCCGCGCGCGAAGCGGCCCTCGTCTACCTCGCCCTGGGAGACTCGACCGCCGTCGGCGTGGGCGCCGCGACGGGCGGGGGCTACCCGCAGCGGCTCGCGCGCCGCCTCGAGGCGAGCGGCGTCCCGGTGAAGCTCACGGTCCTCGGGGTGAGCGGAGCGACCACCGCCGAGCTCCGGCGCGACCAGCTCCCGAAGGTGCTGGCGGCGCGCCCGGCGCTCATCACCATCGGCACCGGCATCAACGACCTCATGCAGGGGCGAAAGCTGTCCGAGTTCGCGCGCGACCTCGAGGTCGTCGCGGACCTCGTGCGGCGCACGAAGGCGACGGTGGTGCTGCAGACGCTCCCCGACCTCACCTTCTCGCCCGCCGGCTACGGCGCGCCGCCCTCGCTCGGGCGGCGCATCGAGGCGTACAACGCGACCATCGCGCGCGTCGCCGAGCGGCACGGCTTCGTGCTCGCGGACGTGTACGGCAAGAGCCGCGGGCAGCTCCGCGACCGTCAGGGCGAGCTCTTCGGCAAGGACGGCTTCCACCCGTCGTCCGCCGGGTACGAGGTCTGGGCCGAGGCGATGTGGCCGGACGTCGAACGGGCGGTGGTGCACCCGCGCGTGCAGGCGCGTCGGACGGCTGCCGCGGCGGGCGAGCGGTAGGCCGCTCGAGGCGGCGCCGCGCCCGCCGCGGGGCGGCCCGACACCTTCCCTTCGCCCGCGGGCGCGGGATAGCCTCGCGCCCCCATGGACCACCCGCCGGGCTCTCCCGCCGCGCGCGCCGCGCGCCACCGCCGTCTCTGCGAGGCCGATCACCGCCACCTCTGGCACCCGTTCACGCAGATGCAGGACTGGCTCGCCGAGGAGCCGCTCGTCGTCGACGCGGCGGACGGCGTGCACCTCGTCGACACGCTCGGGAACCGGTACCTCGACGGCGTCTCCTCGCTCTGGTGCAACGTGCACGGCCACCGGGTGAAGGCGATCGACGACGCCATCCGCGCCCAGCTCGACCGCGTGGCCCACTCGACGCTGCTCGGGCTCGCCTCGACCGCCTCGATCGAGTGCGCCGAGGAGCTCGTGCGCCACCTGCCGCGCGGCCTCACGCGCGTGTTCTTCTCCGACGCCGGCGCGACCGCGGTGGAGATCGCGCTCAAGATGGCCTTCCAGCACCACCAGCTCCGCGGCGACGCCGCGCGCACCGAGTTCGTCGCGCTCCGCGGCGGCTACCACGGGGACACGATCGGCTCGGTGTCCGTGGGCGGCATCGACCTCTTCCACCGCATCTTCAAGCCGCTCCTCTTCGACGTGCACCACGCGCCGCAGCCGTACTGCTACCGCTGCCCGCTCGCGAAGGAGCCGTCGTCCTGCCGGATGGCCTGCGCCGACGCGGTCGAGGAGGTGTTCGTCGCGCGGCCGGGGAAGATCGCCGCGCTCGTCCTGGAGCCGCTGATGCAGGGCGCGGACGGGATGATCGCCCAGCCGCCCGGCTACGTGCGGCGGATGCGGGAGATCTGCGACCGGCACGGGGCGCTCCTCGTCTGCGACGAGGTGGCGACTGGCTTCGGCCGGACCGGCACGACCTTCGCCGTCGAGCAGGAGGGCGTCGCCCCGGACATCCTCACCATGGCGAAGGGGATCACCGGCGGCTACCTGCCGCTCGCGGCGACCGTCACCACCGAGCGGGTGTTCGAGTCGTTCCTCGCGCCGTACGAGGAGAAGAAGACCTTCTTCCACGGCCACACCTACGCCGGGAACCCGCTCGCCTGCGCCGCCGCGAAAGCCTCGATGCAGCTCTTGCGCGAGGGGGGCGTCATCGAGGGGCTGCCCGCGAAGATCGCCGCCCTCTCGCGCGCGCTCGAGCCGGCGCAGCGGATGGCGCACGTGGGCGAGGTCCGCCAGCGCGGGCTCATGGTGGGCATCGAGCTCGTGCGCGATCGCGCCACGAAGGAGGAGTACGCCTACGCGCTCCGCTCCGGCCACGAGGTGACCCTGGAGGCGCGCAGGCTGGGCGCCATCCTGCGGCCGCTCGGCAACGTGGTCGTGCTCATGCCGCCCCTCGCCATGACCGAAGGGCAGCTCGAGGAGCTCGCCGCGATCGCGCTCGCGAGCATCGAGAAGGTCACGGCGCGGCTAGGAGCATGACCCTGCGCGGGCTCTTCGTCACCGGGACCGACACCGGAATAGGCAAGACCGAGGTCACCTGCGCGCTCGTCGCGAACGCGCGCGCCGCGGGCGTCGACGCCGTCGCGATGAAGCCGGCCCAGTCCGGCGTCGCGCCCGGCGAGCCGACCGACGCGGACCGGCTGCACGCCGCCTGCGACGGCGTCGAGCCGCTCGACGTCCTGTGCCCATACTCCTTCGCCGCGCCGCTCGCGCCGGCGGTCGCCGCCCGGCTGGAAGGCCGTTCGGTCTCTTTCGGGGCGCTCGTCGAGCGGGTGCGCGCGCTCGCCGCGCGCCACGAGGCGGTGCTGGTCGAGGGCGCGGGCGGGCTCATCGTGCCGCTCACCGACACGCACACCTACGCCGACCTCGCCGTCGCGCTGGGGCTGCCGGTCCTCCTGGTCGCGCGGGCGGGGCTCGGCACCGTGAATCACACAGCGCTGACGGTCGAGGCGCTCCGCGCGCGCGGGCTGGCCCTCGCGGGGATCGTCCTCAACAGCGCGTGCGACACGGACGATCCGTCCATCCCTTACAACGCGGCGGAGATCGCGCGGGTGACGGGGCGTGAACCGCTCGCGAGCTTGCCGCACACGCGCGATATCGCTGAGCGCCAGCGGTTTCTGCGATCCAGGCTCGCGGGCAAGATCCAGTTTTAGGCGCGGCGCGCGAAAATTGGATCGAGCCCGCGATCGATCCTAGAGATCGCCGCGTGCCGAACGTCGTCGACCTCACGCTCGTCTCCCGCGCCCGCCGCGTCCTCCAGCAGGTCCTCGAGGAGCGCGGCCTCGGCTTCTTCCTCCTCGCCTCGTCGCGCGCGCCGAAGCTCGACGCGCGCCGCATCGCCTGGGTGGTCCAGGCGGCGCGCCGCAAGGCCGGACCCCACGCGCGACGCGACCCGAACGCCCTCTCCCGCACCCGCCGCGTGGTCCGCCGCGAGCTCATCCGGCTGCTCGCCGAGGCGATGCTGCAGGCGGGGGTGTAGCCGCGGCCGCGGCGAGGCTCACCTCGAGTGGTTCACCGTCGCGCGCAGCCTGTCGAGGGGAGAGCCGTGACCGTCGCGCCTGGCCGAGCCCCGGTTGATCCGCCGCTTCCCCTCGGGGAACTACTCCGGGGCGGCCGAGGCGGGTATCCGGAGCGATCGGAAGCTCACCCCGCCTTGCCGCCCTGCTTCGTCACGTAGCGTAGGCGCAGATCGGTGAGGAGGTGCTCCATGAACTGCTCCTCCTCCGGCGTGAGGTTGCCCTTCGTCTTCTCGCGGAGCATGACGAGGATGTCGATGGTCTGGTGCGCGAGCGGGAGGTCGGGCTTCCCAGGGACGCCCGTGTCGGGGTGCGGGGCGTCGCCGAGGTGGATGAACGCGCTCGAGGCGAGCGAGAGCACGAAGGTGTAGAAGTCGATCCCGCCGGCCTTCTTCTCGTCCATGGCGACCTCCCGAAGGGCGCGAACCCGGTCGCGGCCCAGGCGCCCCCGAGTCTACTGGAAGTCGAACGCGATCCGCTCCGCCGCGTAGCCGCGCTGGACGAGGAGCACGAGCTGACCGCTCCGGCGCGCGCGCGCGGCGGCGCGGCGGAACGCGGAGAGGGTCGAGACCTCGGTCGAGTTCACCTCGCGCACGAGGTCGCCCGGCCGGATGCCCCCCTGCGCGGCGGCCGAGCCGGCGGCGACGCTCTTCACGACCAGCACCGACCCGCCCTGCACGCGCTCCTCTCCGAGCGTGAGGCCCGTCGCGCGCGCGGCGAGCTCGGCCGCGGCCTGCGCCGAGAGCTCCACCGAAGGCACCGACAGCGCGAGCCGCTGGCCGCGCCGGGCGAGCTCGAGCTTCGCCGCGCTGCCGATGGGGAGGTCGCGCACCCGGAAGCGGAACTCCTCGGCGCTCTGCGGGGCGAACCCCTGCACCGTCTCGACGACGTCGCCCTTCCGGACGCCCGCCTTCGCGCCCGGCGAGCCGGGATCCACCGCGGTGACGACCACGCCGCCCGTCGCGCCCGCCGCCGCGCCCTCCTTCGCGGGCAGGTCGTCGACCGCCACCCCGAGGTAGCCCTCGCGCACCTCGCCGTGCTCGATGAGGTCCTCGGCGATGCGCCGGGCGCGGTCGATGGGGATGGCGAAGCCGATGCCGGCGTTCCGGTCGCCCAGGATGGCGGTGTTGATGCCGACGAGGCGCCCCTCGATGTCGAGGAGCGCGCCGCCGGAGTTCCCCGGGTTGATCGACGCGTCGGTCTGGATGAAGTCGAAGAGCGTCCGCTCGCCCGCCTTGAAGTTGCGGTGCACGGCGGAGACGACGCCGGTGGTGACGGTGTGCGAGAGGCCGAAGGGGTTGCCGATGGCGATGAGGGTCTCGCCGATGAGGAGGTCGTCGGAGCGGCCGGTGGTGGCGAAGGGGAGCTTCTCCTTCGTCTCGAGCTTCAGCACGGCGAGGTCGCTCGACGGATCGGTCCCGACCACCTTGGCGATGATCTCGCGCCCGTCGAGCAGGCCCACCCGGAAGCGGGCGCCGCGCTCGACGACGTGATTGTTCGTGAGGACGTAGCCGTCGGGCGAGACGATGACGCCCGAGCCGAGCGAGGAGACCGCGTAGCCCTTGCGGTAGCGCGGGTGCTCGAAGAAGTCGCCGAAGAGGAGCTCCGCCACGGAGCTCCCCCGCGACGGCACGCGGATGCGGACGAGCTCCTCGGCGGAGACGTTCACCACCGCGCCGCGCACCTTCTCCACCGCGAGGACGACGGGCGTGCGCCGGTTCGGCGACGGCCGCTCGTCGGGGCGGGGGAGGGCGTTCGGTCGGGCGGCGGAGGCGCCCGGGGCGGCGAGGGCCGCCCCGAGCGCGAGTGAGGCGAGGATCGCGCGGTGCGCGCGCACGACTCTAGGCGGGAGGCGTCTCGCCGCCGGGGGCGGGCGACTCGGGCTCGTCGTCGACGTCATCGAGATCGTCGTAGTCGTCGGAGTCCATCGATGCCTCGATGGGCATCGCCTGATCCGCGAGGTCCGGGAGGGTCTTCAGGTGCTTCTCGTATTCCTTCTCGTCGAGGACGCCCTTGCGGACGTAGCGACTCGCGACACGCTTGTCGACGAGCTTGTTCTCGGGCTGATCGGCCATGGGTCCACCTGGAACGCGGGAGGCGGGCAAAATATGCGGCGCCTTGCGGGGCCGTCAAGCGCGTGTTAGCGCTGTGCTCATGCCCACTTCCGATGCCTCGGCGGGCGCCGCGCGGCGCGCGCGGCTCGCGGGGCTCTACGCCATCGTGGGGGGCGGAGACGCGGTGCGAGAGGCGCGAGCCGCGATCGCGGGCGGCGCGCGCGTCGTGCAGGTCCGCATCAAGGACGCTCCCGCGGGCGCGGTGCTCGCCGCGGCGCGGGAGATCGTGGCCCTCGCGCGGGGGCGCGCCCTCGTCATCGTGAACGACCGGGCCGACCTCGCGCTCCTCGCCGGCGCGGACGGCGTCCACCTCGGCGACGACGATCTTCCCCCGGCCGAGGCGCGCCGGCTCGTCGGCCCGGAGCTCCTCGTGGGCCGCACCACCCGCACGCTCGAGGAGGCGCGGGCCGCGATCGCCGAGGGCGCCGACCACGTCGGCTTCGGGCCGATCTTCGCGTCGCGCTCCAAGGACCTCGCCGTTCCGCCGCGGGGGCCCGCCATGCTCCGCGAGGTCGCCTCGGCCCTCGGCGCGCCGGTGGTCGCCATCGGCGGGATCGGCCTCGCGAACATCGGCGAGGTGGCCCGCGCGGGCGCGGCCTGCGCCGCCGTCATCGAGGCGATCTTCGGTGCGGGCGAGCCGCGCGAGAACGCCGCCCGGCTCGCCGAGGGCTTCGAGCGAGGCCGACTGCTCCAGGGGACGACGCCATGAGGGCACGCCCGCGCATCGGCCTCACGCTCGACGCGGACGAGGGGGAAGGGCGCTACTTCCTCGGCCGCGCCTACATCGAGGCGGTGCTCGCCGCGGGTGGGCTCCCCATCCTGCTCCCCCACGCGAAGGACGCCGCCGCCGCCTACCTCGCGCTCCTCGACGGGCTCGTCGTGACGGGCGGATTCTTCGACGTGCCGCCGGAGCTCTACGGCGACGCGCGCCGCGACGGGTGCGGCGCGACGAAGCCCGAGCGGACCGCGTTCGAGAAGGACCTCCTCGAGGCTGCGCTCGCCGCGCGCCTCCCGGTGCTGGGCGTGTGCGGCGGCATGCAGCTCCTGAACGTGGTCCGCGGTGGCACGCTCTACCAGGACCTGCCGCTCGAGGCGGGCATCCAGGGCCACGAGCAGCCCGCGCCGAAGGACGTCCCCTCCCACGAGGTGGCGGTCCAGCCGGGCACGCACCTCGCCGCCCTCGTCGGCCCAGGCGCGCTCTCCGTGAACTCGACGCACCACCAGGCGATCCGCGAGCCGGGCGCCGGCGTGCTCGTGTCCGCCCGCGCGCCGGACGGGATCGCCGAGGCGATCGAGCTGCCGGACCTGCCGTTCGCGCTCGGCGTCCAGTGGCACCCGGAGGCCGCACTTCGCCACGAGCCGCGCCACGCGGCGCTGTACCGCGGGCTCGTCGCCGCGGCGCAGGACCGCCGCCGGTGAGGGCGCGCGCCGCCGCGGCCAGGGCGGCGCGGGCGCCCCGGCCCGCGCGAGGCTCCCCGCCGCGCGTCCTCGTCGTCGCCGGCCTCGATCCTTCCGGCGGCGGCGGGCTCCTCGCCGATGTCGAGGCGATCCGGGCGGTCGGCGCGGAGGGCTGGGCGGTCGCGACCGCGCTGACCGCCCAGGGACCGGGCGGCGCGCGCGGCTTCGAGCCTGCGAGCCCCGGGATCCTGCTCGCCCAGATCGACGCGCTCGTGCTCGGCGCCGAGCGGCCGCGGGCGGTGAAGACCGGCATGCTCGCCGGCGCGACGCTCGCCCGTACGCTCGCCATCCGGCTCGGCGAGCGCCCGCTCGAGAAGGTCCCGCTCGTCGTCGACCCGGTCCTCGCCGCCTCCTCCGGCGCGTCGCTCTTCGACGCCGAGGGCCAGCAGCCGGGCGAGGCGCTCGCGCCGCTCCTCGCCCGAGCCCGGCTGGTCACGCCGAACCTGCCCGAGCTCGCGGCGCTCACCGGCCTCGACGTCTCGACGGACGACGCGGCGGTGCGCGCCGCCCGCGCGCTCCCCGCGCGCGCGGTGCTCGTGAAGGGCGGGCACCGGGCGGGCGCGCCGCTCGATCTGCTCGTGACGCGCGGCGGAGTGACGCGGATCGCCGGCCGCCGGCGCGGCGGGACCGCGCGCGGCACCGGCTGCAGGCTCGCCTCGACCATCGCGGCGCTCCTCGCGCGCGGCGCGTCGCTCGAGGAGGCGGTGCGCGCAGGTAAGCGCGCCGTGGAGCGCTACCTCGACCGCGCGGCGCGCTAGAATGCGGCGCGAGGGGGTGCGCATGAGGTGGAACCGCTCGCGGAGCTCCCGCGCCGTCACCGCGGCGGTGCTGGCCGTCGCGCTCGCCGCCACGGCGCCGCTCCCCGCGCGCGGCGAGCAGGTGCCCTTCATCGAGCGGGGGGAGCGCCCCGTCCCCTCGACGCGGCCGCCGCCCGAGCGCAACCTCGTTCTCCTGTTCAACGTCGCCGGCCTCGCCGGGAACCCCTTCGACGGCGATCGCGGCTGGCGGCTCGAGGCGGGCATCGAGCGACGGCCGGAGGGCCGCCGCCTCTCGTCCGCGGTGGTGATCGGCGGCGGCAGCGTGGCGGTGAAGGGCTACCCGGAGGAGTGGGCGCTCGGGTTCAGCGGTCAGGGCCGCTGGTACGCGCTGGGGGACTTCGAGCGCGGGCTGTTCATCGGCGGCGTCCTCGACTTCCGGCGCATCGGCCCGCACCTCATGTGCGGCGCCGGTCCGCTCGTCGGTTACCGCTACACGACGGCCGCGGGCGTGGCCGCCGAGGTCCACCTCGGCCTGCCGCTGCTCGCGGACTCGTTCTCCGGCGCCGACGCCGCGGGCCGGGTGCCGCTCCGGGACGCCTGGAGGGCGATGCTGCCCGGCGTCTTCATCGGCGTCGGCGGGGCGCTCCGCACCGGCCGGCGCTGAGAGAGAGCCCCGGCCTCGGGCGGGGCGGACGGCCTCACGGCCCGTCGCGCCGCTTCTCCATCTCGGCGAAGTAGGTCGTCGTCTTGAAGAAGACGAGCGGGATCGTGCCGGTGGGGCCCTGGCGCTGCTTCGCCACCACGAGCTGCACCTCGAGCGTGTCGCCGCTCGCCGTGCCGGCCTGGACGTCCTTGTTGTCCTCGTCGTTCCGGTGCAGGAACATGACGATGTCGGCGTCCTGCTCGATCGCGCCCGACTCGCGCAGGTCGGAGAGCATCGGCGGCTCGCCCTTGCGCTTCTCCACGCTCCGGTTCAGCTGCGAGAGCGCCACGATCGGGCACTCGAGCTCCTTCGCGAGCGACTTGAGCGAGCGGCTGATGGTGGCGATCTCCTGCTCGCGCGACTGGGTCGCCCGGTCCGAAGGGGCGTGCATGAGCTGGAGGTAGTCGATCATCACGAGGTCGAGGCCGCCGTTCTCGCGCTTCAGCTTGCGGCACTTCGAGCGGAGCTCGACCGGGGTGAGGACGAAGTTGTCGTCGAGCCAGATCGAGGCGGCGCCGATCTTGTCGGCGTGGGTGGCGATCTTCTGCCAGTCGTAGGCGGAGAGCTGACCCGCCGAGAGCCGCCGCCAGTCGAGCCGCGCCTCGGAGGCGAGCATGCGGAGCGCGAGCTGGTCGGAGGGCATCTCGAGCGAGAAGAACGCCACCTTCTTCGCCGCCTTGATCGCCGCGTGGGTGGCGATGTTGAGCGCGAAGGCGGTCTTGCCGACCGACGGGCGCGCGGCAAGGACGATGAGCGTGCCCGGCTGGAAGCCGAGGGTGTTCTTGTCGAGCGACTGGATGCCGGTCGGGACGCCGGTGATGGGCGAGAGGCCGGCCTGGACGCGCTTCTGGACCGCCTCGAGGTTCTCGATCGCCCGCATCACCGGCTCGGCGATCTTCTTCAGCGTGTCGGTGCCGGTGCCCGCCGCCGCGCCGAAGACGTCCTGCTGGGCGGAGTCGAGGAACTGCTGGACGTTCGGGCCCGCCTCGTAGCCGCGCTCCACCACCCGCTGGGCGGTGAGCATCATCTGGCGCAGCCGGGCGAGCTCCTGCACGGCGCGCGCGTAGTGCTGCACGTTGGCGGTCGTGCCGATGGCGCGGGCGAGCGAGAGCGGCAGCTCGCGCGGAACCGCGCTGCCGAGGAGCCCCTTCGCGTCGAGCCGCTGCTGGACGAGGATGGGGTCGAGGGTCTTCGACTCGCGCGCGAGCTCCTCGCACACCGCGTACACGTGCTGGTGCTGGAGCAGGTAGAAGTCGCCCGACTTGATGAGCGCGGCGACCTGGTCGAACGCGGTCTCCTCGACCAGGATCGCGCCCAGGACCGCCTGCTCGGCGTCGAGGCTGTGGGGCAGGTCGCGGGCGCTGCGCAGCGGGGCGACGAGCGCCTCGGAGGCGCGTCGGGCGGGATCGAGCTCGGCCATGGAACCGGCGCAGCCTACCAGCGACGTCCGACGGGATCACCGTGGATGGCCGGTGGAAAACGTCGGAAATCGTGGGGGAGATCGCTGTGGAGCGGCTGTGGACGGCGTGTGGATGGGCCGTGAATGCCGCCCTCGCCCGGACCGTCCGTCCCTTGCGCGCGGGCTACCGCCGGCGGATCGGGCGCCCGTGCCACGCCGGAGGGCGACCGCCTCCCACCTCGCGGCGCGACTCCCCCCGCTGCTAGAACTTCCCACCATGAAGAAGACAGCCGCCCTCGCCCTTCTCGCCGTCGTCGCCCTCGCGGCCTCCGGCTGCGCGGGCCTCACGGATCTCGCCCGCGTCGCGTTCAAGGATCCGAAGCTCACCTTCCGGACGGCGACCGTCGAGGCCCTCGATCTCGAGGGCGCCACCCTCGGCGTGAAGTTCGACCTCGAGAACCCGAACGGCTTCGGGCTCGACGTCGCCCGCGTCGCCTGGGGGGTCGAGGTGGAGGGGACCCGCATCGCGACGGGCGACATGCCGGGGGGGCTCGCCATCCCGGCGAACGGCGTCGCCCCGCTCACCATCCCGGTCCGCGTCCGGTTCCAGGACGTGCCGGGCATCGTCGGCCTGCTCACGAGCCGGCGCGACGCGATCGCCTACCGGCTCTCCGGCAAGGTGGGCGTCCGCACGCCCATTGGCGTCGTGGATCTGCCGGTCTCGCACTCCGACCGCCTCGCGCTGCCGGGCCTGCCGAGCTTCTCGCTCGAGGGCGTGTCGCTCCGCACGGCGTCCCTCACCGAGATGGCCCTCGACGTGAAGGTCCGCGTGAAGAACCCGAACGCCTTTCCCCTCCCGCCCGGGCGGCTCGACTACGCCCTGTCGCTCGCGGGCTCCGAGGTGGCGCGCGCGCGGGACTCCGCGCTCGCGCGGGTGGCGGGCGGCGGCGCGCAGACGATCGCGATCCCGGTGCGCCTCGACGTCCTGCGCGCCGCTCGCGCCGCCACCGAGCTCGCCCGCGGCGCGCCGGTCCGGCTCGGCATCGCCGGGACCGCCGAGGTGGCGGGCATCCCGCTCCCGCTCGACCTCGACGCGACCGTCCCGGTCCGGCGCTGACGACCGGACCGCCCCGCGAGGCGGCCGCGCCGGCGACGCGCTCCACGAGGAGCGTTTCGCTTTACGCACTGCCACCCCGAGACTAGCCTCCGCGTCGCGAAGGGAGCGGCATGGACGCGGAACAGCTGGTCGACGTGCCGCTCACGGCGGAGGAGCTCCGGGACGCCTGGCCGGCCCTCTCCTGGGAGGAGCGGATCGAGGGGTTCCACCGGCTCGTCCGCGCCGAGGCGGACGACTTCTTCCTCGAGCTGCCCCCCGCCGACGAGGCGGCGCTGCTCCTCGCCCTGCCGCCCCCCGAGCGGCGGCTGTGGATCCGGCTCCTCGCTCCCGACGACGCGGCCGACGTCATCCAGGACACGCCCGAGGAGGAGCGGCCCCGCCTCATCGAGCTGCTCGACCCGGTGGCGCGCCGCGAGGTGACCGCGCTCCTCGCCTACGCCGAGGACGCCGCCGGCGGCCTCATGAGCCCGCGCTTCGCGCGGCTGCGCCCGGAGATGACGGTGGACGAGGCGATCCGCTACCTGCGGCGCCAGGCCCGCGAGCAGGCGGAGACCATCTACTACGCGTACGTGCTCGACCCGGACCAGAAGCTCGTCGGCGTCGTGTCCTTCCGCGACCTCCTCACCGCGCCGCCGGACCGCCGCATCGCCGACCTCATGAAGCGCGAGGTGGTGAGCGTTCCGGACACGCTCGACCAGGAGGCGGTCGCGCGCATCATGGCGCACGAGGACGTGAACGCCATCCCGGTCGTGGACGGGCAGGGCCGCATGCAGGGCATCGTCACGGTCGACGACGTCGTCGACGTCGTGCAGCAGGAGGCGACCGAGGACATCCAGAAGATCGGCGGCATGGAGGCCCTCGACGCGCCCTACCTCGACACGGGCTTCCTCGCCATGGTGAAGAAGCGCGCGGGCTGGCTCGCCGCGCTCTTCATCGGCGAGATGTTCACCGCGACCGCGATGGCCGGCTTCGAGGACGAGATCGGGCGCGCGGTCGTCCTCGCGCTCTTCGTCCCGCTCATCATCTCGTCGGGCGGCAACTCCGGCTCGCAGGCCTCGACGCTCGTCATCCGCGCGATGGCGCTCGGCGAGGTGGCGGTGCGGGATGCTCTGCGCGTCGCCCGGCGGGAGGTCCTCTCCGGGCTCGCCCTCGGTCTCATCCTCGCGATCATCGGCTCCCTGCGCATCTTCGCCTGGCAGGGGCTGTTCGGGACGTACGGCCCGCGCACCCCCTCCATCGCGCTCACGGTGGCGAGCTCGCTCGTGCTCGTCGTGACCTGGGGCACGCTCATGGGATCGATGCTGCCCATGCTCATCCGCCGGCTGGGCTTCGACCCGGCGAGCGCCTCGGCGCCGTTCATCGCGACCCTCGTCGACGTCTGCGGGATCGTCATCTACTTCACCGCCGCGCGGCTCATCCTCGGGCTGTAGCCGACCGCCTGCGGCGGGATCGGCCCCCGCTGGGGCCCGAGCGGGCCGTTCACGCTCGACGTCACCTCCGGTATGGCTCGGGGCTCCGGAGGCGAGCGCCTCCGCGAAGGGAGTGCCGATGAAGCCCGTCCTGCTGGTCCTCGCGCTCGCGGCCGCGCTCGGCTGCGCGTCGTCGCGCGGCGCCGCGCGCGCGCCCGCCGCCCACCCGCCCGGCGCGCGCCTCGCCGTGCCCGTCGAGTACCACAAGCTCGACAACGGGCTGCGCGTCGTGCTCTCGCCGGACCGGAGCGTGCCCAAGGTCGCGGTCGGCGTGTACTACGGCATCGGCTTCCGCGTTGAGCCGAAGGACCGCACCGGCTTCGCCCACCTCTTCGAGCACATGATGTTCCAGGGCTCGCGGAACCTCGGGAAGATGCAGTTCATCAAGCTCGTGCAGTCGAACGGCGGGACGGTCAACGGGTCCACCCGCTTCGACTTCACGAACTACTACGAGGTCGTCCCCTCGAACGTGCTCGAGACGATCCTCTGGGCGGAGGCCGACCGGATGCGCGGCCTCGCCGTCACGCAGGAGAACCTCGACAACCAGAAGGGCGTGGTCTCGAACGAGGTGAAGGTGAACGTCCTCAACCGCCCGTACGGCGGGTTCCCCTGGCTCGACCTGCCGCAGGTCGCGAACGAGAACTGGTACAACGCCCACAACTTCTACGGCGACCTCGCCGACATCCAGGCGGCGACGCTCCCGGACGTCCAGAAGTTCTTCGAGACCTACTACGCGCCGAACGACGCGGTCGTGGCGCTCGCGGGCGACTTCGACCCGAAGGAGGCGCTCGGCTGGGTGAAGCGCTACTTCGGCGACATCCGTCCCTCCGCGCAGCCCGCGCGGCCGGACCTCACCGAGCCGCGCCAGGAGCGGGAGAAGCGCGTCGAGAAGCTGGATTCGCTCGCCGAGCGGCCCGCGCTCGCGCTCGCCTGGCACGCGCCGCCGCGGGGTACGCCCGAGCACGCGGCGTTCGTGCTCCTCGACCAGATGATCCTCCAGGGGCGCGACTCCGCGCTCTACCAGAAGCTCGTGCAGGAGAAGGGGCTCACCGGCGACGTGTCCGGCGGGCTGAACCTGCTCGGGAACCCCTGGAACTACCAGGGTCCCATGCTGGAGATCGCCTACCTCTTCCACGACGCGGACAAGGGGGCGGAGGAGCTCCTGCGCGCCGTCGACGAGGCGCTCGCGCCGTACGTCGAGAAGCCCGTGGACGCGGAGACGCTCGCGCGCGCCAAGGTGAAGGCGCGCTCCGCGCTCTACGCCGAGATGGAGCAGTTCGCGGGCTTCGGCCTCGTGGACCTCCTCGCCGCGCAGGCGCTCTTCGACGACGATCCCGCGCGCGTGAACCGGATCGAGGGAGAGCTGGAGGCGGTCACCCCGGCGCTCGTGCTCGAGACGGCGCGCGAGTGGCTCCGCCCGACGAACCGGACCGTGTTCCTCGTGAAGACGAAGGACCAGGGGAGAGCGCCATGACCTTCCTCGCCGCCGCCCTCGCGCTGGCCGTCGCCCAGGCCCCCGCCGCGCCCGCTGCCAGGGAGACGCCGCCGCCGCCGCGCCCGCCGGCGGACTTCCGCCTGCCGCGGACCCACGACTTCACCCTCCCCAACGGGCTCGCCGTCACGCTGGTGGAGATGGGTGAGCTCCCCAAGGCCACCGTGGCGCTCGTGTTCCGCGCCGGCACGGGCGACGACCCGGCGGACAAGACCGGGCTCTCGAGCTTCCTCGCCGCGCTCCTCACGGAGGGCACGAAGACGCGCAGCGCCGCCGAGATCGCCGGCGCCGCCGCGCGCTGGGGCGGCGCGATCGAGACGAACGTGACGCCCGACGAGACGATCGTCGGCGGCACGGTGCTCTCGGAGTTCGCCCCGGAGCTCGTGGCGCTCGTCGCCGACGTGGCCATGAACCCGGCCTTCCCGCCGCGCGAGGTGGAGCGCGTGCGGCAGGACACGCTCCGCTCGATCACCATCGCGCGGAGCCAGCCGCAGGTGCTCGCCCAGGAGCGGTTCCTCGCGACCCTCTACCCGGACCACCCCTACGGCAAGCTCCTCCCCACCCCGGAGATCGTCCGCGGCTACACCGTCGACGAGGCCCGGGCCTTCCAGGCCGCGAGCTACGGGGCACGGCGGGCGCACCTCTACGTCGCCGGGCGCTTCGACCGCGCCGCGACCGAGGCCCGCATCCGCGCGGCGCTCGCCTCGCTCCCGCCCGGCACGCCGCGCGTGGTCGCACCGCCCGCACCGGCGGCGCGCCGCGCCGTCCAGCTCGTCGCGCGGGCGGGCGCGGTCCAGTCCTCGCTCTACCTCGGGCTGCCGGTCCTCGATCCGGTCCACCCGGACTACCTGAAGCTCGCCGTCACGAACACGCTCCTCGGCGGCTACTTCTCCTCGCGCATCACCGCCAACATCCGCGAGGCGAAGGGCTACACCTACTCGCCCACGAGCGTCGTCTCGGTGCGCGCCGGGACCGGCTACTGGGCGGAGGTCGCCGACGTCACCACGGCGGTCACGGGGGCGGCGCTCGGGGAGGTCCTCGGCGAGGTGGAGCGGCTCCGCGCCGAGGCGCCGCGCGAGGAGGAGCTGCGCGCGGTGCAGGCGTTCCTCGCCGGCACCTTCGTCCTGCAGACCTCCGATCGCGACGGGCTCGTCGCGCGCCTGCGCTTCGTGGACCTGCACGGCCTCGGCGAGAGGTGGCTCGAGGACTACGTGAGGAACGTCCGCGCCGTCACGCCCGAGGACGTGAGGCGCATGGCGCAGACCTGGCTCGACCCCGCTCGGATGACGGCGGTGGTGGTGGGAGATCCGGCCCAGGTGACGGAGCAGGTGCGGCCATTCGGGGAGATCGTCCCGGCGCCGCCGCCGGCCGCGCCTCCGCCGGAGGCCACGCCGCCCGTCCCCCCGGCTCCGCCGAAGGCCCCCGCGCCGGCGAAGCAGCGGCCGCCCGGCAAGCGGCCCTGAGCGACCGCGCGCCGGCGCGGACGAGGCGCTCCTACTCGAGCTTCGAGAGGAACTCCTTCGCCTCGTCCACGGTGTCGAAGACGTGGAAGTCGCGCCGGGCGAGGATCTTGAGCGTGTTGAACACCATGCGGTGCATGCCGGAGAGCCCGGTCACGGCCGCCGCCTTCACGTGAGGCCGGTTCCCGTCGGTGAGCGCGCGCAGCGCCTCGATGAGCTTCATGTCCGCCACGACGTTCTTCGCGTTCGTGATGGTGAGGACCGAGCCGAGCGGCTGGGAGCGCACGTCTCGCGCGACCTGCGCGGCGAGGGCGACGACGCCGTCCGCGCCGAGCCCCTCGGCGTCGATGAGGTAGAGGCGCTTCCCCTTGTGCTCGATGAAACGGGCGCGGCGGCTGACGTCCATCATGGCCTCCCAGGACATCGGGGGTGCGGTCTTCTAGCACGTGGCCGAGGGAGCCTCGCAGCGGCCGCCCCCCCGAGGTCGGGCCCCGCGCGTGACGAGCGATCCCGCGAGGGTGTCCGCCCGCGCGAAGACCCGCGGCTGCCTCCGGGAACGTTTGACGTCATATGGTCGGGTGCATAGTCTGCGCGCCGCTTTGTCCGACGAGATCGCGGCCGACATCCAGGCGTTCATGCTCGCCTGCGTGGACTCCTACGAGCAGCTCGAGGTCCTGCTGCTCCTGCGGCGCGAGGCGGCGGGGCCCTTCACGGCGGCGCGCGTCGCGGAGGCCCTCCGGCTCCCGCTCGCGTCGGCGGAGCGCTCGCTCGACGAGCTCGCCGGGCGGGGGCTCCTCTCGGCCACGGGGCGGAGCGAGCGGAGCTACCGCTACGCGCCAGCCGATCCGGCCACCGCCGACGTCGTCGGCCGGCTCGCCCGCGCGTACGCCGAGCGCCGCGTGGCGGTGATCGATCTCATGAGCGCGAACGCGATGAGCCGGATCCGCAGGTCGGCGCTGCGCACCTTCGCGGAGGCCTTCCGGCTGCGAGGCGCGAAGAGGTCGGGGCGCTGAGCCCAGAGGCGTCGGCGATCAGGCCGGCTCGTGCTCGGCGGGGCCGGCCGCGAGACGAGAGTCGCGAATCAACGCGCGCTCCTGCCCGGCTTGGACCCACGCACGGCCCATGCGCGTGCGGTGAGCCGGATGGATCCGTCCGCCTCGACCGGCAGCATCCGGCGGAACCCCTCGCGCAGCGCGGCGCGGTGGTCCTCCGGAAGCGACATGACGTACGCCGGCGCCGGGCCCTGCCCGCCGAGGAACGGGGACCACAGGTCGTCGAAGTCGCGGAAGTGCATGGGGACGTCGACGGCGCGCGAGGCGATCCCCGAGAGGCCCGCCGCATCGAGCAGCGCCCGGAGCGGCGCGGGCGCGCAGATCGGAAAGCGCTCGCCCTCGTCGAGAGGAGCCGCCCCGGGATGCCGCTCCTTCGCTGCGTCCCAGAACCGGCGCACGAGCTCCATCCCGGCGGCGTAGTCCCACACGTACAGCGCGATCGTGCTCCCCGGCCGTCCGGCGCGCGCCATCTCCGCGACCATGCGCGCCGCCTCCGGCACGAAGTTCAGGACCAGCCCGGAGACGACGGCGTCGAACCGAGCGGATGCGACGGGCAGCGCCCGGGCGTCCCCGACTCCGAACGCCGCCCTCGCGTCCGTCACGGCTGCGCGTGCGTGCGCGGCGAACCTGCTCGAGCGATCGATTCCCAGCACCGCGCTCGGCTCGGCGCCTCCGGCGATCGCGTCGACGAGCGCGCCAGCGCCGCACCCGACGTCGAGCCAGCGCCGGTGAGGCGGTACGCCGAGCCAGCCGACGAACTCGCGCGCGACGAGCCGGCTCCAGCGGCCGACGTACGCCTCGTACGCCGCTCCAACCGCCCACACGTCGTGCACCGACCGCTCGTCAGGCATCTTCCGCTCCGGGCGCCGACGCTCAGGGCCGCCCCGGAGCAGCGTGGTTTCGGAGGCGGGCGGGGTGTGCCACTCCCGGTCGGGGGTCGTGCCGCGGCGGCCGCGAGGTAGCGCCGCCGGGTGCCGAGCCAGCTGAGACTGCCTGAGGAACGAAGAGGGGTAGGACCTGCCGCATCGCTCTCGAGGCTGCAGCGGTCAGAAACCCGATGAGTAGCCGGCGGGCAGGTCGGTGGACCAGCCGACCGACCGCACCTGGCCGCGTCCCAACGTCAGGACGTACGTCGTGGCGGACTTGGTGGAGCGCTCCTCCGAGATGCGGCCGAGGTCGTCTAGCCGGGACCTGAGCGCGGCGGACCGCTGGGGCACGGAGACGTGCAACCCCTCGGGGCGCCGCATCACCTCTACCTCGGTCATCCCCGCGGCCAGGGCGGCGCCGACGGCACGGGCGATCACGGTGCGATGCTCCTCGTTGCGCGTCGCCCCGATGACAAGCTCCACCAGCGTGCCTGCCTGCTGCGTCTCCCTGAGCACGTTCAGCTCGTTGACCGCCGTCGTGAGGCGCGTGCACTCCTCGCTGGCCTGACGGACCCGGTCCCAGACCTTGGCGCTGGGGGGCCACCACGGCTTCGGGGGCAGCTGGCGTGGCCGAGCGGCAGTCGGTGATCGCTGCGGCTCCTCCCTCGTGGCAGCCGAGAGAACCAAGCTGCAGCCAGCGCCTGTGCATCTCGCCGCCTCCAGCCAGGCTCCCTCCGGGAGCGAGATCCGCCCCACGAGGTCCAGCAGCTCGGCCGGCTTGGGGCCAGTTCGCACGCGGACCGAGGTGGTGGTCCACCGTCCGTTCTTCCGCGCGGGGAGCCGCTCCTCGAGCTCGAGCCCGGCGGCCACGACCACGTCCTCGAGGCCACCGACGGCGCGCGCGAGCGCGGCAGCACGCTGCTTCAGGGCGCGCTCGTCCTCGGCGGCCGTGGCCCTCAGTGGCTCCAGCGATCGTTCCAACGCCCGAAGCGTCCGGAGCTGGGCCTCGAGCTCCTCCTCGGCCCTCAGGAGCGCGGGATCGCGCCAGTGGACGTGACGCACGGCCTCCGTGCCACCGCATCGACCGGCCCTGTTCGCTGCTGCCAGGAGCACCGCCGTACTGACGAGCGCCAGGATGGTCGAGAGACGTGATGATCGGCGCGCGCGGCAAGCTGGCTCGCTCGTCGGAGCCGTCCGCGACGCCGCGGTGGCCGGGGAGGCGGAGGTCGCGCGGGCCGGGGCTCCCTCAGCGCGGGACCTGCACCGCGGGCACTTGTCCTGCCCTCGGGAGTGGCGCAGGCCGCACGCCCGGCAGACGGTCCACTGCGTCATGTTCCCCTCCCGAGGTAGGCGCCCGCGCTGGGCGCACATGGGCGCGCGCTGCGATCGCCGCAAGGCGCACCGCCTGCGACGCACCGCGGACACTTCCCGTCCGGTCGCGCGAGTGCTCGGGCCCGCAGGCAGGCCAACGTCGATTCCCTTCAGCGCGGTCCGTCACGGTCAGTAGAGCACGAGACACACCCTCGGTCACGCCCACGCCGCCTGGCCGCTTCATCGTCGCCTGCGCAGAACGAAGCCGACCCGCAATCCCACTCCAGCTGGATAGGGCCTCATCGCGTCGCCAGCGGCGCGCGAAGCTTCTCCGCCCGGCTGTCTGCGGGACAGATGTGACGGGGCCGCGTTCTACCCCGCCGCCCTCTCCAGCCCCCGCACGAGGAAGTAGATCGCGTCCGGGTGGTGCAGCACGATCGCCGACGTCGACGCCTCCGGGACCATCTGGTTCGCCTCGGTGAGCGAGACGCCGATGGTGCGGTCGGGCTCGAGCAGCTTCCACAGCTGCCGCTGGTCGGCGAGGTCCGGCCAGGACGGATAGCCCGGCGAGTAGCGCTTGCCCTGACCGTCGGGGAGCCCAAGCTCCTTCCGCACCTGGCGGTGCCAGTACTCCGCCATGGCCTCGGCGGTCTCGACGGCGAGGCCGTGCAGGAAGAGCGCGCGCGTGTAGTCGCCCCGCTCCTGCGCCTCGTGCGCGACCCTGGAGGCCTGGTCACCCACCGTGACGACCTGGAAGGCGCACACGTCCGCGCCGCGCTCCTCGCGGAACCAGTCCGCCATGCAGAGGTTCCGGTCGTCGGGCTGGCGCGGGAGCCTGAGGCGCGCGACCTCGGCCTTGCGGTGCGCTGGGTCGAGCACCACGAGGTCGTTCCCCTCGGCGTGGCAGGGGAAGTACCCGTAGACGACCTTCGGCACGAGCCAGCCCTGCGCCTGGGCCTCGCTCTTCAGCTCCTCGAGCTTCGGCCCGAACTCCTCGCGGATGAGCTTCTCGTACTCCTCGCCCTTCGCCTTCACGCCCCACTGCAGCTTGAAGAGCTCCGGCAGGTCCAGCATCGGCCACACGTCGGCGAGCTCGATCTGCCCGGCGGGCACCACGCGCGGTCCCCAGAACGGCGGCGCCGGGATGCGCGGCGCGGCCGCGACGGACGACGCGCGCTTCCTGGGCGCGGGCGGCGGCGCCGGGGAGGCCGGCAGGTCGCGGTTCGCGATGGCCTTCTGCAGCACCCCGTGCTTGAGCGCGTCGCGCTTCGCCGGATCGACGAGCTGCTCGACGATCTCGAGCCCCTCGAAGGCGTCCTTCGCGTAGAAGACCCCGCCCGCGTACGGCGTCCCGCCCTGCGTGAAGTGGGCCTTGTAGCCGAAGCGCCGGTTGATGGCCGCGCCGCCGATGATGATGGGGAAGGCGAGGTTCCGCCGGGCGAGCTCCTCGACGCAGAACGGCATCTGCTTGGAGGTCGAGACGAGCAGGGCGGAGAGGCCGATCGCGTCGGCGTTGGTGGCGACCGCCTTCTCGATGATGGTCGCGACCGGCACCTGCTTGCCGAGGTCGTGCACCGTGAAGCCGTTGTTCGAGAGGATGGTCTTCACGAGGTTCTTGCCGATGTCGTGCACGTCCCCGTAGACCGTGGCGAGCACGACCGTGCCCTTCGTCGAGCCGGCCTTCTTCTCGAGGAACTGCTCGAGGTGGGCGACCGCCTTCTTCATCACCTCCGCCGACTGCAGCACGAACGGCAGGATGAGCTCGCCCGCGCCGAACCGGTCGCCGACGTCCTTCATCGCCGGCAGGAGCACCTCGTTCAGCACCGACACCGCCGAGCGGCTGGCGAGCGCGTCGTCGATGAGCGCCTCGATCCCCTCCGGGCGGCGGTGGAGGATCTGCAGGTGGATCCGCTCCTCCGCGCTCCTACCGCCCGCCCCGGCGAGCGGGTCCACCGCCGCCTTCTCCGGCGCGCCCTTCGCGCCGAAGTGGGCGATGAGCCGCGCGAGCGCGTCGGGGCGTCGGTCGAAGAGGAGGTCCTCGGCGAGGGCGCGCTCCTCCTCCACGATGGAGGGGTAGGGGCGGATGTCCTTCGGGTTCACGATGGCGAGGTCGAGGCCCGCCTGCACCGCGTGGTAGAGGAAGACCGAGTTCACCACCTCGCGCGCGCTCTTCGCGAGGCCGAACGAGACGTTCGAGACGCCGAGGGTGGTGAGGACGCCGGGGTTCTCCGCCTTGATGCGGCGGATCCCCTCGAGCGTCTCGAGCGCGCTCCGGCGGTACTCCTCGCCGCCGGTCGCGAGCGTGAAGGTGAGCGCGTCGAACACCAGGCTGTCCGGCGGGACGCCGTAGTCCTTCGCGATCGCCACGGTGCGGCGGGCCACCTCCGCCTTGCGCTCGCCGGTCTGGGCCATGCCCTTCTCGTCGATGGTCATGGCGACCACCGCCGCGCCGTAGCGGCGCACGAGCGGCAGGACCCGCTTCACGCGCTCGCCCGACTTCTCGAGGTTCACCGAGTTCACGATGCAGCGGCCCGGGTACACCTTGAGCGCGCCCTCGACCACGTCCGCCTCGGTCGAGTCGATCATGAGCGGCGCGTCCACCGACTGGGCGAGGAGCTTCGCGAGCGTGCGCATCTGCGCGCCCTCGTCGTCGCGCTCGTTGAGCGCCACGCACACGTCGAGCACGTGCGCGCCGGCCTCGACCTGGCCGCGCGCGATCTGCACGAGCCCGGGGTAGTCGTCGGCGAGGAGCAGCTCCTTCACCTTCTTCGAGCCCTGGCTGTTGAGCCGCTCGCCCACGATGAGCGGGCGGGGCTCCATCGCGAGCGGGACCGCCTTCATGGCGCTCGACAGCTCGGCGGCGGGACGCGTCCGGGCGCGCCGTGGCGCGTGGAGCGCGCGCACCCGCTCGACGACCTTGCGCAGGTGCTCGGGCGTCGTCCCGCAGCAGCCGCCCACGATGTCCACGCCGTACTCGGCGATGAACCCGGCGAGCGCGTCGGCGAGGGCGTCCGGCGAGAGCTTGTAGACCGCGTGCCCGTCCTCGTTCTCGGGCATCCCCGCGTTCGGGAGGACCGAGACGTAGTGGGAGGACCGCTCCGCGAGGTAGCGCACCGCCGCGCGCATCTCGGCGGGGCCGGTGGAGCAGTTGAGGCCGACGGCGTCGACCGGGAGCCGCTCGAGCGTGGCGAGGGCGCTCCCGACGTCGGTGCCGAGCAGCATCCGGCCGTTCGCGTCGATGAGCGTCGGCTGGGCGATGATGAAGACGTCGCGCAGGCACTCCCTGCGGCAGGCGTCCGCGGCGAGCACGGCGGCGCGCAGCTCCAGCATGTCCTGCTGGGTCTCGATGATGATCGCGTCGACGCCGCCCTCGATGAGCCCCTTCGCCTGCTCGAAGAAGATCCGCTCCAGCGCGTCGGAGGTGATGTTCCCGAGCGCCGGGTCGGAGGAGGAGGGCAGCATCCCGGTCGGCCCGATGGAGCCGGCGACGAAGCGGGGGTGCTCGGGGGTCTGGAAGCGCTCCGCGGCGCGGCGGGCGAGGATGGCGGCGCGGAAGTTCACCTCGTAGGTCCGGTGCCCGAGGCCGTACTCGTCGAGCTTGAGGCGCGACGAGCCGAACGTGTTGGTCTCGACGGCGTCGCAGCCGGCCGCGAAGTAGCGCGCGTGGATGTCCTCGACGAGATCGGGCCGCGTCAGCGTGAGGAGATCGTTCGCGCCCTCCTTGCCGCCGAACTCGGCGGCGGTGAGCTGGTGGCGCTGGATCTGGGTGCCCATCGCGCCGTCGAACACGAGGGGGCGGCGGTCGATGGCTTCGCGAAAGGTCACGGGGCTCCTCGAAAATGGCAGGCCCGCGCGAGCGGCGCGGGCCGTCCTCGACTGATAGCACCGCCGTGCGCATCGATCGAGCGCGCGGACGACCCGGCGCGGGCGGGGGACGCGCCTTCGGGACCCCGCGGCGGGGGGACGCGCGGGCGGGGCCCCGCCGGCCCGCCCGCTGCCCCGGCGAGCCCGGGCCGCTACGATCACCGCGTGCTCCACGAGGCGCGCCACTGGCAGCCCACCGCCGACGGACGGTTGCTCTGCACGCTCTGCCCGCGGGCGTGCCGCATCGGGGAGGGGCAGGCCGGGTTCTGCTTCATCCGCCAGAACCGCGGGGGCCGGCTCGTCACCGCCGGTTACGGCCGCTCCACCGGGTTCGCGGTGGATCCCATCGAGAAGAAGCCGCTCGCGCACTACCTGCCGGGCTCGAGCGTCCTCTCGTTCGGGACCGCCGGCTGCTGCCTCGGCTGCCGCTTCTGCCAGAACTGGGACATCTCCAAGGCCCGCCTCGACGACCGCGCCTCCGAGGATCGCTGGACGCCGGAGCGGGTGGTGGACCTCGCCGTGGCGCGCGGTGCGCCGGGCATCGCCTTCACCTACAACGATCCCATCATCTGGGCGGAGTACGCGATCGACGTCGCCAGGGAGGCGCACGCGCGCGGCCTCTTCACGGTGTTCGTGACGAGCGGCTACGTGGCGGGCGAGGCGCGGGCCGAGATCTTCCGCCACATGGACGCGACGAACGTGGACCTGAAGGCGTTCACCGAGGAGTTCTACGCCCGCGTCACCCTCTCGCACCTCGCGCCAGTCCTCGACACGCTCGCCTGGCTCGCGAAGGAGACGGACGTCTGGGTGGAGGTGACGAACCTCCTCATCCCCGGCCTCAACGACGCGCCGGACGAGACCCGTCGGCTCGCCGACTGGGTGGCGGAGCACATGGGCCCGGACGTGCCCCTGCACTTCACGGCCTTCCACCCGGACTACAAGCTGCTCGACCGGCCCCGGACGCCGGCTGCGACGCTCACCCGCGCGCGCGCCATCGCCCGCGCCGCGGGCCTCCGCCACGTCTACACCGGCAACGTGCACGACCCCGACGGCCAGACCACCTTCTGCCCGCGCTGCGGCGCGCGCGTCATCGAGCGCGACTGGCACGCCGTGCGCGCGGTGTGGATGAAGGCCGGCGCCTGCGCCGCCTGCGGCGAGCGGATCGCGGGGCGCTTCGCGGAGGGGGAGGTCGCCCCGACCGCCGGGCGGCGCGTCATGCTGGGGCTGCCGGAGGTCTGAACGGGCGCCGACGGGCTCTGCTCGGCGGGGCGGCGCGGCGCCCCCCGATCCTCACGGCGTGGTGGCGGGCGCCTCGAGCGAGATCCCGCAGGCCACCTTGGCGTCGGTGGTGGTGATCCACTCGCAGAACTTCGCGCCGTCCGGCGCGTGGCAGGTGCCGAGCCAGGCGTCGCACTGCTTCTGCTTCGCGTCGCCGGCGCCGACCGTGGAGAGCCGGTCCTCGGCGCCGCGCTGGCAGGCGTCGCGGGCGCTGCCGCCGCCGGAGCACTCGCACAGGCGGTTCGCGAGCTCCTGGCAGGGCTCGGTGCAGGCGGAGAGCGCGACGAGGGCGAGGGCGGCGAGGAGGGCGCGCATCGGAGCCGGGGAGGATCACCTGGGGCGCCCGCCGCGTCAAGGCGCCAGGGGCGCCGCCGTGAATGCCGCCGCGGGTCCGCCCGTCTGCTATCTAGCTCGACATGATCCCCGCCCTCGCCGCCCTCCTCCTCGTCGCCGCCCCGCCCCCCGCGGACGCGAGCGCGCTCGCCAAGAAGGTCCAGACGTTCTACGAGCGCACCCGCGATCTCGAGGCGCGCTTCCAGCAGACCTACACCTACTCCGGCTTCGGCCGGCGGCAGGTCTCCGCCGGCACGCTCCGCGTGAGGAAGCCGGGGATGATGCGCTGGGACTACGAGACGCCGACCCCGAAGACCGTCGCGGTGAAGGGCTCGCGGCTCGTGCAGTACGAGCCCGAGGAGAACCAGGCCTACGTGGACGAGCACTTCGACGCCACCGCGATGAGCGCGGCGGTCACCTTCCTCCTCGGCAAGGGCGACCTCGCCCGCGAGTTCGCCCTCTCGGTGGACGGCACGGGCGCGCTCCTGCTGCGGCCGAAGGAGGAGGATCCGCGCGTCGAGTCGATCGCGCTCACCGTCGGGGCGGACGGCGAGGTGCGCGCCACGCGCGTCGTGGACGGGGCCGGCAACGTGAACGAGATCCGCTTCGAGAAGGTGAAGCGCAACGCCGGGCTCTCGGACGCGGCCTTCGAGGTGAAGCTTCCGAAGGACGTCCGCAGGATCGCGCCGCCCGGCGGGGAGCGGTAAAGAGAGGGGCATGGCCCCTCCCGCTCCCCTCCTCGTCGCCAAGGGCACGAACGAGCTGCTGCTCCTCCCGGGTCTCGCGAACCGGCACGGCCTCGTCGCCGGCGCGACCGGCACCGGCAAGACCGTCACGCTGCGCGTCCTCGCCGAGGGCTTCAGCCGCATCGGCGTGCCGGTGTTCCTCGCCGACGTGAAGGGCGATCTCTCCGGGCTCGCGCGCCCGGGGGGCGACTCGCCCAAGCTCGCCGAGCGCGCCCGCGAGCTCGGCGTCCCGCTCGCCGCGGAGGCGAGCCCGGTCGTCTTCCTCGACGTGTTCGGCGAGGCGGGCCACCCCCTCCGGACCACGATCTCCGAGATGGGGCCGCTGCTCCTCGCGCGGGTGCTCGGGCTCAACGAGACCCAGGCGGGCGTGCTGCAGATGGCGTTCCGGGTGGCGGACGAGGGCGGGCTCTTGCTCCTCGACGTGAAGGACCTCCGGGCCATGCTGGAGCACCTCACCGAGCGCGCAGCGGAGCTCCGCGCGCGCTACGGGAACGTCTCCTCGGCGAGCGTCGGCGCGATCCAGCGCGCGCTCCTCGCGCTCGAGTCGCAGGGCGCCGACCGGCTCTTCGGCGAGCCGGCCCTCGCGCTCGAGGACCTCCTCCGCACCGATCTCTCCGGCCGCGGCCAGGTGACGATCCTCCACGCGGAGCGGCTCGTCCGCTCGCCGCAGCTCTACGCCACGCTCCTCCTCTGGCTCCTCTCCGAGCTGTTCGAGCAGCTGCCGGAGGTGGGCGACCCGGAGAAGCCGCGGCTCGTCTTCTTCTTCGACGAGGCGCACCTGCTCTTCGACGACGCGCCGGAGGAGCTGCGCGCCAAGATCGAGCAGGTGGTGCGGCTCGTCCGCTCGAAGGGCGTCGGCGTCTACTTCGTCACGCAGAGCCCGCTCGACGTGCCGGACGCGGTGCTCGGCCAGCTCGGCAACCGGGTGCAGCACGCGCTGCGCGCCTTCACCCCGCGCGACCAGAAGGCGGTGCGCGCCGCGGCGGAGACCTTCCGCGCGAACCCCGGCGTCGACGTCGAGGCGGCCATCACCGAGCTCGGCGTGGGCGAGGCGCTGGTGTCGTTCCTCGACGCGCGCGGTACGCCCGCCCCGGTGGAGCGCGCGCTCGTCGTGCCGCCACGCTCGCGGCTCACGCCGCTCACGCCCGAGGAGCGCGCGCAGGTGCTGGCCGCCTCGCCGCTGCGGGGCCGCTACGACGCCCCGGCCGACCGCGAGTCGGCCTACGAGCGGCTGCAGCAGCGCGCGACGGAGCGGGAGGCGGAGCGCGCCCCGGAGCCGCGCGGCGCGCAGCGCGGCCGCCAGGAGGCGGGCGCCCTCGGCCAGGCCGGCGACATGCTCGGCAAGATGGCGACGAGCGCCATGCGCGCCGCGGGGACCCAGATCGGCCGCGAGATCATGCGCGGGATCCTGGGCTCCATGTTCGGGGGCGGCCGGACCCGCTGAGCGCCGCGGGCGGTCAGCGCCCGGAGCGCAGCCGGAGCCGCGCGGCGAGCGCGAGGAGCTGCACGCCGGCGGCGAGCATCGCGCCGGGGCCGAGCTTAGAGCCGCCCACGTCGCGCCAGGCGCGGAGGGGTACCTCCTCGAACGCGTCCTCCCCGAGGGGTGGGATCCCCGGAGCGCCGCCGCGGAGCCGTCCCAGGAGCTCGACGTCGAAGATCCAGCGCGTGCGGAACGGCGCCGCGAGCGCGGCCGCGAGGGCGGGCGTCGCGCGGAAGAGCTTCGCGCCGCACTGGGTGTCGTAGACCGGGAGCCCGAGGGCGAGCGAGGCGAAGGTCGCGAACACGCGGCCGAGGTAGTGCCGGTGCGCGCGCCGCTCGATGCGCCTGCCGAGGAGCCGCACGCGCGAGCCGAGCACGACGTCGCGCTGCGAGGCGAGCGCGGTGTCGACGAGCCGGAGGAGCTCGTCGACGGGCGTGGAGAGGTCGGCGTCGGCGTAGCCCACGATCGCGGCCCCGCCCGAGAGCCCGCCGCGGAGCCCCGCTCGGACCGCCTCCGCCTTGCCGCGGTTCTCCCGGAGGCGCACGACCGAGATCCGCGAGGGCTCCGCCCGGCGGAGCTCCTCCAGCACGGTGGGGGTCGCGTCGGTGGAGCCGTCGTCGACGAGCACGAGCGCGAGCCCCTCGCGCGCGCGGACGAGCCGGAGGAGCTCGGCTCGGTCGAGCCGGTCCGCCTCGTCGAAGCAGGGGATGACGAGCGCTACGGCCTCTTGCATAGGGCCCAGAAGCTCAGCCCGGGCAGGTCGAGCCCGAGCCGCGCGCAGAGGAGCGAGAGGGACGCGTCGAGCGCGAGCGCGCCGCGGACGAGCGCGGTCACGGCGCCGGGGGCGTCCCACTCGCCGAGATCCCTCGGCGGGGGGGCCGCGCGGGAGAGCCGCTCGAGGGCGACCTGCGCGGCGCGCGGCGCGACGAGGGCGTGGAAGAGGCCGCCGCCGCGGACCACCTCGAGCCCGGCGCCCGCGAGGACCGCCCGCGCGGTGCGCGGCGCGTAGCGCCGGTGGTGTCGGAGCTTCGCGTCGTGGCTCGAGAAGAGCGCGGGCCAGGCCGGCACCGACACGAGCGCGTGCCCGCCGGGCGCGAGCCGCGCCTCCACAACCTCCGAGAGGAACGCGACGTCGTCCTCGACGTGCTCGAGGACGTCGAGGAGGAGGGCGAGCCCGAATGCGCCCTCCGGCGCGGCGCGGGTGAAGCGCAGGCGCGCGGAGGGCGCGAACGCCGCCGAGGCGAGGTGGGCGTCGGTGTAGTTCGCGTCCCAGCAGGTGACCGAGGCGCCGGCGCCGAGCGCCTCGGCGAGCCGGCGGGAGAAGAAGCCGTCGCCCGCGCCCACGTCCAGCACCGCGACCCCCGGCGCGAGCAGGCCCGCGCCGCGCAGCACGCGCAGGAAGAAGGCGACCCGCGCCTCCTCCCAGGGGTGGCGGCGGACGGGCGCGCGCGCGAGCTCGACGAGGTCCATGGTGAAGGGGACTTTCTCGCAGATCGATGCGACCGGGCCAGCACATTGACACGCCCGTGGGGCGCACGGATCCTCGCGGGCGCGTGCAACGCAGGCCCGACACCGCCGATGACGGCTCGAATGGCCCGGGCCCGCGTGGCGCGGGCGGGACGGCGAGCGGGCGCTCCGGTGCCGCCGTGCGCGCGCTCCTCGCGCCGCACGTCCCCGCGCTCGGCGCCGGGCTCGCGGGCGTCGCCTGGCTCGCCTGGCACGCCGGCGGCCTCGCCCTGGCCGCGCCCGGGAACACCGGCTGGCTCATGGGCAGCGACTGGGGTGCGAGCTACGTCGGCTGGCTCTTCTTCCGCTCAGCGCCGCTCGCGCTGCCGCTCGGCGCGAACCCGCTCTACCCGTTCCCCATCGGCTCGACACTCGGCTTCAGCGACTCGCTGCCGCTCGTCGCGGTCGCCCTCCGCCCCTTCGCGGCCGTCCTCCCGCGGGACTTCCAGTACGTGGGTGCCTGGCTCGTCCTCGCCTTCGCGCTCCAGGGCTTCGTGGGCGCGAAGCTCGCGCGGCTCGCGACGCAGGACCGCCTCGCGCAGGCGCTCGGGGGCGCGCTGTTCGCGCTCGCGCCGCCGCTCCTGCACCGGCTCGTGGGGCCGAGGACCGGGCACGCGAGCCTTTGCGCGCAGTGGATCCTGCTCCTCGCCCTCTGGCTCGCGCTCGCGCCGGTCGCCTCGCGCCCCGGCCGGCGGCTCGCGGGGGCGCTCCTCCTCGTCTTCGCCGCCGCGGGGGTGCACCCCTACTTCGTCGTGATGTCGGCCGCGCTCTCGGCGGCGCTCGTCGTGCGGCTCGCGATCGTGGAGCGGCGCGCGGGCCCCGCGCTCCTCGCCGGCGGGCTCGCGGCGATCGCCCTCGCGGCGGGGGCGGGGCTCGCCCTCTTCGGCTTCCTCGGGAACGGCGTGCGGGCGCGCGCGAACGGCTTCGGCTACTTCTCCGCCGACCTCGCGACGCTCGTGAACCCCATGGGCTGGTCGCGCCTGTGGGCGGGGCTCCCCGTCCACGCCGGACAGTACGAGGGATTCGGCTACCTCGGCGCGGGCGTCCTCCTCCTGCTCGCCGCGGCGATCGCTGCCTCCGTCGCGCTGCGCCGCGCCCCCGCCGCCGGCGCGCTCGCCCGCGCGGCGCCGGTCGTCGCCGTCGCGCTCGTGCTCGGCTTCTTCGCGCTCTCCGGCACCGTGCGGGCCGCCGGAGAGGTCATCGGGCGCCTCCGCTTCTACGAGGCGGTGCCCGCGCTCGGCGGCACCTTCCGCTCCTCGGGACGGTTCGTCTGGCCGCTTCACTACCTGCTCCTCCTCGGCGGGATGGGCCTCGCCGCGCTCGCGCTGGGCGAGCGGCCGCGCGCGCTCCGCGGCGTGCTCGCGCTCGCCCTGGTGGCGCAGGTGCTCGACGTCAGGCCGCCCGTGCCGCTCGGCATCCACCCGGCGCCCAGGCCGCCCGCGCCGGAGTGGGCGCTCGCGCGCGGCGCGTACCGTCACCTCTCGATGTTCCCGCCCTACCTCCTCGCGGGCGGGGATCCCATCGCGCCGGAGCCGGAGCTCTGCGGGCCGCACCTGTATCCGCCGGACAGCTACCTGCCGCTCGCGGAGGTGGCCTACCGCATCGGCGCCACCTTCGACGCCGCGTACACCGCGCGCCTCGATCCCGAGCGCGCCATCGCGGCCTGCCAGGCGAACCGCCGCGCGCTCGACGCCGGCGCGCTCGATCCCGCGACGATCTACGTCGTGCACCCGAGCGCCGTCGCGCGCTTCCGCGCGGCGGGCGCGGACTGCGGCCTCGTCGGCGAGGATCGGGTGTGCGTCGCTGCGGGTCGGCGGGATGCCTTCAGCGAGGCCGTTCGCGCCCGGAAGCTCCCCTGAGGCGGGCTAGCCGACGACGGGGAGCCCGCCGCGGCGCGGCCGTCCGTTCGGCTCCGTCGCAGCCTGGGTCGGGGCGGGGAGCGGGCGGCGCGCCCGCTCGGGATCACGCGCCACCACGCGGCCGACGAGGTCGTACTCGGACGCGTCGGTGATCTCGACGGTGGCGAGCTCGCCGGGGTAGGCGACGCCGTCGTTGATGTAGGTGATGCCGTCGATCTCCGGCGCCTGCTGCGCGTGGCGGCCGGCGAGGAGGTGCTCGGTCTCCTCGGAGCGCCCCTCCACGAGGACCTCGAGCCGCCGCCCGATCATCGCCCGCTGGTGGTCGCGCGAGATCTCCTGCTGGAGCGACATGATGCGATCGCGCCGGGCGCGCTTCACCTCGTCCGGAAGCTGCCCGTCCATCTCCGCCGCGGGCGTGCCGTCCTCGGGCGAGAACTCGAACACCCCGAGCCGCTCGAAGCGCTGCTCCTCGACGAAGCGCACCAGGTCCTCGAAGTCCTCCTCCGTCTCGCCGGGGAGCCCGACGATGAGCGAGGTCCTGAGCGCGATCCCGGGCACGCGCGCCCGCAGGCGCGCGAGGAGCTCGCGCAGGAACACCGAGTCGCGGCCGCGCTTCATCGAGCGGAGCAGCCGATCGGAGGAGTGCTGCAGCGGCATGTCGAGGTACTTCACGATCTTCGGCTCGCGCGCGACGACGTCCACGAGGGCGTCCGGCACGTCGCGCGGGTACGCGTAGTGGAGCCTGAGCCAGCGGATCCCCTCCACCTTGCAGAGCTCGGGCAGGAGATGGTGCAGCCGGACCTTGCCGGGCAGGTCGTAGCCGTAGGCGGTGAGGTCTTGCGCCACGAGCGAGAGCTCGACCGTCCCCTGCGCCGCGAGCGCGGCCGCCTCGGCGACGACGTCGTCCACCGGCCGCGAGCGCTGCGCGCCGCGGAGCTTCGGGATGATGCAGAACGCGCAGGCGTTGTCGCAGCCCTCGGAGATCTTGAGGTAGGCGGTGTGCGAGGGGAGCGAGTTCACCCGCGGCGTCGAGGCGGAGTGGACGAAGTCCGGGTCGGGCACGACGAGCCGCTTCGCCTGCGCGTCCGAGACGACGCGCGCGATGTCGGCGTAGGCGCCGGTCCCGAGGAAGTGGTCCACCTCCGGCAGCTCGGCCGACAGCTCCTCGGCGTGGCGCTGCACGAGGCAGCCGGTCACGACGAGCTTCTTGCAGCGCCCCTCCTGCTTCATGCCCGCGAGCTCGACGATGGCGTCGACCGATTCCTCCTTGGCGCTCTCGATGAAGCCGCAGGTGTTCACGACGATCACGTCCGCCTTGGCGGGGTCGCGCTCGAGGCGATAGCCGGCGCCCGTCAGGGTGCCGAGCATGACCTCGCTGTCCACCCGGTTCTTCGGGCAGCCGAGCGTGTGGAGGTAGACGCGGGTGGTGGTCATCGGGGCGCCCGATCTAACAGACGGGATGGGCGGGGACAATCCGAGGTGGGTGGGCGGGCGGGCGGGGGCGGGGTAGGTCGAGGGGTGGGGTGGCGTCGGGATTGGGGTCGGGGTCGGGGTCGAGGTCGCGGTCGGGGTCGAGGTCGGGGTCGGGGTCGGGGTCGGGGGGGGGGTGGCGGTCGGGGTCGGGGTCGGGGTCGGGGTCGGGGTCGAGGTCGGGGTCGAGGTCGGGGTCGGGGTCGAGGTCGGGGTCGAGGTCGGGGTCGAGGTCGGGGTCGAGGTCGGGGTCGATTCCTCCCTGGGTGAACGGCGCTGCTGGGCGGTCAGCAGGCTCGTGCCACCGGTGGGTGGCACTGCGCCTGCGCCTCTCGTCGCTACGCGCCGTTCCTGCGGATGGGCGGGGGCGTTCGGGGGCTCGTGTCGGTCATGGTTCGGCTCCTTGTCCCGGGGTGAAAGGAGCCGAACCATGACCGACAGACTCGCTGCGCTCTTTCCCGTTCCGTCCTCCTCCATCTCTTCCTCTCCCGCTTCCTCTTCTCCTTCCTCTTCCTCCCGTTCGTCTTCTTCCTCGCCTTCCTCTTCCTTTTCCTCCTCCTCCCCCGTTCTCCCGCACCACAAGCTCATCGCCTTCTCCGTCGCACGCGACCTCCTCCTCTCCGTGCTCCGCTGCTCCATCCGCGACGCGAAGCTCCGCGACGAGGCCGTCCGCTCCGCGAAGTCCGCCTGCCTCAACTGCGCGGAAGGGGCTGGCCGCGTCACGCGCGCGGACAAGGCCCGCGCCTTCGCCATCGCTCGCGCCGAGGCCGTCGAGGCGGCCGCCGCCGTCGAGATCGCCGCGCTGTGCGGGGACACCTCGGCCGCTCGCGCCGATGAGGTCGCGCGCGTCGTGAGCCGGCTCGTGGGCTTGCTCACCGGGCTCGTCCGCTGACCGCTCCCGCGGCGCGCGCGCCCCGAGGGACGCGCGCGCCGCTGCGCGGTCACACCGACCGCGCGCTGCGGAGCAGCCCCCGCAGCATCGCGCGCAGCCGGACCGCCAGGGCCTGGATCTCCGCGGCGTCGTCGGTCCCGACCGCCCCGATGGCGCAGGCGAGATCTGCTGCACCGACGACCTCGTGGAGCGAGCCGTCGGAGGAGAGGAAGTACTTGCGCCGCATGGCGGCGCGGTCGTCGGGGAGCCCCTCGCACAGGTTGAGGAACGCGCTCTTCGCCGCGCGGGTGGCCTGATCGCGGAGCTCGGGATCGGCGATGCGGGCGGAGTGGACGCGAACGGCGAGCTCGCGGGCGAAGCGGTACGCGTCGAGGGTCTGGAAGGGGAAGAGGGGCGGGGTCGAGGTGGGGGTGGGGATGGGGGGCGTGGTCGAGATCGGGGTCGGGGTCGAGGTCAGGGTCGGGGTCGAGGTCGGGGTGAACTTGCGGTTGAGCTCGATGAGAACGGTGTTGGGCATCGCGGCCTCCTTCACCCCGGACAGGAGGCCGCGATGCCCAATGCCAGCTCGAGCCCGCCGCCCATCCACCCGCGCAGAACGATTCAGCCGCCGTGACGGGCAAGGCCCGGCGCGGCGGCTGACGAACGAGGAAGAGACCGCGACCGGGAGGACGACGACCACGACCGGGACGACGACGACCGGGACGACGACCACGACCGGGACGACGACCACGACCGCGACCGGGACGACGACCGCGATTGCGATGACGACGTCGGGGTCGAGGTCGAGGTCAGGGTCGAGGTCGAGGTCGAGGTCGGGGTCGGGGTCGAGGTCGAGGTCGGGGTCGAGGTCGGGGTCTCGACCCCGCCCGCCCCGCTTCACTCCCTGAAGTTCTGGAACTGCAGCGGGATCCCCAGCCCGCCCCCTCGGATCGCCTGCATCGCCGCCTGCAGATCGTCCTTCTTCTTGCCGCTCACCCGCACCGCCTCGCCCTGGATCGCGGCCTGTACCTTGAGCCCGCTCTCCTTCATGAGCGCCACGATCTTCTTCGCGTCCTCCTGCTTGAGGCCGCGCTTCAGCTTCACGAGCTGGCGCACCGAGCCGCCGGAGGCGGGCTCCACCTTCTGCGGATCGAGCCCCTCGAGCGGGACGCCGCGCTTGGCGAGCTTCTCCATGAGCACCTGCAGCGCCGCCTCGGCGCGCCCTTCGGAGGCGGCCTTCACGACGACGTGCTGGTCCTTGTCCCGCTCCAGGTCCGTGTTCGTGCCCTTGAAGTCGAAGCGCTGGAGGATCTCCTTGCGCGCCTGGTTGAAGGCGTTCTCCACCTCCATGAGGTTCAGCTCGGAGACCACGTCGAAGCTCGGCATCCCGTCGTTCCCTTCCAGTTCTCCGGCGCGTCGCCGCGCCGGTCAGAGCTCGAGCACCACCGGCAGCACGGTGGGCCGCTTTCCCGTCGCGCGCTTCAGCCAGCGGCGGACCGCCACCCGGAGCGTCTCCTGCACCTCCTCGACCACCACGCGCGCCTGCGGGGTGAGCTCGTCGAGGGCGCGCAGGGCCTCCGCCCGGATCTCCTCCTCCGCCCCCTCGAACCCGGCGACGCCGCGGGCGAAGAGCTCCGGCCCGCGTATCACCGCGCCGGTCGCCTTGTCCACGGCGAGCACGGCGATGCAGAGCCCCGTCTCCGCGAGCAGGCGCCGGTCCTTCACCACCATCGCGCCGATGTCCTGCCCGAGCAGCGTGTCCCGGTCGGTGTAGACGCGCCCCACCGGCACGGGCTCCTCGAGCACGCCCACCCCGCCGTCGCCGAGCTCGAGCACCTGCCCGTCGAGGAGCAGGTGGCGCCCGCGCACGCCCTCAGCGGCGGCGTGGGCGGCGTGGCGGGCGAGGTGGCGGTACTCACCGTGGATGGGCACGAAGTGCTCGGGGCGAGCGAGCGAGATGAGCCGGCGCTGCTCCGCCTCCTGCGCGTGCCCGGAGACGTGCAGCGGGCGGAGTCCCTCGTAGGCGACCTGGGCGCCGCGGCGGCAGAGCGCGTTCACGAGCTCGCCGACCGCGACCTCGTTCCCCGGGATGAAGCGCGACGAGAGGACGACGAGGTCGCCCGGCGCGAGGTCGAGCTCCGGGTGCTCGCCGCGCGCGAGGCGGGCGAGGGCGCTCCGCGGCTCGCCCTGCGTCCCGGTGGTGAGGACGCAGAGCTCCTTTCCCGGCAGCTCGCGCGCCTCCGGGAACCCGACCGGCATCCAGCCGGGCAGGTCGAGGTACCCGAGCGCCTGGGCGAGCCGGACGTTCGACTCCATCGAGCGGCCGAGGAGCGCGAGGCGGCGGCCGAAGGCGCGCGCGGCGTTCGCGACCTGCTGGATGCGGTGGATGTTGGAGGCGAAGCAGGCGACGAGGACGCGCCCGGGAGCGCGCTCGAACGCCTCCTCGAGCGCGGCGCCGACCTCCGCCTCGGAGAGGGAGGAGCCGGGGCGCTCCGAGTTCGTGGAGTCGGAGAGGAGGAGCCGCACCCCGCGCCGGCCGAGCGCCTCGACGCGGGCGAGATCGAAGCCGGGCCCGGCGATGGGGTGCGGGTCGATCTTGAAGTCGCCGGAGTGCACGATCGTCCCCTGCGGCGTCGTGAAGGCGAGGCCGCACGCGTCGGGGATGGAGTGGGTGACGGCGTAGAACTCGGCCGCGAGCGGCGAAGCCTCGCCGGCCGGGCGCAGGTCGCCGGGCTCCACCTCGCGCAGGTCCGCGTCGACCCCCGCCTCGTCGAGCCTCGGGCGCAGGAGCGCGAGCGTGAAGCGGGTCCCGTACACCGGCGCCTTCACCTCCCGGAGCAGGAACGGCATCGCGCCGATGTGGTCCTCGTGCCCGTGCGTCAGGTAGATCGCGCCCACCTGCTCGCGCCGCTCGCGCAGCCAGCCGAGGTCCGGCGCGATGAGGTCGACGCCGATCGGCTCGTTCGGGAAGAGGATCCCGCAGTCGACCACGGCGATCCGGCCGTCCGCCTCGATCGCCATGCAGTTCATGCCGATCTCGCCGAGGCCGCCGAGCGGGACGATGCGGACGGGAGGCGCCACGCGGGGAATCTACTCCTCGCGCCAGCATGGAGGGGCGGGAACCCGGTTCCCTGGCTCCGGGCTCCCCACCGCCTCCGCCCGGGCGAGATCCTCCTCGCCGGGCGGGAAGCGCGAGGCCGCGGACCGGCTGCGGACCGCCCGCGGCACGCCTCCCGGGAGAAGAGACCCGGCATCCGCCGGATCGTGTCACGAGGGCCCCGTGGTAGCCTCGGCCGCCCATGCGAAGCCTCGCCCGCGCGGCCGCCGTGCTCGTGTTCTCCATCGCTCTCGCCGGCGATCCGGCGCGCGCGAAGGACGGGCCCGCGTCCTCGCCCGGGAGCCCCGCCAGGGCGACCGCCCCCGCACGCGCGCCTGCCCGGGCGACCGGGCAGTCCGCTCCCGCTCCCGCGCCCGCGGCCGTACCCGGCGGGAGCGACTCGGACGTGGTCCGGCTGCGCTTCGCCTGGCCGGCCGCGGCCGAGGTGCAGGCGACGCAGCGACGGACCCGCCACCGCACCGGCCATCCGCCCAGCACGACGACCACCCGCTTCACGCAGCGGCTCGAGCAGGAAGGCGGCGTGCTCCGCATCCGCACCCGCGGCACCTCCTGGGAGGGCGACGCCCCGTACCCGGGGCCGCCGGCGGCGGTGGACGGGATCCTGCGGGCGGCCGAGTCGGTCGTGCAGGTCGTGTCGCCGGAGGGCGAGTTCGCCGCCCTCGACGGCGTCGAGGCCTTGCGGCCCGCGATGGCGCGGCTGCTCGAGGGCTCGGTCCCGGAGGATCAGCTCGAGCGCGCGCTGGCGTTCGCCGAGGCGGCGATGCAGGCGCAGGCGCGCGAGATGTGGAACCTGTCGGTCGGGTTCTGGATCGGCGCGGACCTCGAGCTCGGCGAGCGCTACGGCATGAAGACCGAGGCGGAGGTGCCGCTCCTCGGCACCAAGACCGACTTCGAGCAGGAGTTCTCCGTCCGGCGCAGGGTGCCGTGCTCCGCGCGCGACCACGAGGAGCGCTGCGTCGAGATCACGCTGCGCGCGGCGCCGGACCCGGCCGCGCTCCCGGGCCTCGCGGGTGCCGTCGTGGCGAAGCTCGCCGGGCTGGAGGCGAAGCTCCCCGAGGGCGCGCTCCGCGAGCTCGTCGTCGAGAACGAGCTCCTCCTCGTCACCGAGCCGGGGACGCTGCTCCCCCACCGCTTCGTCTGGACGCGCTCGGTGCGCGCCACGCTCGCGGACTCCGAGGGGGCCAAGGGCGAGCCGCGGGTGCTCGAGCAGGTGGATCGGACCGAGTCGGACTACCAGTACGACGCGCCGGCGTCGAGGAAGAAGCCGGCGCGCAAGGCGAAGCGCGCCGCCGCCCGGGGCTGAGCGCTCGCTTCACCGGCTCAGCAGCCGGGGCGAACGACGGGCCCGTCCACGAACTGCACCGCGCCCTCCACCCGCGGCACCCGGATCGCCACGACCGGGCTCGTGATCACCGTGGCGGTCCCACAGCCGGGCCCGGGCGCGGACTCCTGCACCGTCGCGCGCAGGCCATCGCCGACCGCCGTCACCGCGGAGAACGTCACCGTGTAGCCGCCCGAGGGGCGCTGCCCGATCGCTGCCACGAGGACCATCTCTCGGGAGAAGTCCACGGCCGGCAGCGGCGGGAGCTCGCTCACGGGACCGTGGATGGTCGCCCACGCCTCCGCCCAGGTCGGCTCGTCGCGCACCACGAGCCGGCTCGGCCCGGTGAACGCGCTGTAGGGAGACGAGAGCTCCGTGGCCTGCGGCAGCACGATCCCGGAAGGCTGCTGGTCGGGGCCGGAGGCAGCTCCGCCGCAGGCGGCGAGGAGCGCGAGGGTGACGGCGAGTGCGGACGATCGGACCATGGTCTTCCTCCGGGGAGCCGCCCGGGCGCGGGCGTGACAATTCACCAATAGAGCATATCGCCTGCTCGCTCGCCAGCCCCCGCGCGGACCGGGCCCGCTTCGATTATCCTTCCGGCCCCCATGTCGACGTCCGACCCACTCCTCGAGGGCCTGAACGACGCCCAGCGCGAGGCCGTGCTCCACGGCGAGGGACCGCTCCTCGTCCTCGCCGGGGCGGGCAGCGGCAAGACGCGCGTCATCGTCCACCGCATCGCCCGGCTCGTCCGCGACGAGCGGGTGATGCCCTGGCACATCCTCGCCGTCACCTTCACGAACAAGGCGGCGGGCGAGATGCGGGAGCGGCTCGAGCGCCTGCTCGGCGTCCAGGCGAACGAGCTGTGGGTGCAGACCTTCCACGCCTTCGGGGCCCGCTTCCTCCGGCGCGAGGCGGCGCGCGCCGGGCTGCCGCCGTCCTTCGCGATCTACGACGACGACGACCAGATCCGGCTCGTGAAGCGGATCTTCCAGGAGCTGCGCGTCGAGGACGGCGAGCCGCTCACCGCGCGCCAGGCGCTCTCGCGCATCGACCGCTGGAAGAACGCGGCGCTGCGTCCGGACGAGGCCGTCGTCGGCGAGTACGACGTCGAGGGACAGCTCGCGCGCGAGGTCTACGGCCGCTTCGAGGCAGCGCTCGCGCGCGCCGGGGCGGTGGACTTCGGCGACCTGCTCCTCCGCCCGGTGCGGCTCCTGGAGGAGGACGCGGCGGTGCGGCGCGCCTGGTCGGGCCGCTTCCGCCACCTGCTCGTGGACGAGTTCCAGGACACGAACGCCGCCCAGTACCGGCTCCTGAAGCTCCTCACGAACGAGAAGCGGAACGTGTGCGTGGTGGGCGACGACGACCAGGCGATCTACCGCTGGCGCGGCGCGGACGTGACGAACATCCTCGAGTTCGACCAGGGCTTCCCCGGCGCGCGCGTCGTGAAGCTCGAGCAGAACTACCGCTCCACGCGCACGGTCCTCGACGCCGCGCACGCGGTGATCTCGAAGGCGCGGCGGCGGCGCGACAAGCGGCTCTGGACCGAGAGCGGCGCGGGCGAGCCGCTCGCCCTCGTCGTCGGGCAGGACGAGCACGACGAGGCGGAGCGCATCGCGCGCGCGGTGCAGACGGAGCGCGCCCGCGGCACGGCCGGCGAGGAGATCGCCGTCCTCTACCGCACGAACGCGCAGTCGCGCCCGATCGAGGCGGCCCTGCGCGCGGCGCGCGTGCCGTACGTGATCGTCCGCGGCACGAGCTTCTACGAGCGCGCCGAGGTGCGGGACGCGGCCGCCTACCTGCGCCTCGCCCTCTCGCCCCGGAGCGACCTCGACCTCGAGCGGGTGGTGAACCGTCCGCCGCGGGGCATCGGCGAGAAGACCGTCGAGCGGCTCCGCGCTCACGCCCAGGCGCGCGGGATCTCGCTCTTCGACGCCATCGCCGACCGCGAGGCGGTCCTGGAGCTCAAGCCCGCCGCCCGCCGCGCCCTCGCCGAGTTCCACGCGCTCGTCGAGGGCCTCGTCGCGGACGTCCCCGCGCTCGACGCCGGGATCGCCGTGCAGGAGGCGCTGAAGCGCTCCGGGCTCCTCGCGCGTCTCGAGGAGGAGCACACCGACGAGGCGGTCGAGCGGGCCGAGAACCTCGTCGAGCTCGTCGCCGCCGCGCGCGAGTTCGACGAGTCGCTCATCGGCGAGCCGCCGCCCCGCGATCCGGACGAGGTGCGGCCCCCGCCGCTCGCGCGCTTCCTCGAGCAGATCGCGCTCCTCGGCGAGGCGGACGCCGAGACGCCGGAGGGGCGCGTCTCGCTCATGACGCTGCACGCCGCGAAGGGGCTCGAGTTCGAGGCGGTGTTCCTCGCCGGCCTCGAGGACGGCACGCTCCCCTACGAGCGTCCCTGGTCCGACGCGGGCCCGGCCGAGCGCGAGGCAGCGGAGGACGAGGAGCGGCGGCTCTGCTACGTGGGCATGACGCGGGCGAAGAAGCGGCTCACCCTCTCGCTCGCGCGCCGCCGCATCGGCTACGGCGAGGGCGGCCCCTCCTACCGGTCGATGGAGCCGTCGCGCTTCCTCGCGGACCTGCCGCCTGAGCTGTTCGGGCTCGCGCCCAGGCTCGCGCCGTCCGCCGCGCCCGCCGCGCGCGGTCCGATCATCCGCCGCCCGCCGGGCTCGCTCCCGGGCGAGCCGCACATCGAGCTCGAGGACGACGGCCCCCGCGAGACGCCGCCGCCTCGCCGCGCGGCGCCGCTTCACCAGGGGCCGGTCGTCGACTACTCCTTCGACCAGCGGGCGGAGGCCGGGGGCGCGCTCGCGCCCGGAACGCGCGTCGCGCACGCCTCGCTGGGCGAGGGGACGGTGCTCGCCTGCGAGGGGGCGGGCGCGGGCGCGAAGGTGACCGTCGTCTTCGACGAGGTGGGCCAGAAGCGCGTCCTCGCCCGCTTCCTCTCGCCCGGCTAGTTGGCGGTTCCCGGCGTGCGCGCGACGTCTCCGAACGTCTCGGTGCCGTCGCTCGTCCGGCCATAGGCGCTGCCGCTCGCGCGCGGGCCGAAGTAGACGAGGTCGTACGGAGCGTGCACGGCGGCCGGGGGGAACACGCCGAGCTCGCCGCCCGACGTGGAGAGGACGAAGGGCAGGTGCGGCGGCTCCGCGGCGGGACCCGGAGGCGCCCAGGGCGTCCCGTCCGCGACGAGCACGAGGTGGCCGTGCGCGGGCAGGACCGTCCCCGCCGGCAGCGCATACTTCGCGGGGACGCGCAGATCGTCCGTGACCTGCGCGCCCGAGAGGTCGAGGTCCGTGCTGCCGCGGTTGTAGAGCTCGACGTACCCCGCCTCGGCGTCGCCGGGGATCCCGATCTCGTTCACGACGAGCGGACCCGAGCCGTGCGCGCGCAGCGCCGGCAGGCGCTGGAGGAGGATCTCCCGGCGATCGTGGACGAACCTCACGAGCCGGGCGGGCTCGGTCTCCGCGCACGTCGCGTCCACGAACGGATCCTGGACGATCTCCGGGCCGACGACCGCCCAGAGCGCCTCGAGGTACGGGCCGACGCGCTCCGGCGTGAAGACGCCCTGGAGGGCGGAGTCGAGCTTGGCGAGCAGGCGCGCGCGCAGGGCGGGGTGATCCCAGATGCGCGTCGCGAGCACGCTCCAGGTCGGCCTCTGGCCCACGCGCTCGTTCACGCGCACGTCGTAGATCCGCCTCACGGCGTCGTCGTAGATCGAGAAGATCTGCGGCTCGCGCCAGACGCCGCCGAGGGGCGAGCTGGCAGGGAGGTCGCGGGACCAGTAGGGCTGCGCGTTGTTGAGGTCCCACGGCACGTAGGTCCACAGGTCGCCGTGCAGCTCGTGCACCCAGTACGCGCGCGCGTCCTCGAGGACGGTGTTCGCGATGAGCTCGTTCGCGGCGAGATTCCCGAGGTACGCGTCGAGGTCCATCACCTCGCCGAGCCTGCGCTCGAGGTCGGCGTCGTCCGTCCGGCTGATGACCTCGAGGAAGCGGTCGAGGTCGTCCCAGGGCACCGTCTCGTTGCGGGTCTTCGTGAAGTCGTTCTGGTACGACAGCTCGGCACGCGGCAGCTGCTTCATCTCGCAGTTTCGGTCGCCGCAGCGGTAGATGGAGGCGTCCGGCTCGTGGCCGTGGTGGACGAGGTACTCGCCCCCGACGCGCTCCATGTCGAGGAACACGCCGCGGTAGACGCCGTTCACGTACAGCTTCACGAAGCGGGCGTACGGGACCGGCAGGCCGAGGGCGCGGTAGAGGTCCACGGCGAGCCGCTCGACGAGCTTCGCCGCGTCGTCGTACTCCGCGAGCAGCGCGAAGCGATCCCGCCCCTCGAGCGCGTAGCCGCCGTCGAGGTCGATCCGCCAGCTCTTCTGCGGGCGCGTGCGGGCGGAGGCGCCGCGGTAGCGCACGAGCCCCATCGCCATCCGGCCGTCGAGCTTCACGGTCGCCGGGTACATGACGTCCCAGTACGGGTTCGCCTCCAGCAGGGCGAGGTCCTCGGCCGCGAGCGTGACGTCGAGGCGGCGGATGCGGAGCTCGGGCGAGGGGAGCTCGCCCGGCGCGCCGGCCGCGGGCCAGGACGGTCCGGAAGGGGGGAGCTCCTGGTAGGGAGGCGGCTCCTCGGGGGGAGGCGTGGGGCCGGGCTTCTCGACGGCCCCGGTGCAACCGAGCGCGAGGACGAACGCCACGAGCAGGGGGGCTTGCCTTTTCACCCGTAGAACGTGCGATCCAGGGGCGCAGATCCGGGAGCCGCCGGGCGGGGATCGCCACACCTCGGGGCGGCAGGCGACCGGGCAGGTCGTCGCCGTCGAGCCCCCGCCGGGCTTAAGCTTGGGTGATGACCGCGAACACCGGCCCCGCGGCGATTCCCGTGACCGACGAGCTGCTCCGGGCGCTGCCGAAGACCGACCTGCACTGCCACCTCGACGGCTCGCTGCGCCTCGGCACCCTGCTCGAGCTCGGGGAGGCGCAGGGCGTGCGCCTCCCGGCGGACACGCCCGAGGGGCTCGCCCGCGCGGTGCGGATGGGCGCGCAGTGCGAGTCGCTCGAGGAGTACCTCACCGCCTTCGACGTGACGCTCTCGGTGCTCCAGACCGAGGACGCGCTGCGGCGCGTGGCCCACGAGCTCGCGCTCGACTGCGCCGCGGAGAACGTGCGCTACCTCGAGGTGCGCTACTCGCCGGTCCTCCACACGAGGCAGGGGCTGAAGCCCACCGCGATCGTGGACGCGGTGCTCGACGGCCTGCGCGCGGCCAACCGCGAGACCGGCATCCGCTCGAACGTGATCATCTGCGGGATCCGCCACATCGACCCGCAGACCTCGGTGCGGCTCGCCGAGCTCGCCGTCGCCTACAAGGGCAAGGGGGTGGTCGGGTTCGACCTCGCCGGCGCGGAGGAGGGGCACCCGGCCCGGCGCCATCGCGAGGCGGTGCAGCTCATCCTCGACAACAACGTGAACGTGACGATCCACGCGGGCGAGGCGTTCGGCCCCGAGTCGATCGCCCAGGCGGTCCACACCTGCGGGGCCCACCGCATCGGCCACGGCGTGCGGCTGCGCGAGAACGGGGACCTCCTCAACTACCTGAACGACCACCGCATCCCGCTCGAGATGTGCCCGTCGTCGAACGTGCAGACGCGCTCGGTCGCGGACTACGAGAGCCACCCGCTCAAGTTCTACTTCGACTTCGGGCTCCGGGTGACCCTCAACACCGACAACCGGCTCATCACCGACACGAGCCTCACGAAGGAGCTGCGCCTCGCGCACGAGCGGATGGGCTTCACGCTCGAGGACCTCTGCACGCTCCTCGTGCAGGGGTTCAAGAGCGCGTTCCTGCCGTTCCGGGAGAAGGCGGAGCTGCTCCGCGACGTGAACGCCGAGATCGCGGCGGTGCTCGCGCGCTTCGCCGCGCCGGCGGCGGGCGGCCGCGCGGCGGAGGAGGCCGGGGCCGCGGTGACCGCCGCGGCCGCGGTGCGCTAGAGTCCGGGATGTGACCGCGCGCCTCCGCTACCGCTCCCCCATCGGCGTCCTCACCGTGGAGGCGACCGACGCGGGCGTGTTCGGCGTGACCTTCGGCGACCGCGGCGGCTCGCGGCCGGGGCCCTCCGTGTGCGCGCGCGGGCACCTCGACGCTGCGGGCGCCGCGCTCGACGCGTACTTCGCGGGCCGCCCGCCGGCGCTGCCCGCCCTGGATCTCCGCGGGACGCCGTTCCAGCGGGCGGTGTGGGACGCGCTGCTCGAGATCCCCTGGGGCGAGACCCGGAGCTACGGCGAGCTCGCGGCCCGCCTCGGCCGGCCCGGCGCGGCGCGCGCGGTGGGCGGCGCGAACCACGAGAACCCGGTGGCCTTGCTCGTGCCCTGCCATCGGGTGGTGCAGACGGGCGGGCGGCTCGGAGGCTACGCCGGAGGCCTCGACGTGAAGCGCTGGCTCCTCGCGCACGAGGCGGACCACGGGCCGCTCCTGCGGCTCGCTTGATGGCGCGCCTCCTCCCGTCTCGTCCGACCGGCTCGGTCCAGGAATTCGATTCACTGTCCCTGACGGGGCGACCGCGTCCGCGTCCTCGCTCGCGCGCCTGGCCTCGCGGTAGAGCGAGAATCATCCCGCGCGCTGCGCGGCCGCTTCCTTGCCCCGCCTCGCGCGGGTGCGTAGCCTCGAAGGGTTCGAAGAGCCTCCACGCGGAGTGACCCGATGGCGAAGCTTCTCGCGATGATCCTCGCCGGCGGCGAGGGCCGCCGGCTCGACCCGCTCACGCGGGAGCGGGCCAAGCCCGCCGTCCCCTTCGGCGGTCGCTACCGGATCATCGACTTCGTCCTGTCGAACTTCGCCAACTCGGGTGTCCTCAAGATGAAGGTGCTCGTGCAGTACAAGTCCGAGTCCCTGAACGCCCACATCCAGCGCGGCTGGCGGCTCACGGCGCTGCTCGACCAGTACGTGGAGATCGTCCCGGCGCAGATGCGCGTCGGCCCGAAGTGGTTCGAGGGCTCTGCCGACGCGATCTACCAGAACCTCAACATCATCACCGACGAGGAGCCCGAGTACACCTTCATCTTCGGCGCCGACAACATCTACCGGATGGACGTCCGGCAGATGCTGCAGTTCCACGAGGAGAAGCGCGCGGACCTCACCGTCGCCGCGATCCCGGTGCCGGTCCACGAGGCGAGCGAGTTCGGGATCATCGAGGTGGACGCCGACGGGCGGATGATCGGCTGGGTCGAGAAGCCGAAGAGCGACGTGAAGACGATGCCGGGGGATCCCACCCGCGCGCTCGCGTCGATGGGGAACTACCTCTTCACCACCGACGCGCTCGTGCAGGAGATCGTCCGCGACGCCGGCGATCCCAAGAGCGCGCACGACTTCGGCAAGTCCATCGTCGCCGCGATGTACGAGGGGAAGCGCGTCTTCGTCTACGACTTCGGGAAGAACGTGGTGCCGGGGCAGGGCGAGAAGGAGCGCGGCTACTGGCGCGACGTCGGCAGCCTCGACGCCTACTACCAGGCCAACATGGACCTCGTGGACGTGGACCCGTCCTTCTCGCTCTACAACGACCGCTGGCCCATCTTCACCGCGCAGCACAACTTCCCGCCCGTGAAGTTCGTCTTCAACAACGAGCAGGAGGGCCGCGTCGGCCACGCCACCGACTCGCTCGTGTCGGAGGGCTGCATCATCTCGGGCGGCCACGCCCACCACTGCATCCTCTCGCCCAAGGTGCGGATCAACAGCTACTCCACGGTCGAGGACTCGATCCTCTTCGAGAACGTGAACATCGGGCGCCACTGCCGGATCCGCCGCGCCATCGTCGACAAGCACGTCGAGATCCCGGCGAACACCACCATCGGCTACGACCCCGAGCAGGACCGCAAGCGCTTCCACGTCACCGAGAGCGGGATCGTGGTGATCCCGAAGGCGATGCGGATCGAGCCGGACCGCTGAAAGCGACCCGCCTCGGCGCTCCGCCTCTACCCGCGCACCATCCGCTCGGCCTTGTTGAAGGCGATCTGGAGATCGACCGGCTTCTCCATCACGTCGGAGGCGCCGAGCTCCACGAGCAGGTCGCGCATGTGCTGGTCGCCCCCGAGCGCGGAGACGACGAGCACCGGGATGGCCGCGGTGCGAGGGTCCGCCTTGAGCTGCCGGAGGACGTCGCGGCCGTCGAGCGTCGGCATGGCGACGTCGAGCAGGATGACATCCGGCAGCTGCGCCAGGGCCGCGGCCAGGGTCTCGACGCCGTCGCGCGCGAACGAGACGGCGTGCCCCCGGTCGGTCGCATAGCTGCCGTACAGCTTCGCGAGCGCCGCGTCGTCCTCTGCGAGGAGGATCCTGAGCGGGGGCTGCGAAGGGGGCGTCATGCGGGAGCGAGCATACCCCCGCAGCGGGCGGGCGCAACCCTGGGGGGCGTACGATGGCTCGCCTGCCGGCGCCCGATCGGTCAGCGCGTCCAGTAGTACGTCCACTTCACGAGGAGGGTGTCGGTCGCCGGGCCCGAGCCGAGCGCGTGCGGCCGGAGCGTGGCGGGCAGTGCCCCCGCGCCGTCCCAGTCGAGCTCGCGCTGGGCGCGGGTGTAGACGAGGTAGAGGGTCGAGCCGAGCCGGTACTCCCAGCGCAGCACGGCGTTCAGGTTGAGCGCGCCCTCGCGGAAGTCGTTCTCGCTCGGCGGCGGCGCGTCGGCGGGCGAGAGCGAGGCGAGCGTCACCTTCCGGTCGCGCGCCGAGGCCTGGCGGAACCCGCGGAACTCGCCGAAGGACGTGAAGAGCTGCGCGTACCCCTGGAGCGTGAGGCGGGGGGTGACGACGACCTGCTGGCGCAGCGTGACGGACAGCGAGGGGGCGTCGAGACCGGCGAACCGGTAGACGCCGGCGGTGGGCTCGTCGACGTAGCGCGCCCCCCAGCGCGACGCCTCGTAGTCCACGTCGAGGCGGCTCTCGAGCCGCGCGTGCGGCCGCACCACGAGCTGGCCCTTCGTCCCCCAGTAGCCGACGGCCGCGAGCGGACCCGCCGCCGCCGTGCGGCCGGCACCGGCGTCGAGCTGGAGCGAGACCGGCCTCGAGGGGTCGAGCGCGACGTAGCACTCACCGTACGTGAACCCTGGCCGCTCGAGCGCGACGCCCGTCTCGGAGATCTCGCGCACGTCCCAGGAGGCGCCCTCCACGACGGCCGTGCAGCCCAGCCACTGGTACGTGCGGAGCTGGGCCTCTCCCCCGATCCAGAACTGCTTCGTTCGCGCGAGGCCGCGCCCGTCGGTGGTGCGATGTCCCTCCACGCCGGTGACGAGCGCGTAGGAGTGGAACGGGCCGCCGCCGGTGGGCCGGACGTAGCGCACGAGCGCGCGGCCGAGCTGCTCGTTCTGCGTCCGCTGGTAGCCGAGCGCGTTGACGTCGAGCTTCGGGGACTCGTACTCCCAGTGGGCCTCGAAGCGCCACGGCTCCCCGCCTGCGCGGCCGAGCGCCGCGTGGGCGCCGTAGCCGGGGTCGCCCACCTGGAGCACCGTCCCGTCCGCGAGCGTGCGCGACCGGGGCGCGACGGGCGCGCCGGGAGCCAGGCGCGACGGGGCGCCGCCGAGGGCCTGCGACCCGGTGGCCTGGCCGACGAGGAACCACTCGCCATCCGCCGAGCGGACGTTCCAGTCGAGCGCGGCGGCGTTGCCGCCGAGCACGTCGCAGCGCGCGGGGCGGCGCTCGCGCGGGTCCTCCGCCTCGTCGTCCTTCTCGGCGTCGGTGATGGAGCAGGCCGGGCCGAGGGGCAGGGCCGAGGTGAAGGTCGCGCCGAAGCTGCGCGAGGGGGCAGGCTGGTAGCGCGCGACGCCGGCGAGGAAGTTCCGCGGCGCCGGCGCGAGCTCCGGGAGCGAGGAGCGCGGGCCGAAGTGGAGGGGCTGCGCCGCCTCGAAGCGGAAGGAGCGGTCGGGCGTCGCCTCCGGAAGGCCCGCGCCCGCGCCGGTGACGAGCGCGTCGACGAGGCCGACCTGCAGCCTGTCGCTGGGCTTCCCGGTGAGCTTGGCGGCGCCGAGGATGGGCGCGTCGAGGCCGATGCGCCGCGAGTAGAAGAGCTGCTGCGGGGAGCGGCGCCCGGGGATCGCGGCCGGCTGGAAGAGATCCATCCCCTGCGTGAAGAAGGGGCGCTTCTCCGGGAAGAAGATCTCGAAGGTGGAGAGGTTCTGGATGATCTCGTCCGCCTCGACCTGCCCGAAGTCCGGGTTGAGCGTGCCCTGGAGCGCGAGGGCGCGGCCGAGCGACGCGCGCACGTCGAGCCCCACGTCGCCCACCGGATCGGCGTCGCGCGGGCTCGGCGCGTCGGAGACGCGCGGCCGGAAGGCGAGCCGCGCCGCGGTGTAGGGGGCGACCTCGAGCTCCTGCACCGGCACGAGCCCCTCGAGCCCCACGAGGCTGCCGAGCCGTGCGACCTGCCCGCGCGTGCCGCGCGGGATGAGCACGGAGAGGACCTGCTCATGGCGCCGCGCGATGACGCGCTTCACCCCGAACCCCCAGGTCTGGACCGGGGCGTTCGAGAAGCGCAGCGCGGCGAGCGGGATGCGCAGCTCGGCGCCCCAGCCGTCGGGGAGTGCTGCCGTCGCGCCGTCCCACACCGCGTCCCAGTCGTTCGTCGAGGAGTCGTCCTCGAAGAGGAGCGCGTCGGTCTGCACCCCGGCCGCGTTGATCTCGAAGACGTAGGCGGCGCGGTGGTCGTGCATCGAGTCGATGACCACCGTCACCGCGTCGGAGTAGGGCGCGCGATCGCGGCGCCCGAGCGGCCGGCGCACCTCGCCCGGGCTGCGGTCGTGCGCGACGATCCCGACGTACAGCGCGCGATCGTCGAAGAGGACGCGCACCTCGGTGCGCTCCGACGGCTCCGCGCCCTCGGCGGGGAAGCTCTGGACGAAGCCGTCGTAGAGGGGGGCGAGATCCCAGGCCGGATCCTCGAGCCGTCCGTCGAGGATGATCTCGCCGCTGCGGCGCGCGGCAGTGAGCGGCTCGCCCGGGGCGGCGGCGAGCGCGGGCAGGGCGAGCGTGGCCGAGAGGAGCGCGAGCGAGCGTCGGACCATCGGGGCTGGTGGGCGCAGGGCGGGGCGTTGGAGTCGGGGTCGAGGTCGGGACGGCGCGCTGCGCGGCGGGGGAAATCTCGCACGGCGGGCCGGCGGAAAGGAGGGCGCCCGCTGCGGAACGTGACGGCGGAGGGGGCGGAGCTTATAACGCGGCGCCATGACGCCGAGAATCGTCGCGACCGCGCTCGCCGTCGCGCTCCTCCCCGCCGTCCCCCGCGCGCAGGCTCCCGCCGCGGCGAGCCCGGCGGCGAGCGCGCCCGAGATCCCCTACACGCTCTTCCGGCTCGAGAACGGCCTCACCGTGATCCTCCACGAGGATCACACGACGCCGATCGTCGGCGTCCACGTCCAGTACGACGTCGGCTCGAAGAACGAGAAGGAGGGGCGCACCGGGTTCGCCCACCTCTTCGAGCACCTCATGTTCCAGGGGACGGAGCACCTGCCGAAGGGCGAGGCGGACCGCCTCCTCGACGCGGCGGGCGGGAGCGGCAACGGGTCCACCTCGCAGGACACGACGCAGTACTGGGAGCAGGTCCCCACGAGCGCGCTCGAGCAGATGCTGTTCGTCGAGGCGGACCGCATGGGGTTCCTCCTGCCCACGCTCACGCAGGACAAGCTCGACAACCAGCGCGACGTGGTGCGCAACGAGCGGCGCGAGAACTACGAGATGCAGCCGTACGGGCTGGCCTACGAGAAGATCCTCTCGAACCTCTTCAGCCCGGAGTTCCCCTACCACTGGATGCCGATCGGCTCCCACGAGGACCTCGAGGCGGCGACGCTCGGGGACGTGAAGGAGTTCTTCCAGCGCTGGTACGGCCCGGAGAACGCGGTGCTCGCCATCGCCGGCGACATCGACCCGGGGAAGACGCGCGCGCTCGTCCAGAAGTGGTTCGGGGGGATCCCCGGCAAGCAGAAGCCGGCGGCGGCCGCGCCCGCGCCGGCGCCCCTCACGGCAGAGAAGCGCGTGACCATGCAGGACCGGGTGCAGCTCCCCCGCCTCTACATGGCGTGGCAGACGCCGAAGGTCTTCGCCGACGGCGACGCGGCGCTCAGCGTCGCCGGGCAGGTGCTCTCGGAGGGGAAGAGCGCGCGGCTCGTGAAGCGGCTCGTGATGGACGAGCGGATCGCGCAGAGCGTCTCCGCGGGCCAGTCGCCGCAGGCGCTCGCGGGCATCTTCCTCGTCGTCGCGACGCCGAAGCCGGGGGTCCCGCTCGAGCGGCTCGAGAAGGAGATCGACGAGGAGGTCGCGCGGCTCGCCGCGGAGCCGCCGACCGCGGAGGAGCTGCAGCGCGCGAAGAACGTCATCGAGTCGGGCGCGATCTTCTCGCTCGAGCCGGTGGGCGGCTTCGGCGGCCGCGCCGCGACGCTCGCCGACTACTACCTGCGCGCCGGGGATCCGGGCTACCTCGCGAAGGACCTCGCCCGCTTCCGCGCCCTCACCGCCGCGGACGTCTCCGCCGCCACCCGTCGCTTCCTCCGCAAGGACGCGCGCGTCGTCCTCACCGTGACGCCGTCCGCGGGAGCACCGGAGATCCCGGCGCCGCAGCGCCCGCCCGCGGCCGCCCCACCCGCCGGCCCCGGCGCCCCCGCGCCGGCGCCCGGCCCGACGACCCCGCCGCCCCCTGCCGCCAGCCAGCCGACCC
>NZ_JALCYY010000036.1:49736-53894 GCF_022690685.1 Anaeromyxobacter terrae | reverse complement strand
CGACCTCGACCTCGACCGCGACCTCGACCTCGACCCCGACCCCGACCCCGACCCCGACCCCGACCCCGACCTCGACCCCGACCTCGACCTCGACCTCGACCCCGACCCCGACCCCTGCCCCCCTCGCGCCTCCTCCCGCCGCCGACCTCGCCGACCCCCTCGAGCTCCTCTGGGCGCACCGCCTCGGCTTCATGCGGGACGGAGAGCCGCTCGTCACGATCCGCCTGATGGAGGGGCAGCGGGAGGTCGCCTTTCGCGCGCGCGCTCCCGGCCGGATCACGCTGCGTGGCGGCGCCGTCGTGGAGGTCCCCGCCGCTGCCCGGCTCACGGTGCGCGCTCGCGGTGCTTCCCCGGCGGTCGTGGTGCACCACGCACTGCTCGCGGAGGAGCCGCCCGCGGCGCGCGCCGCGCTCGATGAGGCGCGCCGCACCTGGGTGGCGCGCGGCGTGGCGGTGCGCTCCCGCGTGACCGGCGCGGTCTACGGCATCGGCGGCCGGGTGGTGGACACGCGGCGAGAGCTCCTCCTGGCCGAGGGAGACGGCTCGCTCGAGGCGGCGCGGGCGACGATCGCTGCGCTGCGCGCGCGGTTCGGAGTACAGGCGGCGCTGCACGCGGACGTGGTAGGCCGGCCGCACGGGACGCTCGAGCTCCGCGGCGAGGGCGGCGCGCCCCTCGGCGAGGCGGACGGCGCCCTGTGGCTGGACGTCGCCGGCGACGCGGGCTTCCTCGTCGAGGACGTCGAGCATGACCGCGGCGCGCGCGGCCGTGCGCGCGAGGATCGGGCCTACGGCGGGCGCCTGCTCGTCACGCTCGACGCGCACGGCGCGCTCACCGCGATCCACGGCGTGCCGCTCGAGGAGCTCCTCCGCGGGCTCGTCCCGAGCGAGATGCCGGCGTCCTCGCCGCTCGAGGCGCTCAAGGCCCAGGCCGTCACGGCCCGGTCGAACGTGCTCGCCCAGCTCGGCGCGCGCCACGCCGCCGATCCCTTCATGCTGTGCGCCGAGGTCCACTGCCAGGCGTACCGCGGCGACGGTGCGCGGACCGCGCGCACGGACGAGGCGGTGCGCTCGACGCGCGGGGAGATGCTCTTCGGCGCGACGGACCGGGCGCTCGTCGACGCCGTGTACTCCGCGACCTGCGGCGGCCACGGAGAGGACAACGATCTCGTCTGGGGCGATGCCGCGAGCGCGAGCCTGCGCGGACGGCCCGATCTCCCCGCGCCCCAGGCGGCGAGATGGCAGGGCGGCCTCGCGGACGAGGCCCGGCTCCGCGCGTTCCTCGCCGAGCCGGGCGACGCCTGGTGCCGCCGCCCCTCCACGCCGGCCGCCACCCGCTTTCGATGGGAGCGTCGCCTCACCGGCGCGGAGCTCGATGCGGCGGCCGCGCCGCTCGGGGTCGGTCACGTGCGCGCGCTCGCGGTCGGCGCGCGCGGCGTGTCGGGGCGCGCCCGCGTCCTCGCGGTCGAGGGTGAGGGCGGCCGCGCCGAGGTCGTCGGTGAGCTCCGCATCCGGCGCCTCCTCGGCGATCTGCCCTCGGCGATGTTCGTGGTGGAGCCCGCCGGCGATGGCGCCCTCCTGCGCGGCGGCGGCTGGGGCCACGGCGCGGGCATGTGCCAGTGGGGGGCCGTGGGGCGCGCCCAGGCCGGGCAGGGGTACCGGGAGATCCTGGGCGCCTACTACTCGGGCGCCGAGATCGCTCGGCTCTACTGATCCGAGCGCCGCGAGTCCCTCCCGCGCGGGGGGGCCTCCGGCATCGATCACCAGGCGGCGCGCGGGCCGAGATCGTAGACGCGCGCGTAGCCGAGCTGGACGAGCTCGCGAGCGACCGCGGCGCTCCTCCTACCGGTCTCGCAGTACACGATCACCGGGAGACCCGGAGGGCCGAGCTCCGCGAGCCGCGCGCTCACCTCCGCGGCCGGGACGTTCACGGCGCCGTCGATCCCGTCGAAGGCGAAGTCCTCGGGGTCGCGCACGTCCACGAGGAGCGCGCCGTCGGCGACGAGCCGCCGGGCCTCCGCGCCGGAGACCCGCGCCACGCCGGACGACGCCGCCGCCTCCGCGCGTGAACGGCCCGGCGACGGCCCGGCCACGGTGCGTGGGCCCGAGGCGCAGCCGCCGAGGAGGGGCGCCGCGAGGAGGACGAGGAGCGAGGAGCGTCGCATCGAGGATCGGTTCCGGACGGCGCCCGCCGCGTCAGGGCCGGCGATCCGCGTCGCCCAGGGTGAGCGTGCGCTTGCGGCGGCGCGATCGCAACGCGGCGGCGGCGACGAAGGCGGCGCCGAGGGCGAGCACGCCGACGAGCGCCTCGATGAGCGCGATGCGCTGGAGGAGCAGCGCCTCGCCACCCTGGAGCGCTCGCGCACCACGGGCGGAGTCGTACGCCTTCCAGAGCATGAACGCGCCTCCCGTCGCGAGGAGGATCGCCCGGAGGAGGAGGCGGGATCGGGACATCCGCACGGCCCGGGGTATGTCATGGAATGCCTCGGCGCGAAAGCGAAGCGAAGCGCTCGCTCGCCCGTCAGCCGCCGCGTTAGGGCCGGTGCCGGGAACACCTGGTCGTTCCATTTTCACACCGGCGGCACGGACCTCCCCGCCGACGGAACGACGATGGACAACGACTGCACCGTACTCGTCATCGAGGACGACGACGACGCCCGCGAGGCGCTCTGCGAATTCCTCGCGACCGCGGGATATCGCGTGCGTCCCCTGCGCGACGGCGTCGAGGCGCTCGCTGCGATCGCGAACTCCCGGCCCCACGCCGTGCTGCTCGATCTGGTGATCCCGGAGCCCGACGGGTTCGAGGTCCTGCGGCGCATCCGCGAGCGGGACCCGCGCGTCCCGGTGATCGTCATGTCCGCGCTCTCCCAGGCCGAGGACGTCGTCCGGGCGATGAAGCTCGGCGCGACCGACTACCTCCCGAAGCCGTTCGACGTCTCGGAGCTGAACCTCGTCCTGCGCCGCGCCCTCGACGGTCCCGGGAGGCGCCCTCCCGATGTCGCCGAGGCGCGCGCCGCCGCCGCTGTCACGGCAGAGCCGGGCGACGGCGACCTCTTGCCCACCACCCCGCTCTCCGGACCCATGGAGCGCGTCTGGTCGCTCGTGAACCGGATCGCCGACACCGACGTCCCGGTGCTGCTCATCGGCGAGAGCGGCGTGGGCAAGGACGTCATCGCGCGCCGGATCCACGCGACCAGCCACCGGGCGGGTCGCCCCTTCGTGAAGATCAACTGCGCGGCCCTTCCGGGAGAGCTCCTCGAGAGCGAGCTCTTCGGGCACGAGAAGGGGGCGTTCACGGGGGCGCACGCGGAGAAGCCCGGCAAGTTCGAGCTGGCGCATCGCGGGACGATCTTCCTCGACGAGATCGGCGAGATGGACCCCCGGCTCCAGGCGAAGCTCCTGCAGGTCCTCCAGGACGAGGAGTTCTACCGGGTAGGCGGCAAGCGCCCGGTGCGCGTGGACGCCCGCGTCGTGGTGGCGACCAACCGCAACCTCGAGGCGGCCATCCGGCAGGGCACCTTCCGGGAGGATCTCTTCTATCGCCTGAACGTCGTCACGATCCGGGTCCCGCCGCTCCGCGAGCGGCGCGAGGAGATCGGCCCGCTCGTGAGGCACTTCGTCGAGAAGTACCGGGCGCGCTACCGCGGCGGCCTCGAGGAGATCCCGGCCGAGGTGATGGAGCGCTTCCACGCCTACGACTGGCCGGGGAACGTCCGCGAGCTCGAGAACCTCGTGCGGAGGCTCGTCGTGCTGCGGGATCCCGCCATGGTCCTCGGCGAGCTCGGCGGGACGCCGCCCGCGCTCGCGAACGCCGGGTCGCAGGCGCCGCCGACGGGCGCGGTCAATGGGGTCCATCGTCCCGGCGAAGCCCCTGCGCTCCCGGAGGACGCCCCGCTCAAGGACGTCGCGCGGCGCGCCGCCCGTATCGCGGAGCGCGAGGCGATCCTGCGCGCGCTCATGCGCACCGGCTGGAACAAGCGGAAGGCCGCGAAGCGCCTGCAGGTCAGCTACAAGGCGCTCCTCTACAAGATCAAGGACTGCGGCATCGTCGACCCTCGAGACGCTGCGACGATCGAGTGAGAAAGCGGCGCGGGGGGGGGGGGGGGGGGGGGGCGCCCCCCCCGCGCGGGGGGGGGGGGGGGGGGGGGGGGGGGGGGGGGGG
>NZ_JALCYY010000036.1:13192-49726 GCF_022690685.1 Anaeromyxobacter terrae | reverse complement strand
CCCGCTCCCCCCCTCCGGTACCACCGCGCCCGGCCCGCCCCCCCGCGCCCCCCCCCCGCGCCCTGGTCCCCCCCCCACGGAGTCCGATGCGATCCCCCCGACCGACAGCTCAGGCCGCAGCTTGCTTCGGAGCGAGCGCGCGCGACCGCCGCTCGCGGCCGCCGGTCCGCGCGCTCACGTACAGGAACGCGAACCCGAGCGCGAGCAGCACGATCGGCTCGACCCACGCCGATTCCGGAAACAACCGAACGATCGAAGTGCCGACCCCGAACAGGCCCAGCGTCCACGCCGCCGCCCTCAGCATGCTCTCGCGTCCTCCATCCCGGCGTCAGCCAGTCCGTCTTGCCGCGTCCAGGAAGAACGTCATCCCGCCTCGTCGTCGCGGCAACGCGGGCACGTTCGTTCCCACGCGAGGGAAAAAACTTCCCCAGCGTCGCACCGTCACCTGCTCTCGCCGGCAGCCGCTCGCTCGCGCGTCGCGCCCGTGGCCGCACGCCGGATCGCGTGGACAACGTGCGCCGGAGGAGCGGCGACGCGCGGCGCGGGGTTCGCTCGGGGTGCACGACGCGCCGTGGCACGAGGTGTGCTCGATGCGAGGGAGTCGTTTCGGGACGGGGAGTCCCGGGAGGAATTGGATGGCGTTCTCGAAGAGGGCAGTGGTGTCCGGCATTCTCCTCGCCGCTACGGCGTGCGCGTCGTCGGGGTCCTCGCAGCGGCCGGATCCCCGGCCCGAGGCGGGCGAGTACCGCATCGGGCGCGAGGACGTGCTCGAGGTCGTCGTCTGGCACGAGCCAGAGCTGACGCGCGTCGTGCCCGTGCGGCCGGACGGGAAGATCTCGCTCCCGCTCGCGGGTGAGGTCGACGCCGCGGGGAAGACGCCGGCGGAGCTGCAGAAGGGCCTCGCGTCGGCCCTCGGCCCGTACGTGAAGGACGCGGCGGTGGCGGTGCTGGTCCGGGAGATCAACGGACCTCGCGTGTACGTGCTCGGCGAGGTGACTCGTCCGGGCGGGTTCCCGCTGCGCGGGCCGATGTCGGTGGTGCAGGCGATCGCGCTCGCCGGGGGGCGGACCGAGTTCGCCCGGGGCGACGTGAGCTGGCTCCGGCAGAAGGCGGACGGGAAGACCGATCGGGTGAAGCTCTCGTTCGACGAGCTCGTGAAGGGGGAGGCGGAGGGTGCGCTCTGGCTCCGGGGCGGTGACGTCCTCTACGTGCCGTAGCGGGACGGTGCCGACCATGAGAGCGCCGAGGAAGAGGTGGGCGATGGGAGCGCCGGGGCACGTCGGGAGGGCGGCGCTCTGCGCCGTCGCTCTCTGCGCTGCGGCGCGGGCGGCGGCGAGCACGGTCGTGGATCCCATCGCCCGCCTCACCCTCGAGGGAGGCTACGACTCGAACGTGCTCTACGACGGATCCGGCAGCGACCGCGTCGGTCGGGTGTCCCCCGACGTCGGGCTCCGCTTCCGCGATCACACCTGGGAGCTCCGCACCCTCTACGGCGTGGACTTCCTCACGTACCAGCGGATGCAGCCGGGCGGAAGCTGGAACCACCGCGGGTCGCTCGCGCTCGACGCGCGCGCCACGCGGCGGCTCACGCTCCACGCGGACTTCCGCGGTGCGTATGCGTTCGACCCGGTCGGGCTCGCGCAGATGGGCGTGTTTCGCACGGGGCGCGACTCCGCGCTCATCCTCCACGGTCGCGGCAGGGCGGAGTTCCGCGCCACCGAGCGCGTCGACGTGGCCGGCACGCTCACGGAGGAGACGGTCCGGTTCCAGGATCGCACCGGCGGCGCGATGCACCAGCCCGGCATCGAGGCGCTGTACCGGTACAACCGGCGTCTCTCGCTCGGGGCAGGCTACCTGGCGTCGATGTTCCAGGGCTTCGAGCGGGGCGCGACGGACTGGGCCTTCGCGCACGCGCTCCGCGCGCGCGGGCGGTACGAGCTCAGCCGTCAGCTGACGGTGAACGCCTCGGCGGGGCCGGCCCTCTGGCTGAAGAGCGGCGACGCGGTCATCGTTCCAGAGGGCAGCGTCGAGCTCGTCGGCGTCTCCCGCGAATGGGAGGGCCGCGCGCAGCTCGCGCACGGGCTGGGCCTCGGCAACACCGCGAGCCCCGGCCTGGTCGACTCGGTCGAGGTCGGGCTCGCGCGCAGGTTCGCGCGCCGCTTCGAGCTTCGCGGGGACGGCGGCATCTGGCGCTCGGGTCGCGCCCCGAGCGGCGGGGACGCGGTGACGGGCTACGTGACCTACGGCGAGGCGGCACTCCTCGTCGGGGGAGGGGTGCGCTTGGCGCTGGCAGCGACACATTTCGCGCGGATCGACGATCCGTCGGCCGCGCTGCGGCGAACGACGTTCGGACTCCGGCTCGGCTGGACCCTGCCGGAACGGTGAGAAGAGGAAGGACGAATGGAACGGACCTACACCCTGCAGGATCTCCTCGCGGCGCTGCGGCGCCGCCGGCTCCTCGCGCTCGTCGTCGCGGGCGCGGTGCTCGTCGTCGGAGTCGCGCTCGCGCTCGGCGTCCCCTCGGAGTACTCCGCCACCTCGGTCGTCCAGATAGAGCCGCGGCGGCTGGGGCTCGACTTCTTCCCGGCCCAGAACGGCACGCCGTTCGAGGATCGGATGCGGACCATCAAGCACGGAATCCTCGCCCGCCCGGTGCTCGAGCGGGTGATCAAGGAGACCGACTTCTTCCCTGACCTCCGCGGCAACATGGACGAGGCGCTCCTCAAGATGCGGCGGAACGTGGAGGTCCGGCTGGAGGGGGAGGTCCCCGCCGGCGCGCCCGCGCTCCTCTTCGTGGTGGAGGTGCGCGGCCGCGATGCCGAGAAGGTCGCCCGGGCTGCCGAGCTCCTGCCGAAGTACTACGGGGAGCTCACGCGGCAGGTGCTCGAGGCGCAGGCGCGGAGCCTCCGCGAGACGCTCGACCGCCAGGTCGACGACATGGGCAAGCAGCTCGGCGAGCAGGAGAAGAAGCTCCTCGCCTTCAAGGTGCAGCACACGACGGAGCTCCCCGAGCTGGTGGAGGACAACGCCCGCGCGGTGGGGCGCGCGCAGAGCCAGATCGAGATGCGGCTCGGCGCGATCGCCGACGCGCAGCGGCGGCGCGGAGAGGTGCTCTCGTCGATCCCGGAGGGCCCGAGCGGCCCCGGGCTCGCCGAGGCCGGCCTCGATGCCGCGCTGCGGCGCCTCAACGCGGCCGAGGCGGCCTACGGGCCGGATCATCCCGACGTGAAGCGCGCGCGGCGCGAGTTCCAGGAGGCGCTCTCCCAGCGCGACGGCGCGTTCGAGAAGTTCCAGAAGGAGCGCGTGCAGGGTCACCTCGCGCGCATCGACGACGAGGTGCGCGCGCACGAGGAGCAGATCGCCTCGCTCCGCAACGAGATGGCCACCTACCAGAAGCGGATCGACGCGGCGCCGCGCTGGGGCCAGGCGCTCGCGAACCAGTCCCGGGAGTACGAGGTGCTGCGCGCGAAGTACGCCTCGAGCCTCTCGCGGCGCGCGGACGCGGCGGCGGCCGAGCAGCTCCTCGCGGCGGACCAGCCGACCATGTTCCGGATGGTGGAGTCGCCGGTCGCGCCGCGGCTGCCGGCCTCGCCCGACCGGCCCAAGCTCCTGTGGATCGCGGTGCTCGCCGCGATCGCGTTGGGGCTCGGGGCCGCGGGGCTCGCCGAGTGGCTGGACGCGTCGATGCGCGGGCCCGAGGACGCCGCGACGCTGGGCGTCCCCGTGCTCGCCGCGATTCCCCGCATCGGGCGGGCTTCCTGACTTGCGCGTAATCGATCGGAGGAATGGACCGATGATCCCTGCCGAGACCCTTCAGGCAACCCACCCCGCCGCCGCGCCGGAGAAGAAGCTCGTCGCGCTCGCCGCGCCGGACTCGCCCGCGGCGGACCAGTACCGCGTGCTCTACCAGCGCCTCGCCCGCCTCGCGGCGCGCCGCGCGATGCGCGTCGTCGCCGTGACGAGCGCGAGCCGCGGCGAGGGGCGCACCACCACCGCGGCCAACCTGGCGCTCATCGCCGCGCAGGAGGGCCGCGCCGTGGTGCTCGTCGACGCGGATCTCCGGCGGCCGTCGCTGGCGAGCCTGTTCGGGCTCGCGCCCCGCGCCGGGGTCGCCGAGGTGCTCGACGGCACGGCCGAGCTGTCCCAGGCCGTCGTGCGGGTCGGCATGCTGTCGGTGCTGTGCGCGGGCGAGGTGCGCGACCCGGTGACGGCGATCCGCCACCCGCGCACCGCGGCGCTCGTGGAGCAGCTGCGCGCCGCGTACGATCTCGTCGTCCTCGACGCGCCGCCGGCGCTCGCCTTCTCGGACGGCGAGCGGCTCGCGGGGGCGGCCGACGCGGCCGTCCTCGTCGTGCGCGCCGGCGCGACGCCGCGCCAGGTCGTGCGGCTCGCGCTCGAGTCCCTCGGCGATCGCGCCGCCGGCGTGGTGCTGAACGACGTCGATCCGGAGTCGGTGGCGCACGGGCGCTGGCTGTACGGCGGCCCCGGCGAGGCCGCGCCGCCGATCGCCGGGCGCCGCGTGGGGTAGGGGAGGAGCGCCCTCCCTCGCCGCTGGAGGCGGCGGGGGAGGGCGCGAGGAAGGGGGGCGGCCACGACGGTGCGTCGTGGCCCTGGGGACGGTGGCCAGGGTCCTGGCCGGCGCGCGGACGCGCCGGATTGGGCGGTCGGGGTTGGACGGGGAGGGGACTTGGTCCGGGTCTTCAACCATTGGTTCTCGCCGCGCAAGGCGGCGTACTTCTTCGCCGAGGAGACGGTGCTCGTGCTCGCGCTGCTCGCGGGCGCGTCCCTCGGTCCGGTCGCCGCGCAGGCGACGAGCGCCGTGGGCGGGCCGCCGATGTACCCGGCGGTGCTGCGCGCCGCCCTCGCCTCGGTGTTCTTCGCGGGCGCGCTCTACCTCGGCGATCTCTACGATCTCCACGCGGCGGTGCGCGACCGCTCCGACGGCCGGCGCCTCCTGCGCGCGATCGGCGTGGCGGCGATCGCCATCGCCCTGGCCGACGTCGCCCTCGATCTGTTCCTGCCGGGGTGGATGCTGCACCGCTCGCTCGTGCTCGCCGCGGCGGGCGGAGCATTCGGCGTCATCGCCGCGCGCGTACTCATGCCGGCGGTCGTCGGCTCGCCGACCCGGGTCGTCTTCCTCGGGACGGGCGCGCGAGCCCGCGATCTCGCTCGCGCGATGGAGCGCGAGGCGGACGGGCTCTACCGGGCGGTCGGGTTCGTGCGGCCACAGCGCTCCCTCGCGCCGGCCGCGGTCCCCGCCGACGCGATCCTGGAGGGCTCCCTGGGCGAGGTCGCGCGCCGCGAGCGCGTCCAGATCGTCGTGGTCGCGATGGAGGATCGGCGGGAGGGGCTGCCCATCGACGACCTCCTGACGCTCCGCACGCGCGGCCGGCGGGTGGTGGACGACGTGGGCTTCGCCGAGGCGACGCTGCAGCGCATCCCGCTGTCGCTCGTCCGGCCGAGCTCGCTCATCTTCGACGACGGCTTCCGCGTCTCGCGCGGCACGCGCACCGCGAAGCGCGCGCTCGACCTCGCGGTGTCGCTCGTGATGCTCGTCGCCGCGGCGCCGATCATGCTCGCCACGGCGATCGCGATCTGGCTCTCCGACGGGCGCCCGGTCTTCTACTCGCAGGAGCGGACCGGGCGCAGCGGCACGCCGTACCGCGTGTGGAAGTTCCGCACGATGCGCCGCGACGCCGAGAAGTACGGCGCGGTCTGGGCGACCGAGCAGGATCCCCGCGTGCTGCCGCTGGGCCGCTACCTGCGGCGCGCGCGGCTCGACGAGCTGCCGCAGCTCTGGAACGTGCTCCGCGGCGACATGAGCCTCGTCGGCCCGAGGCCAGAGCGGCCGGTGTTCCTCTCGGAGCTGAAGGTGCGTTACCCGCTCTTCACGCTGCGCGAGCTCGTGAAGCCGGGCCTCACCGGGTGGGCGCAGCTCAAGTACGGGTACGGCTCCACGATGGAGGAGCAGGCCCGCAAGCTCGAGTACGATCTCTACTACATCAAGAACGCCTCGCTGTTCCTCGACCTCGTCTGCCTGCTCGCGACCGCGAAGGTGGTGCTCCTCGGGAAGGGGGCGAAGTGATGGTGCTCGAGGAGCTCGTCCCTCGGCCGCTGCGCGCGGCGGACGCCCGGCCCATCCGCATCGCTGCGGTGGGCGGCGGGACCGGGCTGCCCCGCGTCCTGGAGGGGCTCGCCGCGGAGGACGACCCGGAGGACGAGGAGCGCTCGGTGGATCTCACCGCCGTGGTCACGACCGCGGACGACGGCGGGAGCTCCGGCGAGCTCAGGCGCCGCTACGGCGTGCCCGCGCCCGGGGACGTGCGCAACTGCCTCGTCGCGCTCGCGGCCGGCGCGCCGCTCGCGGCGGTGTTCCAGCACCGGTTCGACGGGGGCGGCGAGCTCGCCGGGCACACCATCGGCAACCTCGTGCTCACCGCGCTCGCGCAGCGGCTCGGCGACTTCGGGCAGGCCGTCGACGCCGCCGCCGGGATGCTGGGCGTGCGGGGCCGGGTGGTCCCCGCCACGGCGACGCCGGTCGAGCTCGTGGCGGAGCTCGACGACGGGCGCGTCGTGCGCGGCGAGACCGCCATCGCGGCGGCGCACGGCCGGGTCGCGACGCTGCGGCTCACCGGCGCGGCGCGGGCGTCCCCGGAGGCGATCGAGGCGATCCACGCCGCGGACCTGGTCGTGCTCGGGCCGGGCAGCCTCTACTCGAGCGTGCTCGCGGGGCTCCTCGTGCCGGGCATCGCCGAGGCGCTCCGGACGACCGGGGCCACGCGCGTCCTCGTCGTGAACCTCTTCACCCAGGCCGGGGAGACGGACGGCCTCGACGCCGCAGATCATGTCCGCGCCGTGCAGCGCCACCTCGGCGACGTCGTGGACGTGGCGCTCGCCCAGCGCCCCCCGCTCCCTGCGGAGACGGTGGCGGCCTACTCCGGGGAGGGTGCCGAACCGGTGCGGGTCGACCGCGCGGCGATCGACGCCGCCGGCGCGGTGCCGGTGGTCACCGACCTGCTCGCCGCGGGAGAGCGCGGGCGCCACGACCCCCGCAAGCTCGCGCGAGCGCTGCTCGCGATCGCGCGCGTCCGCTGAAGGAGGCGAGGACACCTTGAGCCAGAGCGCCGAGACCCTCCTCGCGCCCGCCCCCGAGCTCGCGGGCTCCCGCTACCGCGTCGAGGAGCTGCAGGGCCGGGCCGCCTTCGACGCGCTCCGGGACGAGTGGAACGCGCTGCTCGCGCGCGGGCCGGTGGACGTCCCGTTCGCCCGCCACGAATGGATCTCCGCCTGGCTCGACGCCTTCGCGCCCGACGCCCCGCTGCGGGTGCTCGTCGCGCGCACTCGCGCAGGTCAGGCCGCCGGGATGGCTCCGCTCCTGGTGGAGCGCGAGCGTGGCGTGACGCGGCTCGTCGCGCCCGCGAACGACCACTCCTGCCGGGTGGAATGGGTACTCGGCGAGGACGCCCCGGGCGCAGTCGCCGCGCTGTGGGGGCACCTGCGCGACCGGGTCCGCTGGGACGTGCTCATGCTGCGGGACGTCCCGCGCGAGGGGCCGACCTCGGTCCTGCTCGAGGCCGCCGCGCGCGCGGACCGGCACCTCACGGGGCGCTGGGAGTCGCTGCGCACGCCGTACGTCGAGCTCGGCGGGGGCGCCGAGGAGCGCACGAGCTCGAAGTTCCGCGCGAACCTGCGCCGCCGCGCGAGGCGGCTCGGCGAGATGGGCGCGGTCGCGCTCGCGCGCATCGACCGCGCCGAGGGGCTCGACGTGGCGCTCGCGGAGTTCTTCGCGCTCGAGGCGAGCGGCTGGAAGGGGCAGGGCGGGACCGCCATCGCGCTCGCCCAGCCCCTCATCCAGTTCTACGCGCGCATCGCGCGGGACGCCGCCGCGCGCGGCGCGCTCGCCCTGCGCGCGCTCACCCTCGACGGGCGGGCCGTCGCGGTGCACCTCGGCGTGGTGCATCGGGGGGTCTACTACCTGCCCAAGACGGCGTACGACGAGCGGCTCGGGACGGTCTCGCCGGGGCAGCTCCTCCAGCGGGAGGTGCTCGCCGAGTGCGAGGCGCGCGGGTTCTCGCGGTTCGACTTCCTCGGCCCCGACATGGAGTGGAAGCGCGAGTGGGCGCCGGCCCATGCTCCCCATGACTGGCTCTACGTCTACCGGCCCTCCTTCGCCGGCAGGGCCATGCACACGTTGAAGCACCGGGTCCGCCCGGCCGTGAAGGAGGCGCTCTCGTGGTGGCGATGAGTCGAGCGATGGCGGCGCGGACCTGGCCGACCGCCCGAGAGGCGCGGAGGCGCTACATCCCGGCCCTCCCGACGCTCTGGCCGGGGATGCTCTCTCCCCTGGCAGCCTCCCGCCCGCCCGCCTTCCCGTTCGGCGCGAAGCGCATGACGCGCTTCTACCTGGCGCGAAACGCCGTCTATCACGGCGCGAAGCTCCTCGGGCTCCCGGGCCACGAGGTGCTCGTCCCCGCGTACCACCACGGCGTGGAGGTGGGGGCGCTCGCCGCCGCCGGCGTCCTCCCGCGCTTCGTGCGGGTGGACGCGCGCATGCGCCTCGACCTCGAGGACCTCGAGGCCAAGATCGGCCCGCGCACCCGCGCGCTCTACGTCATCCACTACGCCGGCTTCGCGCAGCCGATGGACGACGTGATGGCGATCGCAAGGCGGCACGGCCTGCCGGTGGTGGAGGACTGCGCGCTGTCGCTGCTCGCCGCCGAGGGGACGCGCCCGCTCGGCTCGGTCGGCGCGCTCGGGATCTTCTGCTTCTACAAGACGCTCCCGGTGCCGAACGGCGGGGCGCTCGTCGTGAACGACCCCGACGTGCGCGGCGACGTCCCTCAGCCCGAGGCGGCGCCGCTCGCGTCGACGCTCTCCCACGCCGCAGGCTCGCTCCTCCAGAACGCCGCGTTCCGGCTCGGCGACGCCGGCGAGGCGTTCCGCGGCGCGGCGCGGCGGGCGTACGCGTACGTGCGCGGCGCGACCGGCGTGCGCCCGGTCTCCACCGGCACCATGACGTTCGATCCCGCGACCGTCGATCTCGGCATGAGCGCCCTCTCCGAGCTCATCGCCCGCCGCCTCGACGCCGACGCGATCGTCGCGGCGCGCCGGCGCAACTACTTCCTCCTCCTCGGCCGGCTGCGCGACCGGGTGGTGCCGGTCTTCCCCGAGCTCCCCGCCGGCGCGAGCCCGCTCTTCTACCCGCTCCTCTGCGACGACAAGGCGGCGGTCGGGGCGCGGCTCGCCGCGCGCGGCATCGAGACCGTGGACTTCTGGCGCACCGGACACCCGCTCTGCCCGGAGGAGCCGTTCCCGGACGTCGCGATGCTCCGGCGCCGCGTGCTCGAGCTCCCGGTGCACCAGGACCTGCAGCCCGACGACATGGCGTATCTCGCGCGGTGCGTGAGGGAGGCGGTCGAGTGACGTCCACGATGCCAGGGCCGGCCGCGGAGCGCGCCGGCGTCCTCACGGTCGTCGAGCACCGCGAGCCGGCGCGCCTCGCCGCGCTGAAGGAGGAGTGGAGCGCGCTCTTCGACGCCGCCCAGGCGCCGTCGCCTTTCCTCTCCTGGGAGTGGCTCCACACCTTCCACCGCTGCTTCGCCGCGCGCCGGCCGCTCTGGCTCCTGGAGGCCCGCGACCGCGCCGCGCGCCTCGCCGGCCTGCTCGTGCTCTCGGGGCGCCCGGGGCTCGTGGGCGAGCGGCGCTGGGGACTCCTCGGGAACGGCCTCACCGGCGCGGATGGCCTCGACGTGCTCGCGCTCCCCGAGTACGCGGGGGCGGCGCGCGAGGCGTTCGCCCGCGCGCTCGCGGCGGGGGCGGCGGCGTGGGACGTGCTCGACCTCGAGGACCTCCCCTGCGGCTCGCCGACCGTCGCCGCCCTGCGGGCGGCCATGACGGCGCGTGGCGTGCGCGCGCAGGTGGAGCGGGGCTTCGTCTGTCCGGGGTTCGTCGTGCGCGGGACCTTCGAGGAGCACCTCGCCAGGATCCGCCGCCGCGAGACCTACGTGCGGCGGGTCCGCTGGCTGGAGAAGCAGCCGGGGTTCCGGATCGAGATCGCCGCCGCGGGCGACGCGGCCGCCGCGATGGAGGACTTCCTGCGGCTGCACCGGCTCCGCTGGGAGGTCGAGGGCGGCTCCTCCGGCATCCCGCCCGGCCCGGTCGAGGAGTTCCACCGCGAGGTGGCTCCGCTCCTCGCCGCGCGCGGCTGGCTGCGGATGTACCGCCTCTTCGTCGGCCGCGACGCGATCGCCGCGGTCTACGGGCTCGAGGTGGGCCGCCGCTTCTTCTACTACCAGTCCGGCTACGACCCGGCCTGGTCGGCGCGGAGCCCGGGCGTCGTGCTGGTCGGGCGCACGGTCGCGGACGCCTACGCGCGCGGGCTCACCGACTACGACTTCCTGCGGGGCACCGAGGCCTACAAGCTGGACTGGGCCTGGGACCGCCGCGAGACGTGCAGCGTCCGGCTGCAGGCGCCGTCGCTCCGCGCCGGCACGGCGGTCGCGGCGGAGGAGGCGTTCCGCGCGGCGCGCGGGCTCGCGAGGTCGGTCGCGCCGGAGAAGATGTGGGGCGCGCTCCGGCGCGCGCGCCGCTCGCTCGAGGCGAGCGCGCTCGCGGGGGCGCGCGGCGGCTGACTGGCGGTTCGGCGGTGGCTTGACCACGCCGCGCGGCGGCGGGGCGGTGGGTGAAGAGAGAGGGCGGAAGATGCCGGAGCGTGCGGACAACAGCCCGAGGTGGATCCTGAGGCGGGCGGTGAAGGTCGCGGCGGCGGGGACCTTCCTCGCGGCGGGCGTCCACCGCGCGGTGCGGACGTGGCAGCGGCGGCAGGCCGGCGGGACGCGCGTGGTCATCCTCTCGTACCACCGCGCCACCCTGGACTTCGAGGCGAGCGCCCGGGAGTCGATCGCCTCGATGTTCATCTCCGCCCAGACCCTGCAGCGCCAGATCGAGGACATCGCGCGCACCCGCGAGATCGTGTCGCTCTCCGACGCCCGCCGGATCCTCGGCGAGCCGCCCGGCACGCGCCGGCGGGACGCGTTCGTCGTCACGTTCGACGACGGCTACGCGGACAACCACCACGTCGCGATGCCGGTCCTGGCCGCGCTCAAGGTCCCGGCCACGTTCTTCGTCGCGACCGGCTTCACCGGCACGGGCAAGCGGTTCCCGCACGATCGTCTGTACGCCTCGCTCACCGAGCTCGCGCGGCGCGGGATCCCCGTCGAGCGGGCCGGGCTCCCCGGGCCGCTGCAGTCGCTGCTCACCGCCTGCGCGGAGCCCGGACCGGCCGCGACGCTGGACCGGCTCATCGCGCGGCTCCCCCACGAGCGGCTCGTAGCCATCGCGGGCGCGCTGGAGGCCCGGACCGGCCTCGCCGAGCAGGACCTCCCCGCCGACACCCGCCCGATGACCTGGGACGAGCTCGCCGAGCTGCGCGCGGCGGGCATGGACGTGGGCGGGCACACCGTGAACCACGCCGTCCTCTCGAACCTGCCGCTCCAGGAGGCCCGCCGGGAGATCGCCGGCTGCAGCGAGATGATCGCGGAGCGGCTCGGCCGGCCGCCGCTCCACTTCGCCTACCCGAACGGCTACTACACGCCGGCGGTGCGGCGCGCGGTCGCCGAGGCCGGGTTCGAGACGGGGGTCACCACGGAGGACCGCGAGAACGTGCGCGGCGGCGACCCGTACGCGATGTCGCGCAAGGTGCTCTGGGAGAGCTCGACGCTCGGGCCGATCTCCTACAGCGCGGCGCTCGCCATCTGCAGCCTCGACAGCGTCTTCCACACCCTCGGGCTCTCGCGGCACGTCTCGGGCGAGCGCCCAGACGCGCTGCCCGGCTCGGTGGACGACGAGGCGCACGCGGCCGGCCGCGAGCGCGCGGCCTCGTGAGGCGAGCCGTGCGCTCGCGACCGGGAGCGGCGAGGCCCATACGAGGACGGCTGCCTGGCCGCTCAGCGGCCCCCGAACGGACGGTGGCCGGGCGGCCCAGGGCACGCGCACCTTCTAGCCCACAGAGGTGGACATGACGGCTCATGCGGACGCAGCGACCCTCGACTCGGCGCTCCTCGCCCGGCAGGCGTGGATCGAGCGCGCGAGCCGGAGGTGGCACCTGCTCGTGCACGGCGCCACGCTCGCGTTCGTCGTGATGCTGTACTCGAACCCGCAGTTCTGGTGGCCGTGGTTCGAGCAGCTCCGGCTCGCCTTCGTGGCGATGGCCGTCGGGGCGTTCGCGCTGCTCATGCACCGCGTGACCTCCGGCGAGCGCATCCGCATGGGCGGCCCGGGGGTGATCCCGCTCCTCGCCTACCTGTCCTTCGTCCCGCTGTCGCTCGCCTGGACCATCTCTCAGCCCGACACGATCGGCGCGACGATCGAGGCCGCCAAGATGGCGGTGGTGTTCGTCGTCGTCCAGAACGCGGTGGACGGTCCGCAGCGGCTCAGGCGCTTCATGCTGGTCGGGACCCTCGCCGCGCTCGGCCCGGCGCTCGGGGCGATCGACGTGTGGCGCAACGACGACGCGCTCATCGACGGGTTCCGCACGCACTGGCGCGGTCCGTACGCCGATCCCAACCGCCTCGCGATGTGCCTCATCGCGGTGATGCCGTTCGCCCTCTACGGCGCGGTCACGGCGAAGAAGCGCTGGGTCCGCGTGCTGTTCGCGGCGACCCTCGCCGCCCAGCTCGCGGCGATCGTGCTCACCCACTCCCGATCGGGCTCGGTGGCTGCGGCGCTCGCGCTCGCGCTCTTCCTGTTCCGCGGCAAGACCCTCAGCTCCGCGAGGAAGCTCGGGGCGGCCGCGGCGATCGCGCTCGGCCTCATCGCCTTCGCGCCCTCGAGCTTCTGGGAGCGCAACGCCACCATCACGCAGTACGAGACGGACGTCTCGGTCGAGGGGCGGGAGAACGCCTGGAAGGTGCTGGGAGTCATCGTCGCGGAGCGCCCGCTCACGGGCGTGGGCGCGAGCGCGTACATCCAGGCGTGGGGGCGCTACGCGCCGCTCGAGGCGGGCGGGCGCCGCTACGTCGCGCACAACATCCTGCTCGAGATCGTCGGCGAGCTCGGCGTGATCGCGTTCCTGCTCTTCTGCGCGTTCGTGGCGTGGCTCTTGCCGAAGCTCTGGCGCGTCGGGTCCGACCCGCTCGTCGGGACGGAGGCGCGGGCCATCTTCGCCGCGCTCGCCGGCTACCTCGTCATCGAGATGGCCAACGGCTACTCGCTGTCCTGGTTCCTCTACTTCCTGTTCGCCTGCGGCCTCGTGACGATGCGGCTCTCGCGCGAGCGCGCGGCGCTCGGGAGGGAGCTGCCGCCGTGGGCCGCCCGCTGAAGATCCTCGTCTTCCAGGACCGCTTCCAGCTCGGGGGACAGGAGCGGCAGACCGTCCTCAACGTCCGCACGATGGATCGGACGCGCTTCGAGCCGGTCGTCGCGACGCTGCACGACGACGGCGAGCACCTGGCGGATCTCGCCGCGGACGGCGTCCGCCCGTTCGTGTTCGACGTCGGGAACAAGCTCGTGCGGCCGTACACCGCGCTCCAGGTGGCGCGGCTCGTGCGCTTCGTCCAGCAGGAGGGGATCCGCGTCGTTCACGCCCAGGATCTGCGCACGAACGTCCTCGGCGTGATCGCGGCGCGCCTCGCAGGCGTGCCGTCGATCGTGACCCGCGTGGATCTCGGCCACCAGCTCCCCGGCCTCGGCCGGCCCGCGCTCGCGCTCGCCTCTCGCCTCGCCGATCGCGTGCTCGTGAACGCCCTCTGCATCCGCGAGCAGGCGATCCGGGGCGGAGTGGAGCCGGACCGGGTCGTGGTGGTGCGGAACGGCGTCGATCTCGCCGAGCTCGACCGCGCGGCGCGCCGCCTCCCCGAGGCGCCCGCGCCGGACGCCGGCGCGATCGTCTGCGTCGCCAACATGCACCATCCGGTGAAAGGTCAGACGGACCTCCTCCACGCGATGCGCGAGGTCGTGCGCGCCCGGCCCGAGGCGCGCCTGGTGCTCGTCGGCGACGGCGAGCGCCGGCCGCTGCTCGAGCGCGCGGCACGCCAGCTCGGCGTCGCGGAGCACTGCCACTTCCTCGGCCACCGGCGCGACGTGGCGTCCATCCTCGCGCGGGCGGAGGTCGCCGCCTCGCCGAGCCACGCCGAGGGCATCTCGAACGCGATCCTCGAGGCCATGGCGGCTCGGCTCCCGGTCGTCGCGACGGCCGTGGGCGGGACGCCGGAGATCGTCCGGGACGGCGAGGAGGGCTTCCTCGTTCCACCCGGCGCGCCGGCAGTGCTCGCCCGGCGCCTCCTGGAGCTGCTCGAGGACGCGCCGCTGCGGCGGCGGATGGGGGAGCGGGGGCGGCGCCTGGTCGAGGGCGAGTTCTCGCTCGAGCAGATGCGCGCGAGCTATGACGCGCTGTACGAGGATCTGACCGGGCTCGAGGTCCCGCGCCTCGTTTACGGCGCGGCGCGCCGAGAGGGCGCGCAGGTCCGCTGAGGGGTCAGGGGGCTCCGGCGGGCCGCCGCGAGCGGAGCGTGCCGAGCACCGTCGCCGGGCGAACGCCCGTCATCCAGAGCACCGCGAGGTAGATCGCCGCGCCGACCGCTCCCGCGATGGCGAGCGGGACGAACCGGTACAGCGCGGTCGCAGCGGCGCTCGGCGCCTCCAGCGCCGGCGCCGCGCGGAGGACCACGACGCCGCCGATCGCGGCGAGCGCGCCGCCGATCGCCGCCCGCGAGACCTCGCTCCAGGGAACGAGCGCCTGCAACGTGGGGCGGACTCCGGCGTCGGAGAGCGCGCGGGGCAGCCGCGCGGCGAGCGTCGTCTTGCCGACGAGCTCCGCCGCCACGTACGACGCGACCCCGCCGACGATCCCGAACCGCGTGACCCCGGCCCACACGAGCGGCACCGTCGCGAGCGCCTTCACGACGTACGCCCGGAGGAGGTGCCGCGTCTCGTTGCGGGCGCGGAGCGCCGCGTCCATCGGGAAGATGCCGAACGGGATGGCGAGCAGCCAGATGCGGAAGACGGTGGCGGACGCCGCGAACCGCTGGCCGAACACGGCGATCACGAACTCGGGGGCGATCGCCCAGAGGAAGACGACGCCGGGCAGGAGGTAGCGGGCGAGGTGCGCCGCGGCCTCGCGGAACGCGGCGACGCTCTCGCCGGCGCGGCCCGCCTTCTCGAGCGCGCCGAGGCGCACCATGAGGACCTCGCCGGTGGGCGTGTACAGCAGATCCACGAACGGCGGGTCGAAGCAGCCGGCGGCGTAGATCGCGAAGAGCGCCGGCGCGACGGTGCTCGCGACGACGTACTGATGCGCGTACTGCTGCGGGATGGCGACGAGCATCGCCATCCCGAACGGGACCGCGTACGCGAGCTGCGCCGCGAAGAGGCGCCGGTCGAAGAGAGGGCCCCGTTTCGCGCCCACCATCACCACCCAGGCGGCGACGAGCCGGAGCGCCGCGAAGGCGGTGAGGGCGGTCATCATCGCGCCGAGGCCGCGGCCCGTCGCGGCGGGCACCACGAACGCGGCGGCGCGAGCGCTGTCCCATACGAGGTAGGTGGCGGCGGAGCGGCGCGTCTGGCCCTGGCTCGTCATCGAGAGCTCGAGCGGTGACGCTGCGACGGTGAAGCCCGTATAGAGCGCGAGGGGGAGCCGGTGCTCGAGCAGCCCGGGGTTCGCGAAGGCGGCGGCAACGTGCGGCATCGCAGCGAACAACCCCACCGCCGCGACGGCGCCAGCCGCGAGCAGGAACAGCAGCGTCTGGCCGAAGTAGACGCGCGGGTCCGCCGTGCGGGGGATGAAGTAGTAGAGGCTCTGCCCGACGCCGAACGGCAGGATCGACGAGAGCGTCAGCGCGATGAGGAAGAGCTGCTTGTACGTGCCGTACTCGGCGAGCGGGAGGACCCGCGCGAGCACGAGCGGGATCGAGAGCGTCAGGACGGCGGTGAACAGGCGCGCCGCGATGAGCGGTCCCGCCTGTCTCATGAGGGACGCCCCGCCCGAATCCGCCGCTCCACTCTCCGCCGCCATGGCAATGGAGACGGTCGGGCGCGGGGCGAACCAACGCAACCACGCCGCGCGCCGGTCACCCCGGAGGGCCCCCGTGAGCCCGGCGACCTCGCGCAGCGACGCCCGTGACATCCCGTGACATCCCGGCTCCAAAGTGGTCTGCTCCCGTCGATGTCCAGCGATCGCGCTGCCGTTTGCAGGCACGTGGCGGAGGGTGGGGCGCCCATCCTGGCCGCGGCGCGCAGCCGAGACGGGGGCGCTGAGTGGCGCTTCCGGTGCGGGCGCGCCCCTCACGACGCGGCAGACGATCGCGACTGGGCGCTCGACGAGGTGGTGGCGCGCGACGCGTCGGCGGTCGAGATCGTGCTGCACCCGCGGGGAACGATGCTCGGCCGCGCAGGCCCCGGCGAGCGCTGGCACGTCCGGGAGGGCCCACTCCCGCTCCCGGCGCGACCGTCGCGCCGCTGGCCCTCGCTCGATCCGCGCTACCCGCCCCGGCGAGGCGAGCCTCTCGACGCGCTCGACCTCCGCGTGCTCGCTGACGTCGCGGAGGGCGGGTGGCACGTCATCCAGGCCGAGGGCGCGGGCGCGCAGCACGCCTTCACGGTCGGCCTGTTCCGCTCGTTCGATCATCCGGAGGTCGTCGTGTTCGGCCTCGACGCCGCGACCCGCGAGGCCGCGCTCGATCGCATCGGCGCGCGCGTGCGCGCCGGCGAGCGGTTCGAGGACGGCGGCGTCGTGGACGGGATCCTTCCGGACCGCCCGGTCGCGCTCCGCGCCGTGGCGCGCCGCCACTACCTCGCGTACCTCGGGTACGCGGGCTGGTTCCACGGTGGGCCGCGCTTCCCGGCGCTGCAGGCGGTGTGGCCCGACGGAGAGGGCCGGTTCCCCTGGGAGCGCTGGTTCTCACACGCACTCCGAGACGCGCAGCCGCTCCTCGCCGAGCTCGAGCCGGCCTAGCGCCGGGGAGCGTCCCGTCGCGCCTCGGGTGCGGGCGCGCCGCCGCGCTCCCCGCTCACCTCGCGAGCCTCCGGCCGCCGAGAGACGCTGCCACTCTCGTTCCCGAGACGCCGCCGCCCCGCGCGTGCCGCGAGATCGCGGCGCGGGCGGGGCGGGAACGCCGGCGGGGAGCCGGCGGTGGCGCCTGTGGCTTACTGCTCCTTCTTCGGCGGCTCGGACTCGAAGAAGCGCATCGCCGCGGAGGGCGGCAGGGCCGCGAGCGTCTGCATCTCGGAGGCGCGCCCGCCGAGCGTCGCCTTGATGACGTCCTTGTTCATCATCGAGATGACCTCGAGCTTGATGCCGGCCGGGCAGACCGCCTCGCACTCGCCGATGGTCGTGCAGTGACCGAAGCCCTCGGCGTGCGCCTGGCTCGTCATCGAGAGAGCGCGCGCCATGCGCTCGGGCTGACCCTGCGGCAGGTGAGCGAGGTGCGCGATCTTGGCGCCGGTGAAGAGCGCCGCCGCGGCGTTCGGGCAGGACGCCACGCACGCGCCGCAGCCGATGCACGCGGCCGCCTCCATCGCCTTGTCGGCATACGGCTTCGACACGAGGATCTGGTTGGCCTCGGCCGCGGAGCCGGTGCGGGTGGAGGTGTAGCCACCCGAGGCGATGATGCGGTCGAGGGCCGACCGGTCGACGATGAGGTCGCGCAGCACGGGGAACGCCGCCGCGCGCCACGGCTCGAGCCGCAGCACGTCGCCATCCTTGAAGTGGCGCATGTGCGTCTGGCACACGGTCGCGTTGCGGAGCGGGCCGTGTGCCTCGCCGTTGATGAGGAAGCCGCACATGCCGCAGATGCCTTCGCGGCAGTCGGAGTCGAACGCCACCGGCTCCTTGCCCTCGGAGACGAGCTGCTGGTTCAGCACGTCCAGCATCTCGAGGAAGGACATGTGCTCGTTGATGTTCGGCACCTCGAACCGCTCGAAGCGGCCGGGGTCGCGCGGGTTCTTCTGACGCCAGATGTCGAGGGTGATCCTCACTTGTAGCTCCGCTGAGCGAGGTGGATGTTCTCGAAGACGAGCGGCTCCTTGTTCAGGACGGGCGTCGCTCCGACGCCCTTGAACTCCCAGGCCGCCACGTACGCGTACTCGGCATCGTTGCGCTGCGCCTCACCGTCCGGCGTCTGGTACTCGACGCGGAAGTGGCCGCCGCACGACTCGTTCCGCTGGAGCGCGTCGTAGCAGAGCAGCTCGGCGAGCTCGAAGAAGTCGGCGACCCGCCCGGCCTGCTCGAGCTGCTGGTTGAGCTCGGCGCCCGAGCCGGTGACCCGCAGCTCGCGGTAGAACTTCTCGCGCAGCTCGGGGATGACGGAGAGCGCGTGCGTGAGGCTCTCCTTCGTCCGCGCCATGCCGCAGTCGGTCCACATGACGTTGCCGAGCTCGCGGTGGAGCTGGTCGGCGCTCTTCTTGCCGCCGATGGACATGAGCTGCTTCGTCCGCTCGTTCACCTCGCGCTCGGCGTCCCTGACGGCCGGGTGCGAGGTGTCGATCTTCGCGAAGCCGCCGCGAGCGAGGTAGTCGCCGACCGTGGCCGGAAGGACGAAGTAGCCGTCCGCGAGGCCCTGCATGAGCGCGCTCGCGCCGAGGCGGTTGGCGCCGTGGTCCGAGAAGTTCGCCTCGCCGCCGACGAACAGGCCGGGGAGGTTGGACATGAGGTTGTAGTCCACCCAGAGGCCGCCCATCGTGTAGTGGACGGCGGGGTAGATGCGCATCGGGACGTCGTGCGGATCCTCACCGGTGATCCGCTCGTACATCTCGAACAGGTTCCCGTAGCGCTCGTCCATGACCTTCCGGCCGAGCCGCTTGAAGGCGTCGCGGAAGTCCAGGTAGACGCCGAGACCGCCGGGGCCGACGCCGCGCCCCTCGTCGCAGACGTTCTTCGCCTGGCGGGAGGAGATGTCGCGCGGCGCGAGGTTGCCGTAGGTCGGGTAGATCCGCTCGAGGTAGTAGTCCCGATCGGACTCGGGGATCTGATCCGGCGACCGCTTGTCGCCCGCCGACTTCGGCACCCAGACGCGCCCGTCGTTGCGGAGCGACTCGCTCATCAGCGTGAGCTTCGACTGGTATTCACCCGACTTCGGGATGCAGGTCGGATGGATCTGCGTGTAGCAGGGGTTCGCGAAGAACGCGCCCTTGCGGTGGGCACGCCAGATCGCCGTCGCGTTCGAGCCCTTCGCGTTCGTCGACAGGTAGAAGACGTTGCCGTAGCCGCCGGTCCCGAGCACGACCGCGTCGCCCACGTACGACGAGATCTTGCCGGTGACGAGGTCGCGCACCACGATCCCGCGGGCCCGACCCTCGACGACGATGAGCTCCAGCATCTCCGTGCGGACGAACTGCTTCACGGTGCCGGCGGCCACCTGACGCTGCAGGGCCTGGTAGGCGCCGAGCAGGAGCTGCTGGCCGGTCTGGCCGCGCGCGTAGAAGGTGCGCGAGACGAGCGCGCCGCCGAACGAGCGGTTCGAGAGCGCGCCGCCGTACTCACGGGCGAACGGGACGCCCTGAGCGACGCACTGGTCGATGATGTTCGCCGACACCTCGGCGAGGCGGTAGACGTTCGCCTCGCGGGCGCGGAAGTCGCCGCCCTTGATCGTGTCGTAGAACAGGCGCTGCACCGAGTCGCCGTCGCCCTGGTAGTTCTTGGCGGCGTTGATGCCGCCCTGCGCGGCGATCGAGTGCGCGCGGCGAGGAGTGTCCTGGAAGCAGAAGTTCAGGACCTCGTAGCCGAGCTCACCGAGGGTCGCCGCCGCGGCGCCACCGGCGAGGCCGGTGCCGACGACGATGATCCGGTACTTCCGCTTGTTGGCGGGGTTGACCAGCTTCAGGTCGAACTTGTTCTTCTGCCACTTCTGCTCGATGGGGCCAGAAGGGATGTGCGCGTCGAGCGGCATGTCTTTGTTCACCCCACGAAGCCGAGAATGACGGCCAGCGGAACGGCGGAGAACCCGAGCGTCAGGAGCACGGCAAAGCCGATCGCGAACTTCTGGATCGTCGGCGAGATGCCGCGGTTCGAGAGGCCGAGCGACTGGAACATCGAATAGAGCCCGTGCCAGAGATGGAAGCCGAGCCCGACCATCGCGACGACGTAGATGGTGGCGCCCACCGCGCGCGACAGGCTCGCGACGATGTTCGCGAAGACCTGGCCATGCTCGAACCTCGGGTTGACCACCCCGATCGTGAGATCGAGCAGGTGGTAAACGACGAAGCCGAGGATGAGCAGGCCGCTCCAGATCATCGTGCGCGACGCCGTGGACGAGACCACCGGGCGGTAGTCCTGGTAGCCCACGGGGCGCGCGCGCTGACGCTCCATCCAGAGCTCGATGCCCGCGAGCGCGTGCACGAACACCGCGACGAGCAGCACGATCCTCGTGAACCAGAGGAACGGCAACGAGATGCGGAGCAGCTCCGCATAGTGGTTGATCTTCTCGGCACCCTGGAACACCTGCAGGTTGCCGATCATGTGAACGAGGACGAACAGAAACAGCACGATCCCCGTCACTGCCATGAGCGCCTTCTTGCCGACGGCGCTGTTCCACAGCGCGCCCAGGCGCGTAGCGCGGGGCGCGGACACCGGACTCACGGAGGTCGACATAGAGGCCGACACGGTGCCAGACCACGCGCGGGTATGCTAGTCCCGAGAGGGTCTCTTTGCGGGCCAGACTGGTCCGCTAATTTGCCGCGCATGAAGCGTGTCTGTGTCTTCTGCGGCTCCTCCTCTGGAATCAACGGTGTGTACGTGGCGATCGCGCAGGAGGTCGGGAGGGCGCTCGCGAGGCGCGGGCTCGGCCTCGTGTACGGAGGCGGGAGCGTCGGCCTCATGGGCGCGGTGGCGAGCGCCGCGCTGGAGGCGGGCGGAGAGGTGGACGGCGTGATCCCGCGGGTGCTCCTGGCTCGCGAGCTCGGGCACGGCGGCCTGACGCGGCAGCACGTGGTCGGCTCGATGCACGAGCGCAAGGCGAAGATGGCGGAGCTCTCCGACGCCTTCCTCGCGCTGCCCGGCGGGATGGGAACGCTGGAGGAGCTCTCGGAGATCCTCACCTGGGCGCAGCTCGGCCTCCACGCGAAGCCGTGCGGGCTCCTCGACGTCGCCGGCTACTACCGTCCGCTGATCTCGTACTTCGATCACGCGGTGTCCGAGGGGTTCCTGCGCCCGGAGCACCGGCGGCTCATCCTCGTCGGGGAGGAGCCTCGGGCGCTGCTGGACGCGTTCGACCACTTCGAGCCTCCCCACGTGCGGAAGTGGATCGATCCCGAGACCACGTAGCCGCCGCGAGGCGTGAATCCGTTGCGACACGCGAGCCGTCCGCCCACAGGGGCAGGGGGTAGGCGTGAGCGGGCGGGCGGTCGGCCCGTCCCCGGGCGGAGCGGGCCCGGACGAGGAAACGCCCGTGATGTCGCGGCGCGGCACGGGACCCGGCGGCAGGGTGTGGCAGCCCGCGGGGGCCGGCACGCTTGTCGCTAGTGCGCTCGGAAGGGACGGACGACGACGTCCGGCCGGAGGATGAACATGCTCGCGATCCTGCTCGCCGCGGCCCTCGCCGCCGCGCCGGCGCAAGACACGGTGATCATCAAGGACGGAACCCGGGTCACCGGCACCATCGTCGAGGAGAGCCCGACGACGGGCGTCACGATCCAGCTCGAGGACGGGACGCTGAGGCGCTTCGATCCGGACGCCATCACGCGGATCGAGCGCGGCAGCGGCGCCCCGCAGGCGAGCCCCGCGGGGCCCCCGCCGGCGGGGCCGCCGCCGGCGCAGCCTGGAGCCGCGCCCACGGCGCCGCAGGAATCGAGGGGCGCCGCGCCTGTCGTGCAGGGGCCGCTCGACACCGTGTTCCTCGTGACCGGCGGGCGCGTCCGCGGGCGCGTCATCGAGGAGGTGTCCGAAGGGGTGACGATCCTGGTGCCCGACGGGACCACCCGGCGCATCCCCGCGGAACAGATCGCGCGCATCGCGTACGCGGACGGCACGGTGCGCGTGCGCCGCGAGCCCTCTCCGCGCCCTCCGCCGGCGCGCCGTCCTCCGCCGCCCGCGGGCCCGCCGTACGCCGGCCCGCCGCCGTACGCGCCCCCCGCACAGGCGCGCGCGCAGGGAGGCTTCGCGCCCATCCTGCCCGTGTACGCCTCCTTCGGCCTGGGAGGAATCGGCTTCGGCGGCGACATGGGCGATGGCGTCAGCACGGGCGACGTGCTCGAGGGGCAGCTCGACCTCTGGTTCGAGGGCGGCGCGCGCATCACGCCCGCCATCGGTCTCGGCCTGTACCTCGACGTCGGCGTGGGCGACGCCGGCAATCCGTACCGGAGCGCGTGCTCCGCGGCGGGGCTCGACTGCATGTCCTCGACGGTCAAGTTCGGCGTGCTCCTCAGGCACACGTGGGGCGCCAACTCGCCGGTCGGGAAGTGGCTGGCCGTGGGCACCGGCTTCGCGGCGGCGAACGTGACGACGTCGAACGGCGACAGCCGCGAGCTCGTCTCCTACACCGGTCACGAGATGCTGCGCCTCATGGGCGGCGTCGATCTCCGCTCGAACCCGGTGTTCGGAGTCGGTCTCTACGGCGGCGTGTCGTGGACCACGTACTCGCGCGTCGAGGAGGAGGGCCTGCCGCGCCGGTCGATCAGCGACCGCGGCTTCCAGCCGCTCTTCGAGGGAGGCGTGCGGTTCACGCTCTTCCCGTAGCGCCCGCGGTGCGTTCGCGGAGGGCTCGCGAGCCCTCAGTGCGTGGCCGGCGGCGCCTCGGCCGAGGAGAGGTGCCGCGCGACGGTCGCGAGGACCTCCTCGAGCTCGAAGGGCTTCGACAGCCACCCCTCCGCGCCGATCTCCTCGGCGCGGCCCCGCGCGTTCTCGGCGGCGGTGACGACGATGATGGGGCACGCCCGCCCGTAGCGGGCGCGGAACTCGCGCGCGAACTCCCAGCCGTTCATCCCCGGCATCCGCATGTCGAGGAGGATCACGCCCGGCATCTCCTCGGCGACGCGGGCGAGCGCCGCTCCGCCCTCCTGCGCCGTGCGCACCGTGTGGCCGGCGTCCTGGAGGATCATCTCGAGCAGCGCGAGGAGGTCCGGATCGTCCTCGACGACGAGCACGCTGCGCTCGGTCATGCGGAGCCCTCCCCGGCGAGCGGGACGCTGAAGTGGAACGTGGAGCCGTGGCCGGGCGCGCTCTCGAACCACATCCGTCCGCCGTGGAGGGCCACGATCTCCCGGCTCATGTCGAGCCCCAGGCCGAGCCCGCCGTAGTCCTGGGGCGTGCCGGCGTGAGCGCGGTAGTAGCGCTCGAAGATCCGCGCCTGGCGCTCCGGCGGGATGCCGAGGCCGTGGTCCTCCACCGAGAAGATCGCCTCGCCGTCTCGCGACTCCACGCGCGCCGAGACCGTGCCGCCACCTGGAGAGAAGCGGACGGCGTTGTCGACGAGGCTCGTGATCACGCGGGCGAGCCGGTCGCGGTCGGCGATCACCTGCGCCGGGACGGACGCGACCGAGAGGGCGTGGGCCGGCGCGGAGGCTCGCATGCGGGCGACGACCTCGCCGGCGAGCGAGCCGAGGTCGAACCGCTGGAGATGCCCCTCGCGTGCGTCGAGCCGGAGGCGCGTCGTGTCGAGGAGGTGCTGGACGAGCCGGTTCAGCCGTTCCACCTGCCGCTGGATGACGACGAGCGCCTGCGCCTCCCCGGGATCGCGCTTCTGGAGGAGCTGGGCGTACGCCTTGATGACGGCGAGTGGGGTCTTGAACTCGTGCGCGGCGGTGGACAGGAACTCGTCCCGTAGCTCGTCGAGCCGGCGCGCCGGCGAGACGTCGCGCAGCACCGTGACGGCGAGCTCGGTCCCGCCGCCGGGGACGAGGACCGGGGAGGCGGTGACGGAGAGGAACACGTCGCGCCCGTCGTCGGCCCGGATGATCGCGTCGTACGCGGGGACGCGCGCGCCGGCGAGCGCGCGGACCGTCGCGAAGCGCTCGAAGGGGACCGGCGTGCCGTCGAGGTAGCGCAGCTGGAAGCGGCGTCCCCACGCGGCGAGCGGCATGAGCAGCGCCTCGCGGCTGCCGACGCAGAGGAGCTCGGCGGCGGCCTGGTTCGCCTCCACGATCCGCGTGTCCGCGTCCACCACGAGCACCGCGTCCGCCATGCTCTCGATGGTCGCGCGGATCTCGGCGCCGCGCGAGCGCAGGCCGCGCTCGCGGCGCCCGATGAGCGCGTACAGCATCACCGAGGTGACTGCCACGAACCCGATGCCCTTCACGGTCTGGATCGTCGTCCCGGCGTGATCGCCGATCAGCATCTCGACCGCACGATCGGACAGCTCGATCCAGAGCGCGGCGAGCAGCGCGTACATCGCCACGATGCGGCCGGGCGACCAGGGCAGGCGCCCCCGCCAGCGGGAGGCGCGGGGAGGCTCTGGGTCCTTCCATCCGGGCTCGCCCGCGCGCTGGATGGGGCCGGGGGGCACTCCGACTCTCTAATCCGCGCGACGGGACGTTGTCATCTCGCCCGGACGGGCTCGGGCTCGGCCAGGCTTCACTAGAAGTCAAGGCGTGGCCTGTGCCGTCGTGCGCCGGGGCGGCTACCGCCCGGCAGATCGCTCCGCCTTCGCCCGCCGGATCGTTTTGCGCTGGCTCCCCGTGCGCGCGCACGCCTTGCGCACCGCCGGCGCCCCGGAAACCGCGAGAATGTGCCGTAACCACGCGATCGCAGGAGGTCGGTCCGCCGTGTGCATAGCGAAATAGCAATGTCGCTAGATGACGGTAAGGCCGCCGACACGGCGGGATCTCCGGCGCGAGGCCGCGGGGCGTCTCGCCTCCATCGCTGCCCCGCATCGCACGGCCCGCCCGCGCTGGGAACGTGCGTCGACGGGGGCTGCCGGGCGGTGGCAGGTGCTTCCCGGTCGGTCGAGAGAGAACCCTTTGGGGAGGCGTGGGCTCTCTCCCTCGCGTGAGCTCGAACTCCGCGGCGGTCCCGAGGGCCGCCGCGTGACGCAGTGGAGGAACGGATGGAGAGGAACCCCAGCAAGTTCTGGAACCCATACGCGGGCGGCGTGGCGCTCGGCCTGGTGCTGCTCGTGACCTTCCTGCTCATGGGGAAGGGGCTCGGCGCCTCGGGCGCGACGTACCGGCTCGGCGTGTGGGCGGTCTCCGGCCTCGCGCCCTCGCACGCCGAGCGCGTCCCGGCCATCGCCGCCGTTCTCGAGGACGGCCATCCACTCGACGACTGGCTCGTGTTCGAGGTGGTCGGCGTCCTCATCGGCGGCGTCCTCGGCGCGATCACGTCGGGGCGCTTCTCCCGTGAGGTGCTGAAGGGCCCGACCTTCTCGAGCGCGCGCCGGATCGGCTTCGCGATCGCGGGCGGCGTCGTCATGGGCTTCGCCGCGAAGCTGTCGCGCGGCTGCACCTCCGGCCAGGCGCTCTCGGGCGGCGCGGCGATGTCGGTCGGCTCGTGGGCCTTCATGCTGTCGGTGTTCGCGGGCGGCTACGCGGTCGCCTACTTCCTGAGGAGGCAGTGGCGATGACGACGATCTTCCCCATCGAGGCGCTCTCCGACGAGCGCCGCGCCCTCGGCATGGCCGTCGCGGTCGTGGTCGGGATCGGGTTCGGGTTCGTGCTCGAGCGCTCCGGCTTCGGGCGCGCCCAGAAGCTCGTCGGGCAGTTCTACGGGTACGACTTCACCGTCCTCAAGGTCATGTTCACGGCGATCGTGACCGCGATGCTCGGGCTGGTCGTGCTGTCGTCCGCCGGCGTGGTGGACCTCGCCGCCATCCAGTTCAACTACCCGACCTACCTCTGGCCGATGATCGTGGGCGGCCTCTTGCTCGGCGCCGGCTTCGTGATGTCCGGCTACTGCCCCGGCACTTCGCTCGTCGCGACCGCCTCCGGGAAGCTCGACGGCGTCTCGACGGTCCTCGGCGTGGTCGCGGGCGGCCTCGTGTACGCGCACGTCGAGCCGGCGCTCGGCGCGTTCCCGAACTCGGGCAAGCTCGGCGCCCTGTCGCTGTCGGCCTGGCTCGGGCTCCCGGCGCCGATCGTCGCCGCGTTCGTCGTCGCGATCGCCATCGCGGCCTTCCTCGCGGGCGAGCGCATCGAGCGGATGGTGGCCGGTGCGGCCGAGGCCGTCGCGCCCACCGGCGCCGCGAGGAAGTGGATCTTCGTCGGGTTGGTCGCGGTCGCCCTCGCCGGCGTCGCGATGCTCGCGCTCCCGACCGGCACCTCGGCGGCGCCCTGATCCCGCCGCTCACCCCGCAGTCGACACAAGGAGAAGCAAGATGAAGAAGATCCTGTCCGCGCTCACCCTCGCCGTCGTCTTCACCCTCGCGACCGCGAACCCTGCGCAGGCCGAGGAGAAGATGCTCGGCACGGTGACGAAGATCGACCTCGCCGGCGCGTCCGCGACGGCGACGCTCAAGGACACGAAGAGCGGCACGCTCGTCGATCTGCTCGTCGACGACACCGTCACGCTCGACAAGTTCAAGGACAAGCGGATCGGCGTCGGCGACGAGATCAAGGCCAAGTACGAGAAGAAGGACGGGAAGAACCACTCCACCTTCTTCAAGAAGGCCGGTGGCTGCTAGCAAAGCTCTGGCTCCCTCCAGGGCCGGAGCAGGGCTGCGGCGCGCGATCACCGGCGCTGCAGCCCTTTTTCTCGGTCACACGCTAAAACGGAGAGTGAAAATGCGCATCCTGCCCCGCACCCTCGCGCTCGTCGTGGCCCTCGCCGCCGCGCCCGCGCTCGCCGCCGAGCACCCCGGGAACGACGTCATCCGCGAGAAGGGCTACCAGGGCCCCCAGACCTGCGAGGAGTGCCACCCCGGCACGGCGAAGGCGTTCCTCGGGACCGTCCACTGGAAGCACGCCTCCAGGGTGACGAACGTGGACAACCTCGATCCCCGGCAGGAATACGGGATGAAGAACCGCATCTACACGTTCTGCAACGGCAACGACGTCGTGAACGATCTCAAGGAGATCCCGCAGAACGCGCTCGGCAAGACGAAGCTCACGGGGTGCAACTCCTGCCACCCCGGGAACCACCTCGCCGGCGTCGGCTCGAGCGGCGCGGAGGCCGAGGCGGCCATCGACTGCCTCGTCTGCCACTCCGCCAAGTACGACTACTCGAAGCGCAAGCCGTACAAGACTCCCGACGGGAAGGTGGCGATCGGGCAGGACCGGAGCGTCGAGGCGGCCCTCGCGGTCGGCAAGCCCACCGTCAAGGCCTGCATGACCTGCCACGAGACGGCGGGCGGCGGCACGCTCATCAAGCGCGGCTTCGCGTTCGACGCCGAGCACGACGCGCACGCCGCGAAGGGCATGACCTGCGCCGACTGCCACAAGGCGAAGGACCACAAGATCCCGACCGGCTTCGACCCGAACAACTGGGCGAACGACGGCGTCCGCGTCGCCTGCGCCGACTGCCACGGCGCGAAGCCGCACAAGGACGCGGACTACGACGCGCACACGGCGAAGATCGCCTGCCAGACCTGCCACATCCCGACCTCGGGCGGCGCGGTGGCGAAGGACTTCACGAAGTGGTCGAAGGACGCGGCGACCGGCTTCTGGGAGCCGTCCACGATCAAGCGCGAGCCGGCGGGCACGAAGCCGGTCTACGCCTGGTTCAACGGCACCGTCCGGAACGAGCCGCACCTCATCGGCCCGAAGGGCAGCCGCAGCGACCCGAAGAGCAAGATCACGCCGTTCAAGATCTACGAGGGCCGCGCCTACTACGACCGCCGCACGGGCAAGCTCCTCTCCATGGACTTCGCCCAGCCGACGGCGAGCGGCGACACGCTCGCGGGCGTCGCCTCCGCCGCGAAGACCCTCGGCCTCGAGAAGGTCGACCCGGTGCCCGGCTGGCAGACCATCTACTTCGCGAACAGCCACCTCGTGACGAAGCAGAAGGCGCTCTCCTGCGATCGCTGCCACACCGCCAACGGGCAGCTCGACTTCGAGGCCCTGGGCTACTCGAAGGGCGAGATCGCCCGGCGCAAGCTGAAGAGCGCGGAGCTCTGGTTCGACCGGCTCCACGAGAAGGAGCAGAAGAAGGAAGAGTTCTAGGGCCCCGACCCGTGGCGCGGGCGGGCGCGCGTCGCCCGTCCGCGCTATCCTCTCCTCCCGTGCCGAGCCCTCGTCCAGAGCCGCCCCTCGCAGCCGACCCTGCCCGCGCGGGCCGGATCGCGGAGGTGCTGAAGGCGGTCGCGCACCCGCTGCGCCTCCGCATCGTGGCCTCGCTCTGCAAGGAGGAGCTGAACGTATCGACGCTCGCCGAGCGTCTCGGCGCGAGCCAGGCGATCGTCTCGCAGCAGCTCCGCATCCTGCGCAGCCTCGGGCTGGTCGCCGCGACGCGCGAGGACGGCTTCGCGCGCTACCGGCTCGCCGAGCCGGCGCTGGAGGACCTCGTCTGCTGCATGGAGCGCTGCGAGCGCTGAGAGGCCGATTCGCGACACCGGAGGTGATCGCGAATCGCGAGCCGGTCGTTCAGGCGCGGTCGAGCTGCCGGTCCTGGCGGCCGGATGACGAGGCGAGCCCGATGAGCATCGCGTAGACGAGGGTCACGACAGGGGTCGCGAGGAGCACGGCGCGCGGCCCCTCGATCACGTGCCCGGCGTCGCCGGTGTAGTGGAGCGCCAACTCGCAGCCCTGGCGGACGAGGGCCGCCGCGACGGCATACACGCCGATCTGCCACCACCTCGTGAGCCGCCAGCCGACGATGAAGCAGGCGACGAGCTCGGGCGCGAAGAGGGCGCCCCACATCCACGCCGGCACCGTCCCGGTCGCGGCGAGCGAGGTCAGGATGGCGCCGCGGTGGATGATGAAGTGCGAGAAGGCGTGCGCGGCCAGGATGCCGCAGAGCGACACCCCGAGCCAGGGCAGCTCGCCCCGGACGCTTGGGCCCCCATGTGTCATTCGGTCGCACTCCAGCATGGGGCCAGAGCCGACGCAATTCCCAACGTGGACTAACGAGCGCGGTCTCGTCCGCGTCCGCCGGCGGGCTGGCGACCGGGCGCGTCGCCCGCGAACGCGGCGGAGAGCCAGCGCCACAGCGTGGCCGGGGATGGAGAGATGCGCAGCGCGGCCCACCGCACCCGGCGGAGGTGCCGCCCGCGGGCGTGCCCCTCGAGGCCGCGGAGCAGGGCGCGCGCCTCGTCACGCTCCCCCTCGGCGGCGAGCACCGGGGCGAGCGCGAGCCGCGCCTCGAGGTGCAAGGGCTCGAGCTCGAGCGCGCGGCGCAGGAGCGACACGGCGCCCGGGCGCCGTCGCGCGCGGGCGAGCGCGCGGCCCCCCTCCACCAGGGTTCCGACCGCGTCGGCGCGGCGCCCGCGCAGGGCGTGCAGCCGCGCGAGCTCGAGGCGGAAGGCCGGCTCGAGGGGGAACACCGCGGTCGCGGTCACGCACACCGCGGCGGCGCGATCCGTGAACCCGGCCGCGAGGTGGCGCTCCGCCGCGCGGCGGAAGCACCGGGCGCCCTCGGCGCCCTGGCCGAGGCGCGCCAGGAGCGGCGCGAGCTTCACGTTCAGCGACGGGTCCTCGGGGTCGGACCGGAGGGCCTCGCGGTAACCCGCGACCGCCTTCCGGATCCGGCCGCGCTCCCGCGCGCGGTCTGCGGCGGCGACGATCTCGGTGCGCGTGCGGGGCCTGCGGTGGAAGAGCGGCACGGAGGGGATGTTAGCCGCGCACCGGCGCGGGGCTCCACCGCGATCCGCTGGCGCCACGCGCCTACACCGACCCCAGGGGCGTTGGAGCGCCCCGGCGTGCGTGTTATGACCCGCCGGCTTGTCCGAGGAGATCCTCATCGTCGCCGGCGAGGCGAGCGCCGACATGCACGCGGCGCGCGCCCTCGAGGAGCTCGTCGCGCTGCGTCCCGGGATCCACGCGTTCGGGGTGGGCGGTCCGCGGCTGCGCGCGGCGGGGCTCGAGGCGCTCGCGCCGGCAGAGGACATCTCGGTCATGGGGGTCGCCGAGGTGCTGCCGCGGCTGCCGCGGATCCTCGGCATCCTGCGCCTCCTCGCGCGCACCGCCGCCGAGCGGCGCCCGAAGGCGGCCCTGCTGGTCGATCTCCCGGACTTCAACCTCCGCCTCGCGGCGAAGCTCAAGAAGCTCGGGATCCCCGTCGTCTACTACGTCTCGCCCACCATCTGGGCGTGGCGGAAGGGCAGGGCGAAGAAGATCGCGAAGGTCGTGGACCGGATGCTCTGCATCCTCCCGTTCGAGCCGGGCTTCTACGAGGGCACCGGCGTGAAGGCGCGCTTCGTCGGCCACCCCTTCGCCGAGCGGCCGCCGCCGGAGGCGCCGGACCGTTACCGGGCCGCGCTCGGGCTCGCGAACGGCCGGACCACCGTCGCGCTCGTGCCGGGGAGCCGCCCCGCCGAGCTGAAGCGCCTCTTCGCGCCGATGCTCGAGGCCGCCGAGCGGATCAAGGCCGTCCACCCCGACGCGCAGTTCGTCGTGCCGGTCGCGCCGACCCTGCCGCGCGCCGCGCTCGAGCCGTACCTCGCCCAGCACCACACCATCGAGGTGAAGCTCGTCGACGGGCGCACCGAGGAGGTGGTGGGCGCGAGCGACGCGGCGATCGTGAAGAGCGGCACCTCGACGCTCGAGTCCGCGATCATGCTCCGGCCGATGATCGTGGTGTACCGGCTCTCCTGGCTCACGTACGCGCTCGGCAGGATGCTCGTCCGCATCGCGCACTTCGGGCTCGTCAACATCCTCGCCGGCCGGGGGATCGTCCCCGAGCTGCTGCAGGGCGAGGCGAGCCCGGCGCGCATGGCCGCGGAGATCGAGCGGCTCCTCGGCGACCGCGCCGTGCGCGACGCCCAGCTCGCGGCGCTGCGCGAGGTGCGCCACTCGCTCGGCGAGCCCGGCGCGCCGCGGCGGGTCGCGGAGGAGATCGTGGGGGTGATGTCATGACGGAGAAGCGCCCGGCGGTCGTCTGCCTCCCCACCTACGACGAGCGCGAGAACCTCGGGCCCATCGTCGCCGGGATCCTCGCCGCCACGCCGGACGTGGACGTGCTCGTGGTCGACGACAGCTCGCCGGACGGCACGGGCGAGCTCGCCGACGAGATCGCCGCCCGCGAGCCGCGCGTCCACGTGCTCCACCGCGCCGCGAAGCAGGGGCTCGGGAGGGCGTACCTCGCCGCCTTCGACTGGGCGCTCGCGCGCGGCTACGCGTACGTGCTGGAGATGGACGCGGACTTCTCGCACGACCCGCGCTACCTGCCGGCGCTGCTCGCCCGCGCGCGCGGCGACGCCGACCTCGTGCTCGGCTCGCGCTACGTCCCCGGCGGCGGCACCGTGAACTGGGGCCTCGGCCGCAAGCTCATCTCGCGCGGGGGGAGCCTCTACGCGCGGACGATCCTCGGCGTGCGCGTCCGGGATCTCACCGGCGGCTTCAAGTGCTTCCGGCGCGAGGTGCTCGAGGCGATCGACCTTCCGACGGTCGAGTGCTCGGGCTACGCGTTCCAGATCGAGCTCACCTACCGCGCGCTCCGGCGCGGGTTCCGGGTGGTCGAGGTGCCGATCGTCTTCGCGGATCGCCGGGTGGGGCAGTCGAAGATGTCGCGCCGGATCGTGATCGAGGCGGTTCGCAAGGTCTGGTCGATCCGCCGCTCGGGGTTCGCCCGCCGCGCCGCGCCCGAGAAGTAGCCCCGCGCCGCGGCCGTCCGGGGTATCTTCCGCCCGCGCTCGTCATGGGAGAGCTCCTCAGCCTCGGCCTCGTGTCGTTCTCGGCGATCTTCTTCGTCGTCGATCCGTTCTCGGCGGTGCCGTTCTTCCTCGCGATGACGAGGCGGCACAGCGTGGACGAGCGGCGCGTCATCGCGCTCCGCGCCGCCATCGCGGCCGGCCTCGTGCTCGCGGTGTTCGCGCTCGCCGGCGCCTGGATCTTCAAGCTCCTCGGCATCAGCCTCGGCGCGTTCAAGATCGCGGGCGGCGTCGTGCTCCTCCTGCTCGCGCTCGACATGATCCGCACGCAGCCGTCCCGGACGCGCATCACCGAGGGCGAGGTCGAGGCCGGCGTCGACAAGGAGGACATCGCCATCGTGCCGCTCGCGATGCCGCTGCTCGCCGGGCCGGGGAGCATCGCGACCGCCATCGTCCTCATGGCGCGAGCGCGGGGCGGTCCCTGGTGGCACGCCCTCCCCGTGCTGCTCGCGATCGCGCTCACTGCCGCGGTGAGCTACGTGATCCTCGCGGGCGCCACGCGCACGGAGCGGGTGCTGGGGCGCACCGGTCTCGCCATCCTCGAGCGCGCCGCGGGCCTGCTCCTCGTCGCGATCGGCATCCAGTTCATGCTCGACGGGCTGTCCGAGTCGCTCGCCGGACGCCTGTTCGGCGGGTAGGGCCCTCCCTCGCGGCCCGGTCGAGGGGCCCCCGCCGGGACGCCCCGGGCGTCTCGCGGGGCCTGTGGCCGTCTGACACACTCGGCCTCCCACCCGCAGGAGGCCGCATGTCGTCCACGGAGAGCTTCCGCCGCGCCCGCGACTTCCTCGTGAAGCATCGCGAGGACTACGAGACCGCCTACCGCGAGTTTCGCTGGCCTGCCCTCGATCGCTTCAACTGGGCGCTCGACTGGTTCGACATCATCGCCGACGGGAACCCGCGGACGGCCCTGCACCTCGTCGAGGAGTACGGCGCGGAGGTGCGCCTCTCGTACGCCGAGCTCGCGGAGCGCTCCAACCGCGTGGCGATCTACCTCCGCCGCCACGGCATCGAGCGCGGCGACCGCATCCTCATGATGCTGCCGAACTGCGTGCAGATCTGGGAGGTGATGCTCGCGGCGATGAAGCTCGGCGCGTGCGTCATCCCCGCGAGCACCCTGCTCACGCCGGAGGACCTCGTCGACCGCATCGAGCGCGGCCGCGTGCGCCACGTCGTGACGGATCCAGCGGGCGCGGAGAAGATGCGGACGCTCGACGGCGGGTTCACGCGGCACGTCGTCGGCGAGCAGGTCCCGGGCTGGCTCCCGTTCGAGCTCGCGTACGACGAGTCGTCGCTGTTCATCCCGCACGGCGAGACGATGTCCTCGGATCCCGTGCTGCTCTACTTCACGAGCGGCACGACCGCGAAGCCGAAGCTCGTCGTGCACACCCAGCGCAGCTATCCGGTGGGTCACCTCTCGACGATGTACTGGATCGGCCTGCGCGAGGGGGACGTGCACATGAACGTCTCGTCGCCGGGCTGGGCGAAGCACGCCTGGTCGAGCTTCTTCGCGCCGTTCAACGCGGGCGCGACGGTGTTCGTGCACAACTACGCGCGGTTCGTGCCGCGCGAGACGCTCGAGGTGCTCGAGCGGCACGTCGTCACCACGATGTGCGCGCCGCCCACCGTCTGGCGCATGCTCATCCTCGAGGACCTCACCCGGCACAAGGTGAAGCTCCGCGAGGCGCTCTCGGCGGGCGAGCCGCTCAACCCCGAGGTGATCGAGAAGGTCCGGAAGGCGTGGGGCGTCACCATCCGTGACGGTTACGGCCAGACGGAGACCACCGCCCAGGTCGGCAACTCACCGGGCCAGCCGCTCAAGCCCGGCTCGATGGGCCGCCCGCTGCCGGGCTATCGCATCGCGCTGCTCGACGAGGAGGGGGGCGAGGCGCTCGAGGGCGAGGTCTCCATCTCGCTCGACCCGCGCCCGGCGGGGGTCATGGCGGGGTACGAGGACGATCCCAACCTCAACGAGTTCACGACTCGCCACGGCCACTACCACACGGGCGACGTCGCGGCGCGTGACGCGGACGGCTACGTGACCTACGTCGGGCGGGCCGACGACGTCTTCAAGAGCTCCGACTACCGGATCAGCCCCTTCGAGCTCGAGAGCGCGCTCATCGAGCACGACGCCGTCGCCGAGGCGGCGATCGTGCCGAGCCCCGACGCGGTGCGCGGCGTCGTCCCCAAGGCGTTCATCATCCTCAAGCCTGGGCGCGCGCCGGACCGCGAGCTCGCGCTCGAGATCTTCCGGTTCCTGCGCCGGAGGCTCGCGCCCTACAAGCGCGTCCGCCGCATCGAGTTCTCGGAGCTGCCGAAGACCGTCTCCGGAAAGATCCGCCGGGTGGAGCTGCGGCGCCGCGAGCAGGTGCGCGAGGCCGGAGCACCGCGCGGGCCGCGCGAGTTCTGGCAGGACGACTTCCCGGAGCTCGCGAAGGGCGATGGTTGAGGCAGGCGCGACGAACGGGCGCGGCCCTCTCGGGCCGCGCCTGTCGCGCGGTGAAGAACACGTGGCGCCGCGCACGCATCTCGTTGCATCCTTCAGCGCATACGCCCGCGCCCGGGGGCGCGGGGAAGTCGGAGACACGACATGGCCAACTCCCGCGTGATCCGCACCTTCTCCATCATCGGCGCCGACGGGGCGGGCAAGACCGCCCTCGTCGAGGCGCTCTGGCGCATCGCCGATCCGAAGCGCCCCCCCGCCGAAGGCTCCACCTCGCGCCTCGACGCGGAGCCGGAGGAGAAGAAGCGGAACTTCACGCTCGCGCTCCACCCGGAGAGCTTCGAGGAGGGCGGCCGGGTGTTCCACGTGCTCGACTGCCCGGGGTTCGCCGCGTTCCTCACCGAGGTGGAGTGGGCGCTGCAGGTGACCGAGGGCGCGGTGCTCGCCCTCTCGGCCGCCGACGGCGCGCACCACCGCGCCGAGCGCACCTACGACGTCCTCGCCGACTCGGGCCGGCCGGCGATCGCCGTGGTCACCCGGATCGACCACGAGCAGGCGGACTTCGCGAGGACCCTGGCGGACGTCGAGGCGTCGCTCAAGGTGAAGCCCATCCCGGTTCAGCTGCCGATCCTGCGCGGCGGCAAGTGCGCCGGCCTCGTGGACCTCGTCTCGATGAAGGCCCACCTGCACGACGGCAAGGGCCGGTTCGAGGAAGGCGAGATCCCCGGTGAGCTCGCGGCCGAGGCGGAGCGGCTCCGCACCGCGCTCGTCGAGGCGGCCGCGGAGTCGGACGACGCGCTGCTCGGGAAGTACCTCGAGGGCGGAGCGCTCACCGAGGAGGAGATCGCGCTCGGCCTCGCGCGGGGCGCCGCCGAGCAGCGCTTCCTCGTGGTGGCGTGCGCGTGCGCGAAGAGCGGCGTCGGCATCCGCGAGCTGCTCGATCTCGTCGTCCGGATCTTCCCGGGTCCGGAGGCGCGCGAGGTGAAGGGCAAGGACCTCGCCGGCAAGGACGTGACCCGCCCCGCCACGCCGGAGGCGCCGTTCTGCGGGCAGGTGTTCAAGACGACCATCGACCACTTCGCCGGGCGGGTCGACTACGTCCGCGTCTTCTCGGGGACCCTGAAGCACGACGCGACCCTGATGAACCCCCGCACGCGCAGCGAGGAGCGCGTCTCCCACCTGCACCGCACCGACGGGGCGCAGACGGCGGAGGTCCCCGAGGCGGGGCCCGGCGAGTTCGTCGTGCTGATGAAGCTGAAGGACGCGCACACGGGCGACACCCTGTGCGATCCGGGCGCGCCCATCCTCCTGCCGCCCTTCGCCCAGCACACACGCCCGGTGTCGTACGCGGTCCACGCGAAGACCGGCGACGACAAGGCCGCCGCGGCGCTGCAGAAGCTCATCGAGGAGGATCCCTCGCTCGAGCTCGCCCGCTCCCCGGACACGGGCGAGATGCTCCTCCAGGGCATGGGCCAGGCGCACATCGAGGTCACGGTGGAGCGCGTGAAGCGCAAGCACGGCGTCGAGGTCACGCTGGCGCCGCCCACGCCCGCCTATCTCGAGACCATCACCGCGCCGGCGAAGGCGCAGGGCAAGTTCAAGCGGCAGACCGGCGGGCACGGTCAGTACGGCGACGCGCACGTGGAGCTGGCGCCCAAGCCGCGGGGCGAGGGCTTCGAGTTCGAGGACGCCATCGTCGGCGGGGTCGTCCCGCGCCAGTTCATCCCCTCGGTCGAGAAGGGGATCCGCGGCGCGCTGCACTCCGGCCCGCTCGCCGGCTACCCCGTGGTCGACTTCAAGGCGAGCCTCGTGTTCGGCAGCTACCACGACGTGGACAGCTCCGACATGGCGTTCCAGGTGGCGGGCTCGATGGCGTTCAAGAAGGCCGTCCTCGAGGCGCGCCCGATCCTCCTCGAGCCCGTGATGAGGCTCGAGGTGCGCGTGCCGGAGGAGTACGTCGGCGCGGTGCTGGGCGACCTGAACAGCCGGCGCGCGAAGGTGCAGGGCATGGAGCCGCTCGCGCGCGGGGTGCTCATCCGCGCCCTCTGCCCGCACGCCGAGGCGATGACCTACGACGCCGATCTCCGCTCGCTCACGCAGGGCGTCGGGTACTTCACCATGGAGTCCTCGCACTACGACCCCGTTCCGCCGCCGATCGCCCAGAAGATCATCGAGCGGCGGCGGGCGGAGGGGAAGGTGAAGGGCGTCGAGGAGTGAGCGGGGCGCGCGGGCGGCTCCCGTGCGCCTCGCCTAAACGACAGTTCGCGATTCGCGATCACCTTCGGTGTCGCGCATCGCGCTGTCGTTTAGCCATGTTCTGACGGGGCTGCGCCCTCGCCCCGCCGAGCAGAGCTCGTCGGGGCCCCACCCCTGCTCGCCGGGTCCCGTGCGCCACCGCGGGCGGCTTCGCCGCTATCGCGGTGTCGCCCCGGC
>NZ_JALCYY010000036.1:0-13182 GCF_022690685.1 Anaeromyxobacter terrae | reverse complement strand
CCCCCCCGCGGGGCGGGGGGCCCGGGGCGCCCGGGGGGGGGGGGGGGGGGGGTGGGGGGGGCCGCCCCGGCGGGCTCGCTTCGCTCGTTGACTGTTTCCGAATTGCCCGGTCGTTTAGAGCTCAGCGCAGCGTCTCCCGGGCGCGGTGCTGCGGACCCGCGCGCGTGCGTCGGATACCGGCCGGGAGCCGGTCGCGGCCGGGCCGGCCGCCGCCGCGCAGCGCCGGCGCGCCCACCGGGACGAGCCGCACGGCCTTGGCGGCCGGACGCCGCTCCGCAGCGAGGAGGGCGGCCTCGCGCGCGTCGCGCGCGCTCACGAACGCCGGGACGCGCACGAGCACCGTCCAGCCCGCGCTCCCCCGCTCACCGGGCCCGATCGGCCGCAGTCGGACCTCGGGCGCCTCCGGGCGGAAGAGGTTTCCGCCCTTCTTCTTCGCGGCCGCCAGCGCCGCAGCAGCGGCGGCCACCGCCTTGATCGCCTCCTCGAGCGCCGCGCCGCCGGGCGAGCCCTTGCCCGTGATTGCGATGCAGTGCTCCACCATCGCCGGGTTACGCTCCTGATCCACCGTCCTCGCCATGTGACCTCCGTGGCGCGCGGCGTGGGCCGCGCCCACGATTCGATTCGGCGCCGCCGGCAGGTGTGGGTCAACCGGGCCAGTGGGGTCCCCGGGCGATCGGGCGGGCGCCAGGGTGAGCTGGGGTGCCCTCCAGACGGGGTAGCGTCGTCCTGCCCCCCGCGGGCGTTCTGGCATAGGATGGCCGCGCCTTGCGCTCGTACCTGAGACTCCTCCGCTTCGTCGCGCCGTACAAGCTGACGCTCGCCGTCGCCATCCTGTGCATGGCGGTCCTGTCGTTCTCGACGGCCGCCTACGTGTACCTGCTCGGGCCGGCGCTCGAGTTCCTGTTCCGCGGGGACCCGCACGCCCTCGGAAGCCTCGCCAAGTTCGTGCCCGCCTCGTGGGACCTCGCCGGAAAGCTCGCCCGGCTGGATCGCTCGACCATCCTCGGCATCCTGCCCACGATCATCGTCGGCGTCGCCCTGGTGAAGGGCGTGGCCTACTTCGGGCAGTTCTACCTGATGGGCATGGTCGGGCAGCGGATGATCGCGGACGTGCGCCGCGCGCTGTTCGATCACCTCCTCCGGCTGTCGCCCGGCTTCTACACGCGCCGACACTCCGGCGACATCCTGCAGCGCTTCTCCGCCGACGTGCTCTCGGTGGAGACCGCCGTCTCGAACGCCGTCCCGAGCTACCTGCGCGACGGGCTCACCGTCGTCGTGATGCTCGTCTCGTGCTTCGTCCTCGACTGGCGCATGTCGCTCGTCGCCTTCGGCGCGGTGCCCGTCACGCTCCTGCCCGTGGTGCGCCTCGCGAAGCGGCTGAAGCGCGTCACCGGCCACGCCCAGTCCACCGCCGGCGAGCTCTCCGAGATGGTGCAGGAGGCGGTGAGCGGGATGCGGGTCGTGCAGGCGTACGGGATGGAGCGATGGGAGTCGGGGCGCTTCGCCGACGCGAACCAGAAGCTCATCCGCATCCTGCGCCGCAGCTACCTCGTCCGGGCCTTCTCGTCGCCGCTCATGGAGCTCATGGGGGCGGCGGGGCTCGCCGCCGCCATCTGGTGGGTCGGCGGCCGGATCCTCGCCGGCGAGCTCGAGCCGGGGAAGTTCTTCTCCTTCGTCGCGGCCGTGCTCCTCCTCTACACGCCGGTGAAGCAGCTCGGGCGCGTCGGGCAGATCGCGATGCAGGGCGCGGCGGCCGGCGACCGGATCTTCGAGATCCTCGACACGCCCTCCGCCGTACCGGACGACGGCCGCGAGGTCCTCCCTCCGTTCTCCGAGGCGATCCGGTACGAGCGGGTGGCCTTCGCCTACGGCGACCGCCCGGTGCTGCACGGCCTCGACCTCGAGATCCGCAAGGGCGAGGTGGTCGCGCTCGTCGGCGCCTCGGGGGGCGGCAAAACCACGGTCGCGAACCTCCTGCCGCGCTTCTGGGACGTCGTCGACGGCCGGGTCACCATCGACGGGAAGGACACCCGCGCGGTGACGCTCGCGAGCCTGCGCGCGCAGCTCGCGCTCGTGACGCAGGAGACGGTGCTCTTCAACGACACCATCCGCGCGAACATCGCCTACGGCCGCCCCGAGGTGCCGCAGGTCGAGGTGGAGCGCGCGGCGCGGCTCGCGCAGGCGCACGGCTTCATCGAGGCGCTGCCGCGCGGGTACGACACCCGCGTCGGGGAGAAGGGCGTCCTCCTCTCCGGCGGCCAGCGGCAGCGGATCGCGATCGCCCGCGCCTTCCTCAAGGACGCGCCCATCCTGGTGCTCGACGAGGCGACGAGCGCGCTCGACGCGGAGAGCGAGCGCGAGGTGCAGCGCGCGCTCGACTCCCTCATGGCGATCGGGGGCGGCCGCCGCCGCACCACGCTCGTCATCGCCCACCGGCTCTCGACGGTGCGGAACGCCGATCGGATCGTGGTCCTCTCCGGCGGCCGCGTCGTCGAGCTCGGGACCCACGACGAGCTCGTCGCTCGCGGCGGCGAGTACGCGCGCCTCCACCGGATCTTCGAGGGCGAGGCGCGCGCGGGGGCGCGCGCGAGCGCGGGGTAGGCTTGAAGCGGATCGTCCTCGCCGCGGTCGTCCTCCTCCTCGCCGGCTACGCGGGCTTCGGCGCGATGTCGCTCCGGGAGCGCGCGCTGCGCCGCTCCGCGGCCGTGCACGCCGACGCGGCGCGGGAGGGGCTGCGGGGCGCCTACCACGTCCACACCACCGCGAGCGACGGCCGCGGCACGCTCGCCGAGGTGATCACGGCGGTCCGCGACGCCGGCCTCGACTTCGTCGTGGTCACCGATCACAACGTCCGCGCGCCGGAGCGGGCGGAGTACGTCGATGGCGTCCTCGTCGTGCCCGCCACGGAGGTCTCGACCCCCTACGGACACGTCGTGGCGCTCGGGGTGCCGCGCGCGCTCACCCGCGAGGAGCGTGACCGGGATCCGCTCGGCGCGATCGCCGCGCTCGGGGGTCAGGCGGTGCTCGCGCACCCGTTCCACCCGCGCCGGCCCTTCACGGGATGGGGCCGGGGGCCGTGGCGCGGCTTCGAGGTCGTCTCGAACGACACGTCCTGGTACCGGGTGGTGACCGATCGCGCCGCCGGCAAGGTGGTCCGCGCGGCGGCGGCGCTGCCGTTCGACGGCGCGGGCGCGGTGCTCGCGCTCTCCGAGGATCCCTCGGACGAGCTCGCGCGCTTCGACTCGGAGGAGCGCGCCGCGCGCGCCCGCGGCGAGGCGCGCGTGCTCCTTTGCTCGGCCGACGCGCACGGCTACCCCGGGTATCGCGCCGCGTTCGAGGCGTTCTCGATGCGCGTGCCGGTGCGCCGGACCGGGGACGCGGAGGCGGACGCGCGGGCGGTGACGGCGGCGCTCCTCGACGGAAGCGCCGCGTGCGTCTTCGACGGCGTCGCGCCGGCGGGGCGCGTCCGGCTCGCGCGCCCCGACGCGGGGACCCTCGCGCTCTCGCTCGGCGCGCCCCCCGACCCGCGCGCCCGGTTCACCCTCCTGCGCGATGGCCGCCCCGCGGGCGCGCTCGCGCCGGACGCGGACGGCGCGGCGTTCCGCTGCGGCGGCCCGTGCCCTCCCGGCGACTACCGCGTGGAGGCCCGGATCGACGGCCGTCCGTGGATCTTCACGAACCCCTTGCGCATCGAGTAAAAGCGCCCCCACGAGAGGTCCCGCCCTGCACCTCGTCTACGTCATCGCGAGCTACACGCTCTTCGTCTTCGCGCTGCCGGTGCTGCTCACGCACCCGAAGCTGCGGCACGGCATCGCCCAGCGCCTCGGCCTGTACCGGCGCGGCCTCGAGCTCGGCAGGGGCAGCCCGCGCGTCTGGCTGCACGGCGCGAGCGCCGGCGATCTCCTCTCGCTCCAGCCGATGATGCGGGAGCTGAAGCGGCGCCTCCCGGAGTCGTGCATCATCGTCACCACCATCACGAACAGCGGCCAGGAGATGGCGCGGAAGAAGCTCGCCGAGGCCGACGTGGTGCTGTACGCACCGTACGATCTGTTCGGCGCCACCCGGCGCGCGGTCGCGGCGCTCCGCCCCGACCTCCTGGTGCTCGAGTACACCGAGATCTGGCCGAACCTCATCCGCGCCGCGCGGAAGGCGGGCGTGCGGATCGCGCTCACGAACGGCCGCTTCAACCCCGCGAAGCTCTCCCGCTACCGCGCGATGTTCCGCGCCATCCGCAACCCGCTCCGGCGCATCGACTGCTTCCTCATGCGCTCGGACGAGGAGGCGGAGCGGGCGCTCGCGCTCGGGGCCGCCCCCGATCGCGTATGGGTCACCGGGAACACCAAGTTCGACGCGCTCGTGCTCGAGGGCGCGGAGGGCAAGGAGCAGGCGCTCCGCGCGGAGATGGGGCTCGACTCGACCGCGCCGGTCTTCATGGCAGGCTCCACGCACGAGGGCGAGGAGGAGCTCATCCTCGGCGTGTACAAGGGGCTCCTCGAGCGGTACCCCCGCCTCCAGCTCGTCATCGCGCCGCGCTACCTCGAGCGCTGCGGCAAGATCATGGCGCTCGCGGTGGAGGCCGGGCTCGGCGTGCGCCTGCGGAGCGGCGGCGCCGCCGCGGGCCACGCGCAGGTCACGGTCCTCGACACCATCGGCGAGCTCTCGATCGCCTACCGCCTCGCCACGCTCGTCTTCGTGGGCGGGAGCTTCGTCACACGCGGCGGGCAGAACGTGCTCGAGCCCGCGGCGCAGGGGAAGCCCGTGCTCTTCGGGCCGCACATGGAGAACTTCAAGGACTCGGTGCAGGTGCTGCAGGGACGCGGCGGGATCCAGGTCGCCTCGCCCGAGCAGCTCCTCAAGGTCGCCGAGGAGCTGCTCTCGCGGCCCGACCAGCTCGAGGAGCTCGGCGCGCTCGCGCGCGGCTCGGTGACGGCCATCCGCGGCGCGAGCGCCCGCAACGTCGAGCACATGCTCTCGATGCTCCCCCGGGGCAAGGCGGCGGCGTGAGGGATCCGGCGAGCATCCTCGTCGTCCGCTACAGCGCGCTCGGGGACGTCGTCCTCGCGACGAGCGTGCTCGAGCCCCTGCGCCGGCGGTTCCCCGAGGCGCGCATCGAGTGGGTGACGGACGCGCTCTACGCGCCGCTGCTCGAGGGGTTGCCGGAGCTCGCGAAGGTCCATCGGCTCACCCGCGACGGCGCGAACGGCGCCTGGGGGCTCGCCTCGAGCCTGCGCGGCCGGTTCGACGTCGCGATCGATCTCCAGCACAAGGCCCGGAGCGTCCTCGTGGCCCGCTCCGCCGCGCCGATGCGCGCCGCGTTCCGCCGCCGCTCCGCGCTGCAGGCGCTGCGCTCGGTCTTCGGGGCGGATCCGCCGCTCGTGCGCGCGCACCAGACCCGCCTCTACGCCGAGGCCCTCGCGCCGTTCGGCATCGGCGAGCCGGGCCGGACCAAGGTCGCGCTCTCGCCGCAGGCGCGCGCGCTCGCCGACGACGCGCTCGGCGCGGTGGACGGACCCATCGTCGCCATCGCTCCGGGCGCGCGCTGGGCGACGAAGCGCTGGCCGGCGGAGCGGTTCGCCGCGGTCGCCGACGCGCTCGCCGGCGAGGGCCACCGGATCGTGCTGTGCGGCGGGCCGGGCGACCGCGACGCGTTCGCCGCCTTCCGCGCCGCCGCCCGCTGCCCCGTGGCCGCCGATCTCTCGTTCCTGCCGCTCGACGCGCTCGCCGCCGCGCTCGCGCGCGTGCGGCTCCTCGTCGCCTGCGACTCGGGGCCGGTGCACCTCGCGACGGCGGTCGGCGTGCCGGCGCTCGCGCTGTTCGGCCCCACCTCGGCGGCGCGCTGGGGACCGCCCGCGCCAGGGCGCTCGCTCTCGCTCGCGCTCGCCTGCGCCCCGTGCTCGAACCACGGCGGGGACTACTGCCCCGAGGGCCACCACCGCTGCCTGCGCGATCTCGCGCCCGAGGCCGTGCTCGCCGCGTCCCGCGAGCTGCTCTCCCGATGAGCCTCGTGGAGCGGATCTGGTGGCGCCCCCGCGCCGCGCCCGGCGAGGCCGCCCTGCTCGCGCCGCTCGTCGTCGCGGAGGGCCTGTTCCGTGCGGGCGCCGCGGCGCGCGGCGCGCTCTACGACCGCGGGCTCCTCGCCCAGGCGCGCGCCGGCGTCCCGGTCGTGTCCATCGGCAACGTCGCGGTCGGCGGGGCCGGGAAGACGCCCGCCGCCATCGCGGTCGCGACCCGGCTCGCCGCGCGCGGGCGGCGCGTCGCCGTGCTCTCGCGCGGCTACGGCGCCTCGCGCGCCGACCCGCGCGTCGTCTCCGACGGCGCGCGCGCGCTCCTCGGGGCGGACGAGGCGGGCGACGAGCCGGCGCTCCTCGCCCGGCGGCTGCCCGGCGTCGCCGTGCTGTGCGGGCCGCGGCGCGCCGCGCTCGCCGCGATGGCGGTCGCGACGCTCGGCGCCGACGCGCTCGTCCTCGACGACGGGTTCCAGCATCGCGCCCTCGCGCGCGACCTCGACGTCGTGGTGCTCGACGCCGCGAACCCGTTCGGCAACGGGCACCTCTTGCCGCGCGGGCCGAACCGCGAGCCTCGCGGGGCGATCCGGCGGGCGGGGCTCGTCTGGCTCTCCCGGGTGGATGGGGCGGACGGGACGGCGCTGGAGGTCCTGCGCGCGCTCGCGCTCGACGCCACGGGCCGTGCGCCGGTGGAGTCGCGCCACGCGCCGACGGACGTGGTCGACGGGACGCTCGCGCGGAGCCTCGGCCGCGAAGCGCTGCGCGGCGCCCGCGTGCTCGCGGTGTCCGGGCTCGCGCGGCCGGGCGCGTTCCTCGGGACCCTCGCGGAGCTCGGCGCCGAGGTGGTGGGCGAGCGGGCCTTCCCCGATCACCACCGGTTCACGGAGCGCGAGCTGGACGACGTGCTCCGCGCGGCGGAGGCCGCCCGCGCCCGCGTGGTCATGACCGAGAAGGACGCCGTCCGGCTCGCGCCCGCCCGGGCCGTCGACCCGCGCCTGTGCGCGGTGCGCATCGACGCCGAGATCGTCCGGGGCGAGGCGGTCCTCTCGGAGGCCCTCGACGCCGCGCTCGCCCGCGGAGCCGGCTCCTCTCGCAGCGCAGGGTGACCCGCATGCGCCTCCTCGGCTTCCTCCTCGCCCGTCTCCCTCCCCGCGTCGTCGCCGCGCTCGGCGCGGCCCTCGGCTGGCTCGCCTGGACGAGCCGGATCCGCAGGCGCGTGGTGCTCGAGAACCTCCGGCTCGCCTTCCCGGAGAAGACCGAGGCCGAGCGGCGGGACATCGCGCGCCGCACCTACCGCAACTTCGGGCAGATGATCCCGGACTTCTTCCGCGTGCCGTCTTTGCGGCGCGAGGAGCTCGAGGGGATCTTCGTGCACGAGGGGTGGGAGCGGTTCGAGGAGGCGCGCGCGCGCGGCAAGGGCGTCATCGCCGCGACCGCCCACTTCGGGAACTTCGAGGTGCTCGCCGCGGCGCACACCCTGCGCGGCGTGCCCATCACGATGATCAGCCGCGAGATGGGCAAGTCGGGCGCGAACGACCTGTGGCGCAAGGCGCGGCTCCGCGCCGGAGTCGAGGATCTCGTCGTGACGAAGGGCAGCACGCTCTCCGCCGCGATCCGCTCCCTCAAGGCGGGCCGGGTGCTCGGGTACGTCATCGACCAGAACCAGCCGCGCCGGCGCGCGATCTTCCCGACCTTCTTCGGCGTGCCCGCGGCGACCGCCGCGACCCCGGCGCTGCTCGCGATGCGCACGGGGGCGGCCGTCGTCTTCACGGTCTCGGTGCCGCTCGGCGACGGGCGCCACAAGGTCGTCATCGAGGGGCCCGTCGCGGTGCCCGACACCGGCGACCGGGACGCGGACGCGCTGGCCTTCATGCAGGATCTGAACGACCGGCTCGAGCGCTGGATCCGGCGGTACCCGGACCGCTGGTACTGGCTCCACCGCAGGTGGAAGACGCGGCCGGACGGCGAGGGCGCGGGCCACCCGGCACCCGCGTCCCCATTGACGCGCGCGGACGGCGCGCGGTAGGAAACGCGCGTGCGCCGCCCCCGAGAGAACCTCCTGCCCTCGCTCGCCGGCCTGCTCCCCTCGTTCGAGCGGGCGGAGGTCGTGGTGATCGGCGACTTCGTCGCGGACGAGTACGTCTACGGCGAGACGGAGCGGATCAGCCGCGAGGCGCCGGTCCTCATCGTGCGCTGGGAGTCCTCCGAGCTCAAGGCGGGCGGCGCCGGCAACGCGGCCCAGAACCTCGCGGCGCTGGGCGTGAAGGTCCGCGCCGTGGGCGTGGTCGGCGACGACCGGCTGGGCTCGGCGCTGCTGGAGGAGCTGACGGACGGCGGCATCGACGTCTCCGGGATGATCCGCGTCCCCGGGCGCGCCACCGAGGCGAAGACACGGATCCTCGCCGGCGGCCGCTCGACCCGCCGCCAGCAGATGATCCGCCTCGATCGCGCGCCGCGCGAGCCGCTCTCCGCGGCCGTCCAGAAGCGGCTCGTCCGCGAGCTCGAGAAGCACGGGCGCTCGGCGCAGGCGATCCTGGCGAGCGACTACGGCTCGGGCACGATCCACGCCGACGCCATCGAGGCGCTCCGCCGGCTGAAGCGAGGCGGCGTGCCGGTCTGCGTCGACTCGCGCTACCAGCTGCGCGCCTACACCGGCCTCACGATGGTGAAGCCGAACGAGGTCGAGCTCGAGGCGGCGTCCGGCGTGCCGCTCGGCGAGCCGGGCGCGCTCGAGCGCGCCGCGCGCGTCCTCCAGAAGCGGGTCGACTGCGAGGTGCTCCTCGTCACGCGCGGCCGGAACGGCATGTCCGTCTTCCGCAAGGGGCTCCCCCCCGTGCACGTCCCGGCGCACGGCAGCCAGGACGCCGTCGACGTGACCGGCGCGGGCGACACCGTCGCGGCGACCTTCAGCGCCGGGCTCGCCGCCGGGGGAGATCCGGTCACGGCCGCGCGCCTCGCGAACGTGGCGGGCTCGCTCGTCGTGCAGAAGCCGGGGACCGCCACCGTCTCGCGCGACGAGCTCGCCGCCGAGCTCCTCCGCCCGTGAGGCCGCCCGTGAGCTCCTCGAAGCGCGTCAGGCTGGACGATCTACCGGGCGTGCGCGCCGCCGCGACCGCCGCCGGCCGGAGCATCGCGCTCGCGAACGGCGTGTTCGATCTCTTCCACGTGGGGCACCTCCGCTACCTGCAGGGTGCGAAGGCCGAGGCCGACCTGCTCGTCGTCGCGGTGAACAGCGACGTCTCCACGCGCGCCAACAAGGGCCCCGGGCGGCCGGTCGTGCCGGAGGAGGAGCGCGCCGAGATCCTCGAGGCGCTCGCCTGCGTGGACCACGTCGTTCTCTTCGACTCGAAGGACGTGGTCCCGGTGATCCGCGCGCTCCGCCCGGACGTGCAGGTGAAGGGGACCGACTACACGCCGGAGACGATCCCGGAGGCCGCCGAGGTCCGCGCTTACGGCGGGCGCGTCGCGGTCGCGGGCGACCCCAAGGACCACTCCACCACCGAGCTCATCGGCAAGCTCGAGGCGACGCGCCGGTAGGCGGGCGCGACGGCCGGCGTGCGGGTCCTCGAGCTCCTCTCGTCCGCGTGGTGGACCGGCCCGGCCGAGCCGATGGCCTCGGTGGCGCGCGCGCTCGCCGCGCGCGGCCACGCGGTGGAGATCGCGGTCGAGACGCTCCGCCCGGGCAACCTCGTCGAGCGGCTCCGCGCCGAGGGGCTCGCGGTGCGCGACGACCTCGCGCTCTCCTCGAAGTCCGGGCCCATCCGCTACCTCCGCGACGTCCGGCGGCTCGGCGCGCTCGCGCGCGGCGGCGTCGACGTGCTGCACGCGAACTTCTCGCACGACCACGTGCTGGCGCTGCTCGCCGCGCGCGCGGGCGGCCCGGCGCGCGTCGTGCGGACGGTCCACGCCGCGCGCGCGCTCGCCCGGGGAGGGGCGCAGGGCGTCGCGTTCCGGCGCACCGACGGCCTCGTCGCGGTGTGCGAGGCGCACGCCCGGGCGCTCGTCGAGCGGTTCCGCGTCCCGGAGGCGCGCGTCGTCGCGACGCGCGGCGCGGTGGACTCGGGGGCGTTCACGCCGGAAGGGCCGGATCTGCGCGAGGAGCTCGGGATCCCGGCGGGAGCGCCGGTCGCGGGCATCGTCTCGCGCGTCAAGCCGGGCCGGCGCCACGAGGACCTCGTGGACGCCTTCCGCGCGGTGGCCGACCGGCTCCCCGAGGCGCGGCTCGTGGTCGTCGGGCGCGGGGAGGGGGAGGAGGCGATCCGCGTCCGGGTCGCGCACCGAGGCCTGCAGCGGAACGTCGTCTTCGCCGGGTACCGCAGCGGCGCCGAGCTGGCGGCGGCGTACCGTACGTTCGACGCGAAGGTGCTGCTCGCGGAGGGGAACGACGGCACCTGCCGGGCGCTCCTCGAGGGCATGGCGGCCGGGCGGCCCGGGGTGGCGTACCGCTTCGGCGCGCCGGCGGAGGCGATCGTGGACGGCGCGACCGGGCTCCTCGTCCCGGACGGCGACGTCGCCGCGCTCGCCGACGCCCTCGTGGAGCTCCTCGGCGCGCCGGCGCGCGCGCGCGCCATGGGTCGGGCGGCGCGCGAGCGCATGAGCACCGCGTTCACGGAGTCGGCGCGCGGGGACGCGATCGCCGCGTTCCTCGCGCGGATCCTGTCCTTGCCGCCCGCGGGACGCGCGGCGTAATCTCCGCGCCGGAGGTGCCGATGGCGCTCGCGCCCGAGCTGAAGGAGATCCTCGCCTGCCCGCGCTGCAAGGGCGATCTCGAGTTCCGTGAGGACGTCCACGAGATCCGCTGCCACGCGTGCCAGCTGGTCTTCCGCATCGAGGACGACATCCCCGTGATGCTGCTCGACGAGGCGCGGCCGCTCGGCGATCGTCCGCCCGGCCGCTCCGGGGAGGGCGGCGGCGCGCCTTGACGCTCCCGGTGGGCGACGCTACGGTCCGCGCCCATGCATTGTCCCGGGGTGGAGCGATGATTCGCAGCATGACGGGCTACGGCGCCGGCCACGGCGCGACCGCGGGCGAGGAGCTCGACGTCGAGGTCCGCTCCGTCAACCACAAGTTCTGCGAGGTGAAGGTCCGGCTGCCGCGCGAGTACGCGGCGCTCGAGCTCGAGGCCGCGAAGCTCGTGAAGGATCGGCTCGCGCGCGGGAGCGTGGACGTCTCGATCCGGCGCGCGGCCGGCGCGGGCGGCCTCGCGCCCCGGGTGGACGTCCAGCTCGCGGAGGCGTACGCGCGCGCCTTCGCCGAGCTCCAGGCGCGGCTCGGCCTCGCCGCCGGCGCGACGCTCGCCGACATCCTCGCCGCCGACGGGGTGGTGCGGCTCGACGAGCGGGACGTGAACCTCGACGGCGCGCGAGAGGCCCTGCGGGCCGCGCTCGGCGCGGCGCTCGAGGCGCTCCTCGAGATGCGCTCCCGCGAGGGAGAGGCGCTCGCCCGCGATCTCGCCGCGCGGCTCGGGACGGTCGAGGCGCTCGCGGCACGGGTCGCGGCGCTCGCGCCGCAGGCGGTGGAGCATCACCGCGCGCGGCTCGAGGAGCGGCTCGCCGAGCTCACCCGCGGCGTCGCGCTGGATCCGGCGCGGCTGGCGCAGGAGGTCGCGCTCCTCGCCGACCGGAGCGACGTCGCCGAGGAGCTGACGCGGCTCGCGAGCCACGCGGCGCAGGTGCGCGCGCTCCTGGGGGGCGGCGAGCCGGCCGGGCGCAAGCTCGACTTCCTCGTCCAGGAGATGCACCGCGAGGTGAACACGATCGGCTCCAAGTCGCAGAGCGCCGACATCGCCGGCGTGGTCGTCGCGCTCAAGGCCGAGATCGAGCGCATGCGCGAGCAGGTGCAGAATGTCGAGTGACCCGGCCGCCGCGCCTGGGCTGCTCCTCGTCCTGTCGGCGCCCTCGGGGGCCGGCAAGACGACGCTCGCGCACCGCTTCCGCGCGGCGCATCCAGACGCGGTGTTCTCGGTCTCCGCGACGACGCGCGCGCCGCGCGGCGAGGAGCGGGACGGCGTCGACTACCACTTCGTCACGCCCGAGCGCTTCGCCGAGCTCGTCCGCGCGGGCGCCTTCGCGGAGTGGGCCGAGGTTCACGGCAAGCGCTACGGCACCCTGCGTCACACGGTCGACGCCGCGCTCGCGGCGGGGCGCATCGCGCTGTTCGACATCGACGTCCAGGGCGGCGCCCAGATCCGCGCCGCCTGGCCGGACGCGGCGGCGACCGTGCTCGTGCTCCCGCCCGACGAGGCCGAGCTGGAGCGCCGCCTGCGCGGCCGCTCCACCGACGCGGACGACGTGATCCGGAGGCGGCTCGCCGCCGCGCACGAGGAGATCGCGCGGGGGCTCGAGACGTACGAGTTCGTCGTGGTGAACGATGCCCTCGAGGACGCGCTCGCCAAGCTCGATGCGATCGCCGCGCACGTGCGCGCCCGCCGCGGCGGACGCTCCGATCCCTCCGCGGCCGAGGTCGCGGGGCGGTGCCTGCGCGAGCGTGCGGATCTGCGCGGATGGAGCCGTTAGCACGCAGCATGGAAGGGGAGGGGGCTCGGTCGCTTGACTCCATCCCGGGACGCGGGTAGAACGCGCACCCCTCGCAGCGACGGGCCCTCGGACGGCGGACAGCACGATCCAGGGCCTGCTTGACGCGGGGGCAGAGCGGGGGTAGAAGCTGCCCCCGATTCTGGAAGAACCTGAGAGCAAGCATTCGAAGTTCTTGGGTTTCTTCTTGACGTACCCCGGGAGGGCGGTTACAAGACACACCCTCCCAGGGCTCGGCCGAACGGATGGTTCGGGCGGGCTTGACGGGGTGCCCGATGGAGGGTAGAAGCAGCGCCCTCCTCGAGCTCGAACGCGACGCAGATGGATGTCGCGAGGGGCTTGACGGGCGGAGGCGGGTCGGCTAGAAACCGACTCCCTCACGAAGGGGCGGTTTCCGGGTTGCTCGGATGCTGCTCTGGACACGGGTGCGGCAAGCTGGTAAACACGCCGCCCTCGCTGACGGAACGGATTGTCCTCGCGACACCGCGCAAGTCAGGTCCGAGCCGGTAACGGTTCGGGCGGGTTCGTTCGGTCTTTGAAAACTGAATAGCAAGCCTACGACGGAATGCGGAACCGCATTCCTTGAGTTTGCAAACAATTCCGATGCATCACCATGCCAGTCGGCCTCGGAAGAGGCGGGCGGG
>NZ_JALCYY010000035.1 GCF_022690685.1 Anaeromyxobacter terrae | reverse complement strand
GGCGGCGCGCGCCCGCGCCTCCGCCGGCGCGCCCTCCAGGGCCGCGAGGCGCTGCTCCAGCCGACGGAGCCGCTCCTCCGTCGCCGCGTGCCTCGCCTCGAGCTCCGCCAGCCGATCCGTCACGGGCGCCTCCCCGGTCGAGCGAGGACCGCCGGGCCCGTCCCGGCGGCCTCGCGCGCGTCAGGCCGTGCGGCGCGCGGGCTCCGCCGCGGGCTCGTGCCTCGGGTCGCTCGGCGCGGCCGCGGGCTCGATGGGCAGCACCCGGTCGAACACCCACAGGAGCACGAACGGCAGGACGAACAGCGCGATCGCGACGATGACCCCCTCCCGGCCGAAGAGCGACGGCTGGTAGCCGGAGCGCAGGCCGCGGAACGACTTCGAGAGCAGCTGCCCGCCGATGACGACGTTCCAGCGCATCGAGAACACCTGCACGAGGAGGAGCAGCGAGGCGACCGAGGCGAGCGTGTTCCGCACCCGGTCGTGCAGGTACGCGTTCATCGTCACCACGATCGCGAGGAGGATGAACGGGACGAGGCTCCCGCCGATCATCTGGACGGAGATGAAGGAGAACTCGAGCCGCGTGGTGAGGAGCTGCGAGATGATGTGCCAGGCGTCGGAGTTCTCGTAGGCGAGCAGCACGATCTCGAGCAGCTCGAGGGTGACGGTGAGGATGAGGAAGAACCAGAGCCAGCGCGCCATCGCCTGCACCGTCTCCCGCTCGATCGGGCGCCGCCCGAGCTTGGCGGTCACCTGGTAGAGGAGCACGAGCAGCGCGATCCCGGACACCGCCGCCGAGAGCAGGAAGATGACCGGCATGAGCGGCGTCGACCACCACGGGTTCGCCTTGATCCCGCCGAAGATGAAGCCGACGTAGCCGTGCAGCATGCACGCCGCGGGCAGGCCGAACGCGGAGAGGAGCTTCACCGCGCGGTGATCGATCTCGAGCGCCTCGGGCGAGGTGTCGTAGGTGCCGAGCGCGAGGGCGGCGTAGAACACGCGCTTCACGCCGCGGCTCCGGCGCGCGGTCTCGATGATCTCGCGCCGGTACACGAACCAGACCTCGAGCAGCAGGATGACGAAGTACCCGGAGTAGAGCAGGCCGAAGCCCGCCATCGCCGAGGAGAAGTGCGGCGTCACGACGACGTTGAACGCGCGCTCGGCGTGGCCGAGGTGGAGGTTCAGGGGGAAGGTCGCGATGGCCATGAAGCAGAAGGAGGTCGCGAGCGCGAGCCGCGCCACCGGCTCGAACTCCTTCTTGCCGAAGAGGTGGTAGAGGGCGGTGACGATGAACGCTCCCGCCACGAAGCCGGTGATGTACGGGTACATCACGATCATCAGGCTCCAGTGGACGTGCACGTCGTTCGGGAACGCGTAGCCGCTGATCTCCGGCATCACCGCACCTCCTTGTCGAGGCCGAGGTAGAAGCACTGCGGCTCCGTGAGCAGGTGCGGCTGCAGCACGCTCACGCGGCCGTGCGCGATCGCGAGCCGGACCGGATCGTCCTCGCGGCGCATGTCCCCGAACTGGCGCGTGCCGGTCGGGCAGACCTCGACGCAGGCGGGCTTCAGGCCCTTCGTGACGCGGTGGTAGCACCAGGTGCACTTCTCTGCGGTGTGCGTCGTCGGCGACAGGAACCGGCTGCCGTAGGGGCACGCCTGGACGCAGTACCCGCAGCCGATGCAGCGCTCCGCGTCCACGAGCACGAGGCCGTCCTGCGTGCGGTACGAGGCGCCGACCGGGCAGACCTGGACGCAGGGCGTCTCCTTGCAGTGGTTGCACATCTTCGGGACGAAGAACGACTTGGTCGGCGTGAACGGCGTCTGGATCGGGGGGAACCCGTCGAGCCCGCCCTTCGGCGAGTCCACGTGCGAGGCCTCGGGCGAGACGACGTAGCGCTCCACCCACGTCCGGAAGAAGCCGTCGGGGACGCCGTTCTCGGCCTTGCACGCGCGGACGCAGGAGCCGCAGCCGATGCACTTCTCGGTGTCGATGAGGTAGGCGTAGCGGTGCTGCGTCCAGTCGTAGCCCTCCGCCACGGGGCCCTCTCCGAGCGCGGGAGCGCCGGCGAGGAACACGAGCACCCCGCCGCCGAGGCGGAGCGCGTTCGAGAGGAACTCCCGGCGGCCGACGGGCTCCGGCGCCGGCTGCGGAGCGGGTGCGGGGGCGTCGCTCTGGGTCTCGTCCATCGTGGCCTCCTGTCAGAGCTTCGGGGAGTGCGGCGCGTGGCAGTCGATGCAGGCGGTCCCCTCGACGCCGCCCTGGTGCTGGGCGAGGACGATCTGCGGGAACGCGGCGGGGCGGCCTTCGATGCGGCGGTGGCACCGCGCACAGAGCGTGAACGACCGGTCCACCGGCATCGCCGCGATCCTGGCGCCGTCCTGGACGTGCCTCGCGAGCGGCGCGTGGCACACCTCGCAGCCCACCCTGCGGTGCGCGCCGGCGGCGACCGCCTTCAGACGCTCCGCGTGGCACGCGCCGCAAGACGCCGAGCCTCCGTGCTGCGGCGGCCGGATCGCGGCCTGCTCCGCGACGTTGTCGAAGCGATAGGGGCCGTAAGCGCCGTACGACTTCGGCACGAGGAAGGTCCGGCCGACCGAGAAGATCACGACGACCACGAGGAGCAGGAACAGGACGCGGAAGACGTGTCGGGCGGATTCCATTGCGCCTCCTCGCTACGGCGGGTCGAGCGGCTCGAGACCGAACAGCCAGCGCATCCAGCGGGCGCGACGCGCGCGCGGCGGCGGCTCGGGCGCGCGCCCGAGCGGCTCGGCGGCGAAGAGGAGCCGGAGCCAGCCACGCCGCGCGCGCGGCGACGCCTCGGGGTCCCGCTGGAGCGGCTCGGGCGCGAGGAGCGTTCGCAGGAGGCCGCGTCGGCGGCGCGGGGCGAGCGCGGGAGCCGGCGGCCCGAGGCGCTCGACCGCGAAGACCTTGCGCAACGACGAAAATGTCGCAGCCCAAAATTGCGTCACGAATCGAAGGCAACCACAGTCCCGCACCCCGCCGCAATGTGCCCCGAATTAGCTATCTGCCCGCGAACCCAGGCTTTCAGGCCTTTTCTCGACGACGCATCCGACCGAATTCACGACGGTCTCGAAGGAGCGGGGTGCGCGTTTGAGCGCAGGTCTCAATTGATAGCCGTCAATGGTCGCACGCCTTCGAGGCATGGACAGGGTCGCGCAGCAGGCGCTCACTCGCACTGACCGCGAAATCTCCCGCGGCAGGAACGGAGGCCACGATGCCCTTCGCATCCGTCGTGCGGAACGCCTGGCGCGAGCATGGGTCCGACTACGCGCTGGTCCTCGCTGCGCTCGTCGCGCTCCTCGGGAGCGCGATGCTCTTCTTGAGCTTCTGAGCGGTCCCGCTGCGCCATCGCCTGGCGGCCTCGCTGGCGCTGGCGTCGGGCGAGGGCTTCGCCCGGCGATCGGTGTCGGGATCTCGCGCGGTCAGCCGCGGGCGGGGTCGCGGCGGAACGCGCGTGGGCCGCGCAGCAGCCGCGCGGGGAACATCAGGACCGCCCCGAGGAGCGCGAGCACGCCGTCCACCGCGACGCCGAGGATCCGGAACGGCAGCACCAGGATCCAGACGAGCGGATAGAGGAGCAGCGCGGCGAGCGCGAGCGGCCAGCACACGACGAGCAGCACGAGCCAGGCGAGGAAGGTGAGCATCGGTTCACGACGCTACGCGTGGGCTCCGCCGATATTTCGTGGCGCGGAGGTCGCTACGGGGTCTCCCGCGACGCAGGCGCCTGCGCCGCCCCGGCGAGCAGCCGCCGCGCCTCCGCGACCCACTCCGGCGCGTCGGGGTCCCCCGACGCCGCGCGCTTCTCCGCGAGCGAGAGCGCCGCTTCCGCGGCGGCGCGGCCCGCCTCGGGGTCGCCGCTCGCGGCGAGCGCCTCCGCGAGCGCGAGCGGGTTCGGCGGGAACTCCGGGGCGCGCTCGGCGGCCTTCCTCGCCTCCGCGAGCCCCGCCTCGGGATCACCCGGCCCGAGCGGCCACCCCGGCGCCCGCAGGAGCAGCAGCGCCAGCACGCGCTCGGGCCCCGCGTCGTCGAGCATCGGATCCCGGGCGGCGGCGCGGCGGAGCCGCTCCACCATGAGCTTCAGCCCCTCGGCGGCCGTGCTCCTCCGCTCGCGCGCCTGGATGCCGAGAGCGAGCGCGAGGGCGTACGCGCAGCGGGCGTCGTCCGGCGCGCGCGCCTCGCAGAGCTGGCCGAGGTCGACCGCGGACTTCGCGAGCCGCGCGCGCTCCTCGGCGGAGCGCTCGTGCTCGGCGAGCCAGATCTCGGCGCGCACCGCGCCGTAGTACCCCTCGACCGCGCCCGGGTTCGCCTGCGCGGCCTCGCGGTAGAGCGCCTCGGCCCGGCGTACCGCGGCAGGATCGGGCCTGCGCGCGAAGGCCGCGTCCGCCTCGGCGAGCAGCCTCGCCGCGTCCGTCGCCGCCCCTGCCCCGCCGGGCGTCGGCGGGAGCGGCGCGGGTCTCCGGAGCGCCTGCGCGCATCCGGCGAGCGCGAGGCCGAGGAGGATCGCGAGCGAGACGGCGCGCACCCCGGCACGGTAAGCGCGCGGCCCTCTTTCCGGAACGTCATGAGCGAGGCGAGCCCGGTGGGGTCGCGACACCCAGGGTGTCCGCTTCCGCACACGCGGCCCCTCGCCGCGGCGCGACCGGGACGGGACCCGCGGCCCGGGGGGGCGCGGTGCTAGGCTCCCGCGGATGCCCCGCTCGCGGATCGAGCGCGTCTTCGGCGCGATCGTGGCGCTCCGCGTCCCGATCCTCCTGCTGTACGCGCTCGGCGTCCCCGCCGCCGCCTGGCTCGCCGCGGGGATCCCGTCGGAGGGCGCGATCGACCGGCTCGTCGTCCCCTCCGATCCGGACTTCGTCGCCACCCGCGAGCTCCAGCGCATCTTCCCCGAGCGCCCGACGCTCATGCTGCTCCTCGAGGCGGACGAGCCGTTCCGCCCGCGCACGCTCGGGCAGGTGGCCGCCGTGGAGGACGCCCTCCGGGCGCTGCCGGGCACGACGCCCGTCTCGATCCTCGACGCGTTCGCGCGGGCGCGCCCAGGCCCTGCTCCGGCCCACGATCCCGCGGCGGCCGAGGCGCTGCGCCGGTTCGCGAGCGGGACGGGCTTCTTCCGGCGGCAGGGGCTCGTCGGCGATCGCTTCCTCGGCCTCGCGGTGACGTTCGAGGCGGCGACGCCCGCCGCGCGCGACGCCGCCCTCGCCCGCATCGACGCGGCCGTGGAGGGGGCGCGCGGCGACGCGATCACGGGCGTGCGCCGCGTGGGCGGACCCTACGTCGACGCCTTCATCGAGCGCGAGTCGCGCGAGGCCTCCCGGCGTCAGTTCCCCGCGTTCGGGCTGCTCGTCGTCGCGGTCGCGCTCTTCCTCTACCGCTCGGTGCGCGCGCTCGTCGCCATCCTGCTGACCCTCGCCGCGGCGGTGGCCCTCGCGACCGCCGCGGGGCGGCTCCTCGGATTCCCGTTCACGATCGTCTCGACCCTCGTGCCGCTCACCGTCCTCGTGACGACGCTCGCCTCGCTCGTGTACCTCCACTCGCGGTTCGTGGACGCGCCCGAGGGAGTTCCGGCGGACCGACACCAGCTCGCCGCGCTCGCGAACAAGCTCCTGCCGGTGACCGCCTCGAGCGCCGCCGCCGTGCTCGGCTTCGCGGCGCTCGCCGTGTCCCGCATCCGGCCGGTGCGCGAGATGGGGATCTGGACCGCGACCGGGCTCGCGATCGCGTGGGGGGTGGTCTTCACGCTCTTCCCAGCCCTCCAGCGCGCGCTGCGGACGCCGACCCGGCAGACGGTCGAGATCCGCGCGCGCCTGTACGACCGGCTCTCGGCGGCGCTCCCGGGGTTCACCTGGCGGTGGCGCTGGCCGCTCGTCGCCGGAGCGCTCGGCCTCGCCGCGGCCGGGCTCGTGGCCCTGCTCGGCCTCCCGGGCCGGCTCGCGCCGATGGGGGTCGGGCTCGACGTGCTCGAGTACGTGGATCCGGCCTCGCCCGTCCACCGGGACATGGTGTTCTTCCGGCGGCACGTCGGGGGGCTGAACGTCGCGCGCCTGTGGGTGCACACGCCGGCCGGTGCCGTCACCGATCCGGAGGTGCTCCGGTCGCTCGACCGGTTCACCCGGCGGGTGGAGGCGATCCCCGGCGTCTCGTCGGTGGTCGGGCCGACCTCGATCCTGCGGCTGCGTCGCTACGCTGCGGGCGAGGGCGAGTCGCTCCCGGAAGATCCGGCGGCGTTCGCCGCGGCGGTCGCGGATCTCGAGCAGCTCCTCCTCGCCGGGCCCGAGCTCCGCGGCTTCGTCGACGTCGGGACCCTCGCGAACGCGCAGCTCACCGTGGTGTTCGAGCGCGGCGACGGGCCCGGCGTGGCGGCGCTCACCGGCGCGGCGCGCGAGGCGTGGGGCCGGACCGTCGCGGAGGCGCCCGCGCTGCGCGGCGCGGAGCTCCGGGTCGTCGGGGAGTCGATCCTCGCCGGGAAGGTCGGGGCGAGCCTCGTGCCGACGCTCACCGAGAGCTTCGCGATCACCGCCGCGCTCATCTTCGCCGCCTTCCTCGTGGTGTTCCGGTCGGCCTCGGCGCGGCTCATGGCGATGATCCCGTCGGTGTTCGCCATCCTCGTCACGTTCCTCGCGATGCGCCTCGCGGGCGCGTCCCTCAACGTCGCGACGATCCTCGTCGCCACGACCGTGCTCGGGACCACCGAGAACGACCAGATCCACTTCTTCCACCATCTCAACGAGGGCGAGGGGACGGGCGGGCTCGACGGCGCGCTCCGCCACACGCTCGGCGTCTCCGGCCGCGCCATCGTCTTCGCGACGCTCATCGACGCCGCGGGCTTCCTCGCGCTCGCCCTGTCGAGCTTCCCGCCGCTCCGGCAGTTCGGGATGGTCACGGCGGGCGCGTTCCTCCTCGCCATGCTCGCCGACTTCACCGCGCTGCCGGCGGCGCTCTGGATCGTGCGCCGCGAGGCACCGCCGCCCGTCCGCCCTCGAGACGTGACCGGCCCGATCACGCTGTGACCGCGCCGGCGGGCTCCGGCGCCCTCCGCGCGCGCGTCGACAGCGGCATTCGCTGGCGGAGCCGCGCTTCCCGGCGACGGCGGAGCGCGGCACGCGCGCTGCAATCCGTCCAGGCCACACCCAATGCGCGCGCTCGCGCGCCCTCACGAAAGAGACCCCATCATGAAGCTCCGCATCCTCACTGCCCTCGCCGCGCTCACGCTCTCCCTCGCCGTCCCCGCAGCCGCCTCCGACGTGTTCCCTCCGCACGCGGGCTCTCGCGACGACGCGAGCTACGGGGACATGCCCCGCGCCTCGTTCGGAGTCGAGCTGCCGCGGCCGGACGGACGGCTGTCCCTCGCGAGTTCGGGCGATGACGCGAACTACGGCACCTCGCGCGAGGCGACCGCGCCCGCCGCGCAGAAGGTCGAACGCGTCCAGGTGGCCTCCTGCTCGTGCGGCCGCTGAGCGACGAGGCGCGGACGCCAGCCGACCCATCCGGCGGAGCGACGCCGGAGTCGGGCGGCGGGGCGGCCACGCGGGGGAAGCCCTCGGGAGCGCCCCGTCTCGTGCGCTCCGCTCGCCGCCGCCGGGCGTAGCATCGACTCGCGCACGCCGCCTCGGCGAGGGCCGCAGGCGAGGCGCGGGGAGCGGCGGTGAGAAGCCACGAGAGCGGGGAAGCGGGGGACGGGCTCGGCGCCGTCCGGGTAGCCCTCGCGTCCGTGCCAGGCGTCGATCTGCTCCGGCACCCCATCGCGCTCGCGCTCGAGCGCGGGGTCCTCGTGATGGAGGGCGAGGTCGCGGACGCCGGCGCGAAGAAGCTCGCGCTCTCGCGCGCGGCCTCCCTCCCCGGGATCCACCACATCGTCGACCGCCTGCGGGTGGCGCCGGCGCGCCACATGAGCGACGCGGAGATCCGCGACCACCTGCGCGACGCCCTCGGCTCCGAGCCCGTGTTCAACGGCTGCGCGGTCCGCATCTCGTCCGGCGCTCCGCCGATGAGCGGAGGGGCCGCGGGCCCGCGCCCCGCGATCGACGGGAGCGTCGAGGGCGGCATCGTGACGCTCGCGGGCGAGGTGCCGAGCCTCGGTCACAAGCGGCTCGCCGGCGTCCTCGCCTGGTGGATCCCGGGGACGCGCGACGTGGTGAACGGGCTCGAGGTCGCTCCCCCCGAGCGCGACGGGGACGACGAGATCACGGACGCGGTCCACCTCGCGCTCGACAAGGACCCGCTGGTCGACGGCTCCCAGGTGGCGGTGACCACGCGGCGGGCGATCGTGACGTTGGGTGGATCCGTCGCGTCGGCCGAGCAGCGCGAGATGGCGGAGCTGGACGCGTGGTTCGTCTTCGGCGTGGAGGGAGTGGCGAACGGGATCGCGGTGCGGCCGCCCTGACCGCCGCCGCCCGGGCGCGCCCTCGCCGGCCTGGGATCGGTGCGCGATCGAGCGCTGGGGGGGCGCCCCCACCGCCCGGTGGTTGTGCAACGCGACGCGGCCGGATATGGTGGCTTCGTGATCCTTCGGTTCGTGAGCGCGTATCGATTTAGCAGCCCCCCGCCCCGGCCTGGGCGCTGGGTGGGCTCCTACGCGTAGCGAAGGACCCTCCAGCACCATCGAGATCGCTCGGGCCTGGACGGGGGGGACGCTTCGCTTCCCAGCTCACGCCTCACGCCGTCCGCCTCCCTGACGGCCACCTCCTCCGCCCGAGGGTTCACCGTGAACGACGATCAGAAACCTGGAAGCTCGCTGCCGGACTGCATGACCCTGCGCGACGTGCGCGCGTCCATCGACGATGTCGACCGACGCATCGTCGCGCTCCTCGCCGAGCGCCGCGGCTACGCGCTCCAGGCGGCGCGCTTCAAGAGCGCCGCCGACGGCGTGAAGGACCCCGCGCGCGAGGAGCAGGTCGTACGGAACGTGCGCTCGCTCGCCCTCGAGGAGGGCATCGAGCCCGAGCTCGTCGAGACGCTCTATCGCGACATGATCGCGGGCTTCGTCCGCGTGGAGCTCGCCTCGGCGGGGCACCGCGGCCCTCCGGTCCTCGAGAACCTGCACGTCGCCGCGTTCGACGCGATGCTGCCGCCCGAGGAGGTGAAGCTGCGGATCCCGGTGTCGGAGCAGGCCGCCCGGACCGTCGCCGAGGGGCGCCGGACGGTGGAGGCGATCCTCGACCGGCGCGATCCGCGGCTCGCCGTGGTGGTGGGCCCTTGCTCGATCCACGACACCGCCGCCGGGCTCGACTACGCGCGGCGCCTGCGCGAGCTCGCGGACGAGGTCTCCGACACGCTCTACCTCGTCATGCGCGTGTACTTCGAGAAGCCGCGCACCTCCGTCGGCTGGGAGGGGCTCACGAACGATCCGCGGATGAACGACTCCTTCCAGGTGAAGGAGGGCATGGAGCTGGCGCGGCGCTTCCTGCTCGAGGTGGCGGAGCTCGGGCTGCCCACCGGGACCGAGGCGCTCGATCCGATCGCGCCCCACTACCGCGGCGACCTCATCACCTGGACGGCGATCGGCGCGCGGACGAGCGAGTCGCAGACGCACCGGAACCTCGCGTCCGGGCTCTCGACGCCCATCGGCTTCAAGAACGGCACCGACGGCGAGGTCGAGGGCGCGGTGAACGCGATCCTCTCGGCGGCGCGGCCCCACGCTTTCCTGGGCATCAACGACCAGGGGCGCTCGTCGGTCATCCGCACCCGTGGCAACCGGTACGGCCACCTCGTCCTGCGCGGCGGCGGCGGCCGGCCGAACTTCGACAGCGTCTCGGTCGCGATCGCCGAGCAGGCGCTCGCGAAGGCCGGTCTCCCGCAGACGCTCGTCATCGACTGCTCGCACGCGAACTCCTGGAAGAAGCCGGAGCTCCAGCCGCTCGTGATGCGCGACGTCGCGAGCCAGATCCGCCAGGGGAACCGCTCCATCGTGGGCGTCATGATGGAGAGCTTCCTCGAGACCGGCAGCCAGCCGATGTCGGCGGATCTCGCGCAGCTCAGGTACGGGTGCTCGGTGACGGACCCCTGCCTCGGCTGGGACGGGACGGTCGAGGCGCTGCGCGAGGCCCGCGCGCTCCTGCGCGACGTGGTGGACGAGCGCCGTCAGGCGGGAGCGCCGGCTGCCGCGAAGCGCGCCACCGCGACGTAGCGGCCGCTCGCGATTCGCGAGCCCGCCGGTCCGGGCCGTCGGCGTCCCCCGGCACGACGCCGGGGCGCAGCCCGCAGGGAGGGGCCCCGTCGCGAAGCGACGGGGAGGGACGCAGTCCCTCCCGGCGGGGAACGGTCGCGAACCCGCGCAGCGGGCGCGACCGTTCACGGGCCCCGCCGAACAGGGGTGGGGCCCCGACGACGGCGGGCCAGCCGTCGGCGGGGCGGGGGCGCAGCCCCCGTGAGATCAGCGCATCACTTACGGTGCGCCAGGCCGCCGAGGTACTTCTGGTAGTCCCCGCCGGGCGGGGCGATGAAGAAGGTGACCTCCACGACGTCCCCGCCCCTCTGCTCGTAGACGAGCTTGAACCGCGGGCCGGGCGCCGCCTCGGACGACTCGAAGATCGCCCTGCCCGGCTCCGCCCGCACGCCGTACTCGATGACGTGACCCTCGTCGTCCCAGTAGGTGGCGCGGAGCCCGGACGGTGCGGGGGAGAGGACCATCAGGTCCTCGTGCTTGGCGCCCTGCTTCGCTCCCGGTCGCGGCGCGAACTTGGCGCGCGCGTGCCGGACGGCGACGTGACCGTCGAGGCCGAGCGAGAACGAGAAGCTCCCCGCCGTCTGCTCACCGGGCTTGCCGCTGCCCCTGCTCGCGACCCAGTCGCCGAGCAGGAACCGCACGCCCGCGAAGGGATCCCCTGCCGGTGGCGCCGCGAGCGGGAGCGAGGGGAGCGCGAGCAGGCACAGCAGGGAGACGGCGAGCTTCATGAAGAGTCCCGGTGCGAGGAGGGCTGGGGCGGGGTCGACGGCGGTCGCGGGCGACTCTACTGCCTCCACGGGCGCGCCTCACCCTTTCGAACGAATGGGCGGGCGACAGGCGGCGCGGAACCGCTAACATCCGGGCATGTCCACCTCGTCCAGCCCGGAGGCGTCGATGGAGCCCACGCCCAGCACCGCCGCACCCGCCGCGTCGGCCCAGCAGATCGCGAAGGCGGAGTCCATGGCGAAGCTCGTGTACGTCCTGTACCTCGCCTCGCTCGTCGTGGGCGTGACCTCGCTCATCGGCGTGGTGATCGCGTACGTGTACCAGGGCGACGCGCCCGAGGGCCTGCGGACGCACTTCCGGCTGCAGATCCGGACGTTCTGGATCGGCCTCCTCTACGCGTTCCTGGGCGTGCTCCTCTCCCTCGCCGGCGTCGGGCTCGTGCTGCTCGCGTTCGTCGCCGTCTGGCTCATCGTGCGCTGCGTGAAGGGGCTCCGGTACCTCGATCGGCGCGAACCGTACCCCGTCGCCGGCACCTGGCTCTGGTAGGGCGAGGCGCTCCTCCGGAGGAGCGAGGCGCGACCGCGCGGGCGCTCCGCGATTGATTGCGATCAATCGGTCGCGCAGGCGAGGCGGCGCCCCCTCCGCGTCCCCAATCCCTCGGGTCGCCCGATTGCGGGGCGACGCAATGCGTCGTCCGCGCGAGGGATGCGGAAAATCCGGGAACGACCTCTTGCGCGCGTCGATCGCGATGTGCGAATCGTGTGAGTCCGAAGCCATCGAGTCGTCCGCGAGGCTTACGGGTCCCGGATCAATGTCGTCCATCCTCGTCGCGTCCCTCGTGCGGGGCGCGGCCGAGCCGGTGTCGGCTCGTGGATCCCGTACCGCGGAGGCTGCCCTTGAACATCCTCGTCCTGAACTGCGGCAGCTCGTCGGCGAAGTTCGCCGTCATCGACTCGACCTCCGGCCTGGAGCGGATCTCCGGGATCGCCCAGCGCCTCGACTCGGCGCACGCCTCGCTCGACTGGAAGCTCGAGGGCCACAAGCACACCCGCGACCTGCACCACGCCGACCACGACACGGCGCTGCGCGCGGTGGTCGAGCTGCTCCGCGGAGTCGGGCTCGCCGAGGGGCTCGCCGGCGTCGGCCACCGCGTCGTGCACGGCGGCGCCCGCTTCTCCGGCTCGATGCCGATCACCGAGGAGGTGGTGGCGAAGATCCGCGAGTGCATCCCGCTCGGCCCGCTGCACAACCCGCCCAACCTGCGCGGCATCGAGATCTCCCAGGAGCTCTTCCCCGAGCTGCCGCAGGTGGCGGTGTTCGACACCGCCTTCCACCAGACGATGCCGCCGCGCGCCTACCTGTACGCGGTGCCGTACGAGTGGTTCGAGCGGCACGAGGTGCGGCGCTACGGCTTCCACGGCACGAGCCACCGCTACGTCTCGGAGCAGACGGCGCGGCTCCTCGACCTGCCGCCGGACGACCACTGCCTCGTCACCGCCCACCTCGGCAACGGCTGCTCGCTCGCGGCGGTCCGCGACGGGAAGAGCGTCGACACGACCATGGGGCTCACGCCGCTCGACGGCGTGGTGATGGGCACGCGCTCCGGGTCGATCGACCCGTCGATCATCGCGCACATGAAGAAGGCCCTGCACCGCGGCGCCGATCACGTGATGGACCAGCTCAACAAGCGCTCCGGCCTCCTCGGCATCTCCGGCCTCTCGAACGACATGCGGACGCTGCAGGACGCGGCGTCGAGCGGGCACGAGCGCGCCGCGCTCGCCATCGAGAAGTTCTGCTACTCGGTCGCGAAGGCGGCCGCGGGGATGGTGGTCTCGCTCGGGCGGCTCGACGCCCTCGTCTTCACGGGCGGCATCGGCGAGAACGCCACCCTCGTGCGCGCGAAGGTCGTCGAGCTCCTCGGCTTCCTCGGGGTCGTCCTCGACCCCGAGCTGAACGCCGTCCACGGCAAGGGCAACCGGGGCGTCATCACGCGGCCCGGCGGTCCGCGGGTCATCGTGGTGCCCACGAACGAGGAGCTCATGATCGCCATGGACACCGCCCAGATCGTCGGCGCCAGCCGCTGCGCCGCCTGACCCGCTCCCCTCCTCAGGACCCTATGCCCCGCACCCTCCTCGTCGCCCCCGCCGGCCGCCAGGTCGGCGTCACCACCGTCTGCATTGGCCTCGTCCGCGCGCTCGACCGGCTCGGCGTCCGTGTCGCCTTCGCCAAGCCGATCGCCGCCCGCGGCGAGAACCGCGCGGCGGGGCTCGTCCGGCTCGGCGCGCAGCTCGACCCGCCCGAGCCGATCGCCCGCGCCGACGCGGAGGAGCTGCTCGCGACCGGCGACGACCAGACGCTCATGGAGCGCGTCGTGGCGCTCTGCGCCCGCGCCGCCGAGGGCTCGGACGTGCTGGTCGTCGAGGGCATGGCGCCCGAGCCGGGCATGGTCTACTCGACGCGCGTCAACGGACTCATGCTGAAGGCGCTCGACGCGGAGCTCGTCGTCGTGGGATCGCCGCGCGGCGAGACGCCGGCCGAGCTCGCCAACGCGGTGGCCATCGCCGCGCGCGGCCTCGGCGCCGACGTGGACGCGGGCGCCGTCGACTGCGTCCTGAACCGCGTCACGGGGAGCACCGCCGAGGGCGCTTCCCGCGCGGGCGAGGGTCGCACGCACTGGATCGACGCCGCCGTCGAGGGGGAGGACGTGCCGGCGGCCGAGCTCGAGGCCTACGCGAACGCGCTGCGCGCCGAGAAGCTCCGGCCGATCGCGATCGTCCCGTCCCGCGGCGACCTCGCCGCGCCCCGCGTGAAGGACCTCGCCGAGGCCCTCGGCGCGAAGGTGCTCCGCGCGGGCGACCACGCGCACCGGCGCATCCGCAGCGTGGCGCTGTGCGCGATGAGCGTCCCCGGCTCCATCAAGGTGTTCCGGCCCGGGACGCTCATCATCACCCCCGGCGACCGCAGCGACATCGTCGTGGCCGCCTCCCTCGCCGTGCTGAACGGCATGCCGCTCGCGGGGCTCCTCCTCACCGGCGGCGTCGAGCCGGAGGAGCACGTCTTCGCCATGTGCGAGCGGGCGCTCGCGACCGGCCTCCCCGTGCTCGCGGTGAAGGACGGCAGCTACGCCGCCGCGAGCGCCGTCGCCGCGATGAACCTGCAGATCCCCCCGGACGACGAGGAGCGGGTGGAGCGGGTCATGAACGCCGTCGCCGACCGGATCGACGGAGAGTGGCTCTCGGGGGTCGTCCGCACGCAGCGCAAGCGGCGGCTCTCACCGCCCGCCTTCCGCCACCGGCTCGTCGAGTCGGCGCGCGCGGCGAACAAGCGCATCGTGCTCCCCGAGGGGACCGAGCCGCGCACCATCGCGGCCGCATCGATCGTGCAGGAGCGCGGGATCGCGCGCTGCGTGCTCCTCGGCAACCCCGACGAGGTCCGCGACGTCGCGCGGAAGCAGGGCGTGACGCTGCCCCCGTCCCTCGAGATCGTCGACCCGGTGAAGGCCGCGCCGCGCTACGTGGGGCCGCTCGTCGATCGCCGCCGGAGCAAGGGGATGACGCCGGAGGCCGCCGCCGGCGAGCTCGGCGACAGCATCATGGTCGGGACGATGATGATGGCGCTCGACGAGGCGGACGGCCTCGTCTCCGGCGCCCTCCACACGACCGCGCACACCATCCGCCCGGCGCTGCAGATCGTCCGGACGGTGCCCGGCTGCGAGCTCGTCTCGAGCGTCTTCTTCATGTGCCTGCCCGAGCAGGTGCTCGTCTTCGGCGACTGCGCGGTGAACCCGAACCCCACCGCCGAGCAGCTCGCCGACATCGCCATCCAGAGCGCCGACTCCGCGCGCGCCTTCGGGATCGAGCCGCGCGTGGCCATGCTCTCCTACTCCACCGGGACGAGCGGCGCGGGCGCCGACGTCGAGAAGGTCAAGCGCGCGACCGAGCTCGCGCGCGCCCAGCGACCGGACCTGCCGATCGACGGGCCCCTCCAGTACGACGCCGCCATCGTCCCCGCCGTGGGGCGCCAGAAGGCGCCGAAGTCGGAGGTGGCGGGTCAGGCCACCGTGTTCGTGTTCCCCGACCTCAACACCGGCAACGTCACCTACAAGGCCGTCCAGCGCAGCGCCAACGTGGTGAGCATCGGCCCGATGCTGCAGGGGCTCGCGAAGCCGGTGAACGACCTCAGCCGCGGCTGCCTCGTCGAGGACATCGTCTTCACGATCGCCCTCACCGCCATCCAGGCGCAGCAGCGCGCGGCGCGTTGAGTCGAGCGCCCGCGGTCGCGCCGACCCCGGCGGATCGCCGCACCTACACAAGGGACGCGGCCGTCCGCGCCGAGACGCCGTCGCATCGATTGCGGAGTCGACGCGGCGAAGGGGTGGGCTCGGCGCGGTGGAAGGCGCCGGGGCGACGCTTTCGCGGAGCGCGCCCTCGCGCGTTGCGAGATGGGGTCTCGCTCCGCTCGGCGCGCGCCACGCGATCGCTCGCCTGCCCGAAATTGCCTGCGGCGCGGGACCGTGGCAAACGGGCCGCATGCGGATGCGGCAGCGCGTGCTCGTGGTGGACGACGATCAGGATCTCCGGGACGCCCTCGCGCACCGGCTCTCGCACGAGGGGTACTCGGTCGATCTCGCGAGCGACGGCGCCGAGGCGCTGGCGCAGCTCGACACCGGCCTCTGCCCCGTCGCCATCGTGCTCGATCTCGGCATGCCCACCATGAGCGGCTGGCAGTTCCGCGACCTGCAGAAGCGGAACCCGCGCCTCGCGGAGATCCCGGTCGTCGTGATGACGGGCCAGGCGCCGCTCGGGATCGACGTCCAGCACGTGCTCCAGAAGCCGTTCGCGATCGAGCGGCTCGTCGAGACGATCCGGCGCGTCACCCTCCCGCGCTCGTAGCCGCGCCCCCCGACCGCTCCGAGATGCGCGCGGCTGGCCGCGCGCATCGCTGCGTCGGGGCTTTTGCCGCATTGCGCGACCCCGCGGCCATCACCACGCTCCGGGTATCGGAAGAAGACTCACGCGAGGCTGGCGCGACGCCGGCAGGGCGCGTGCCCTGGGCGCCTCCGCCTCGTCGAGAGGAGGGCGGCCAATGACGTACCTCTTGCTGGCGGACCGGTGGTGGGCCCTCGCGCTCCGCGGCGTCGCCGCGATCGTGTTCGGCCTCCTGACCTTCGTCGCTCCACAGGCGAGCTTCTTCGCCCTCGTGCTGCTGTTCGGCGGGTACGCGATCGTGAACGGGGCGATCCTCCTCGCGCTCGCCCTGCGCCGCCCGCGCGGCGAGCCGCGCTGGGGATCGCTCGCCTTCGAGGGGATCCTGAGCATCCTCGCCGGCGCCGTCACGCTCGGCTGGCCCCGCATCGGCGCCCTCGCGCTGGTCTTCATCGTGGCGAGCTGGGCCGTGGTCACCGGGGTCGCGCAGATCGTCGCGGCCGTCCGCCTGCGCAAGCGCATCCGCGGCGAGTGGCTGCTCGCGCTCTCGGGGGCGCTGTCCGTCGCCTTCGGCGTCCTGCTTTTCGCCGCGCCTGCGGCCGGGGCGGTCGCGCTCGCGCTCTGGATCGGCGCCTACGCCCTGATGTTCGGGGCGCTCCTCCTCGCGCTGGGCATTCGCCTGCGGGCCTGGGGCCGCTCGCCCGCGCACCGGGTGCCGCCGGGCGGGCTCCCGGCGACCACCTGAAGCGGAGCGGGCCTCACCCCGCCTCGGCGAGCACCCGCACCGGCATCACCATCGCGGAGAGCCCGCGGAACTGCAGCCGGCGCTGGAGCTGGTACGCGGTCTCGTTGTGGAGCAGCCTCTGGTACCAGCGCTCCTTCTGGAAGACGAGCTTGCCGGCGAAGAACACCGCGCGCGGGAACTCCTGGGCAACGGCCGCGCAGAGCCGCTCCCCGACGTCGACCGCCTCGGTCCCGAGGTCCATGCGGTAGTCGGCGGCGAGCTTCAGCCGGTGCGCGAGCTCCACGTACTGCTCGAGGGCCGCCTGCGTCCGCGCTCGCACGCGATCGACCTCCTCGATCCCCTTCATCGCGGCGGAGTCCACGACCCCCACCGAGATGAAGACGAAGTTCCGGAAGTAGTTCGGGAACGTGCGCTGCACGGTGAGTAGCGCGTGCACGCCCAGGCCGCTGTAGCCCCCGACGAGGAGCACTGCGGTGGGCGCGCGCGGGTCCACCGCCGGCCGCGGACCACCCGGCACCGGCGGCAGGACCTCGAGGATCGCGTCGAGCCGCTTCAGGCTGTCCTGCACCGCGCGGTAGTGTCGCCGGATCACGAAGCAGAGCCCGATGACGAGCCCGGTAACGGCGATGGTGATCCAGCCGCCCTGCTCGCCCTTCTCGTAGATCGTGCCGGCGAGGATCGCCGCGCAGAGCGCGAAGGCGACCCCGTGGATGGCGAGCCCGCGCCTGCGGCCCGCCGTCCGGGTGCGGCGCCAGTAGCGCAGCATGGCGAGCTGCGAGAGCGAGAACGTCACGAACACGTTGATCGCGTACATCGTGACGAGCCGGGTGATGTCGCCGCGCGTGTAGTAGAGCGTCGCGAGCGACGCTGCGCCCATGAGCAGCACGCCGTTCTGCGTCGTGAGCCGGTCGGAGAGCTGGGCGAACCGATGGGGCAGCCACGAGTCCGTGGCCATGTTCGCCATCACGCGCGGGCCGTCGATGAACCCGGCCTGCGCGGCCACCACGAGCAGCGCGGCCTCGGCGAGCAGCGTGGCGACCACGAACCCGTGGCCGATCGCGACGCCGCCGGGCCTGAAGCCGCCCGCGAACCGCTCGAGGAGCACGGCGTTCATGGTCTTGCCCGGCTCGGGCGCCGCGCGGAAGAGCAGATAGCAGACGAGGATCCCGGCGGCCGTGACCGCGAGCGAGACGGCCATGTACGTCATGGTCCGCCGCGCCGTCGCGACCTTCGGCTCGCGCATGATCTGGATGCCGTTCGAGACGGCCTCGATGCCGGTGTACGTCCCGGCGCCCATCGAGTAGGCGCGGAGGAAGACCGCGAAGAGGCCCACCGCGCCGAGCTCGGCGACGCCGGCGCGGAGGCCTCGAGAGACCTCGCCCGCGACGCGCGGCACCTCGGTGACGTGCGAGCCCACGCCGCCGACGATCAGGACCGCGTGGGTGACGAGGAAGAGCACGAAGATCGGGGCGAGGAACGAGACCGACTCCTTCACGCCGCGCAGGTTGAGGACGACGAGCAGCGCGATGGCGGCGACCTCCGCGGGCAGCTTCCACGGGCTGGAGCTCCCGGAGAGGAAGCTCCAGATCGCGTCCCCGCTCGAGGCGACCGACACGGAGATCGTGAGCACGTAGTCGACGAGCAGCGCGGCCCCGGACACGACCCCGACCCGCGGCCCGAGCAGCTCGGTCGCGACCACGTACCCGCCGCCGCCGAACGGGAAGCGCTTGATGATCTGGCCGTACGCGACCGAGATGACGAGGACGGTGAGCCCGGTGGCGAGCGCGAGGGCGACGGCGAGGGAGGTGTGGTGGCCGAGCGCCCGGAACGCCTCGTCGGGACCGTAGGCGGACGACGAGAGCCCATCGGCCCCGAGGCCCACCCAGGCGAGGAGCGCGACGAGCGAGATGCCGTGGTGGGTGCGCGGGTCCTGGACGTCGCGGGGCGCGCCGAACAGAAGGCGCCCCAGCCGGCCGCCGAGGGTCGAGGGGCTCGCCGCCCGGGAAGGGGTTGGCTCGCCCGGCCCCGGGGCCGGTTCGGCCCCGGGGCGGAGGGGCTCTAGAGGGGGTTGCGCCATGAAGGAAGAGCTTCGCGAGCGGGACCTCGACCCGGCATCAAGACTGCGCACGCGGACATCAAGGCGGCGTCAAGATGCTCGACTCCGGTCGAGCGCGAGCTCCGCCGGCTGCTGCAGCGCTCGTTGATGCGCCGCTGACGGCGCAGCGGCCAGGCTTGACCCGGCGCTGACCTCCCGGCCCGTACAGTCGGGGGTGAGGAGGAAAGGGTCATGACTTCACGCCCCAACCCGCTTCGACTGGTGGTCGCCCCGCGCGAGATCATGGCGCCTGCGTCCGTCCCCGAGCGCGGCGACCTGGCGCTCATGGCCATGCTGCTCGCGGTGAACCTCATCCCGGTGATCGGCGAGCTCGCACGCCTCGGCCGCTTCGGCGCCGGGACCGTGGGCTTCGCGACCGCGTGCGTGCTGGTCACCGGCCGGGAGCTCTGGCTCGAGGTGCGCACCTTCGCGCGCGCCCGGAGGATGAGCTCGCCATGACGCCCTTGACCGTGATCGCCGGCGCGCTGGCGCTCGGCCTCGCCGCGTACCTCGTGTTCGCGCTCCTCTTCCCGGAGAAGCTCTCGTGACCGCGGCGGCGTACGCCGAGATCGCCGTCTTCTTCGCGGCGCTCACCGCGCTCGCCGTCCCGCTGGGTGGCTTCATCGCCCGGGCGCTGGCCGGCGAGGCGCCGCTCGTGGGACGCGTGCTCGGGCCCCTCGAGCGCGCGCTCTACCGGGTCGCCGGCGTGGACCCCGCGGAGGAGATGAGCTGGCGCCGCTACGCGGCGTCCGTGCTGGTCTTCAACGCCGCGGGGCTCCTGCTGCTGTACGCGCTCCAGCGGCTCCAGCCGGCCCTGCCGCTCAACCCGGGGCGGCTCGCCGCCGTCCCGGGCGGCGTCGCGATCAACACCGCGGTGAGCTTCGTCACGAACACCGACTGGCAGGCCTACGCCGGAGAGTCCACGCTGAGCCCGCTCGTCCAGATGGCGGGGCTCGCCGTCCAGAACTTCCTCTCCGCGGCGACCGGCCTGGCGGTGCTCGCCGCGCTCGCACGCGGGCTCGGGCAACGCTCGAAGGGCGCGCTCGGCAGCTTCTGGGTGGACCTGACGCGGGGCACGCTCCACGTGCTGCTGCCGCTCTCGATGGCCCTCGCGCTGCTGCTCGCCGGGCTGGGGGTGGTCCAGTCGTTCGGTGGCGAGGGACGCTGGCCGCTCCGCGAGCCGGCGCGCGACGCGAGCGGACGGCCCGTGACCGAGCAGGTGGTGCCGGTCGGCCCGGTCGCGTCGCAGGTGGCCATCAAGCAGCTCGGGACGAACGGGGGCGGGTACTACGCCGCGAACTCCGCGCACCCCTACGAGAACCCGACGCCGCTCACGAACCTCGCCGAGGCGCTCGCCATCCTCCTCGTCCCGGCGGCGCTGTGCTTCACCTTCGGCGGATGGGTCGGGGACCGCCGGCAGGGCTGGACCGTGTACGCCGCGATGCTCGCGATCCTCGTCCCGCTCACGATCGCGACGGTCGCGGCCGAGCAGGCCGGAAACCCGGCCCTCGCGGCGCTCGGGGTGGACCAGCGGCCCGGGCCGCTCCAGGCGGGCGGGAACATGGAGGGCAAGGAGGCGCGCCTCGGACCGGTGGACGCGGGGATCTGGGCGGCGGCCACGACGGCCGCGTCGAACGGCTCGGTCGACGCGCAGCACGACAGCCTGACCCCGCTCGGCGGCCTGTGGCCCATGTGGCTCATGCAGCTCGGCGAGATCGTGTTCGGCGGCGTCGGCTCCGGGCTCTACGGCATGCTCCTGTTCGTCATCGTGGCGGTCTTCGTCTCCGGGCTCATGGTCGGCCGCACCCCCGAGTACCTGGGCAAGAAGATCGAGGCGCGAGAGATCAAGCTGGCGAGCGTCGCCATCCTCCTCCCGTCCGCGGTGGTCCTCGGCGGAACCGCGCTCGCCTGTCTCGTGCCCGCCGCCGCGGCGGCGGCCGGGAACCCCGGGCCGCACGGGTTCAGCGAGATCCTCTACGCCTTCTCCTCGACGGCGAACAACAACGGCTCCGCCTTCGGAGGCCTGACGGCGGACGGCCCGTTCTGGAGGCGCGCGACGAACGTCGCGATGCTCGTGGGGCGCTACGGCGTGCTGGTCCCGGTCCTCGCCATCGCGGGCGGGCTCGCGCGGAAGCGCGCCGCCCCCCCGAGCGCGGGGACCCTCCCCACCCACGGTCCGCTGTTCGCAGGCCTCCTCGTGGCGACCGTCCTCCTCGTGGGCGCCCTCACGTTCCTGCCCGCGCTCGCGCTCGGGCCGGTCGTCGAGCACCTCCAGCTCCACGCAAGGTGAGCCATGGACGCCCTCGCCCACCCCTCCGCGCACGCCCAGCCGCTCCTCCCCGGCGCCGTCGTCCGGACCGCCACCCTCGACGCGCTGCGGAAGCTCGACCCGCGCCTCATGGTCCGCAACCCGGTGATGTTCACGGTGGAGGTCGGGAGCGCCTTCACGACCGCGCTCTTCCTGCACGCGGTCGTGACCGGGCGGGGCGACGCGCCCGCGGGCTTCATCCTCGCCGTCGCGGCCTGGCTCTGGTTCACGGTGCTGTTCGCGAACTTCGCCGAGGCGGTCGCGGAGGGGCGCGGGAAGGCCCAGGCGGACACGCTCCGCCGCGCCCGCCGCGAGGTGGTCGCGACGCGGCTCTCGGCGCCCTCCCGCGACGCGCCGCGGGAGGACGTCCCCGCCGCGCGGCTGCGCCGGGGCGACGTGGTCTGGATCGAGGCCGGCCAGATCGTGCCTGGCGACGGCGAGGTGGTCGAGGGGATCGCCTCGGTGGACGAGAGTGCCATCACCGGCGAGAGCGCCCCCGTCATCCGCGAGAGCGGCGGGGACCGGAGCGCCGTCACGGGGGGCACGCGCGTCCTCTCGGACTGGCTCGTGGTCCGCATCACCGCCGAGCCGGGCCAGTCCTTCCTGGACCGGATGATCGGGCTCGTGGAGGGCGCGAAGCGCCAGAAGACTCCCAACGAGATCGCGCTCGACATCCTGCTCGCCGCGCTGACCCTGGTGTTCCTCCTCGCGACCGCCACGCTGCTCCCGTTCTCCGTCCACGCCGTCCGCGCGGCCGGCGCGGGCGCGCCGGTGGGGCTCACCGTCCTCGTCGCGCTCCTCGTGTGCCTCATCCCCACGACGATCGGCGCCCTGCTGTCCGCGATCGGGATCGCCGGGATGGACCGGATGATCCGGGCGAACGTGATCGCCACGTCGGGCCGCGCCGTCGAGGCGGCCGGCGACGTCGACGTGCTCCTCCTCGACAAGACGGGGACGATCACGCTCGGGAACCGGCAGGCCGCGGCGTTCCTCCCCGCGGACGGCGTCACCGAGCGCGCGCTCGCGGACGCGGCGCAGCTCGCGTCGCTGGCGGACGAGACGCCGGAGGGGCGCAGCATCGTGGTGCTCGCGAAGGAGCGGCACGGCCTGCGCGGACGGACGCTCGAGTCGGGCGCGGTGTTCGTCCCGTTCGCCGCCCAGACGCGCATGAGCGGCGTCGATCTCGGCGGCCGCCGCGTGCGCAAGGGAGCGCAGGACGCGATCGCGCGCTTCGTCGCGGCCGAGGGGGGGCGGGTCCCCGACGAGGTGCGCCTCATCGCGGAGGGCGTGGCGCGCGGCGGGGCGACCCCGCTCGTGGTCGCCGAGGGGGACCGCGCGCTCGGCGTCGTCGAGCTGAAGGACGTCGTGAAGGGCGGGATCAAGGAGAAGTTCGCCGAGCTGCGGCGAATGGGGATCCGCACCGTCATGGTCACCGGCGACAACGCGCTCACCGCAGCCTCGATCGCCGCCGAGGCCGGCGTCGACGAGTTCCTCGCCGAGGCCACGCCGGAGATGAAGCTCGCGCACATCCGCGCGTGGCAGGCGAAGGGCCACCTCGTGGCCATGACCGGCGACGGCACGAACGACGCGCCCGCCCTCGCCCAGGCCGACGTCGCCGTGGCCATGCACACCGGCACGCAGGCGGCGAAGGAGGCCGGCAACATGGTCGACCTAGACTCGAACCCCACGAAGCTCATCCAGATCGTGGAGATCGGGAAGCAGCTCCTCATGACCCGCGGCGCGCTCACGACCTTCAGCATCGCGAACGACGTGGCCAAGTACTTCGCCATCATCCCCGCGGCGTTCGGCGCGACCTATCCGGTCCTCGGCGCGCTCGACGTCATGCGGCTCCACTCGCCCGCGAGCGCCATCCTGTCGGCGGTGATCTTCAACGCGCTCGTGATCGTCGCGCTCATCCCGCTGGCGCTCCGAGGGATCGCCTATCGCCCGGCCCCGGCGAGCACCATCCTCGCGCGGCACGCGCTGCTCTATGGAGTGGGCGGCCTCGCCCTGCCCTTCGCGGGCATCAAGCTCATCGACCTCGCGCTCGCCGCGCTCCGCCTGGTCTAGAGGTGCCCGTGATCCGCGCCGTCGCCGTGCTGCTCGCCGCGTTCACCCTCCTCCTCGGCGGGGTCTACCCGGCCGTCGTGACCGGGATCGCGCAGCTCGTGTTCCCGGCGCAGGCGAACGGCAGCGTCGTCAGCGCCGGCGATCGCGCCGCGGGTTCGGCGCTCGTGGGGCAGCCCTTCGCCTCGACGCGCTACTTCTGGGGACGACCCTCCGCGACGACGCCCGTCCCGTTCGACGGCCGCGCGTCGGCCGGATCGAACCTCGGTCCCTCGAGCCCGGCGCTCGCCGCCGCCGTTCGCGCCCGGATCGAGGTGCTCCGGGCGGCCGATCCCGGCAACGACGCGCCCATCCCGGTGGACCTCGTGACCGCGTCCGGCAGCGGCCTCGACCCGCACCTGTCGCCGGCGGCGGCGCTCTACCAGGTGCCCCGCGTCGCGCGCGCGCGCGGCATGCCGCCCGAGCGGGTGCGCGCGCTCGTCGAGGCGCACGTCGAGCGGCCGTTCCTCGGGCTCTTCGGGGCTCCGCGGGTGAACGTCCTCGCGCTCAACCTGGCGCTTGACGGGCTCGACCGGTGATGGCTTGGCTTCGGGAGGTGACTGGAGCGCGGCCATGACGCAGCAGCCGGGGCGGCCGGATCCGGACGCGCTCCTCGCGCGCGTGACGGCCGAGGCCCAGCGCGAGGCGCGCACCCGCTTCAAGATCTTCTTCGGCTTCGCGCCCGGGGTGGGGAAGACGTACCGGATGCTCCAGGTCGCGCGCGACCTCGTGGCCGAGGGCGTCGACGTGGTGGTCGGCGCGATCGAGACGCACGGTCGCTACGACACCGCGGGCCTGATGCTCGGGCTGGAGGTGCTGCCGCGCCGGCCCCTGCCGTATCGCGGCCGGGTGCTCGAGGAGTTCGACCTCGACGCCGCGCTCGCCCGACGTCCCCACATCCTCCTCCTCGACGAGCTCGCCCACACGAACGCCCCCGGCTCGCGCCATCCGAAGCGCTGGCAGGACGTGGTCGAGCTGCTCGAGGCCGGCGTCGAGGTCTACACGACCCTGAACGTCCAGCACGTCGAGAGCCTGAACGACGTGGTGGAGCAGATCACGCACATCCAGGTGCGCGAGACCGTCCCCGACTCGATCCTGGAGCGCGCGGACGAGGTGGAGATCGTGGACATCGCGCCGGAGGAGCTCCTGCAGCGCCTGCGCGAGGGGAAGGTGTACCTGCCCGAGCAGGCGGAGCGAGCCCGCGAACACTTCTTCCAGCGCGGGAACCTGCTCGCGCTCCGCGAGCTCGCCCTGCGCCGCATGGCGGAGCGCGTGGACTCCGACGTCCTCGCGTACCGGGCGGAGCACGGCGTGGACGTGCCGTGGCCCACCGCGGAGCGGGTGCTCGTGTGCGTCGGCCCCGCGCCCGACTCGGCGCGCCTCGTGCGCGCGGCGCGCCGGATCGCGGCGGGCCTGCGCGCGCCGTGGGTCGCCGCGTCCGTGCAGGCGAGCGGACAGCCGCCGCTCGGCGACGATGACCGGGAGCGGCTCGAGTCCCACCTCCGCCTCGCCGAGTCGCTCGGCGCCGAGGTGATCCGGCTCACGGGCCTGCGCGTCCCGGAGGCGATCCTCGACTTCGCGCGCCGGCGGAACGTCACGCGGATCGTGCTCGGCAAGCCCCGCCATCCCCGCTGGCGCGACCGCCTGCGCGGCTCCCTCGTGGACGAGATCATCCGGGGCAGCGGCGACATCGAGGTGAACGTGCTGTCGGGCGGGGTCGAGGAGGGCCAGGAGCACAGGGCGGTGCCCAGGAGAGGGCGCGCCCGCGGCGCGGAGTACCTGCGGGCGGCCGCCGTCATCGCGCTGACCACGGCCGTCGCCGCCGCCGTCCGGGCGCTGCTCAGCGTGCCCGACGTCGAGATGCTGTTCCTGCTCGGGGTCATGATCGCGGCGCTGACCACCGGGCGCCGCGCCTCCATCCTGGCGGCGATGCTGGCGGTGGTCTCGTACGACTACTTCTTCGTGCCGCCGTCGTTCACGCTGGGCGTGTCCGACGCGCGGTATCTCCTCACGTTCGTCATGATGCTCGGCGTGAGCGTCGTGATCGGCACCCTCACGCTGCGCCTGCGCGAGCAACAGCGGGCGTCGATGGGGCGCGAGCGGCGGACCTCGGCGCTCTACGGGTTCAGCCGTGAGCTCGGGGCGGCCCTCGACGACGAGGGGGTGGCGGCGGTGTGCGTGAAGGCGGTCGCGGAGGCGTTCGACGCGGAGGTGGTGTTCCTGCGCGTACGCGGCGACGAGGACCTCGCCGCCCTGGCGGCTTCGCCGCGCGGCGCGACGCTCAGCCCCTCCGAGCGCGCCGTCGCGCAGTGGGTCGCGGAGCACGGTCAGGCCGCGGGGCGCGGGACCGACACGCTCCCCGGCGAGGCCGTGAGCTGCGCGCCCGTCCGCGCGTGGGGCGACGTCCTCGCCGTGCTCGCCCTGCGGACCGAGGGCGAGCGCGGGCTCGGGGCCGAGCAGCGCACGCTGCTCGAGGCGCTCGGGCGGCAGGCGGCGCTCGCCCTCGATCGCGTGCGGCTCGCCGCGGAGGCGCGCCAGGCCGAGCTCCGCGCGAAGACCGAGCAGCTCCGCAGCGGGCTGCTCTCCGCGGTGTCGCACGATCTCCGGACGCCGCTCGCCGTGATCACGGGCGCCGCCTCCACGCTGCGCGCCGACCCGGCGCTCGATCCCGCCACGCGCCGGGACCTCGCCGACGCGATCTGCGAGGAGGCCGAGCGGCTCGAGAGGCTCGTCGCGAACCTGCTCGACATGACCCGGCTCGACTCCGGCGCGGTGGAGCCGAAGCGCGAGTGGGTGCCGCTCGTCGAGGTCGTCGGTGGGGCGCTCACCCGGCTCGAGCGCCGGCTCGCGGGGAGGCGCGTCGCGACCTCGCTGCCGGACGACCTCCCGCTCGTCTCCCTCGACCCCGTCCTCGTCGAGCAGCTCTTCGTGAACCTCCTCGAGAACGCCGCGAAGTACACCCCGCCCGGCTCGGAGCTGGAGATCCTCGCGCGGCGCGAGGGGGGCACCCTCGTCGTGGACGTGGCGGACCGGGGCCCGGGCATCCCGGCAGGCGAGGAGGAGCGGATCTTCGACCGGTTCCACCGCGGCGCGCACGCCGGCGTCCGCGGCGTCGGCCTGGGCCTGCCCATCGCCCGCGCCATCGCCCAGGCGCACGGGGGCCGGCTCGTCGCCGCGAACCGGCCCGGAGGCGGCGCCGTCTTCCGCCTCACGCTGCCGCTGCCGCTGCCGGCCGATCGGCCGCGACCCGCCGAGCCGGCGGGAGGCAGCGGCGCATGACCGCGACCGGACCGCTCGTGCTCGTGGTCGACGACGAGGCGCAGGTGCGCCGGTTCCTCCGCGCCGCCCTCACCTCCCGCGGCTACCGGCTCCTCGAGGCCGAGTCGGTGCGCGAGGCCGAGCAGCTCGCCACGGGCCACAACCCGGACATCTACCTCCTCGACCTGACGCTCCCGGACGGCGACGGCGTGGACCTGGCGCGGCGCCTGCGCGAGTGGACGAAGGCGCCGATCATCGTCCTCTCCGCGCGCGGACGCGAGGAGGACAAGGTGAACGCGCTCGACGCGGGCGCCGACGACTACCTCACGAAGCCCTTCGGGGTGAACGAGCTCCTGGCGAGGCTCCGCGTCGCCCAGCGCCACGCCCAGGCGAGCCCCGAGCAGCCGGTCGTCCTCGAGACGGGACCGCTCCGCGTGGACCTCTCCCGGCGCGAGGTGACGGTCGAGGGCCGGGAGGTGCGGCTCACGCCCACCGAGTACCGGCTCCTCGCCCTGCTCGCGCGCCACGCCGGCAGGGTCCTCACGCACCGTCAGATCCTGCGGGAGGTCTGGGGGCCCAACGCGACGGAGGCGCACTACGTCCGCGTGCACATGGCGGAGCTGCGCAAGAAGGTCGAGGCGGACCCCGCCCGGCCGCGCCTGCTCGTCACCGAGCCGGGCGTCGGCTACCGCCTGCGCGACCGGGTCGAGAGCGCCTGAGCCGCCGCCGCCCGTGCGCCGGTGGCCGCCCGCCGAGCGCGAGGCCACCTTCTCTCCAGGGAGGGAGAAGCTCATGCGACTGTCACTCTTCGTGTCGGCACTCGTCGCGATCGCAGGGCTCGCGGGCTGCGCCACGTCTGCCCGGGAGACTCAGCAGCCGGCCACCCCGGCGGCCGCCCGCTCGCCCATCGCGAGCGAGCATCCGTTCGAGGTGAAGGGCACCGTGAAGTCGGTGGGCGACGGGCTCCTCGGGATGGGCCGCAGCGTCACCATCGCGCGCGAGGGCGCGCCCGCCGCCGAGCTGCACGTGGCGGAGGAGACCCGCGTCACGCTGGACGACCGGCCGGCCAAGCTGTCGGACCTGCGCGAGGGAGACGAGATCCGCGCGCGCTTCGACTTCGACAAGAGCACGCCCGTGGCGATCGAGATCCAGGCGAAGCCGAAGCGGCGCTGACGCGCCGCCGCTCCGGGGGCTAACCGCGCCGGCCGTGCCGGCGATGGTCGTGGTGTCGCGGCCCGTCCGCGCGCGGTGGGCCGTGCGCGGGAGGAGCGCCGGCGGGCCTGCCCTGCGTCGGCGCCGGCGTACCCCCGGGCCCGAGCAGTGGCCGGCTCACCCGGATCACCTCCGGCGCCGGAGCGTTGCGGCGACGATCAGGGCCGCCGCGGCCGGGCTGCTGCGACTGGCGCGGACCCGACTGCTGCGCCTGCCGCGGACCCGACTGCTGTGCCTGCCGTGGACCGGACTGCTGTGCCTGCCGTGGACCGGACTGCTGCGCCTGCCGCGGACCCGACTGCTGCGACTGGCGCGGGCCGGGCTGCTGCGCCTGCCGCGGGCCGGGCTGCTGCGCCTGCCGCGGGCCGGGCTGCTGCGCCTGCCGCGGGCCAGGCTGCTGCGCCTGCCGCGGACCGGGCTGCTGCGCCTGCCGCGGACCGGACTGGTGCGCCTGCCGCGGACCGGGCTGCTGCGCCTGCCGCGGACCGGGCTGCTGTGCCTGCCGCGGACCGGACTGGTACGCCTGCCGCGGACCGGACTGGTGCTGACCTTCCGGGCGCGACGCGGACGGATGCGGATGCGCCCCGGGCGCGTCATGGCGCTCGCGCGGCTCCGCGTGCGCGCGCGCCTCGTGCTGCGCCGTCTGCGGCGGCCGCTCGCGCCGCTCCTGCCAGCCGCGATCGCGCCGCGCGCTCTGCTCCGGCGAGCGCTGCGGGTGACGCTCTCCGTGACCGCGGCCGTGGCCCTGGCCGCGGGTCCCCTCGCCTCCCTGTCGCGGCGGCTCCGGGGGCCGCCCGCTCGGGACGAAGTCCGGGGAGAGCTCGCGCCGGACGTAAGCGCGCCAGATCTCGCGGCCGTCGCCGGAGGCGTCGCGGACCGCGGGATCGATGGCCGCGAAGAAGCGGCGAACGTTCTCGAGGTCGCGCTGGAAGAACGACTCCGCCTGGCTGTTGTGCGCGGCGCCGACCACCTGGGGGAAGTCGATCACCACCGGGCCGTTCCAGCCGAGGAGGATGTTGTACGGCGAGAGATCGCCGTGGATGAGGTCGCAGCCGAGCATCCGGACGATCTGGCTGCGCAGGTCGGCGTAGAGCGCCGCGGCCTCCTCCGGCGCGACGTGCGCGTCCACGAGGCGCGGCGCGGGGTGGCCGTTCGCATCGACGACGAGCTCCATGAGGAGCACGCCCTCGTAGAACATCACCGGCCTGGGGACACGGACGCCGGCGGCGTGCAGCGCGTGGAGCGCGTCCGCCTCCTTCGCCTTCCACGCCTCCTCGGCGGCGGCCTGCCCGAAGCGGCTGCCCCGGTCCATCGCGCGCTGCATGCGCGAGTCGCGGACCTGGCGCCCTTCCTTGTAGCCGGCGTTGTTCCGGAAGCTCCGCGCCTCGCGCGCCTTGTAGACCTTCGCGGCGACGACCTCGCCGCCGTGGCGGACGAGCCAGAGGTCCGCCTCCTTGCCGCTCTTGAGGCGCGCGCAGACCTCTTCGATGACGCCGTCCGCCAGGAGCGGTGCGAGGGGATCGTGCATGCTCGGGTCGGGTGAGTCCTTGCGCGAGGCTACTTCTTCGGGGCACCGCCCGGACGACCGCCGCCGGCGCCGCCACCGCCGCTGCCCGGCCTCCGGCCGCCGCCGCCCGGCCGCCCGCGGCCGCCGCGCTCGTTCTTGCGATCCTCGCGGAGCGAGTCCATCGAGAAGCCGCCCGTCGCGCCGGCCTTGGTGCCGCCGCCGCCACCGCCGCGACCACCGCCGCCGCCTCCCCGTCCGCCGCCGGGGCCACCGCGCCCGCCACGGCCACCGCGGCCCCCGCGCTCCTCGCGGGGCGAGCTGACGGTCTGCTTCATGCTCTGCGGGAAGAAGTCCACGAGGTACTGGTGGCCGCCGCTCGTCTTCGCGCCCGGGACCGGCTCCTCGGCGCCGAACACGCGGACGAGCCGCACGTCCTCGGCGCGACGCCCCACCACCTCGACCGCGGCGCGCAGCATCGCGAGCCGATCGCCCGAGAGGCCCGTGGCCGTCGCGACCGCGGCGTCGAGCGCGGCCTTGACCGCCTCGCTCTCTCCCTCGGCGGCCGGCTTCGGCGCCTCGGCCGGCGCCGGGGGCGCGGCCTCCGCCGCCTCGACGGGTGCGGGCTCCGCGGCGTCGGGCGCGACGCTCGACGCCTCGCCGGACGCCTCGGCGGCAGCGGCGCCCTCCGGGGCGACCGGGGACGGCGCCTCGACCGCTGCGGCGACGGGGGCGGCGGGCTTCTCCTCCGCCGGGAGCGACCGCTTGGCCTGGGCGACCGCGGCCGCCGCCGTTCGAATCAGGGATCCGCTGAGCTCGGTGAGCGTCTTCATGCGGGCGTAGCCATACACCGTCCGGGCGGTGGCGGCAAAGCCTTGCCGGCCGCGAGCCCGGACGCGAGCGCTCGGTTGGCGGCGGACGGAGGCCGACGGGCCACGGTCGGCGGGCGCTACCCCTTCTCGGCGAGGAGCGCGTTCACCTTCTCCATCACCGCGAACGCGTCCGCCACGTACAGCACGTCCGCCTTGCCGCGCGCCCACCCGCAGCCCGCGTCCAGGTTCACCGCGCGCCGCTCGCGGATGAAGCGCCAGCCGACGACGTGCGGCTCCTCGCCGTGGCAGCAGGTCGCGAGCCCCTTCGGATGGCGAGGGGTGGAGCCGGTCTGGCCGACCTGGTTCAGGTGCGTCATGAACTCGAACACCTTCTGCCCCTCCCCCGCCTGATCCACGAGCGACTTCGACGAGCCGAGCGAGGCGCCGGCGGCCCGGAGCAGCCCGAGGATGAGCTGCTCGGCCCGCTCCGGCTCGGGCTTCCCGGACGCCTGCTTCTTCGTCCAGCCCGCGCCGGCGACGAAGAGGAGCTTCGCGTCCGGGCGGATCGTCTGCTCACCCGACGACGGCGCCCGGAGCCCCAGGACCTCCGTCCGCGTCAGGCCGTCGGCGGCGAGCGCGAGCCGCTCGACCGCCGGGGCGGCGCCGCCCTCGAGGCTCGCCGGCGGATATGCGCCCGGATCGACGAGCAGCACCCACGGGCGCTCCTTGCGCCGGAGCCTCGCCTCGATGCGCTGCTTGTAGAACCAGCGGGTGACGGCCACGCCGCCGTCGGCGGCGACCTGGGTCACGTGGGTGTCCACGCGCCCGCCGAGCCGCTGCGCGACCCCGGCCGCGACGCGCGCCATGCGGCTCGTCGCAGGCGCCAGGACGACGCTCGCGCCGGAGGCCTTCGCGAGCGCCGCGGCAGCCGCGGCGTCGGTGCCGTAGCGCGGGTCGGCGAACGCGGGTCCCTCGACGGCGAGCACCTTCGTGGCGCCGGCGCCGCCGAGCGCGGCGACGGCCCTTTCGACGGAGCCGCCGAACAGGCCGACGACGAGCGGCCCGCCGACGGCGCGCGCCGCGGAGAGCGCCTCGAGCGCGGCGCGCGGGAGGCCGCCATCGGCCTCGGTATGGGTGAGGAGGAGGACGGTGTCCATGGTCGGGATCCCTCGCGCTAGTCCTGGCCGATCCACTCGACGAGCTCGCGCGCGACGTCGTCGGGGCTCATGTCCTTCACGATGCGCGTCTCGCGCTGCGCCCTCGGCACCGCGACCGAGAGGAACTCGACCCCGCCCGTGCCCACCGGCGCGGGCGCGGCCTTCTGCAGGGCCGGCATGACGCCGCGCATGTTGGCCATGCCGATCTGCGGGTTGTTCTTCGGCTCGCCCAGCTCGCCGGTCGCCCAGCCCAGCACGGCGGGCGCGCCGGCGCAGCGCGACACCTGGTGCTTCCCGCCCTCCACGCGCTCGAGCACCTCGAACGAGCCGCCCTCGCCTGGCGTGAGCCTGTCGACTCCCTGGAACTGGTCGGCGATCTCGAGCCGCTCGCCGACGAGCTGGAGGGTGACGCCCGCACCGCGCGACGCGGACTCCCACCCGCCGAACAGGAGCAGCCGGGAGCGATCGAGGCCGGGGAGCGCCTTCACGGTCTCCGCGAGCCTCGCCGCGACCTCGTGCGGATCCGTGAAGCCGCCGGCGGGGCCGTCGAGCGCGACGAGCTCGAACGGGACCTTCTGGCCGACCGCCATCATGACCTGCTGGAGCTTCGCCTTCGGGCCGAGCGAGACGAGCGTCACCTTCGAGCCCGGCGTCCTCGCCGCGAGGTTCGCCGCCTCGTACAGCGCGTGGGCCGCCCAGGGGTCGAGCACGTGCGGCAGCATGAGCTCGTTCTTGAGGCCCGGGCCCTGCGGTGTCTGCGCGGGCTCGAGGGTCTGGAGCGGGTCGGGGACGACGCTCCCGAGGACGACGATCTGGTATCCGGTGCTCATGAGCTCCTCGTAGGGCGCGCCCTCCGGCGAGGCCGGCGGGCGGGTTGGCGATCAGTTCTCCGCTGAGTGAAGCCCGCCCGTCCCGGCGCGGAGCTGGAGGTTCACCTCGTCGCCGCCGTCCACGCGCCCGGTGCAGCTCCACAGGCACGCGCCGCAGTGGACGCACTTCTCGCGGTCGAAGCTCGGGACCCCCTCGGCGCCCGGCCGGAGCGCCTCGGCCGAGCAGATCTCGACGCACACGCGCTTGCCGCAGGCGCGGCACCGCTCGGCGGACAGGAACGTGACGTGATCGGCGTAGCCCGCCGGCGCCTGGACCTTGCCGCCCATGAGGAGCGCGTCCTGCTGCGACACGAGGAGCTTCCCGTCGAGCGGCACGGCCGGCCAGCCCGCGCGATCCATGAGCGCGTCGTGCAGCGGCACGCCCCTCGCCTCGCACTCCGCCCGCAGCCGCGCGATCTCCTCCGCCGGGATCCGGCCGGCGTAGAACGCCTCCAGCGTCCCGACCGCGTCCGCCGGGTGAGGCGGCTCGTGCCCGAGCGCGACCCTGCCGCGCGTGAGCCCCGCGAGCACCATCCCGACGAGGCCGGGCACGACCCCGCGCTGGAAGCCGTCGCGCGCCTTCTCCGCGACGCGCGCCTCCGCCTCGACCCAGCTCGCGCGGCGCCGGGCGACGTAGGCCTCCTCGAGCCCCTCCTTCGTGAGCGGCCTCCCCGCCTCGAGGAGCGCGATGACGCCCTCCGCGAGCTGGACGCCGGTCGTGAAGGCCTCGTCCACGCCCGAGGACGTGAGCACGTTCGTCGAGCCGGAGCCCTCGCCGATCCGCGCGAAGCCATCGCCCGCGAGGAAGGGCTCGCCGCGGCGTCCGGACTCGAGGAGCGACTTCGCGCCCCAGGAGCGGAGGCGCGCGCCCGCGAGGTGCCGCCAGATCGCGGGGTGCTGGACGTAGTGCTGCAGGTACCGGTAGCTCGTGCGCGCCGGCGACTCGAACCAGCTCGGGACGAAGATCCCGACCGACGCGACACGGTCCGGGTGGACGTACAGGAACCCGAAGATCTCCGGCTCCGGGAACCCGAGCGTGTGGAGCACGGTGCCCGGCTCGAGGCGCGTGTCCTCCGGGAGGTCGACGACGAACTTCATGCCGACCGCCCACTCGCGCCGCGCGTGCCCGGCGGGCATGCCCAGCTCCGCGTCGAGCTGCCGCCCGACCGCGCCGACCGGCCCGTCGCCGACGACCGTGAGGGCGGCCCGGACGTCCATGCCCGGCAGGTACCCGGCGTCGGGGCGGCCCTGGCGATCGACACCCTGGTCGACGAGCCGGACGCCCTGCACCTTGCCGCCCTCGACGAGCGCCTGGGCGACGGGCGTCCCCGGCCAGAGCTGCACCGCGCCGGACGCGAGCACCTGCGCGCTCATCCACTGCATGAGCTGGCCCATGGAGAGGACGAGGCCGTCGTGCTTGTGCAGGAACTCGGGCGTCCAGGGGAGCTCGACCGCGTCGTCGGCGAACGGCAGCACGCCGCGCAACGCGCGCAGGGTCCGGTCCGCAGCGCGCAGCGTGGCCGAGCGGCGGCTCGCACCGAGAGGATCGAGGAGGTAGAGGACGCGCTCGTCCTTCACCGTCGCCGCCATGGGGATCTGCGAGGCGTCGAGGTCCGGGAACGCGGCGCGCAGGCCGCGGGCGCGGGTCACGACGCCCGAGACGCCGAAGCCGAGGTCGTCGGCGCGCTCGTAGCAGACCACCTGCAGCGGCAGGCCCGGCGCCGCGGCGCTCTCGAGCGGCGGACGGTCGGCCGCGGCGAGGCGGCGCGACAGGGTGGCGAGGAAGCCGGCCGTCGCCGGCCCGAAGCCGACGCAGGCGATGTCCACGGACATCGTCTGGCGCTCCGGCTGCTCGTTCGTCCCGAGGGGCTCCAAGGGCGTCTCCTGCGAGCGAAAGCTACTGCGGGTAGTCGAGCGCCTCGGGGATCATCACCTTCGAGAGCGCCTCCGCCGCGCGGTCCTTCGCGAGCATCGCGCCCGTCAGGCAGCCGTCGATCTTCACGCGCAGCGTCCGGAAGTCGCTGATGCCCTGGCAGGACGCGCAGGGACCTTCCTTGTCCGGGAGCCCGCCCTCGGCGATCTCGTCGGCGGAGCAGCCCGCGAGGCCGGGGATGATCCCCTCGAGCGCCTCGGCGTCGCTCGCCGACCAGCACGCCGCACGCCCCTCCGCGTCCCAGGACGGGTGACGGTTGTAGCCGTGGACGAGCTCGGCGCAGATGCGCCCCACCTCGCCCGCGGCGCGCGCCGCCTGGACGTGGCAGAGGTCCGCGAAGAAGCGGGCCGTGCCCGCGTGCGCCTCGCCGAGCACCGGCGCGCCGTCCTCGGCGAGCACGACCGCGTCGAGGATCTGGCTGCGCGCGGCCATGAGCCAGCCGAGCGCGTCGGCGAGCTTGAACGTCACGCCCTGCCGCGGCGACTGGACGAGCCTCGCGCCGTCCGCGTCGGTCGATCGCTCGAGGTGCCGGTACGTCCAGAGCCACAGCTCCATCGCCGACGCGAGCGCGCAGGCCCCCGTGCCCGCGTGCGCGCCCGAGACGTGGCGCAGCTCGCGGACCCACGCCTTCATCTGCGCGAGGAACAGCGGGTTCGCCATCGTCACCGAGAGCTGGCGGCGCTGGACGGCCTCGGGCCCCTCGTACGTGGCCTCGAGCTGGGCGTCCATCCACTTCTGCCCGAGGAAGCCGGGGCAGTCCTCGGTGATGCCGTAGCCGCCCATGAGCGAGACCGCCTCGCGCATCACGCTCGCGCCGACCCCCGTGTTCCAGAGCTTCGTCGCGGGGCAGAGGACGTTCGCCTGCGCGTCGAGGAGCGCGAACCGGACGAGCTCGTCGGCGCGGAGCTCGGCGATGCGCGCCTCCTGCTTCTCGCCGCGCGGGTGCGCCTCGAGCTCCAGCAGCTCGAGCCCCTTCTGCTCGAGCGCCTTCAGCCACTTGAGGGTGGCCTTCATCCCGGAGACGCCCTGCGCCGCGAGCGCGGCGTCCTTCTTCTTCTCGAGCGGATCGAGCTCGTCGAAGAGCCGCGCCGTCGCGAAGCCGAGCGACGCGCCCGCCTCCCCCGCCGCCCAGACCTCGACGAGCCGGTGCAGCGCGTCCTCGCGCTGCTGGATGCCGAGCTCGTAGCGCACCGAGCCGGGCGCGGCCTGCTCGGCGCCGCGGAACCGCCCGCGCTGGTAGCGGATGACCGGCTCGATCGCGCTGAGCAGCTTCGCGGAGGTCATGACGCCGACGGTCACGCGCGTGCGCCGGAACACCGCCTCGATCACCTCGGAGTGGTCGAAGTTGGGGACGATGACGCCGTCCTTCACGGTGTACCCGCCCACGATGCGGCTCGCGGGGACGCGCAGGCTGAAGATGGGATCGCTCGTGGAGGAGAGCTGGTGGACGAGCTTCTTCGTGGGCGTGCCGCGGTCGAAGGTCCCTGGATCCGTCTCCTCGAGGATGACGAGGCAGGAGGACTTGATGCGCGGATCGGCGGTGTCCACCGCGGCGGTGACGAAGTTCGCGAACCCCATGTTCGTGATGAACCGCCCGCGCTTCTCGACCCGGAGGACGGGCTCCTCGCCGTCCTTCCACTCCGCCACGCTCACCTTGCCGGAGAGCATGCCGGTGTCGACGCCGACGTACGGGATGGGCTCGGTGAGCGCGAACGCGGCGCGCCAGGGCCGGCGGTCCTCGCCCGGCCTCGCCGGCGCGGCGAGGCTCATGTAGTGGCGCGCCTGCTCCGGCGTGCCGCGCTCGTGGATCGGCGAGAGGCCCAGGAAGCCGGCGAGGGCGCCGGTCGCGGCGCCCGCGTCGACCCAGGCGAGCTCGAACGCGGCGAGCGCGAGGGCGAGGTTCTTCGGGCCGGCGATGAAGCCGCCCTCCTCCGGCTCCATGAACGCCGCGGTGATGCCCGACGCGTCGTAGTGGGCGAGGAGCTCATTCTTCCGCGCGGTCCACTCGTGCTCGTTCCGCCCGCCTTCCGCCACGAGCCGCGCGACCGGGCCGCGCGCCACTCCGCGCGTGGACTGGACCAGCATCTGCAGGTCGTACCGCTCCGCGAACCGCCACATGAGCTGCCGCACGTCGTCTCCCGGCAGGGTGCGGAGGGTGTCGGGATGAGCCTTCAGGGCGGGCGTCGCCATGGGATGTTCCTCGCGGGCGGGTGCGCGTGCGAGCGCACTGTGAGGGGATCGGGAGGCCGATGTCCGAGCGGCGTGCGGCGGACAGTAGCAGAGGAACGGGCCCGATTTGCAATGCGTGTGGCCTGAAGACGGGCGCGATTGCTCAATCAATTGTTCGCGATCATCGGACGCCGCGACAGTCCGCCGCGCCCGCGACGCTACGCCGCGCTCGCGACTGCCCGCCACGCCTCGTCATGCATGGCAGCGTTCCCGCGTGAGCATCGGACCGCAGAGCTGACGCGTGCACTGCCCGCAAATGGGCGCCCCTTCCGGTCCGAGCCGGGGCAGCTCGGCGACCGTAGCTGTCCCCGCATGACCACTCGCTTCCTCTCCCTGTCCCTGGCCCTGGCCGTTCCACTCCTCGTCACTGCCGCGGATCCGTCCGCGAAGGCAGTCCTGAAGAGCGCCGACGGCAAGGAGGTTGGCACGGCCACGTTCACGCCCGCCGCGGGGGGCGTGAAGGTCGAGGTGGCGGTGGCCGGCCTCCCGCCGGGGAAGCACGGCATCCACATTCACGGAGCGGCGAAGTGCGAGCCGCCCGACTTCAAGTCGGCCGGCGGCCACTTCAACCCGTTCGGCAAGAAGCACGGCGTCCACAACCCCGAGGGCGTGCACGCGGGCGACCTGCCGAACCTGTCGGTGGGGAAGGACGGCAAGGCGAAGGCGACCTTCACCGCGAAGGGCGCGACCCTGGGCGCGGGCGAGGGCTCGCTGTTCGGGCCGGACGGCACGGCCCTGGTCGTCCACGCCGACCCCGACGACGAGAAGACGGATCCGGCGGGCAACTCTGGCGCGCGCATCGCCTGCGGCGTCATCGAGAAGCAATAGGAGGCCGACGCCTGGCAGCTCGCGCTCCGCCCGGCTTGTTCCACGGGGCGGCACCCCCAATGTTCCCTCCGAAGCGCTCAATCCAGGGGAGGGAGACATGGCCACCGTCAGCGGGCAGCAGGGCTTCCAGGCGACCTTCCAGGCCACGCCGCACTTCAGCCACATGGACGAGCAGATGCGGCGGTGCATCCAGGAGTGCCTGTCGTGCTTCAGCGTGTGCGAGCAGACGCTCGCGCACTGCCTGAAGAAGGGCGGCAAGCACGCGGCGGCCGATCACGTGAAGCTCCTCATGGACTGCGCGGAGAGCTGCCGCATGAGCGCCGCGCTCCTGTCGCGCGAGTCCGTGTTCCACCTCCACCAGTGCGCGACGTGCGCCGAGATCTGCAAGGCGTGCGAGGAGTCCTGCGAGGAGTTCGCGGGCGACGCGCAGATGAAGGCTTGCGCCGACGCGTGCCGCTCGTGCGCCGAGGCATGCAGCACGATGGCGGCGATGGCGTAGCGCGGGCCGGAGCCCGGCGGCTCGCCGGGCTCCCCATCACGCCGTGAGCGCCCCCTGGGACGCGGGCCACCGCGACCCCGGGCCCCACTCGACCTCGACCCCGACCTCGACCGAGGCCCGAGGCCCGAGCCCGAGCCCGAGCCCATCACCACCCCGCCCGCAGCGCGCCGCCCCACGTGGCGGGACCTCGCGCCCGCAGGCGGGCCACTGGACGCGGTAGGCACCGCCCCGACCCACGGACCGCAATGCAACGCGGTCGGCCTAGGCGACGTCGCCCACGTGCAGCCCCCGCCCGCAGCCCCGCGTTGCCGGCGGCGTCTGGCGGACGGCACCGCCCCCCGTACCTTGTCCCCGTCCATCGTGGCCCGCCGAGGACGTGAGGTCCCGTCCCGGCGGCGCGCCAAGGTGACCTCGACCGCGGCGATGCGGCCCCGAGCGACCCCACCCTCGCCCTCGACCCCGACCCCGACCGCCAGGTGTGCTGGAGGCGAGGGCCGGAGGCGCTAGCCGAGCACCTTCTCCGCCTGCGTGACGCGCAGCAGCACGGCGGCGCGGCACCACGGGAAGTCCCGCTTCAGCAGCTCGTGGACAGGCGTGCCCACCTGAAACTCCGCGCGGCCGGAGAGGCGGAAGCCGACCCCCTTCGGATTCTTGGCCCCGACGATCATCTGCACCTCGCTGCCGCTCCGGACGTTCTCCTCGGTCCGCCGGTATCCGCCAGCCGGGAACGCGATGGTGTCGTCGTCGAGCACACGGAGGTAGCTGTTCCACGTCGCGACGAGGTGCGGCCCCTTCGGCCCCTGCGTCACGAAGGCGGCCGAGCTCTCCTGCGTCAGCGCTGCGCGGATCTCCTCTGAAATCATGAACGCACTCCTCCTGGCGCTCGCGCGCGTCCCTCGCGCGCGACGTTGCCCGGACTCCCATAACGCCGACGCGAGGAGCGGAGGGTTTGAATCGAAGCGCGCGTTGCCCCGGCGGAGCGTTTCCGGCAGGAGGGCAGCCCCGTGGACGGCGCGGAGCGGCAGGGCGGGCCGCAGAGCGCGTGAGTCGCGCATCGTCCGCGCCGTCCTCCCCGGCTCATCCTCCCTGGAGATACCAGGCCTGGTCCGTGACTGAACCCGGCAGCGGGGCGTCAGGGCCGGTCGTGACCTCGAGCTTCTTCACCGCCTCCGTGTCGCCCGACCCCGAGTAGCTCGCCCGGACCTCGTCGCCCTCCCGCACGTCCGAGAACGTCCCGCGCTGACCGTCCTTCAGGATCTGCGTGTCCTCGGTCACCTTGAGCGTTCCGCCCGAACCCGCGAGCTTGATCTCGCCGCGGGCGCGGTCGAGCTTCTTCACGGCTCCCGCGCGCGCGGGCGCGTTCGCCCCGTTCGCATACGCCGGAAGCGCCACGAGCAGTCCCGCCATCCCGAGGCCCGGCACCGTGAGCCATCTCCTTCGCCTCATCTCATCCTCCTTCTCCGGGGGACTCGAGGGCTCGACGCTCGTGCCGCGGTCTCCCCGGTCGCAGGAATCTGAGGCCGACGCCGGCGAACGCGATCGCCCGGACGCGTGACAAGACTCGACCACAGGCGGTCGCCGCGGACGGCAGGCCGCCCTCGTGGCGACCACGCGGGAAGCACGCCGGTCGTGCCTCGGGTGCCGTGCGCGGGATCCCCCTCCCACTCGTTGCCGAGGCATGGGAGCGACCCGCAACGAGCTCGCGCGGGCGTGGGTCCCCGACCAGGCCCTCGCATCGCTCGCGCGCTTCTCGGTGCGCCAGGGATCCGCCGTGACCCGCGCCGCTTCGCGCGCCCCGCCGGAGGGAACCCGTCCCTCGGAAGGCCTCGGGCGTGGTGGCGCCCGGCACCCAGGGCGGCGTTCAACGGGGGCGCCCCCTCACGAGGTCGTCTCGCGGGCGCGCCATTCACATACGGTGCACCCGTCGTCGTCTGCCTCGATCCCGCGGCTCCGACGTCGCACCGCTCGGCGGTGAGCTCGAGCGTGCGGCGCGTCCGACGAGAGGGCGCCATGAAGCTCCGGGTCTGCTTCGCGCTGCAGCTCTCCTTCCTCGCAGCCATCGCCTCCGCCCCGTCGCGTGCCGCCGGCATCCCGGCCTTCGCGCGCAAGTACGAGACGAGCTGCCTCACCTGCCACTCGGTCTACCCGCGCCTCACGCCCTTCGGCGAGGCGTTCCGGCGGAATGGCTATCGCTTCCCCGGCGTCGACAGCGACTACGTGAAGCAGGGGACCCTCGTGATGGGTCAGGAGGCGAACAAGAAGACCTTCCCGAAGTCGGTGTGGCCTTCGTGGATCCCCGCGTCCGTCCCGCTCGCGATCGGCGTGAACGGTCAGGCGCTCTACTACCCGGACAAGGGCGCGAGCGTCCCGCGGGCGAACAACGACGCGCAGTTCGTCCTCGACGATCTCGTGGCAGAGGGGCACCTGTGGGCAGGCGCCGCGCTCGACGACACGGTCACCCTGTGGGGAGAGCTGACGCTGTCGTCGAGCGGCGCGGACGTGGAGCACGCCCAGGTGCTCCTGAACGACCTCGTCGGCCCGAAGCACCTCGTGAACCTGGTCGTGGGGAGGGGCTTCCCCACGCTCACGAGCTTCGGCCCGCACTCGTCCTACCTGGGCGACGCCCGCGTCACGACCGTGCCGGTCACCGCGATCTACGGGCTCTCGACCGACCCCTTCACCCTCGTCGACGACTACAACGGCCTCGAGGTGACCGGCGTCGTCGCCGGCCAGGCCGACTACTCGGCGGGTGTGAGCACCGGGAAGAACACCTTCGGAACTCGGTTCAACAGCGAGAACTGGTACGCGCACGCCGGCTACAAGCTCGGCGGGCTGCGGCTCGACGGCGAGGGCGCCCAGGGCCCGAAGGACGCCATGAAGCCGTGGGCCGAGGACGCGGTGACGGTGGACGCCTTCGTCTACCACTCGCGCGAGTACTTCCCGACGCCGGGCGCAACGGACACCGCTACCGGCGACAGCTCCTTCACCGTCGGTGGCGCCGTCCGCGCCCAGCTCGCCTCGCTCGAGCTCGACCTCGGCGGCTACGACCAGAAGCACGACCGCGGGACCGCGGGACTCGCCTCGGTGCACACGGACGTCGAGTGGGCGGAGCTGAGCTACGTGCTCTACCCGTGGATGGTGCCGGCGGTCCGCGTGGAGCGGATCGGGCTCCGCCCGTCGGACGGCGCGGACGTCGCCGATCTCCACGTGATGCCGGGCATCGCCTTCCTGCTCCGGGCGAACGTGAAGGCGATCCTCGTCGCGAACATCGAGACGACGGACGGCTTCCCGGGCGACGCGACCGGGGGGCTGCTCCCGTGGAGCGGCGGGAACGCCGACTGGGGCGGCTTCGTGGTGGCGCCGCGTGACACGTCCACGGCGACGAGCCGCATGAGCGAGTTCGAGTCGATCGCGCTGTTCATCGCGTGGGCCATGTGAGCCGCATGGCGACGCGAAGGTCACCGCGCAAGGAGGCGTCCATGACCCACCGTGGCATCGTTCGAAGCATCGCCGTCGCGCTCTGCGCCGCCGCGGCCATCCCCGCGCTCGCGCAGAACGGCACCATCACCGGCAAGGTCGAGGCCACGCCGCCGAAGTACCTCGCCGAGACCGTCGTGTACGTGAAGCAGGCACCCGGGACATTCGCGCCGAAGAGCGAGGCGATGGACCAGAAGGGCCTCGCGTTCATCCCCCACGTCCTCGTGATCACGAAGGGCGACACGGTGAAGTTCCTGAACCACGACAACGTGGCGCACAACGTCTACTCGCCGGACGTGGATCCGTACAACCTCGGCACGTTCAAGCAGAACGAGCTGCGGACGCACACGTTCACGAAGGAGGGCGCGTACTCGCAGCTCTGCAGCATTCACCCGGAGATGCTCGGGTACGTCTTCGTGAACCAGAACCCGTACGCCGCCGCGGTCGACGCCAAGGGGAGCTTCACGATCAAGGACGTGCCCCCCGGCACGTACAAGCTCGAGGTGTGGAACTCGCATCTGAAGGCGCCGGAGAAGAGCGTGACGGTCGCCGCCGGGAAGACGGTGACGGAGAGCTTCTCGCTCAAGCGATGAGGAGGTGAGCGTGAGGCGCGTGCGGTCCCCGCATTCCGGCGCGCTCGCCGCAGCCGGGGGCGCGCTCGCGCTCCTGTGTGCCGCGGCCGCGTCCGGCCCGCGACAGCCGATCGCCTTCAGCCACCGGATCCACGCCGGCGAGCTCGGGATCGGCTGCACCTCGTGCCACGTCTACGCGGAGCGCGCCCCCGTCGCCGGCATCCCGTCGATGGCGCGCTGCCAGGGATGCCACAAGTTCGTGAAGGAGGACCCCGAGCACCCGCAGGTCACCGCGGAGCTGAAGCCCCTCGTCGAGATCCTGGCGAACGGCACCGCCATCGAGTGGATCCGCGTGTACCGCGTCCCCGACCACGTCCACTTCACCCACGAGCGGCACGTCCTCGCCGGCGTGCGCTGCCAGGAGTGCCATGGCGAGGTGGAGAAGATGGACGTCCTGAGCCAGGTGACGCCGCTCACCATGGGCTGGTGCCTCGGGTGCCACCACGAGAAGCAGCGGGAGAAGCCCGAGGGACGCGCCCGGCTCACCGAGTGCGTCACCTGCCACAAGTGAGGAGCCGTGTCCGATCCGAGCCAGCGGCCCGTCGGCCGAAGGACGTTCCTCCAGGTGGCCGGCGCCGCCGGGGCTGCGAGCGTCGCCGCGGGGTGCTCGCCCCGCGCGGCGGTCCAGAAGCTCGTCCCCTGGATCGTGCCGCCCGACGACGTCGTCCCCGGGCAGCCGCTCTTCTACCGGACGCTCTGCCGCGAGTGCGCGGCCGGCTGCGGGGTCACGGCGCGCACGCGCGAGGGGCGCGCGGTCAAGCTCGAGGGGAACCCGGAAGATCCGATCGGCCGCGGCGCGCTGTGCGCCCGCGGACAGGCGGCGCTCCAGGCGCTCTACCACCCCGAGCGTTTCAAGGGGCCGCTCCGGCGCGGCGCGGGCGGCGCGCTCGCGCCCACGTCCTGGGACGAGGCAGAGGACGCGCTCGCGCAGGCGCTCGCGGCGGCGCAGGCGAAGGGGCCGGGGAGGATCCGGCTCCTGACGCGCCTCGAGCCGGGCGCCACCGGGGCGGTCCAGCGCGCCTTCATGAAGGCCGTCGGGGCGCGCCCCGAGGATCGCGTCGTCCTGGAGCCGCTCGATCCCGCCCCGCTCCGGCGCGCCAGCGAGGCGCTGTTCGGGCGCGCCGAGCTGCCCGTCCTCGACCTCTCCGCGGCGCGCTCGATCGTGTCGTTCGGCGCCGACCTCGTCGAGACCTGGCTCTCGCCGGTGGAGCTGGCGCGCCAGCTCGCCGCCGCCCGCGGCCGGCTGGGCGCGGAGCGCGCGAGGCTCACCTGGGTGGGCCCGCGGCTCGCGCTCACGGGCGTGTCGGCGGACCGCTGGATCAGGTGCCGGAGCGGCGGCGAGCTCGCCGTCGCCCTCGGGATCCTGCGCGCTCTCGTCGAGCCCGCGCGCGGGGTCCCCGTGCCGGAGGAGCTCCGCGCGGTCGTCCCGCGCCTGCAGCGACTCGCACCCGAGGAGCTGGCCGCGCGCGCCGGCGTCCCGTCGGGCGAGCTCGAGCGCCTCGCGCGGGAGCTCGCGCGCAGGCGCCCCTCCGCGCTCCTCGGCCCCGGCGCGCAGGCGCAGGGGCCGGAGGCGACGCAGCTCGCGGCGGTCGTCCTCCTCGCGAACGTCGCGCTCGGGAACGTCGGGCGCACGCTGCGTTACGGCCTGGACGCGCGCGAGGACGTCCCGTCGTCCGCCGCGGACCTGCGCGCGCTGCTCGGCGCGATGTCGGCGGGCGAGGTGGACGTCCTGCTCGTCCAGCACGCGGACCCGGTCGGCACGCTCCCCACGGCGCTCCACGCAGCGGACGCGCTCGCGAAGGTCCCGCTCGTCGCGAGCTTCGCGCTCCGGCCGGACGCCACCACGGCGCGCGCGCACCTCGTCCTCCCCGACCACCACACGCTCGAGTCCTTCGGCGACGCGGTCGCGCGCGACGGCGTCGTGAACCTCGCCCAGCCCGTGATGACGCCGCTCGCCGACACGCGGCAGGCGATGCAGGTGCTCCTGGAGCTCGGCGGCAAGCTGCCGGTGCCGGCGAGCTTCCCCTCGACGGACCCGTACGACGTCGTGCTGGCGCGCGCCGCGGAGCACGCCACCCGGGCGACGGGTGCACCGCCCGCCGACGTCGCGCCGGTGCACCGGGAGGCGCTGCAGCGGGGCGGCTACTGGTGGGATCCGGAGCCGCGGCCGCCCGTCCGGCTGCGGCCTGGGGCGGCCGAGCCGTTCCTCGCGCTGCCTCCGCCTCCGGCGGCGGACGGCGCGCTGGACCTCGTCGTCTTCCCGACGGCGCTCCGTGGCGACGGCCGCGGTGCCGATCTGCCCTGGCTCCGCGACGTGCCCGACGCGCTCTCGAGCGTCTCCTGGAGCCCGTGGCTCGAGGTCTCGCCGGCCACCGCGGCGCGCCTCGGCGTCGGCACGGGCGACCTCGTCTCGATCGAGACCGCCGCGGGACGCGCGGAGGTTCCCGCCTACGTGTTCGCCGGCATCCGCGACGACGCGGTGGCCCTCCCCTTGGGCGCCGAGGTGCTCTCCGTGCTGCCCGCGAGCGCCGGCGCAGCGTTCTACTGGGCCGCGCGAGCCACCGTCGCGCGCGCGGGGCGACGGACGCGGCTCCCGCTGCTGGAGGGGAGCCCCTACCAGCACGCGCGCGAGCTCGTGCCCGTGGTGACGGCGGCGGCGCCCTCCCCTCGCCGCCCCGATCTCTCGGCGAGGATGTACCGCGAGCCCGACCACCCCGAGCACCGGTGGGCGATGGTGATCGACCTCGACCGCTGCACCGGGTGCCAGGCCTGCGTCGTCGCGTGCACCGCGGAGAACAACGTGCCGGTGATGGGCGCGGACGCCGCACGCGAGGGACGCTACATGGGCTGGATCCGCGTGGAGCGCTACCTCGGCGACGAGCCCGGCGGCGAGCTGGACGTGCGGCTCCTGCTCATGCTCTGCCAGCACTGCACCAACGCGCCCTGCGAGCCGGTCTGCCCCGTGTACGCGACGTATCACACGCCGGAGGGGCTGAACGCGCAGATCTACAACCGCTGCGTGGGCACGCGGTACTGCTCGAACAACTGCCCCTACAAGGTTCGGACGTTCAACTGGCGCGACGCTCGCTTCGAGCGCCCCCTCGACCTGCAGCTCAACCCGGACGTCACGGTCCGCTCGCGCGGCGTCATGGAGAAGTGCACGTTCTGCATCCAGCGGATCCGGTACGCCGAGAACCTGGCCCGCGACGAAGGGCGCCACGTGGCGGACGGAGAGATCCAGCCCGCCTGCGCGCAGACGTGCCCCGCGCAGGCCATCACCTTCGGCGACGCGAAGGACCCCGCCTCGCGCGTGAGCCGCCTCGCGCGCGACGGACGCGCGTTCCGCGCGCTCGAGGCGGTGAACGCCGGGCCCGCCATCACCTACCTCGCCCGCGTCCGGCCGGAGGCGGAGCCGTGAGCGCCACGGAGTCCTTCCGCTCGATCGAGGACACCGTCCGCGCGACGCACGGCCGCCCCGGCCCCGCGTACTGGATCGGCCTCGCCCTCGCCGGCGGCGTCGCCGCGTTCGGAGCGTGGTCCTACTCGCTCATCGTCCGGACCGGACTCCACTGGACGGGCCTCCAGCGCCCCGGGATGTGGGGGAACCTGATCACGGACTTCGTGTTCTGGGTCGGCATCGCCCACTCCGGCACGCTCATCAGCGCGATCCTCTTCCTGTTCCGGGCGCGGTTCCGGACCGCGGTCTACCGCGTCGCGGAGATGATGACCGTCTTCGCCGTGATGACGGCGGGGCTCTACCCGATCCTGCACCTCGGGCGGCCGTGGTTCGCGTACTGGCTCTTCCCGTACCCGAACCAGCGCGAGCTCTGGGTGAACTTCCGCTCGCCGCTCATCTGGGACGTGTTCGCGATCTCCACGTACCTCATCGTCTCGACGGTGTTCCTCCTCGTCGGCGTGGCGCCCGACGCGGCCGCGCTCCGCGAGCGCGCGACGGGGTGGCGGCGGCGGCTCTACGCGGTGCTCGCGTTCGGGTGGCGCGGCACGGACGAGCAGTGGCGCCACTACACGCGCGCGTACCTCTTCTTCGCCGCCTTCGCCACGCCGCTCGTCGTCTCGGTCCACAGCGTCGTGTCGTGGGACTTCGCCGTGTCCGTGCTCCCGGGCTGGCACTCGACGCTGTTCCCGCCCTACTTCGTGGCCGGCGCGATCCTCTCCGGCGTGGCGATGGTGATCCTCATCCTCGTCCCCCTCCGCCGCGCGTTCCGCCTCGAGGCGCTCATCACACCGCACCACCTGGACATGCTCGCTCGCCTCATCGTGCTGACCGGGCTCGTCGTCACCTACTCGTACGCGACCGAGATCCTGCTCGCGCTCCAGGAGCCCGCAGGCGACCCGGAGCGCAGCACGTTCCTCTACCGGATGACCGGCCCCTACGCGCCGGTGTTCTGGACGATGGTGCTCTGCAACTGCGTCGGCCCCGTCCTGCTGATCATCCCGGCCGTGCGCCGCCGGACCGCCGTGCTCTTCGGGATCTGCGTCGCGATCACGGTCGGGATGTGGCTCGAGCGGTTCAACATCGTGGTGACGTCGCTCTCGCACGACCGGCTGCCGTTCGACTGGCGCGTTTACGTGCCGACCTGGGTCGAGTGGGCGGTCACCGCCGGCGCGTTCGGCTGGTTCTTCTTCCTGTTCCTCGTCGGCTTGAAGCTCGTGCCGCCGGTCTCGATCGCCGAGCTGAAGGAGGAGGCCGCGCACGCGCCCGCCGGCGCCGAGGAGGCGACCCATGGCCGTTGAGGGCCGCGTGCTCGGGATGTTCGCGGAGCCGGGCGGCGCCGCTCGCGCGGTGCGCGCGCTCCGCGCCGCGCACTTCGAGGTCGAGACCGCCATGCCCGCGCCGTTCCCCGAGGTGATCGCCGCGCTCGGCAAGCCGCGGAGCGGCCTCGGCGCGGTGACGTTCTCGGGGGCGCTCCTCGGGCTCCTCGCGGGCGTGCTCCTCACGGTCGGGACGTCCGTCGCATGGCCCCTCGTGACCGGCGGCAAGCCGATCGTCTCCGTCCCGCCGTTCGTGATCGTCGTCTTCGAGGTGACGGTCCTCGTCGGCTCGCTCACGAACCTCGCGGCGGTCGTCGCAGGCGCCGCCCTCGGCGCGCGGCGCCAGGCGACCGCGGCCCGGCTGGGCGCGACCGGGGATCGCATCGCGGTCGTCGCGTCGGCGGGCGACGCCTCCGGCGCCGGACGGATCCTGCGCGAGAGTGGGGCGGAGGAGGTCCGCGATGTCGCGTAGCGCACGGATCCCGGCGCTCGCGCTGCTCGCGGCCGCCGCCGCGGCTTTCGGGTGCAGGAACGACTGGCGCACGGACATGTGGTACCAGCCGTCGATCCGGCCGGAGGAGGCGCCGCGGCCGCAGCCGGACCGCTCGGTGCCGCTCGGCGCCGGGCCGCGCTACGAGAGCCGCGACGACACCGAGGACCTGAAGGACCCGGTGCCGGCGACGCCGCGCTCCCTCGCGCGTGGCCAGGCGCTCTTCGCCGCCCGGTGCTCTCCGTGCCACGGCAAGGACGGGCGCGGAGGCGGGCCGGTGTCGCGGCTCTTCCCGCCCGCGCCGGACCTCGCCTACGTCAAGGTCCGCGAGCGCTCCGACGGGTTCGTCTGGGGGACGGTGAGCTACGGCGGGAAGGCGATGCCGCCCGCGCGCGAAGGGCTCACCGTCCAGGACCGGTGGGACCTCGTCAACTGGGTGCGCGAGATCCAGCGGGTGGCCCCGGTCGTCACCGTGCCGCCGCTCCCGCCAGAGGCGCCGCCGGGCGGCGGAGGAACGCCATGACCCCGCTCGGCAGTGGGCCGGCCGCCGCCGGCCGGCCGCTCTCCAGGCTCGCCGTGGCGCTCGTCGCCGTGGGCGCCGCCGGGTTCGTCGCGGGAGCGCTCTCGGGGCACGCCACCGCCGCCTTCGCGGCGCTCGACGCGAGCTGGCTCTTCTTCGCGGGCCTCGCAGCCGGCGCGGTGGCGCTCGGCGCGGCGGTGCGCGTGACGCACGGCGGCTGGGCGCGACCGATCCTGCCCATCGCGGACGCGGCGGCAGGCTTCTTCCCCGCCGCCCTGGCCCTCCTCGTGCTGCTGGTCCTCGGCGCCCGCACGTTCATCCCCTGGACCGGCGAGGCGTCCGCGGGGCGGCTCGCGTTCCTCGGAGCGCGGCTGCTCGTCGCCGCCGCGCTGGTCTTCGCGCTCGGGTGGCGCGTCGTCGCCCTGGGCCGCGCAGGCGACACGAGCGGACCGCGCCTCCGCGCCGCGAGCGTGGCGTACGTCCTGGCGTACGCGGTGGGGCTCTCGTTCTGGGCGTTCGACCTCGTCATGGAGCTCTCCGAGGCGCCGCCGTACACGGTCCTCCCCGCCTACTACTTCCTCGGCGCCTTCCTCTCGGGCCTGGCGTGGGTGGCGCTCGTCGCCGTCGGGCGGGACGTCGCGGGTCCCGACCTGCGGCACGATCTCGGGAAGCTCCTCTTCGCGTTCATCGTGGTGTGGAGCTACCTGCTCTGGGCGCTGTTCCTGCCGACCTGGTACGGCAACGTCCCGGAGGAGTCCGCGGCGCTGCTCCGCCGCTCCCGCGGGCCGTTCGGGCCCGTCAGCGTCCTCGTGCTCGTGGCGGTGTTCGCGTGGCCGTTCTGGCTGCTCTTCTCCGAGCGCCTGAAGCGGCGGCGCGCGACGCTCGCGGCCGGGGCCGGGGCGATCCTCGTCGGGCTCTGGTTGGAGCGGTTCCTCCTCGTCGTGCCATCCCTCGCCGCGACGGGCGGGGTCGTGTCGGTCCTCGTCGGCGCGTGCGTCTCGCTCGGCGTCGCGGGCCTGTTCCTCCTCGGCGCCGGGGCGCGGGTCACGGGCGCCCGACCGGCGTGAGCCGCCGGCCGAGCGAGGCGTCATGGACGGCGGTGCGCTTCTTGCGGACGTGAAGAGGTTGTCGAATCCGGACGCGCCGGATAGGTCGTTCCGCCGGCGGAACGGAGTGGTGCGGGAGCGGCCGTGGTCCCGTTCCCCGCCGCCGTTATCCCTCCTCACCAGGAGGACGCGGATGATCGAACGAGGCCTGAAGGACGTGGTGACCCCCATCGCGGCGAGCGACGGCGCCGGGGTGCGGCTCAGGCGCAGCATCGCCACCGAGCGGCTCGACCACCTCGACCCGTTCTTCCTCTTCGACCACTTCGGATCCGAGGACGCGAACGACTACATCGCGGGGTTCCCGATGCACCCGCACCGGGGCATCGAGACCATCACCTACATGCTCGACGGCAGCGTGGCCCACCGCGACAGCCTCGGGAACTCGGGCGTCATCGGCGCCGGCGACGTGCAGTGGATGACCGCGGGGAGCGGCATCCTGCACGAGGAGATGCCGAAGGTCGGGCCGCGCCGGCTCGACGGCTTCCAGATCTGGGTGAACCTCCCCGCGAAGCTCAAGATGACCCGGCCGCGCTACCAGGACGTCCCCGCGAGCGCCATCCCCGACGTCGTGCGCCCCGACGGCGCCCGCGTCCGCGTGGTGGCGGGCGAGGTGGACGGCGTCGCAGGCGCGGTGCGCGAGATCTTCGCCGGACCGACGTACCTCGACGTCGCGCTCCCCGCCGGCCGGAGCTTCGAGCAGCCGGTGCCGCGCGGCCACACCGCGATCCTCTACGTCTTCCAGGGAGAGGTGAGCGTGGGCGGCGCGGTGCCGTCGCGCGCCCCGGCCATCCGGGCCCCGCTGCTCGCCATCCTGGAGGACGGCGACGTCGTCCGCGTCCACGCCGCCGGCGCGCCGGCGCGCTTCCTGCTCCTGTCGGCGCAGCCGCTCCACGAGCCGTACGCCCGCTACGGCCCCTTCGTCATGAACACGCGCGAGGAGATCGCCGAGGCGCTCGCGGAGCTCCGCGCGGGCACGTTCATCAAGGGGTGATGCGGCGCGAGGTCGGGTCCGAAGGTCGAGGTACTGGCGCCGTCACCGCCTCGCGCCCATCCCCCCCACCGGCGTCGCGGTGCTGGCGCTCTGCGGCGCCTGGACGAGGCCGAAGGCGTACCACCACCCGGTCACGGCGGACTTGCGGAACACGACCGTCCGCTGCTTCTCACGGAACGTGTACCGCACCACGCCCTCGTTCTTCGACAGCATCTCCGTGAAGGCCTTGTCGACCTCCGGCCCGAGCAGCTTCGGGTTCGTGAAGACGAGCATGGGGTCCCAGACGATCGCGAGGAGCGGCGTCGCGTCGAAGGTGTAGAAGATGAGGTCGTCGCCGAGGTTCATCTCCTCGCGGATCCGGGCGCTCAGCTTGTCGAGGTAGATCGACGCGCCGAGGACGCCGACCACGGAGCCGTCGCGGCCCTTCACCGGCACGGCGACGATGACGACGCCCTTGCCCGTCGCCTTGCTGACGACGAGGTCGCCGACCACCGTCTTCCCCGCGAGGGCCTTCGGAAAGTAGGCCCGCGAGGAGAGGTTGCCCTTCTCGCGGCCGTTCTGGACGCTCCAGTACGACCCGTCCGGCAGCGCGAACCAGTTGAGCGCGGCGGCGTTCCCCTTGCCGACCTCGCCGAGCTGCCGCTCGATGGTGCCCCAGTCGGCGGAGCGCGTCTGCTCGGACAGCGCGAGCACCTGGAGCGAGTCGGCCATCTTCTGCATGTGGCCGTCCACGATGGCGACGAGCGCCGCGAGCCCGACCTTCGCGTCCACCTTGAAGGCCGCAGCCTCCTCGCGTGCCGGCGGGGGTGCGGCGCGTGCGATGCCGCTCGCCAGCGCCAGCGCCAGCGAGAAGATCCCGAATGCGCGTCTCGATGCCTCGAGCATGGCCTCCTCCTTCCACGCCGGCCGGGTCGCGTCGCGCGGCGACGGGCGGGCACGGGGCCCCAGCCTCTCGTCGCGCACGCCTCGACCGGTCACCCCACGATACGCCGCGGCCTACGCTCACCTGCGAGTGGGCGCGAGGGTTGTCGGGCTCGGACGAAGGGTGTGCCCGCATCGCGGTGAGGCGAAACCCCGTGCGCGTCCCTGGCACACCGATTGGCGTGGACAGCCGCGCGCCGCGACGCTCGCCCGATCGCTCCGAGCGTTCGGTCGCTGCCGGTCGCCCGCGTGGCCGCGGCCGCTGAACCCGCCGCGACGCTCGCCCGGGCGGCCGGGCGCGTCGGCCATTGTTGCTGATTCAGGAACACAGCTATGCAGAGCGGCAGATTGCGCCACTCGGGGAACGGCGCCAAGACTACGCCCGTACCGAGCGGCACGGGGCGCACGTCCGGGAGACGATCGCCCCAGGGAGATCCCGGCCGCCGCAGCACCCCACGCTCTCCCCGAAGGAAGACCGAACATGAAGAAGCTCCTCGCCTCGCTCGTCGCCGTCGCCCCCATGCTCGCGCTCGCCGCGCCGGCCGCCTGGAACGTCGACGCGTCTCACTCCCAGGTCGGCTTCGCCGTGAAGCACCTCGTCATCTCGACGGTCCGCGGCGAGTTCACGAAGTACACGGGTGTCGCGCAGCTCGACGACGCGGATCCGGCGAAGTCGACCGTCGAGGTGACGATCGACGCGAACAGCATCGACACCCGCGTCGCCGACCGCGACGCGCACCTCAAGTCGCCCGACTTCCTCGACACGGCGAAGTACCCGGCCATCACCTTCAAGTCGGCCAAGGTCACGAAGGCGGGCAAGGGCAAGCTGAAGGTCGCGGGCGACCTCACCCTCCACGGCGTCACGAAGCCCGTCACGCTCGACGTGACGACCTCGCCCGAGGTGAAGGGCATGTTCGGCGAGACGCGCCGCGCGTTCTCGGCGGCCACGAAGATCAGCCGCAAGGACTACGGCCTCGTCTGGAACAAGCTCGTCGAGGCCGGCCCGGCGGTCGGCGACGAGATCGCCATCACGCTCGACGTCGAGCTCGTGAAGGACGCCCCGAAGACCGCCTCCAGGTGACGACGGCTGGCGCGCCTTCACCCGGGCCGGCTCCGCGACCGCGGGGCCGGCCCGAGCCGTCTCCGGGCTACGCGACCTTCTGGTACTTCGCGCCCGCCGCGCCGCACACCGGGCACTTCTCCGGCGGGACGCCGAACTCGACGTCACCGCAGGCGGGGCACACGTAGACGTCCATCCTCGACAGGTCCTGCCCGGACTGGAGCGCCGCGAGCGCCTGCCCGAAGAGGTTCGCGTGGACGCTCTCGACCCGGTTCGCCCAGTCGAGCATCGTCCTCGCCTTGTGGCCCTCGGCGGCCGCCTGCGCGACCATCGGTGGGTACATCTCCGTGAACTCGTACGTCTCGCCGGCGAGCGCCTCCTTCAGGTTCTCGAGGGTCGAGCCCACGCCGCCCATGTTCTGGAGGTGGGCGAGCGCGTGGACCGTCTCTGCGTCCGCCGCGGCGCGGAAGAGCCTCGCGATCTGCGGGTAGCCCTCCCTCTCGGCCTTCATCGCGAACGCGAGGTACTTCCGGTTCGCCTGGCTCTCGCCAGCGAAGGCGACCTTCAGGTTCTCCACGGTGCTCGGCATCGGGACTCCTTCCCTGGACAGGTGAAGGAGCGTTCTACGACGCGGCGCAGCTCCCGAGCCAGGACACGGCTCAGGGACTCGCTCTCCTCGCGATGCGGACGCGCCAGTCGACCGGGCCGCGCTCGAGGTACTCGGACTCGGCCTGACCGGGCCGCACGAACCTGAACTGCTGCAGGAGCGGCGCCGGGTCGTGGTCGTTCACGAGCACGAGCGCCTCCCCTGGCCCGAGCGCGTCGAACGTCTGGAACACGAGGCCATGCCGCAGCTCCGGCGGCAGCTTGCGAAGGTCGAGCTCACGAGGCGATGCGGTCATCGGGAGAGGCTCCTCCGGGGATGGGGTGTCGAGCGCGGGGGTTGCACCTCCCATGCCTCCGCGGGCAGCGCGCCGCAGCGACGCCGCCTCGGGCCGCCCGCCCCGCTGCCCCCCAGCGATTCCCTGCGAGCGCGTCCACCCTTGCACCGGCGCGCCCGGGCCGCGATCGGCACCCTTTGGTGTTCCACGCCGTTCCGGACTGGAACGCGCCCGAGCTTCACCGGACCGAGGCCGTTCCGCGGGTCCGCGCGCGCGAATAGACTCGGTCACTGGGAGGCGGATTGGCGCACGACCACGAGGGACAGCCGCGCATCATCGCCGCGATCGACGTGGGGACGAACGCGGTGCGCCTCGAGATCGCGCGCCCGCTCCCGGACGGATCGCTCGAGACCCTCCACCAGGAGCGCGACCCCGTCCGCCCGGGCGAGGGGGTGTTCGCGACCGGCTCCATGTCGCGCGAGGTCGCCGACCGGCTCCTCGCGACGCTGCGCCGGTACGCGACCCTCTGCCGCCGCTACCACGCCACCGTGCGCGCCGTGGCGACGAGCGCCGTGCGCGAGGCGCGGAACCGCGACGAGCTCGTGAAGCGCGTGAAGCGCGAGACCGGGCTCGACCTCGAGGTCGTCTCCGGGCGCGAGGAGGCCCGCCTCATCTGCCGCGGCGTGCTGAACGGCCGGTCTCCGCGCGCGCGGGGGCTCGTCATCGACATCGGCGGCGGCTCGACCGAGGTCGCGACCGCCGTGGGCGAGGAGGCGAAGGAGCTCTACAGCGTCGGCCTCGGCGCGGTGAGGCTCACGGAGATCTTCGGGTCGGCGGGCAAGGTGTCGTCCCAGCGACTCGCGGCGATGCGCAGCTTCGCCGACGAGGCGTTCCGCGACTCCGTGCCGCGACGGCTGCCGCACGGCAACGTGGCCCTCGGATCGTCCGGGACGATCAACGCCATCGTCGCGGCGCACGGCGAGGGCCGGCGCATGACGCTCCGGAACGTGAAGCGCGCCGTCGAGGAGCTCGCCGATGAGTCCGTCGCGCAGCGACGCAGGCAGTTCGAGCCGAGGCGCGCGGAGATCATCGTCGCGGGCGCCGTGATCCTCGAGGCGGCGATGCGCCACCTCGGCCTCGAGTCGATCGTCGCGGTCGACACGGGGCTCCGGAACGGCATCCTCCTCGACCTCGCGCGGCGGTCGCCGGCGGCGGTCGCGGCCGCCCAGGCCTCCCGCGCCGCGGCGGCGCTCGCGTTCGGGCGCCGGTTCAACTTCGACGAGGGGCACGCGCGCCAGACGGCGCGCCTCGCGCTCGACCTCTTCGACCAGCTCGCCGACCTCCACGGGCTCCCGGCGAGCGCGCGCGGGCTGCTCGAGGCGGCGGCGATCCTCCACGACGTCGGTCACGCCGTCTCGCCGACCCGCCACCACAAGCACACCTTCTACCTCGTCTCCAGCGCCGACATCCCCGGCTTCTCCGACCGCGAGCGGCTCCTCGTCGCGCTCGTCGCGCGCTATCACCGCCGCAGCCCGCCCGAGCGCCACCGCCCCGACCTCGAGGACCTCCCCCTGGGCGAGTTCCGGCTCGTCCGGCGCCTCGTCGCCCTGCTCCGCATCGCGGACGCGCTCGACCGGAGCCACCACCAGCCGGTCGTCTCCGTCCGCGCGACCCGGAAGAACGGCGTCGTGAACGTGCTCGCGCGGACGCGCGCGCCGGTCGATCTCGAGCTATGGGACGTCGCCCGCGAGGCGCCGCTCTTCCGCGCCGTCTTCCACGCGCCGATCCACGTCGAGCGGGCGAGGAGGTAGGGCGGGGAGGAAGGGGGCCACGCGACCCCGACCCCGACCTCGACCCCGACCCCGACCCCGACCTCGACCCCGACCCCGACCCCGACCCCGACCTCGACCCCGACCCCGACCTCGACCCCGACCCCGACCCCGACCCCGACCCCGACCCCGACCCCGACCCCGACCTCGACCCGACCTCAACGACCGACGCCGAGCCCTCCACCCACCCCGCCCGCAGCGCGCCGCCCCACGTGGCGGGACCTCGCGCCCGCAGGCGGGCCACTGGACGCGGTAGGCACCGCCCCGACCCACGGACCGCAATGCA
>NZ_JALCYY010000034.1 GCF_022690685.1 Anaeromyxobacter terrae | reverse complement strand
CGCGCGCGGCCGAGGGCCACGAGGCGCGGCCCGAGGGCGCCGCGCGCGAGGCACGCCCCGAGCGCGGTCCGCGCGAGCACCGCGGCGGCCCGGGCGAGCACCGCCCGGGCGGCTTCGGCGACAAGAAGCGGGGCTACACCGGGCCGCGGCTGCCCGGCGACAAGGGGCCGCACCGCGCCCCCCCCGAGAAGAAGAACCTGACGCACAACCCGTTCGCAGCGCTCGCCGCCAAGCTCGAGGACACCGGCAAGACGGAAGCGCCGCCCCACGCAGAGGAGCCGGCTGCGCCGCCTCCCCCGCCCGTGGAGGCTGCGCCCCAGGCGGCCGCGCCCGAGCAGGCCCCCGCCGCCCCGGCCGAGACCCCCACGGCCGAGCCGAAGCCCGGCGAGGGCACGTAGCGCGTACAATCACCCCGCCGCGTCCGTGGACCGGGCGCGCGCGGGGGCTCTCATGGTTCCGTTCGGCCGCACGGCGGCGATCTTCGACGTCGACGACTCGCTCCTCGACGGGAACGCCGGCACCATCTTCACCTGGTATCTCTACAACCAGAAGGTGATGCGGCCGGAGATGCGCGCGCGGATCCCGCGCATCATCTACGAGTACGCGCGCCACCGCCTGACCGAGCAGGACATGGTCGAGGTCGGCTCCCGCTGCCAGCAGGGGCTCTACGCAGACGACCTCCGCGCTCACGCGCACGCCTGCTTCGAGCGCCACCTCCGCAGGCGCATCACCTCCGGGGCGATGCGGCACATCCGCCGGCACCTGCTGTCGGGTCACTTCGTCCTCATCGCGTCCGGGTCGCCGCAGTACGTGGTCGACGAGATCGGCCGCCACCTGCGCGTCCACGCGGCGATCGGGACCCGTACGCGCGTCGTGGACGGAAAGGTGACCGATCAGGTCGTGCCGCCCGTCGTGTTCCGCGAGGGCAAGCGCGCCGCGGTGGAGGCCGTGCTCGAGAAGTGGGACCTCGACCCGGCGCGCAGCTGGCTCTACTCCGACTCGATCGCCGACGTGCCGCTGTTCGAGGCGGTGGGGAACCCGGTGGTCGTGAACCCGAAGGCGCCCTTCCGCGCGCTCGCCGAGCGCCGCGGCTGGGAGCTCCAGGAGTGGCGCGAGCGGAACCGGCCGGGGGAGCCGGGGGACGTCGCGGACGAGTGGGGCAGCTGGGGCGGGTAGCGCCGCTAAACGACAGTTCGCGATTCGCGATCACCTTCGGTGTCGCGCATCGCGCTGTCGTTTAGCCAGGTTCTGACGGGGGCTGCGCCCCCGCCCCGCCGAGCAGAGCTCCGCGCGCTCGTGCGCGGCTTCAGTCGACGCCCCACCCCGCCAGCCGGGTCCCGTGCGCCACCGCGGGCGGCTTCGCCGCTTTCGCGGTGGCGGCCCGGCGGGCTCGCTTCGCTCGTTGACTGTTTCCGAATCATGCTCGGTCGTTTAGCCGATACGGAACAGCCGCTTCACGTTCGCCGTCGTCGCCGCGGCGACGTCGTCGAGCGAGGCGCCCCACAGCTCCGCGACCTTCTCCGCGGTCTTCACCACGTAGGCGGGCTCGTTGCGCTTCCCGCGGAAGGGCACCGGCGCGAGGAACGGGCTGTCGGTCTCGACCAGGAGCCGGTCGCGCGGGACGATCCGCACCGCCTCGCGGATCGGGTCCGCCGTCTTGAACGTCACGACGCCGGCCACCGAGATGAAGAGGCCGAGCTCGAGGTAGGCGCGCGCCGCGGAGGCGTCGCCGGTGAAGCAGTGGATGACGCCCCCCGCGGCCGGCACCCCCTCCTCGCGGAGGATCGCCGCGCAGTCCGCGTCCGCCTCGCGCACGTGCACGACGAGCGGCTTCGCCGCGTCGCGCGCCATCCGGATCGACCGGCGAAACCCCGCCCGCTGATCGTCGCGGGGCGAGTGGTCGTAGTGGTAGTCGAGCCCGGTCTCCCCGACCGCGACGATTCGCGGGTCGGCTGCGAGCCGGGCGGCGGTCGTCCAGTCCTCCTCCGGGACGCGCGCGGCCTCGTGCGGGTGGACGCCGATGGTCGCGCTGAAGAAGCCGGGATCGCGGGTCGCGAGCTCGAGCGCGTTGCCGAAGTCCCCGGGCTTGCGCCACAGGCCGACGCAGACGATCCGCTCCAGCCCCGCCGCGCGGGCCCGCGCGACGACGCCGTCGAGATCGTGGGTGTAGTCCTCGTAGTCGAGGTGGGCGTGAGAGTCGATGAGCCCCATGCGATCCGTCCCCGTCCCCGCCCTCGCCGCGCCCGGCGGCCTACTTCACCCGCGTCCCCGGCGCGATCGAGTCCGCGACCGTCACGACGGACAGGTTCGGAGGCTCGCCCGCGGCGAGGAGCATGCCCTGCGAGGTGATGCCGCGCAGGGGGCGCGGCGCGAGGTTCGCGACCACCACGATCCGCTTGCCCACGAGCGCGGCGGGATCCGGGTACGCCTGCGCGATGCCGGCCACGACGGTGCGCGGCTCGGGATCGCCCGCCTCGACGGTGAGCTTCAGGAGCTTGTCCGCGCCCTGCACGCGCTCTGCGGCGCGCACGACGGCCACGCGGAGCTCGACCTTCGCGAAGTCGTCGTACTGGATGACCCCCGGCGGCGGGGGCGGCGCCGGCTTGGCGGTCGCCTTCGTGGCGGTCTCCGCCGGGCTCGCCGCCTTCGCGACCTTGGGCGCCGGCGCCTTCGCCTCGGGGGGCACCACGATGAGCTTCTCCACCTGCTTCGGGTCGAGCCGCGCGATCTGCGGGGGCTTCGCAGCGACCGTGACCGGGCCGCCGGCGAACGGATCGAACCCTTCGTCCCAGCGCGCCGGGCGCTCCTGGCCGAACGCCGTGGCGAGGCCGTCGCAGAAGCGCGGCATCACCGGCCAGAGGATCGTCGCCACGCCGCGGAGGGCCTTCCCGCAGGAGTAGAGCAGCGCCCGGCTCGCCGCCGAGGCCGGGTCCTCCCAGGGCTTCGCCTCCTGGAGCCGCTTGTTGCAGCGGTCCGCCACCTGGTTCGCCACGCGGACCACCTCGCGGTACTCGAGCGCGCCGTACGCGACGCGCGCCTGCGCGAGCGCGGCGCGCGTCACCTCTACGAGCGCCGGCTCGGGGGTCTCCGCGAGCGGCGCGCCGGCGCGGGGGACGAGCGCCGCGACGCGCGAGGCGAGGTTCGCGACGTTGTTCGCGAGGTCCGCGTTCACGCGGTTGCGGAACTCGTCGAGCGCGAGGTCGAGGTCCTGCACGCTCGGCCCGAGGTTCGCCGCGTAGAAGTAGCGGAGCAGCTCGGGGTCGAGGCCCGAGTCGAGGTAGGTGCGCCCGGTGATGAAGCTCCCGCGGGTCTTCGACATCTTCTCGCCGTTCACGGTGAGGTGCCCGTGCACCGGCATCCGGTCCGGCCGCTTGAGGCCCGCGGCCCACAGCATCGCCGGCCAGAACACGGCGTGGAAGCGCAGGATGTCCTTGCCGATGAAGTGCTCGAGGCGCGCGTCGGCGCCCTCGGCGAGGTAGCGGCGCTCGAACTCGGCCGCGGTGAGCCGCTCGCCCTCCGGCGCCTCCGCGGTGAAGTAGTGCTCGGCCGAGGAGAGGTAGCCGATCGGCGCGTCGACCCAGACGTAGAGGAACTTGCCGGGGAAGTCCGGGTCCTTCACCGGGAAGCCGAAGTACGGCGCGTCGCGCGTGATGCACCAGTCCTGCAGGTCCGCGAGCCACCCCTTCACCTGCTCGCGCACCGCGGGCTCGAGGTGCCCCTCCGCCTCGACCCACCCGCGGATGACCCCCTCCGCCTTCTTGAGATCCACGTAGGCGTGATCCGAGGAGCGCACCACCGGCCGGGTGCCGCAGATCGCGCAGCGCGGGTCGATGAGGTCGCGGGGATCGTAGGTCGTGCCGCAGACCTCGCAGACGTCCCCGTACTGATCCTTCGCGCCGCACTTCGGGCAGGTGCCCTTCACGAACCGGTCCGGCAGGAAACGCCGGTCGGTCTCGCAGTAGAGCTGCTCGATGGAGCGCTTGTAGATGAGCCCCTTGGCCTTGAGCGCGTCGTAGATCCGGTACGCCCAGCGAGCGTTCTCGGGCGAGTCGGTCGTGTAGTAGGTCGAGAACTCGACCCCGAACCGGCCGAAGTCCTCGTGCTGCTCGGCGCGGTACTTCTCGACGAACGCCTTCGGCGTCATGCCGGCCTTCGCGGCGTTCAGCTCGATGGGCGTGCCGTGCGAGTCGGCCGCGCAGACGTAGGTGACGTGGTCGCCGCAGGCCCGCCGGAACCGCACGTAGACGTCGGTCTGGATGTACTCGACGAGGTGGCCGAGGTGGATCGACCCGTTCGCGTAAGGGAGCGCGCTCGTCACGAGGAGACGCTGGCTCAAGGGTGACTCCTTTCGATGTGTCCGCTGGCGAGCAGGCCGACGAGGACGCGCTCGAGGCGGATCCGCCCGTCCTGCCCGCTCTTCATGGCGACGTCCGCCTCCGCGAGCGCGGCGAGGCCGTCGAGCAGCTCCGCCCGCGAGAAGCGCAGCGCCGCCTGGTACTTCATCCAGAAGCCGTAGGGCTTCTTGCCCTTCGCCTCGTCCTCGGGGACGAGCGGAAAGACCTCCGCCTCCCACTCGCGGGACGAGCCGATGCGCCGGTCGCCCACCGCGCGCCGCGCGCGCTCCCGCTCGACGATCATCCGCCGGACGGTGCTCGCGAGCGACCCGAGCAGCATGAAGGGGCTCCCGCCGTCGGCGATCGCGCGGTCCAGCACCCCCAGCGCCTGCGGGAGATCGCGCGCCTCGACGGCGTTGCCGAGCGCGAAGAAGGGATCCGGCGCGACGCGCGTCACGACCGCGTCGACGTCCTCCGCGCCGATGACCTTCCGGTCGCCCACGTAGGCGGCGAGCTTCGCGACCTCGGAGGCGAGGGTGCGCGCGTCCTCGCCGACGAGGGCCCCGAGCCGGGCCTCGCCCGCGCGGTCGACGCGCTTGCCGGTCCCGGCGAGGAGCGACTCGAGCACGGGGCCGAGGACGAGCCGCTGCGCGTCCCAGGTGCCCTCCTTCTCGACCTGGATCGTGACCCGGCGCCCGGCCGCGGCGAGCTTCTTCACGAGCGGCAGCCGCCCGTCCACCTTGCCGGCGGCGACGACGAGCACGTGGCCGCGGGCGAAGCCCCGGTCGAGCGCGGCGTCGAGCGCGGACGCGTCGTCCTTCGAGACCTTCAGCTCGCGCTCGACCGCGAACCGCACCGCCGCCTCGACGAACGCCGCGTCGTACGCGCCCGCCGGCACGCCGAGGTCCGCCGCGAGCGCGCCGTGATCGATCCGCCCGCCCTCCGGCGCGAGGTCCTTCACGGACCAGCCCGCCTTCGCGGCGAGCGCGAGCAGCCGCCGCGCCGCGTCCCGCTGCGCGCCCTTCGCCCACTGGTCCTTCGCGCGCCCGAACGCGTTCTCCGCGTCCTCCCTGGACGTGAGGAACGCCGGCTCGTGGAGGAGCACGACCTTGCCGCCGCCGAAGAGGCCGCCGGTGGAGAGCTCGGCGGCGACCTCGGCGGGCGAGGCCGCCGGATCGAGCTCGACGAGGTTCAGCGCGCGCTGCGCCTCCGGGACGAGCGCGGCCGCGAGCTCGCGGGCCGCGCGCAGCGAGAGGAACGCGTCGCCGTCGAGCAGGTAGACCGGACGCGGCGCGCCCTCGCGGACGTCCGCGAGGCAGGTCTCGAGCGTGGCGCCCGCCGCGCCGCGCGGCCCCGTTCCCCTACCCCCGGCCATGGAACCACGCGATGAGCAGGCGCTCGAGTGCGAGGGTCGGCGCCGCGTTCTGGCGGAGCGCGGCGGCGGTCTTCTGGACCTCCTCGCGCCGGCGCAGGATCTCCGCGGGCGAGAGCGCCGCGGCGGTGCGGCGGGTCGCCTCGGCGAGATCGCCGAGGGCGAGATCGGCCGAACCGGCGTGCGCCGCGAGGACGTCCCGGAGCCAGACGGCGAGGAGCGCGCACAGCTCGGCCGCGGCCTCGCGGTCGTCGCCGTGATCGCGCGCGAAGGCGAGCCAGGCGCCCGCGTCGGCGGCATCGAGCGCGGCGGCGGCGAGCACCGCGTCGCGCTCCGCCGCGAGCGTCTCCGCGTCGAGCGCCAGGGCGCGCGCGAGCGAGCCTCCCGCGAGCGCGGCCGCGAGCCGCGCCTCGCCGGCGGGCCGGCCCTCCGCCTCGAGCCGCGCCGCGACCGCCGCCGCCGGCAGCGGGGCGAACGGGACGCGCAGGCAGCGCGAGCGGATGGTGGGCAGCAGCGCGTCGGGGCTCGACGCGACGAGCACGAGCGTCGTGTCGTCGGGCGGCTCCTCGAGCGTCTTGAGGAGCGCGTTCTGGGCCTGCGGGTTCATCGCGTCGGCGGGGTCGAGGACGACGAACCGCCGGCGTCCCTCGAAGCGCTTCAGCGCGAGGCGGCGGTCGACCACGTCCCGCACCTGGTCCACGACGATGTCCTTCGACGGCGAGCGTCCTCCCTTGGGATCCCACCGGCCCGCCTTGGCCATCACGCGCTCCTCCTGGAGCACGAGCACGTCGGGATGGACGCCGCGGGCGATCTTCCGGCAGGGCCCGCAGGCGCCGCACGGATCGTCTCGATGCCCGCCCTCTGGCGCGGGGGCCTCGCAGTTCGCGGCCTGCGCGAGGAGGCGCGCCGCCGTCGCCTTGCCGACGCCCTCCGGGCCGCCGAACAGGTACGCGTGGTGGAGCGCGCCGCGCCGCAAGGCGGATCGCAGCGAGGACACGGCGCGATCCTGCGCGATGAGCTCGGAGAACGGCATGACGCGGCGCGGAAGATAACATAAGGGGCGCGCCGGGCGGCCGCCGCGCTGCGCGCGGGCGGAGGGGGAGGATCAGTTCATCCGCCCGGCGAGCCGGGCGACCGCGGCGGTCAGCTCGGCGGGCTCGACCGGCTTCGCGAGGTAGATCTGGAAGCCCGCGAGCAGCGCCTCAGCCCGGTCCTCCGCCTGGGTGTAAGCGGTGAGCGCGGCCGCCGGGACGCGTCCACCCCGCGCCGCCTCGAGGCTGCGGACCTTGCGGATGAGCGCGTACCCGTCCTCTCCGGGCATCCCGAGATCCGACAGGAGCACGTCGGGAGGGCGCACGGAGAGCGCGGCGAGCGCCTCGCGGACGGAGGCCGCCGCGGTGACGAGGGCGCCGGCCGTCTCCAGCACCTGCCGGACCACGTCGAGCGTGTCGGGATCGTCGTCGACGACGAGCACGCGCACGCGCTCCAGGCCCGCGAGCGGACGCAGCTCGCGGGGCGCTGCGGGCGGCGCGGCGGCCGCCGCCGCGCGGCGGGTGCGCAGCGGGGAGATGGGGAGCCGCACCGTGAAGGTCGCCCCCCGCCCCGGGCCTTCGCTCGCCGCGGACACCGAGCCGCCCTGCGCCTCGACGAGGTGGCGCACCAGCGCGAGCCCGAGGCCGAGCCCACCGTGGGCGCGCGTGGAGGACGAGTCCGCCTGGCGGAACCGCTCGAAGAGGTGCGGGAGGAACGTCGGGTCGATCCCCGCGCCCGTGTCGCGCACGCTGATGGCCACCTCGCCCTCCGCGCGCGCGAGCCGGATCTCCACGCGACCGCCGGGCGGCGTGAACTTGATGGCGTTCGAGAGCAGGTTCCAGACGACCTGCTGCAGCCGCCCGGGATCACCCGAGACCGGCCCGGCCCGCGGCACGAGCACGGCGGCGATCGAGATGCTCCGCGCCGCCGCTGCCGGGCGGACGGCGTCGAGCGCCGCCTCGATGACCGGCACGAGCTCGACGGGCCGCACGTCGAGCCTGAGCTGGCCGCGCACGATGCGCGACACGTCGAGCAGGTCGTCCACGATCTGCGCCTGGGCCTGGGCGCTCCGCTCGATGGTCTCGATTCCCCGCGCCGACGCGGTGGCGTCGAGCTTCCCGAGCCGGAGCAGCCGCGCCCAGCCCAGCACGGCGTTGAGGGGCGTGCGCAGCTCGTGCGAGACGGTGGCGACGAACTCGTCCTTCGCGCGATCCGACCGCTCCGCCTCCCCGCGCGCGCTCCGCTCGGCCGCCCCGAGCCGCTCCCGCTCGACCCGCGCGCGCTCTCGCTCTGCCGCCAGCTCGCGCCGGGCCGCCTCCGCCGCCGCCCGCAGCGCGTCGCCCTCGCGCTCGAGCGCGCGCCTCGCCCGAAGGGTCCGCCGAAGCGCCAGGGCGAGCGCCACCGCGAGCGCCATCGCGGCGAGCGCCCCGGCGGCGAGCAGGATCTGGCCGGCGGACGAGTCCATCGTGGGAGCCTCGACGGGCGGAGATCATAGTGACCGCGCGGGGAGCCGCGCCGACCAACGTGTGGGTCGAGGTGAGCCAGGCGAAATGGACAGCCGCGGATGGGTCGGTATCATGACCCACCGGAGCGCGCCCCCCATGAAGATCACGCCCCTCGACATCACCCAGAAGCAGTTCTCCAAGGTGTTCCGCGGCTCGTCCCCCGAGGAGGTCGAGGCGTTCCTCGCCCTCGTGGCGGTCGAGTTCGAGGCGCTCGTGAAGGAGAACCTCGCGCTGCGCGAGGAGGACCGGCGCAAGGCGGAGGAGATCGCGGAGTTCAGGAGCCGCGAGCGCGCGCTCCAGGAGACGCTCGTCACCGCCCAGAGGGCGTCCGAGGAGATCCGCGAGTCCGCCCGCAAGGAGGCGGAGATCACGATCTCGGACGCGGAGCTCCAGGCCGAGAAGATCGTCCAGGGCGCGCACCAGCGCTTCCTCCGCATCGTCGACGACATCAACGAGCTGAAGCGCCAGCGCGTGCAGTTCGAGGCGAACGTGCGCACCCTCGCCGAGAGCCACCTGAAGCTCATCGAGGCGTTCCGCGAGCCCACGCGCGAGGAGGCCGTGCAGTACATTCCCTCGCGGCGGAAGGCCGCCGACGAGTAGCGGCCGCGCTCGACGCCGAGCAGCGCAGCGACGCGTCCGCCGGCGCAGGCACCCGTAGGCGCCGTCAGTGCGCTTGCGCCCAGCTGTGGCCGACCCCCACCTCGACGTCGAGCGGCACCTCGAGCTTCGCCGCGCCGGACATCTCGCGGCGCACGAGCGCCTCGACCGGCGCGAGCTCGTCCTCGGGGACCTCCAGCACGAGCTCGTCGTGGACCTGGAGGAGCAGCCGCGAGCGGCGCCGCTCGCTCGCGAGGGCGTCGTGCACGCGGATCATCGCGATCTTCACGATGTCCGCGGCCGTGCCCTGGATCGGCGTGTTGATGGCGGTGCGCTCCGCGGCGTTGCGCAGCGCCGGGTTCCGCGCGGCGATCTCCGGCATCGCGCGGACGCGCCCGAAGAGCGTGCGAGACTCCCCCGTCGCGCGCGCGTCCTCCACCGCCTTCTCGATGTAGCTGCGCACGCCGGCGTAACGCGCGAAGTACCGGTCGATGATCGCCTGCGCCTCCGCGCCCGGCAGGTCGAGCCGCTGCGAGAGGCCGAAGGCGGAGAGGCCGTACGCGATCCCGAAGTTCAGCACCTTGGCGATGCGGCGCATGTCCGCCGTGACCTCGGCGGGCGGGACGCCGAACGTCTCGGCGGCGGTGCGGGTGTGCACGTCCTCGCGCGCGCGGAACGCCTCCAGGAGCGCGGGATCATGGGAGTAGTGCGCGAGGATCCTGAGCTCGATCTGCGAGTAGTCGGCCGAGAGGAGCCGGGAGCCCTCCGGAGCGACGAAGGCCGCGCGGATGCGGCGCGACAGCTCGGTGCGCACGGGGATGTTCTGCAGGTTCGGATCGGAGGACGAGAGGCGCCCCGTCGCCGCGCCCGCCTGGTGGAAGGTCGTGTGGATGCGGCCGTCCACGGGGTCGACGAGCTGAGGGAGGGCGTCGACGTAGGTGCCCTTGAGCTTCGAGAGCGCGCGGTGCTCGAGGACGAGCCGCGGCAGCTCGTGCTGCTCGCACAGCTTCTCGAGGACGTCCTGGTCGGTGGATGGCCCGGTCTTGAGCCGCTTGAGCACCGGCAGGCCGAGCTCGGAGAAGAGGACCTGGGAGAGCTCCCGGGTCGACGCGATGTTGAACGGGTGCCCGGCGGACGCGTGGATGCGCGCCTCGAGGTCCTGCATGGAGCGTCCGAACTCGCCGCTCATGCCCTCCATGGCCCCGCGGTCGACCAGGATGCCCACCCGCTCCATCTCCCAGAGCACCGGCACGAGCGGCCGCTCGACGTCCCGGTAGAGGGGCAGGACCCCCTCCGTCTCGAGCGCGCGCTCGAGGGAGGGCGCGAGGTCGAGCAGCGAGGCGGCGCACTGCGCGGCCCACGCGCCGGCGCGCTCCACCTCGACCCCCTCGACCGGCACCCGCTCGCTCTTGCGGGCCGCGTCGCCGCCGCTCGGATCGCGCGGCAGCTCGCAGCCGATCCGCTCCCGCGCGACGTCGGCGAGGGCGTGCTCGCGCCGCGTGGGGAGGAGCAGTCGGCTCGCGAGCTCGGTGTCCATCCCGGGGCCGCCGAGCGTGAGCCCGAGGCCGGCGAGCGCGTGCTGTACCGCCTTCCGATCGTGCGTGTGCTTGGGCGTGTCGCCCTCGAGGAGCGGGCGCAGCGCGGCGCGCACGGCCTCCGCCCCGAGCTGCGCGGGCGCGCCGAGGTACTGGTGGCGCAGGGGCAGGTAGAACGCCCGCCCTCCCCCCGCGAGCGCGAGACCGACCACCGGGTCCGTGCGCGGAGCCGCGCCCGCGAGCACGGGCCGGAGCCCCACGGCCGGGGCGGCCGAGAGCACCGCGACCGCCTCCGCGAGCGACCCCGCGTCGAGGACGAGCTCTGCGCGCTCGGTGCGTGGCGTCGGCGGTGGCGCGGGCAGGTCCTTCAGGAGACGGGAGAACTCGAGCTCGGAGAAGAGCGCCCGCACCCGCGTGTCGTCCGGGCGCCTCCGGGCGAGCGCCTCGGGCGCGAGCGGGAGGGAGAGATCGCAGCGCAGCGCGACGAGCTCGCGGTTCATCCGGATGCGCGCAGCGTTCGAGACGATCTTCTCCTTCACCTTCTCGCCGCCGCGCGCGACCGCCGCCGGGATCTCGTCGGGCCGGCGCAGCATCTCCTCGACCGTGCCGAAGTGGCGCACCAGGGCGGCGGCGGTCACCTCGCCGATGCCGGCGATCCCCGGGACGTTGTCGATCTTGTCCCCCAGGATCGCCATGAACTCGACGACCTGGTCCGGCCGGACGCCGAGCTTCTTCTCGACCTCCGCGGGCCCGGTCCAGCCGCCCCGCCCGCTCGCCTCGGCCATCGGGTCGTAGAGCGAGAGCTTGTCGTCCACGAGCTGCGCGAAGTCCTTGTCGCCGGTGACGACGACGACCTCGTACCCCTGCTCGCGCGCGCGGCAGGCCAGCGTGGCGATGACGTCGTCCGCCTCGACCCCGCCCTCCTCGATGCGCGGCACGGCGAGCGCGTCCGCCACCTCGCGCACGAGCGGGAACTGAACCCGCAGGTCGTCCGGCGCCTCGGGGCGGTTCGCCTTGTAGGTAGGGTCGATCTCGTTCCGGAAGCTCTTCCGCCCGGCGTCCATGACGAGCGCGACGTGCGTCGGCGCGTGCTCGCGCAGCGCCTTGAGGAGCATCGTCGTGAAGCCGTAGACGGCGTTGGTCGGCGTCCCGCGCGTCGTCGAGAGATGCGGGATCGCGTGATAGGCGCGGAAGACGAAGCCCGAGCCGTCGATGAGCGTCAGGGTGGGCATGAGGGACGGAACGATAGCCCCGCGCGACCGCGCCGGCAGCGGGAAAACGCGGCCGGGCGCGAGGCGCGCGGCGGGGCGGCGACGTCACCGCGACGGGATCGCGCTCAGCGCAGCGCGCAGCGCAGCCGCTCGGCGCATACGAAGTACTCGTCGCCGGCCTCGATGCGCCGGCGCGTGATCCGCTCGCGCCGGAACCACGTCCCGTTCGACGAGCCGAGGTCCTCGATGAGCCAGCCCGGGCCCTCGCGCACGATGGCGACGTGCTCGCGGGACACCTTCGCGCTGTCGACCACGAGGTCGCAGTGCCGACCCCGGCCGATGACGAAGCGATCCTTCGCGACCGGCACCTCCGACCCGTCGTCGCGCACCAGCACGAGCGCGAGCGCCGCCGGCGGGGCGGCCGCCGGCGCGGCGGCGGCCGGCGCGGCGGGGACCGCGGAGGCGGCGGGAACGGCCGGTGGAGCGCGCATCTCGCGCTCGAGCCGGGCGGCGGTGTCGAGCACCTGCTCCGTCACGACCGCCCGCTCCGCCCGCGGAAGGACGGGCGCGGCGGGCGCGGCCGGGGGCGCTCCCGCGGGGCGCGTGGGAGCGCCGACGCTCCCCGGGACGAGGTACCCGTTCAGCCGCGCGAAGACGTGCAGCGCCTGGTTCACGAGCGCCTCGCGGTCGGAGCCCATCTCCTCCGCCATCCGCTCGAGCGCCTCCCAGAGGTGGTCGGCGATCGCGATCTGCCGGACGGACTTCATGGTCCCTCCTCGACGCGCGCGCCTCGCACCCGGCGCGCGGTCACCGGATCACCTTGGCGATGTTCACCGTCTCCGCCGGGCTGAAGTCGAGCACGAAGTCGTTCGTGTAGGGAACGAGGAAGCGGTAGCCCTCCGCTTCCTTCCCCGCGATCACGCTGCGATCGAAGGTCGAGATGCCGAGCGGAAGGATGTGCGCGGTGGAGTTGCTCGAGGTGGTTGGGAACCGGGAGCTCGGCGTGATCCCGCTCTGGGTTGAGAAGTCGATCTCCATCCCGCGGAGGTCGGCCCAGAGCGCCTGGACGTCGCCGGGGAACTGGCCGGCGTCCGCGGTCACCCCGCGGTAGCCGACCCTGAAGGCGACGACCGGGCCGTTCGCGCGGGGGAACGGGTACGTAGCGTTGCCGGGCAGGCCCCACGCGTCGCGGCAGTCCTTGTCGTCCAGCGCCGAGACCGGGTTCAGCGGACGGCACTGGTCGGACACGTGGTAGATGCGCCGCGCCTTGCGCGCGAGCACGAGCCGCTCGCAGACGAGCCGGCACGCGGCGTCGCACGTCCGGAACTCCGCGGGCGCGGACCTGAAGTCGGCCGGCCAGGGGAGCAGCGGGCACTGCGCGGCCAGCGCGTCCTCGTCCTCGTATTGCAGGGCGAACTCGGGAGCCGTGCCGACGTCCGCCTCGGCGACGACCTCGGGTCGCCCCGCGTAGCCGGTCGCGGCTCCGATCGCCACGAGCCCGCCCGCGCGCACGGCCAGATGGAATCCGGTCTGCCCTGCCCCGAGCGCCTGGACGCACGCGGGCCAGTCGCGCCACGGCCCCACGCTCCCGTCGGTGTTCACCTTCGGGCGCGGATCGTCGAGCGGCTCGAGCGCGAGCGCGCCACCCGGATACGCGTCCTCGGGCGGCAGGATCGCCGCGATGCGAGCCTCGACGTTCGAGTCGGTCGGGCAGCCCGCGACGTCCGGCGCGGACATCTCCACGAGGTCTCCGGGGTGGATGGCGAACGTCGGGTCGTAGACGCGCACGACCTGCGTGAGCGTCGCGCCCCCCGGCGCGCTCGCCGGGACCTGCATGGCGACCCAGGTCCGAGCGTCGGCCGTGCGGCCGCTCTGGCCGCGATGCGCGTCGACGCCCGGCAACGACGCCTGGAAGAGGACCCGCCAGAGCTCGGTGGCGGTGAAGCCCGGCGTCACGCGGACGCCCCGCAGGAGCAAGGGGACGTCGAACGCGAGGGTGAAGGCCGTCTCCCCTTCGGGCTGGGACCAGAGGCCGAGGATGCGCGGGAGGGTCTCGCCCGCGGGCGCGACGCCGATCGTGACGCCGGTCTCGGCGCGCGTCCGCGTACTTCCCCGGAGGATGGACTGGTTGTTCGGGACGGAGAAGCGTCCGAGGTCCGCGTAGTAGACGCGCCCGTCGCCGGAGGGGATCGCCGCGACCGCCGTCGTGAGGCGCGTGCCGGTGCCGGGCGCGATCTTCATGAACCCGCCAGCGTAGGTCGCCTCTTCACCGGGTGGCGGCACGGCGGGCGGCTCGCTGGCCGCGAGGCCGAAGGCCAGCTGCGGCAGGGAGATGGGGGCGAGATAGGGCATGAGCCCGGCGTAATCGGGGAGGATCGTCCCGCTCGCCGGGTCGAGCACCGCGATGCCGCAGCCGATGCGATGGTCGGGGCCGCAGCGCGCAGGATCGAGCAGCGCGTACACGCGATCGACGACGTCGAGGCGGAACTCCGTCCTGTCGTCGTACGTGGCGCCCGGGAGCGGCGGCGGCCACGTGTCGCTCCGCTCGCGCAGGCGCGCCGCGGCCACGAAGCGCGTCGGGGCGCGGGCGTCGAGCGCGCGGATCGTCCAGTCGGCGGGCGCGCCTGCCACGGTGAGCTCCGCGACCCCCTCGACCCCACCGATCGGATCAGGGGACGCGCCGTACAGGTGGAGCGGATCGTGCGGGTTCACCGCGAGCGAGACGACGTCGAACGGAACGCCGCCGGCCTCGAGGGCCCGGATCGAGACGTCCCCGCGGACGATCCCCACGCCGTCGGGGGCGCGGGAGTACTCGACCACCGCGAGGCGGGCGCCGGTGAGCGCCGCGACGACGCGGACGCGACCCGGGGTCTGCGCCGGGGGGACGGCCGCGTCCAGGACGGGGATCGCCGCCAGGGCCTGGATCGTCCCGCCGGGCGCGAGCGCGCCGAGATCGGCCTCGTCCACGATCCGGGCGGACGCGTTCCAGGTCTCGACGAGCTGGAGCGCCGGCGCGGCGGCCGAGGCGACGACGAGGAGGTCGGCCTTCGCGCCGGCCGCGCCGTCCCAGAGCGACGACGCCGCGAGCAGCGCGGGGCGCGGATCCGGCACCGGCACCGCGAGCGAGCGCACGATGACCGGAGCGAGGACGGGCGTGTCGTCCACGGCGTCGACGAGGGTCAGGTCCGAGCGCGCGGCGTTCGCGATGGCGAAGTAGGGGTGCAGCCCGGGGTTCTTGGGCGTGAAGCCGTTGAACGCCACCACCGCGGAGGGCTCGGCGAGCCCGACACCGATGGGGGTGGTGGTCTTGCCACACGCGGCCAGGGCCGCGAGCGCGAGGAAGGCCAGCCGTCGCATCACGGCGTCACCCCGATCCGATCCTCGGCGCGCGGGTCCGCAGCGGACCACGGCGCGTCGAGCGGGACGTCGACGGGCGTCACGAACCCGTCCTTGAAGGAGGAGACGAAGAGCCGGGCGCTGGCGCCGTCGTCCCGGGCGGCGAGGCCGAACGGCTGCCGCCCGAAGAGCGGGATCCCGGTGTGCGGGTCACGTCCGAACACCCGCACGAGCGACCCCTGATCGTCGTCGTAGATCCAGAGGAGCCCGTCGTCGGAGGCGGTCACGGCGACGAGATCCCCCTTCCCCGGCCGCGCCGGGAGCACCTTCACCTCGTTCGCGCCGAGCCCCACGTCGAAGACGCCGGCGAGCCGCGGCTGGAGCCCGGACCGGTCCTCGACGAGGTCGAGCACGAGGAGCACCCCGCCCACGTCGAACCCCGGACGCCCGCCGATCGAGCCGGCGAGATCGGCGTTGTAGACGCGTGCGGCGACGAACGCGCGGCGCGTCCGGCCGACCTGCGGGTTCGACAGCGCGATCCCGCGCGCCTCGACGCCGCGCACGTAGGCCGCGAGGTCGATGCCGGACACCGGGCAGCCGCCCTCGGGGACGGAGACGTCGATCGCGCAGTCGCCCGCCAGATCGATCCAGCGGAGCGGCGCGGTCACGCCGCTCTCGATCGCGGTGAAGTAGAGCCGGTCGTTCTGCGCGTCGTACGCGAAGCTGCGCACCGGCCCCAGCCCGACGTCGCGGTTGCGGCTCGCGCCGGTGCGGAGATCGATCTCGGAGATCTGGCCACGGTTCGCCGGGGTGCGCACGAAGCCGACGTACGCGCGCGCGCGCGGCTCGCCGCCGGCGGTGGCGGGCGGGCGGCACACCGCGAGGACGCCGTAGGCGTCCGCCACGTCCGAGCGAAGCGGCAGGCGGCACCCCTCGCCGCACGACAGCGCGCCACCGGGGCCGACGCGGATCCGATAGAGCGAGTTCCCCTCGCGCGCGGGGACGAGGGCGAGCGTCTCGGGCAGGCCGCAGGCCGTCGCGTCGGCGATGGCGAGCTCGCCCGCGAAGCTGGCGATGCGGACACCCTTGCCCAGCGCCGGGGACGCCTGCACGTCGACGGGAATGACGCTCCCGCCATCGTCGAGCGCGTAGGCGAGCTCGAAGTTGGAGGAGACGACGAGGAGGTCGCTCCCCGAGATCCCGAGCGCGATGGGCGCGTTGAACCGGTCGAGCGGCGCGGGGTCGGCGGACGGAGGGTTGCCGCAGGCAGCGAGCGCCGCTGCGGCGAAGGCGAAGATCGTATTTCGAAGGTGGGCGGGCACGGGTGACCGCGAACCGTAGCCGCGGGGTCGGGAGCGGGTCAAGGTTGGGGTGCTCACGCCTGGGGCGGCGCCTCGGCCTGGATCTTACGGAAGTCGGCGACGCCGGCGAAGAGCGCCGCGACGCGCCGCATGAGCCCGAGCCGGTTCGCGCGGACTTGCGGGTCCTCGGCCATGACGAGCACGTCGTCGAAGAAGCGCGCGACGGCGGGCTCCAGGTTCGCGACGTTCCGCAGGACGCCCGGGTAGTCGCGGGTCGTACGGAGCGACGCCGCCTCCCCCTCGACGCGCTCGAGCTCCGAGAGCAGGTAGCGCTCGGCGTCCTCGCGCAGGAGGAGGGGGTCCACGGGAGCCCCTGCCCCGCCCCCCGCCTTCTCCTGGATGTTCGCGACCCGCTTGAAGGCCAGCGCGAGCGGCACGAAGTCGGGGCGCGCCTTCACCTCGGCGAGCGCCTCGAGGCGCCGGCGCGCGTCCACCACGTCGTCGAAGCCGGCGGCGAGCACCGCGTCGACGAGGTCGCCGTCGAGCTCGTCGCTCCACAGCGCGCGCAGCCGCCCGCGGACGAAGTCGAGCACCTGCTCCGCCACGACGGCGCGATCGGCCGCGAGCTTCACGCCGGCGAGCGAGTCGAGCGTCTGCTCGATCGCCGCGGACAGCGACAGGTGATACCCGCGGGCGAGCAGGATGCGGAGGATGCCGATGGTGGCGCGCCGCAGGCCGAACGGATCGGCGGCGCCCGTGGCCTTCTCCCCCACCCCCACGATCCCGACGAGCGAGTGGAGCCGGTCGGCGAGGGCGACGAGCGCGCCGACGTCGCCGCGGGGCATCTCGCCCGAGGCCCCCACCGGCCTGTAGTGGTCCTCTATCGCGTCCGCGATCTCCGGCTTCAGGCCCTCGAGGCGGGCGTAGTACCCGCCCATCACCCCCTGCAGCTCGGGGAACTCGCCCACCATGCCGGTCGTGAGGTCGGTCTTGGCGAGGCGCGCGGCCTCGACCACGTCGGGCGCGAGGTCCTCCCTGCCGATCGCGTGCGCGAGCGCGCTCCCGATCGCGACGATGCGATCGGTGCGTGCGAGCTCGCTCCCGAGCCGCGCCTGGAACGTGCGCCGCCCGAGGTCCTCGATGCGGTCGCGCAGCGGCCGGCGCTTGTCCTCCTCGAAGAAGAACCGCGCGTCCGCGAGCCGCGCGCGCAGCACGCGCTCGTAGCCGTGGCGCGCGACCTCCGGATCCCTCACCGGCGTGCCGGAGATCGCGACGAACCGGTTCTTGAGCCGGCCCTTCCCGTCGACCACCGCGAAGTACCGCTGGTGATTCCTCATCTCGGAGACGACCACCTCGGGCGGCAGGTCGAGGTTCGACCTCTCGAACTCGCCCGCCACGCCGGTCGGGTGCTCGACGAGGTAGAGCACCTGCTCGACGAGCGGCTCGTCCGGCCGGATCTTCCCGCCCGCCGCCTTCGCGGCCTTCGCGAGCTCGAGCTCGAGGACCGCGCGCCGCTCGACCGGATCGGCGAGGACCTTCGCCCTTCGGAGCTTCGCGACGTAGTCCTCCGGCGTCCCCGCGAGCGCGATGGCCCTCGGCGCGGCGAACCGGTGGCCGAAGGTCACCTTCCCCGAGACGACCTCGCCGTGGCGGACCTTGAGCGGCCGGCCGCCGTAGAGCGCGACCATCCAGCGGATCGGGCGCGCGAAGGTCACGTCGTCGAAGCGCGAGCGCATCGCCTTCCGGAACCGGAGCCCCGCGAGGAGCCGCTCGAGGAGCTCGGGCAGGACCTTCTCGGCCTTGCGCCCCTCCTCGATCTTGGTCACCGCGACCCGCTCGCCCTTGGGCGTCTGGGCGCGCTCGAGCCTCGAGACGTCCACGCCCTGGCTCTTCGCGAAGCCGAGCGCCGCCGGGGTGGGGTTCCCGCCGGCGTCGAACGCCTGGGCGACGGGCGGCCCGAACGCCTCCGTCTTCGCGTCGGTCTGGCGCTTCGCCACGTCGCGCGCCCATACGGCGAGCCGGCGCGGGGTGCCGACCGCCCTCACCTCGCCGTGGGAGAGCCGCGCGGCGTCGAGCGCCTTCGCGAGATCCTCCTCGAGCTGCTTGAGCGCCGGCGGCACGAAGCCCGCCGGGATCTCCTCCGCGCCGATCTCGAACAGAAGGTCCGCCATCTCGTGTCTCTCGTGGGGTAGGAGGAACCGGACCGTCAGGCCTGCCGCGGCCGATCTTCGCGCGCCTGCGTCCGCTCGCCCTGAGCCTGCCGCAGGGCCTCACGCGCCTCGCGCGCGCTGCGCGCCGCCTCGACCGCCTTCTTCCGCTCCGCGGGCGGCAGGAGCGGGAACCCGAGCGTCTCGCGCGAGTCGAGGTAGCCCTTCGCGCACTCGTGGGCGAGCGCGCGGACGCGCCCGATGTACGCCGCCCGCTCCGTCACGCTGATCGCGCCGCGGGCGTCGAGGTTGTTGAACGTGTGCGAGCACTTGAGGCAGTAGTCGTACGCCGGCAGCGGGAGCTTCGCCGCGAGGAGCCGCTTGCACTCGGCCTCGTAGATGTCGAAGAGGCCGAACAGCATCTTCGGATCCGCGACGCGGAACGAGTACTCGCTCATCTCCACCTCGTTCCGGTGGAAGACCTCGCGGTAGCGGACGCCCTTCACCCACTCCACGTCGAAGACGTTCTCGACGTCCTGCAGGTACATGGCGATGCGCTCGAGGCCGTAGGTGAGCTCCGCCGCCACCGGCCTCACCTCGAACCCGCCCGCTTGCTGGAAGTAGGTGTACTGGGTGATCTCCATCCCGTCGCACCAGACCTCCCAGCCGAGGCCCCAGGCGCCGAGCGTCGGGCTCTCCCAGTCGTCCTCGACGAAGCGGATGTCGTGCTCGAGGGGATCGATCCCGATCGCCTTCAGCGACCCGAGGTAGATCTCCTGCACGTCGGGCGGGTTGGGCTTCAGGATGACCTGGAACTGGTGGTGCTGGTACAGGCGGTTCGGGTTCTCGCCGAACCGGCCGTCGGCCGGGCGCCGGGAGGGCTCGACGTAGGCGACGTTCCAGGGCTCGGGCCCGAGCACGCGCAGGAAGGTCGCGGGGTTCATCGTCCCCGCCCCGACCTCCTGATCGTACCCCTGGGCGAGGATGCAGTTGCGACCCGCCCAGTAGGTCTGGAGCTTCAAGATGAGGTCCTGGAAGTACACGCGCGCGCCTCCTCGACCGGCGCGCGTCGCGCGGCGGCCCCGTCACCGGAGCCGGCGACGGTAGGGCCGTAAGGGTGCGGTGTCAAACCGAAACATCGCCGGCGCGGGGGAGCCCGGCGACCGCTCCGACGCGGGCGCAGACCCGGCCGGCGACGCGGTTCGCGAACGCGACCGCCCGCTCGAGATCGGCGCGCGCCAGCGCCTCGATCGGGCCACGTCCGACGATCGCGGAGAGGAGCCCGGCCACGAAGCCGTCGCCGGCGCCGGTGGTGTCCACCACCTCCACCCGCTCGGCCGGGACGTGGAGCAGGTCTTCACCGCGCCGGACGAGCGCGCCGCGCTCCGCGAGCGTCACGCACGCGAGCGGGACGCCGAGCGAGGCGAGCCTCGCCGTCGCGCGCGCGGGGTCCGCCTCCCCCGTCACGAGCTCCGCCTCCTCCTCCGACACCTTCACGAGCGTGCATGCGGGCACCACGTCCGCGCAGAGGCGCCGGAGCGCGTCGAGGTCGTCCCACAGGTGCGAGCGCACGTTCGGATCGAACGAGACGCACAGCCCGAGCGAGCGCGCCGCGGCGACCGCCTCGCGCAGCGCGTCCTGTCCGTCGGGCAGGACGTGCGCGGAGGAGCCCACGTGGAGCCACGCCGCGCGCGCGAGGAGGCCGCGATCCACGTCGCCGGGGGAGACGAGCTTGTCCGCCGAGAAGCGCGCGTTGGGCGAGAAGAAGCTCCGCTCCCCGCGCGCGTCGAGGGCCACGAACCACATGCCGGTCGGCCGCTCGCGGGTGAGCCGGAAGGCGCACCGTACCCCCTCCGCCTCGAGCTTGCGGAGCAGGAGCCTCCCGAAGGGATCGTCGCCGAGCACGCCCCGGAACGCGACCCGCGCGCCGAGGCGCGCGAGCCCGGTCGCGACGTTCGCGGGGGCACCGCCGGGGCAGGCCTCGAAGCGATCGCAGTCCTCGAGCCGGCCGCGGCGGTCCGGCAGGAGATCGACGAGCGCCTCGCCCAGGCAGACCACGTCCAGCTCGTGCGGCATGCGTCAGTCCCCGAGCAGCGGCCCGATCTCGTCGAGGAACCGGCGCGCCGCGAGGCGCCGGCCGAGGTGGTGCTCGATGAAGGCCGCGAGGACGTCGCGCGCCTCCCGCCCGGCCTGCGGCGAGAGCCCTGCCTCCGCCCCGCGGAGCCCCTCCGCCTGCAGCCGCGCGAGGGCGGTCGCGGTGGGCGCGGACAGCCAGGGAGCGCCGGGGGCAGCGGCCGGCGCGCACGCCGGGCACAGCGTGCCGCCGTGCGCCGGATCGAAGCGGACGCGGCCCTCCGCCGGGACCGTCCCGCCGCAGACGGCGCACGCGTCGAGGCGCGGCATGAGCCCGGCGGCGCGCAGCGCGCCGAGCTCGAACGCGCGCAGGCCCGCCGGCCGCGCCGGCGCGGCGTCGAGCGCGCCGAGGTACTCGAGGAGGAGCGCGAGGAGCTCGGCGTGCGGCTCGTGATCGCGCACGAGCTCGCGCGCGAGCTCGGAGGCGTACCCGGCGCAGGCGATGCGGGCGAGGTCGCCCCGGATCGCGCCGTGCGCGCGCAGGACCGCGACCGAGTCGAGCCCGAACATGTCCGAGCCGGCCCGCTCGCGCGCCTCCGCGGCGACGAGCGTGAACGGCTCGAGCGCGCCGCCGAACCGCCGCCGCGAGGCGCGCGCGCCGCGCGCGAACGCGGACACCTTCCCCCGCTCGTGCGTGAAGAGCGTCACGACGCGGTCCGACTCGCCGTAGTCGACGGCGCGGAGGACGAGCGCGGTGAGCTTCAGGCGATCGGGCACGGGGGGACCGTAGCCGCTCGCCGGGCGCCGCGCCAGGGCGGCGCGGCCGCGTTCTAAACGGAGGAGCATGACGCGCGAACAGGCGAGCGAAGCGAGCCCGCCGGGGCGCCGACGCGGAATCGGCGAAGCCGACCGCGTTGGCGCAAGGGACCCGGCGAGCAGGGGTGGGGCCCCGACGAGCTTTGCTCGGCGGGGCGGGGGCGCAGCCCCCGTCAGAACATGGCTGAACGACAGCGTGATTCGCGACACCGAAGGTGATCGCGAGTCACGAACTGTCGTTCAGCGCAGGAGCGCGATGGCCGCCGCGATCGCCGCGGCGAGCGCGACCGCCGCCGCCACCCACGCGCCCGCGGGGACTCCTCGCGCGGCGCCGGGCGGACGGGCCTCGCCGACCGCGGCGGCCGCCTCCTCGAACCGGAGGACCACCTCGGTCGCGTCGAGCCCGACCGCGACGGCGTAGCTGCGAAGGTAGCCGACCACGTACGCCCGGGGCGGCATGCGCGCCTCCTCGCCCGACTCGAGCGCCTCGACGACGCCGGGCGCGAGCTTCGTCGCGCGCGTGACCTCGTCGCGGGACAGCCCTCGCAGCTCGCGCTCCCGCGCGAGCCAGCGCCCGAACGCGGCGAGCCGCTCCTCGGCGGAGGCGCCGGGGTCGTCGGGGGAAACCTCGGGAGGGACGGCTCCGGTCGGGTCTTCGGGATCGGTCACGATTCACTCGCCGAGCAGGGTGAGGCTGCGGCGGCACTCCTCGCCGTCGGCGCTCGCCGGCGCGAGCTCGGTGCAGCGCTCGAACGCCTCGCGTGCGCCGGGGAGATCGCCCGCGCGCATCCGGGCGAGGCCGAGCTGAAGGTGCGCGTCGGGGACCTTCTCGCAGCTCCGCGCGTACGCGCCGAGCTCCTCGATGGCCTCGTTCATCTTCCCCTCCTCGAGGAAGATGCGCCCGAGATCCCGGCGCCCCTTGCAGAACGAGGGCGCGAGCGAGAGGCAGGCGCGCAGCTCGGCGTGCCCCTCGTCGCGGCGCCCCATCCGCCAGAGCGCCTGCCCCTTGTTGCAGCGCGCCACGTACGGCTCGCGGTAGGTCATGTCGCCGAGCGCGACGTCGAACTCGCGCAGCGCCTCGTCGTAGTGGCCGGTCCGCGCGAGGAGCTGGCCGAGGTCGTTGTGCGCCTCCGGGTACTCGGGCCTGAGCTCGAGCGCGCGGCGGTAGGCGCGCTCCGCCTCGTCGAGCCGGCCGAACGCGAAGTCGAGGACGAGCCCGCGGCCGCGGTGGGCCTCCGCGAAGCGTCCGTCGATCGCGAGCGCCGCGTCGTACTCGCGGAGCGCGTCGGGCGCGCGCCCGGCGCGGAACGCCTCCACGGCGAGGTCGTGGTGGATCTCCGCGGTGCGGCGCTGCTTCCCGCTCGGGCGATGCGCGCAGCCGAGCGCGGCCGCGGCGAGGAGGACGAGGGCGATGGATCGGGTCATCAGAAGGAAGCGAGCAGGCGCGCCACCCGGGCGGCGTCGGGCGCGGCGGAGGAAAGACCGGAGGCCCCGGACGACGGCCCGGGCGCGGAGGCCGCGGGAGCGCGCGGCGGCGAGAACAGCGGGACGCGGCGGAGCACCTGCTCCTGCACGTCCGCGGCGAGGTTACGGAAGTTCAGGTTGTCGAGCATGAAGCCCATCGACTCGAGGAACTGCAGCCCCTCGAGCTCGACCGCGCGGTACTCGTCGGCGGTCGTGAGCTGCCGCCGCTCGTGCAGGTAGACGACGTTCTCGCCGGACTTCGGGAGGTGGAGCGCGACGTAGATCGAGAACGAGCCGTTCGGGTTGCGCAGCCCGCAGAGGTGGCCGGAGACCGCCTGGGGGGACTTGCCGGGGATCGACACCTGCGGCTGGTTGATGCTCTCCACCACCGCGACGATCTGGTCGCGCGCCGTCTGGACCCAGCTGAGGCTCGGCTCCGCAGTGAACACGCGGCCTCCCGATCAGCGCGCCACGAGGACGTGCTCCTCGGTGCGGTCCTCGACGTCCGACGCGGTGCGCGTCATCTCGAGGAGCGGGTTGTCGATCATCACGTGGTCGCCGCCGACGTTCCCCTCGCCGATGACCACCTTGAGCGCCACCTCGCGCGAGGACGCGGGCCGCTCTCCCGGGCTCCGTCGCGTGGGCGCGAGCACGACCCGGTTCGCGCCGGGGCGCAGGTACCGCGTGACCTCCATGACCACCTGCGGCTCGCTCGCCTTCACCTCGCGGATCCACTGAGCGTTGATGAAGATCGCGAGGTCGTACTGCGGGCCGGACGGGTCGGCGTGCTCCGCCGCGAGGAAGTAGCGCCGGGTGAGCCGCGCGGGCGCGCCGGCGACGGCGGGGACCTCGGCCGCCGCGGGCGGGCGCGCGGCGGGGACCTCGCCGGCGACGCGGACCGCGTATCCCTTCGCCTCGATGTTCACGTTCCCTTGCGCGTCGATGACGACCGTGGCGTTCTCGAAGCGCTGGTTCGTCACGCCGTCGATCGCGACACCGTTCAGGGTGAGGGACGGTTCGGCGGCGGCAGGCGGCGCCGCCGTCGCGAGCGCGGCCGCGGCGAGCGCGAGGGCGAGGGGACGCATCCGCAGACTTGTTAGCCCCGGCCCGCGGTCCAGGTCAAGAAACGCGGCCGGGCACGGCGCGGTCAGACACCGCGCACATCCGGGCCCCAGATCACCTTGTGGATCTGGAGGGAGAGCCGGGCGTCGAGGCCGTCCTCGAGGATCCAGCGCGCCAGGTCCCGTGGCTCGACCTGGCCCCACGCCGGCGAGAACAGCACCGCCGCCCGCCCCTCGAGCCCGTGCCGGCGAACGACCTCGACCGACCAGCGGTAGTCCGCCTCGGAGCAGACGACGAACTTCACCTCGTCGTGCGCGCGGAGCCGATCGAGGTAGGCGAAGTCCCGCGTCTCCTCACCGGAGCCGGGCGTCTTCACGTCGACGATGCGGATCGCCTCGGGCGGGAGCGCCTCGAGCGGCCGCTGCCCGTGCGTCTCCACGGCGACCTCGTGCCCGCCCGCGACGAGCGCCCGCGCGAGCTCGGGCAGCTCGCGCTGCAGCATCGGCTCGCCGCCGGTCAGGCACACGAAGCGCGTCGGGTGGCGCGCGATCTCGGCGAGGATCTCCTGGCGCGTCATGTCGCGCCCGCCCTGGAACGCGTAGGTGGTGTCGCAGTAGCCGCAGCGCAGATCGCAGCCGGTGAACCGGACGAAGACGCACGGCCGGCCGGCCCGCGTCCCCTCCCCCTGGAGGCTGAAGAAGATCTCGTCGACCCGCATGGCGGGCCATCCTTAACCGGTCCGGGGCGCGGGGTCACGCCCCGCCGGCTACTGGGCGCCCGTCGGGACCCGGGCGATGGCGAGCGGCGCGGCGGACGCGACGGCAGGCCCGCCCACGCTGCGGCGCAGCTTCCGGTGCATCGCCTGGACGCGGCGAGGATAGGCGTGGAACCGCGCCGGGATCTCACCCTCGCGCAGGTAGCCGAGGATCCGGTTCGGCCCGGCGTTGTAGGCCATGAGCGCGACCTCCTCGCGCCCGAACGCGTCGAGCAGCCGGCGGAGGTAGCGCACGCCCGCGACGACGTTGGCGGCCGGGTCGTGCAGGTCGAGGTGCAGGAGCCCGGCGCGCTGGAGCTCGCGGCGCAGCGTGGGCTCGCGGAGCTGCATGAGCCCGCGGGCACCGGCGCCGGAGAGCGCGCGCGGGTCGAACGAAGACTCCACCTCGATGAGCGCCAGGACGAGGAGCGGATCGATGCGCGCCGCCTGGGCCTCCGCCACGATGGTTCGCGCGAGCACGCCGCGGCGGTCCGCGCCGAGGGCCGGCATCTCGGCGCCCAGCTGCCGCTCGATCCCCGTGATCGCGGGCGAGACCACGTCGCAGCCCAGGAGGCACGTCGGGCCACGCTCGGCGGGCAGGAGCTGCCGCGCCCCCTCCTCGAGCTCGCCGGGAAACGCGACCGCCGCGGCCGCCAGGCCGACGGCGATCGCGGCTCCGACGAGCCCGTGGAGGCGCGGCGGGGTCACGGCGCTTCCTTCCCCTTCCCCTTCTCCTGGGCCAGCGCCTCGACGCGCGCGGCGATGGCCGCGAGCCGCTTCTCGAGCGCGTCGAGGTCCTCACGCGCGGGCGCGCGGAACCGGCTCGTCGCCCGGCGGACCGCGTCGTCGAGGGTCTTCTCGATCTCGCGGCGCTGCGAGGTGAGCCGCTCGCCGAACTCGCGCGCGTGGCGCCGGACGTCCTCGGGCGAGAAGCCCGCGGCGTCGGCGATGCGCGCGAGCACCTTCTCGGCCTCCTGCTCGGCGGCGTTGACGCCGGCGAGCGCGTGAGACCAGGCGTCCTTGAAGATCTCCTGCAGGTCCGGCATCCCTACGTCCCCTCCGGCGACTTCGCCCGCTTGACGCGGCGCGCGCCCTTCTTCTCGAACCGCTTCGCGAGCTTCTCGAGCTCGCGGGAGAGCTCCTGGACCTCCTCGTGCGTCGCGACGCCGAGGAACTGCACCGCGCGGCTCTGGAGCTCGAGCATCCGTTCGAGCGCCTCCGAGCGGAACGAGTCCGCCCGGCCGCGCCATTCGGCGGCGCGCTCGGCGCCCTGGTCGCGCAGCTTCTCGAGCCGCTGCTTCACCTCCGGCATCGAGAAGTCCTGGCGCGACAGGCGATGAACGATCTCCTCGATGTCCTTCCGGCCCGCGCGACCCCGGACCACCAGGTCCTTGATGACCCGCTGCGCCTCTTCCTCGATGTGCCCGATGCGCGCCTGCGCCGCGACGAGCGGCTCGCGCAGGAACTCGGGGACCTTCAACTTCCCGTTCACCGTCTTCTGAGCTTCAGCCATGGTCGTCCTCCTGGGCGGTCGATGTGTTCCAGGGGATCTCGCAACCCCCCGCGACAGCCTCCAGGTAACGCGTCGCGTCAGCACACGTCAAACGACCCAGGCGGTGCTCCGGACCGATCGACCCTACATGTGTGGCCCCTCTCCTGCCAGGGGAAATTTCCCCTGGAGGGTCGGCACCACACCTAGGGATGGGTCAGACGCTCGCCCGCTCGGCCGGCCTGTGATCGGCGCCCACGGCCTCCGCGACGGAGCGGAAGCCATCTCGCGCGAGCAGCTTCGCGAGCCCGTCGTTCAGCTGGCGGACGAAGCCGGGCCCCCCGTAGACGAGCCCGGTGTAGACCTGCACCAGCGCCGCCCCGGCGCGGATCTTCGCGTACGCGTCCTCGGCGCTCATCACGCCGCCCGCGCCCACGATGGGCACGCGCCCCGCCGCGCGCGCGTAGCAGCGCCGGACGACGCTCGTCGCGAGCGGCTCGAGCGGTGCGCCGGAGAGCCCGCCCGCCTCGGTGGCGCGCGGGTGGCGCTCCACGCCGGCGCGCGACAGGGTCGTGTTCGTCGCCACGATCCCGGACACGCCCGCCTCGATGGCCACGTCGACCGCCTCGTCGAGCGCGGTGGGCGAGAGATCCGGCGCGAGCTTCACGAGGAGCGGCTTGCCCGGAGCGCGCTCGCGGAGCCGCGCCACGCAGGCGCGCAGGAGCGCGTCGAGCTGCTCGCGCTCCTGGAGCTGCCGGAGGCCCGGCGTGTTCGGCGAGGAGATGTTGACGACGAGGTAGTCGGCGTACGGGTGGAGCCGGTCGATGCAGGCGAGGTAGTCCGCCGCGGCGTCCTCGTTGGGCGTCGTCTTGTTCTTCCCGACGTTCACGCCCACCGGGCCCATCCGCGCGGCGGGGGGCACGCGGGAGAGCCGCTGCGCGCACACCTCCGCGCCCGCGTTGTTGAACCCCATGCGGTTGATGAGCGCGCGGTGCTCGACGAGGCGGAACAGGCGCGGCGGCTCGTTCCCGGGCTGCGGGCGCGGGGTGATGGTCCCGATCTCGACGTGGGAGAACCCGAGCGCGAAGAGCCCCGCGATCGCGGCGTCCCCCTTGTCGAAGCCGGCGGCGAGACCGACGGGGCCGTCGAACTCGAGGCCCAGGCAGGAGACGTGCAGCTCGGGCGGGACCTTCGGCCGGCGCAGGCGCGCGAGCCCCGGCGTCACGCGGTGGAGCGCGGCGTGCGCGAGCCGGTGGGCGCGCTCCGGCTCGAGGTGGAACAGCGTCCAGCGCAGGGCGGGCCAGATCATCCGGGGGGCGAGAGATACTCGATGGCGGGCGAGGATGCGAGCGCCATCCGACGCCGTGGCGCGTCATGATCACAGGTCCAGGATCATCACGATCGCGTCCTCGCCCTCCTCCTGGTAGTAGTTCGGCCGGATCCCGACCTGCCGGTAGCCGAGGGACCGGTAGAGCTCGAGCGCGGGTGCGTTCGAGCGGCGCACCTCGAGCGTCGCGACCACCGCGCCCCGGTCCTTTCCCGCGCCGTGCGCCTCGAGCATGAGGGCACGCCCGACGCCGCGTCTCCGCGCCTCGATCGCCGTCGCGATGTTCAGGACGTGGAGCTCGTCGTGGACGAGCCAGAACACGATGTAGCCGAGGACCCGCTCCGCGCCCGCGTCGCGGTCGACTGCGAGCACGATGTGCGACCACGCGTGGTCGAGCTCTCGCGCGAGCAGCTCGCGCGACCACGGGTTCCGGAACCCGGCCCGCTCGATGTCGACGACGCGATCGAGATCCTCCGGCTGCATCCGCCGGAACTCGAGCCGCTCGGGGGTGTCGACGGGGCGGCGCACGGCTACGGCCCGTCCTTCCGCTCGGGACGGAGGACCCTCACGTCGGCGCGCGCGCGGAGCTCCGCGACGAGCTCGCGAACCTGGGCCCGTGCCCGCTCCTCCTCGAGCTGCGCGCGCGCCGCGTCGCGGGCCGGGCCCGCGGCGCCTCCCGCGCCGTGCTCCGCGAGCCAGCGCTCCACCTCGTCGTCCCCGACGCGTGCGGCCCGACCCACGCGGCTCTGCACGTACCGCTCGACCCTCACCATCCGCGCGAGCGTGGCGGAGAGCTCCTCCTCGGTCAGCTCCGACACGGCGAGGAACCGCGCGTACGCGTCGGAAGGGCCGACCTGTGCGCGGAACCGCGCGAGCGCCGCCGAGACGGCCTCGCGCTCGACCGCGTCCAGCCCGAGGCGCGCCGCCTCGTCGGCGAGGAGCATCTGATCGAGGAGCCAGTCGAGCGCCGCCCGGAGCGCCTCCGCGTCGAGGGGACGGGTGGCGGCGGCCGCGGCGCCACGGGAGACGAGCGCGATGCGCGCCTCCTCGTCGAGCTTCGTCAGCGTGATGACCCGCGGCGGGGCACCGGCCGGGTTCCGCACGACGGCCACGATCTCCTCCACGACGCGGGGGACCGCCGCCGGCGGGGTGGCGGCGAGGAGCGTCGCGGCGACGAGCGAGAGCATGGGCCCCATTGTAGTGCGAGCGCCCGGGGCGGCGCGACGCCGCGGCGCTCTGGAACGCCGGCACATTGACGCCCCCTCCGGACGCGTTACGTTTCCCCGCGTGCCAGAGCGCGACCTCTACGAGATCCTGGGCGTCCCGAGGGGCGCGACCGCCGAGGAGATCAAGAAGGCGTACCGGAAGCTCGCGAAGAAGTACCACCCCGACGTGAACCCCGGGAACAAGGACGCCGAGGAGAAGTTCAAGGAGGTCACCGCCGCCTCCGAGGTGCTCTCCGATCCCAAGCGGCGCAAGCTCTACGACGAGTTCGGCGCGGACGCGCTGCGCACCGGCTTCGACGAGAAGCGGGCCGCGGAGTACCGGCGCTGGAAGCGCGAAGGTGCGCCGCCGGGTGGGATGCCGTTCGACTTCGGCGACTTCAGCACGGTGAACGTCGGCGACTACGGGGCCTTCGACTTCGGGTCCATCTTCGGAGACCTCTTCGGCGGAGCAGGTGGGCCCCGGGCGCACGGACGGGTCCGCCGCGGCCCGGTCGCCTCCGCCGGCGCGACCACCGAGGCGGAGATCGCCATCCCGCTGCGAGACGCCGTGCTCGGAGCGGAGCGCGACCTGCGCATCGAAGGGCGCACGCTCCGGGTGAAGATCCCCGCCGGCGTGACGGATGGGTCGCGGATCCGCCTGGCCGGCCAGGGCAGGCCCGGCGCCCACGGCGGACCGGCGGGAGACCTCTACCTCGAGGTGAAGCTCCAGGAGCACCCGCACGTCCGGCGCGAGGGCAAGGATCTCTACATCGACCTGCCCGTCACCGTGCCCGAGGCGGTGCGCGGAGCCGAGGTGACGCTCCCCACGTTCGAGGGCCCGGTCCGCCTCCGGATCCCGGCCGGCGCGCAGACGGGGACCCAGCTCCGGCTGCGTGGCAAGGGGCTCCCCGACCTGCGCGGCGGCTCGCGCGGCGACCTGTACGCGATGGTCCAGGTGGTCCTCCCTCGAGGCTCGGACGCGCTCCGGAAGGCGGTCGAGCCGCTCGAAGCCCTGTACGAGGAGGATCCGCGGGCGGGGATCTCGTTGTAGAACCACGCCCCAACGGAGGATGGATGGGACTCTTCGATCTGTTCGGCTCGAGGGAGGAGCGGCAGCGCGGCGCGCTGAAGAAGCTCGCGAAGCGCGTGACGGAACGCTACGGGCCGCCCGAGAACCGGCAGAAGGCGATCCAGCAGCTCGGCGACCTGGGCACGCCCGGCGCGCTCTCGACGCTGTGCCTGCGCTTCACGGTGAGGGCGGAGCCGGGCATCACGGACGACGAGGAGAAGGAGACCGCGCTCCGGATCCTCGTCGACGCGAAGGAGGCCGCGGTCGGTCCGCTGGAGGCGTTCGTGCGCGAGCAGGAGAGCGGCGTCGCCTGGGGCCTGCGCGCGCTCGCGGACATCGTGCCCTCGGACCGGCTCGTCGAGATCGTGGTGCGCGAGCTCGCCCGGCTCGGGCGCGAGTACACCCGTGATCCGGAGAAGAAGCTCGTCCTCCTCACCTGGCTCGTCGAGCACCACGCCGGCGCGACGGGCCCCGAGATCGAGGGCGCGCTCCTGCCGCTGCTCGAGGACTTCTCCGACGACGTCCGGATCAGCGCGGCGCGCGCCATCGCCCGCCTCGCGCCGGGCGAGGCGGGCCGCGACGCGCTCATCCAGCTCCTCCTGCGCGATCGCGACAACGCCCGCGTGCGCGGCGAGGTGCTCGAGGCGCTCGCGCACCTCGGCGCCGACGTGAAGGGCCATCGCCCCAGCGTCGAGGCGCTGCTCGTCGAGCCGTTCTTCCTGGACCGCGAAGGACGCGTGAAGAAGCGCGGCTGAGGCTCCCCGCCCGGGTTACACTCGCGCCGTGGACGCACAGGAGTCACCTCCGAACGGGCGGACCCCCGGTGCCTCGCCCGCGCCCGCCTCCCCCACCCCGCCCGCGCCCGAGCCGCACCGCACGTTCCTCTCGCGCTGGTTCGAGCCGGTGCGCGTCTCGCGCGACGCCGGAGCCGAGCTCTCGGCGCTCGCGGCGCGGGGAAGCCTCGTCTTCGTGATGCGGTCGCCGGGGCTGCTCAACTTCCTCTACCTGCGCTGGTTCCTGCGACGGCTCGGGCTGCCGACGCTCCGCGCGGCGCAGGGCTTCCCCGGCTTCTTCGGCTGGATCGCGCGCGTGCGGCGGAGCCGGCGGGCGTTCGAGGACGCCCTCGCGACGGGCGACGCGAGCCTCCTGTTCCTCGGCCGGCCCACCGAGAAGGATCCCTTCGCGGCGCTGGTGCGGATCCAGCGAGACCTCTTCCAGCCGGTCTTCCTCGTCCCGGTCCTGCTCGTCTGGAGCCGCCGCGCGCAGAAGCTGAAGCCGTCCTTCTGGGACGTCCTCTACGGCTCGCCGGAGGCGCCGAGCGCGTTCGCGAACGCCGTCGGCTTCCTGCGGAACTTCCGGCACGCGCTGTTCGACGTGGGCCGGCCGCTCGACCTGCAGGCGCACCTGCGCGAGCGCCCAGACGAGCCGGACGCGCTCGCCGCCCGCAAGATCCGCGGCGCCCTGCACCAGCACCTCGCGCGCGTGTTCCGCACCGCGGTGGGGCCGCCGCTCAAGGCGCCGTCCCGCGTGCGCGAGAAGGTGCTGCGGGATCGCACGCTGCGCGCCGCCATCGAGGCGGTGGCGGCCGACACCGGCCGCCCGGCGGCCGCGCTCGCGGCCGAGGCGGCGAAGGACCTGAAGGAGATCGCGAGCCGCTACGACCCGACGTTCGTCGGCCTCCTGCGCGGGCTCCTCGCGTGGATGTTCGGCCGGCTCTATCGCAGCGTCGAGGTGGACGAGGCGGGGCTCGCGCGCCTGAAGCGCGCCGCGGCCGACGCGCCCGTGGTGCTGTGCCCGAGCCACAAGAGCCACATCGACTACCTCGTCGTGTCGTGGCTCCTGTACGAGCACGGCATGACGCCGCCGCACGTCGCGGCCGGCATGAACCTCTCCTTCTGGCCGTTCGGGCCGATCGCGAGGCGCGGCGGCGCGTTCTTCATCCGGCGCAAGGTGAAGGGCGATCGCATCTACACCGCGGTCCTGCGCGCCTACGTGAAGCACCTGCTGCGCGATCGGTTCCCGCAGGAGTTCTACGTCGAGGGCGGCCGGAGCCGCACGGGGAAGCTGCTCGCCCCGAAGAGCGGGCTCGTCTCGATGGAGGTCGACGCCTGGCTCGACGGCGCGGCCGACGACGTCCTCTTCGTCCCGATCGCGATCGACTACGAGAAGCTCATCGAGGCCTCGAGCTACGTGCGCGAGCTCTCCGGGGCAGAGAAGGAAAAGGAGAGCCTCCGCGGCCTGCTCGGGGCGGCGACCGTGCTCTTCCGCCGTTACGAGCGGCTGTACGTGCAGTTCGAGGAGCCGATCTCGCTGCGCGCCATCGCGTCGGAGCGGCTCGGCGAGGGCGCCGCCGCGCTCGCCGTGGACGACGCCTGGGGCGGCGAGGGCGAGCGGATCGCGCGCGGCGCTCCCGCCGAAGGGAAACGCGCCCTCGTCCAGGCGCTGACGAACCGGATCGCCTACGCGATCAGCCGTGCGGTCACGATCACGCCGGTGGGCCTCGTCGCGGCCACCCTCCTCTCCCACGGCCGCCGCGGCATGACCGCCGCCGAGTTCGCGCGCCGCATCGATCTCCTCCGCTACATGGCGGCAGAGGGCGGCGCGCGCTTCGGCCGCGATCTCGCGGGGGCGCCGTCGGATCCGCGACAGCCGGGGCCCATCGCCGACGCGGTGCGCCGGCTCGCGCTCGGCGGGACCGTGCGCGTCGAGGTCGCCGCCGGTGACACCATCTACCTCGTCCCCGACGAGAAGCGGCCGGTGCTCGACTACCACCGGAACGCCGTCATCCACCGCTTCGTGGCGCCGGCGCTCGTCGCCGCCGCGCTCCGCGCCGACGGGGGCGAGGTCCCGCTCCTGGTCCTGCGCCAGCGCGCCCTGTGGCTCTCCCGCCTCTTCAAGCTCGAGTTCATGTACCGGGGCGGCACGGCGCCCGAGGAGATCCTCCAGCAGAACCTCGCGTTCCTCGTCCGCATCGGGGCGGCGACGCGGGACGGCGACCGCGTGCGGCCGGGCCCGGAGCCGGATCTTCTCGCGTTCCTCGCGGAGCTCCTGCGGGCCTACCTGGAGGCCTACCGCCTGGCGGCGACGACGGCGCTCTCCGTCCTGTCCCCGGAAGCCGGCGGGCCGGCGCCCGCGGCGACGGACCGGCGCGCGCTCGTCCGCGAGGCGCTCGAGCGCGGTCGCGCGGCCTTTCTTTCCGGGGAGATCCAGCTGCGCGAGTCCCTGTCGAAGGCCACGCTCGAGAACGCGTTCGAGTGGCTCGCGACGCAGGGCGTCATCGCCGAGGACGGGGGCAAGCTTCGCCTCGCAGACGCGGACGGTGCGTCGTTGCGAGCGATCGTGGACGGGATAACTCGGCATTCTGCCGCGTGATTTGGGCAGGGGTCTCTTCCCAGCCTACATCCAGCGCGGTAACCTTCGCCTCCACCCGCGCAGCTCTAACCCGCGCAGCTCTGCCGCAGCACCCGGAGTCGTACCGAGCCTCGTCCTGCGTGACGGACGATACCCAGGAGGCTGATCGAAATGTCGGACCGCATCCAGCACAAAGGCCTGAAGGCGAAGGTGATGTCCGCCGAGGCCGCCGCAGGCATGATCCCGAACGGCGCCGTCATCGGCGCGAGCGGCTTCACGGGCGCCGGATACCCGAAGGCCGTTCCGATCGCGCTCGCGAAGCGCGCCGTCGACGAGCGCCTCAAGGGGAAGCCGTTCAAGGTGAGCATGCTCACCGGCGCCTCCACGGGCCCGGAGCTCGACCAGGTCATGGGCCTCACGGAGGCGATCAGCTTCCGGTTCCCGTACAACGGCGACGCCGTGCTCCGAGAGAAGTTCAACTCGGGCGTCATCGAGTACCAGGACATGCACCTCAGCCACGCCGGGTCGCTCGTCCGGTACGGCTACTACGGTCGCCCGGACAACAAGATCGACTTCGCCATCATCGAGGTCACCAAGATCCGCGAGGACGGCTCGATCGTCTTCTCGTCCTCGGTCGGCGCGAACACCGCGTACCTCGAGGTGGCCGAGAAGATCATCCTCGAGGTGAGCGAGTGGCAGGACGAGCGGCTCGAGGGGATGCACGACGTCCTCTCCGTCCCCGGCAAGCACGGTGACCGCGTTCCGATCCCGGTCCTCAAGGCGGACGATCGCGTCGGCTCGCCGTACTACAACCTCGACGTCTCCAAGGTGGCGGCGGTCGTCCTCTCGAGCTACCCGGACCGCAACGCGCCCTTCAAGGCGCCCGAGGCCGACCACAAGCGGATCGCCCAGCACATCCTCGACTTCCTCGACGGCGAGGTGAAGGGCGGCCGGCTCCCGAAGAGCCTCACGCCGCTGCAGTCGGGCGTCGGCAACATCGCGAACGCGGTTCTCGTCGGCCTGAACGAGGGCCACTTCGAGAACATGACGAGCTACACCGAGGTCATCCAGGACGGCATGCTCGACCTGCTCGACTCGGGCAAGCTCCGCATCGCCTCGGCGACGGCGTTCTCGGTGTCTCCGGCCGGCCAGGAGCGGTTCAACAAGAACATCGACCGCTACCGCAAGCAGATCATCCTCCGCCCGCAGGACGTCTCGAACCACCCGGAGGTCATCCGGCGCCTCGGCTGCATCGCGATGAACGGGTTCGTCGAGGCCGACATCTACGGCCACGTGAACTCGACGCACATCGTGGGCAAGGGCATCGAGAACGGCATCGGCGGCTCGGCCGACTTCGCCCGCAACTCGGCGTACACGATCTTCATGTCGCCGTCGGTGGCGAAGGGCGGGAAGATCTCGGCGATCGTGCCGTTCGCGTCGCACATCGATCACACCGAGCACGACGTGAGCGGCATCGTGACCGAGTACGGCTTCGCCGACCTGCGCGGGAAGAGCCCGAAGCAGAAGGCGAAGGAGATCATCGAGAAGTGCGCCCACCCGGAGTTCCGTCCGATCCTGTGGGACTACTACAACCGGTCGATGAAGAACCCGAGCGCCGGCCTCCACTCGCCGCACATGCTCGACGAGGCGTTCTCGTTCCACACCCGGTACCTCAAGACCGGCGACATGCGCCCGAAGAAGTAACGGCGCGCGCCACCCCGTCTTGCTGACGAGCGGCGGTCCCCCGGGACCGCCGCTCTCTTTTTTGCCGCCCGCGGCGCCGGGGGCGCCTAATCTCCCGCCCATGCCCGAGCTCGATCTGGACCATGCGATGGCGACCGCGCGGCGCGCGGTGGAGGCCGCGACCGCCGCGAGCCTCGCCCACTTCCGGCGCGGCGTCCGCGTCGAGGTGAAGCCCGACCGCACGCCCGTGACCGCCGCCGACCGCGAGTCCGAGGCCGCGATCCTCGCCGTCGTCCGCGCCGCCTTCCCCGACCACGGCTTCCTCGGCGAGGAGACCGGCGCGCACGCGGGCGCCGCGGCGACTCGCTGGATCGTGGACCCGATCGACGGGACGAAGGGCTTCACGCGCGGGCGGGGCTTCTGGGGACCGCTCGTGGCGCTCGAGCACGACGGCGCGATCGTCGCGGGCGCGATGGCCCTCCCCGCCCTCGGCGAGACCTACTGGGCCGCGCGCGGGAAGGGGGCCTGGCTCCGGACGGGCGAGGGGGCACCGGCGCGGCTCCAGGTCTCGAGGATCGGCGCATGGGAGGACTCCACCCTGTCGCTCGGCGAGCCGCACGTGCTCTTCCGCCCGCCGATGCTGGAGCGGGTCGCGGCGCTCGCGACGAGCGCGCAGTGCGCGCGCTGCTACGGCGACCTCGCCGGCGCCGCGCTGGTCCTGCAGGGCAAGGCCGAGGCCTGGGTCGAGGCGGGCGTGCAGATCTGGGATCTCGGGCCGCTGCCCGTGCTCGTCGAGGAGGCCGGCGGCAGGTTCACCGACCTCGACGGCCGCCCGACGGTCGCGTCGGGGAGCTGCGTCGCGTCGAACGGGCTCGTGCACGACCACGTGTTGCGGGCGCTCCGGGGCTGACGGCGCCGAGCTCGCGCCGCATGACTGGGCGCGTCGGGCTGCGGCGCGCCACCTCCTCGAACCCGAGCGCCTCGAAGGTGGAGGCCGCGCCGGTGTAGAGCAAGGCGTCGCCGAGCCGCGCGGTCGTGGCCACGGGGTACGCCTCGAGCGCGGGCGCGCCCTGCGCGCGGGCGTGGGCGGCCGCCGCCTCGACGAGCGCGCGGGTCACGCCGCGGCCACGGTGGGAGCGCGCCACGAAGAAGCAGGTGATCGACCAGACCGGGCGCGCGTCCACCGGCGCGAGGTTCCGCGAGCGCGCGAGCCGAGGGTAGGCCGAGCGCGGCTCCACGGCCACCCAGCCGACGGGGGCGTCGCCGTCGTAGGCGAGGAGCCCGGCGAGCTTGCCTGCCGCGACGTACGCCTCGAGCGCGCGGCGGTTCCCCTCCCCCTTCCCGGCCTGCCACTCGGCGCGCGGCACCCGCCACCACATGCACCAGCACCCGGCGCAGGCGCCGCGCGGGCCGAAGAGCCGCTCGAGGTCGGCGAAGCGCGCCGGCGTGAGCGGATGGACCTCGAGCTCCGGAGGTGACGGCCGCGTGGCGCGGGCGCGGGGCATCCGGACTCTGTAGCGAGCCGGGCGCCCGACCGCCCGGGATTCCGGAAGGAACCCAGGGTGACGGAGGCGGCTACTGCGCTCGGCGGAAGAGATCCACGACCGCGCCGGCGCGCCCTGCCACCCGCGCGCGACCGCGCGCCCACTCGCGCAGGCCCTTGATCTGCTCCTCGTAGGTGCGGAAGAGCGGCACGAGATCCTGGGCGACGCGCCGGAGGTCGCCCGTATCGACGTCGCGGCCGAGCGCGTATGCACGGTGAAGTGCGCCCACGACGACCTGCTCGAGCTCGGCGCCCGAGTACTCCGCGCAGAGCTCCGCGATCGCGGCCACGTCGATCGTCTCGGTGTCGCGACCGCGGCGGCGGAGGTGCAGCCCGAGGATCTCCCGGCGCGCCTCGAGGTCGGGCAGATCGACGAAGAACAGCTCGTCGAACCGGCCTCGCCGGAGGAGCTCGGGCGGGAGCCGAGACACGTCGTTCGCGGTCGCCACCACGAACACCGGCCCGCGGCGCTCCTGCAGCCAGGTGGAGAACGCGCCGAGGAGCCGCGCCGCGCGGGGCTCGCCACCGTCGCCCGGGGCGCTGCCGGCGAAGCCCTTCTCGATCTCGTCGACCCAGAGCGCCACCGGCGCGAGCGCCTCGGCAGCCTCCAGCGCGGCCGAGAGCCGCTCCTCGGCGGCGCTCGCCCCGAGGACCCGCGGCAGGTCGAGCCGGAGGATCGGCACGCCGAGCCGCGCCGCGGCCGCCTTCGCGGCGAGCGACTTCCCGCAGCCCTGCACGCCCACGAGCAGGACGCCGCGCGGCGGCGGCAGGCCGAAGCGGGACGCGTCGGGATCGAACGCGAGCGCGCGCTCCTCCATCCAGGCCTTGAAGCCGGGGAGCCCGCCCAGATCGTCCGGTCCCTCCGCGCTCTCGACGAGCTCGAGGCCGAGGTCGCGCGCGAGGAGGCGCTTCTTCTCGGCGGCGATGATCGCCTGGCCGGCGGCGCCGAGCGACGGGTCGCGGCGAAGCGCGCGGGTGAAGGCGCGGCGCGCCTGACCCTCGGACAGGCCCCGCGCCGCGACGAGCGCGCGGTGGCGGACCTCCGGCGCGAGCGCGGGCGCCGGGGCCGGGTGCGCGAGGCCGGCCCGCACCGCCTCGAGCAGCGCGGCGAGCTCGCCGTCCTCCGGGAGCGGCAGCCGGAGCACGGCGACGTCGGCGGCGAGACCGTCCGGGACGGCGAGGCGCGGCGCCACGATGGCGAGGCACCGCCCCTCCGCGGCGAGCCGCGGGAGCAGATCGCGGACCCGGCGGACCGTGAGCGGATCGCGCAGGGCCTCGTGGAAGTCGAGCGCCACGACGATCACCGGCGCGGGGGCGCGCGCGAGCGCGTCGAGCAGCGCGGCGGGATCCTTCGCGGCGGGCGCGAGGCCCTCCAGCCCGCGGGGGGCGGACCAGACGGCAGCCCGCGCCCCGAACCCGGCCGCGGCGGCCTCGCACACCGCGATGGCCCGCTCCTCCTCGGCCGTCACGACGTAGAGGAGCGGCGTCCCCGCCGACCAGAGCTCCGCGATCTCCTGCGCGATGGCGCTCACGCGCTGGCCTCCACGTCGGCGGTCGCGCGGAACGCTTCCTCGAAGGACGTCACGCCGGCCGCGATCTTGCGCACCGCGTGCCCGCGGAGTGATTCGAGCCCGTCCTGCCGCGCGGTCCGCGCGAGCACCTCGGGCATCGCCCCCTCGGCGATCAGGTGGCGAAGCCGCGGGTTCACCGGCAGCACCTCGAAGATGCCGGTCCGGCCGTAGTACCCGGTGTAGCGGCACTTCGTGCAGCCCTGCCCGCGGCGGGCGAGGAGCTGACCCGCGTGATCCTCGGGGTGAGGAACCCCGAGCGCGTGGATCTCGTCGGCGGTGAGCGGCACGTCGCTCGCGCAGGAGGGGCAGACCTGCCTGACGAGCCGCTGGGCCACGACGCCCGTGAGCGTCGCGGCGACGAGGAAGCTCGGCACGCCGAGGTCGCGGAGGCGGGCGATCGCGCTCACGGTGTCGTTCGTGTGGAGCGTCGTGAGCACCATGTGACCGGTGAGCGCCGCCTGGACGGCCTGGGTGGCCGTCTCGCCGTCGCGGATCTCCCCGACCATGATGACGTCCGGGTCCTGGCGCAGCACGTGCCGGAGCGCCTCGGCGAAGCCGGTGCCGGTCTTCGTGTTCGCCGCGATCTGGTTGAACTCGTCGTGCACCATCTCGATGGGATCCTCGATGGTGACGACGTTCACCTCGGGCGAGGCGAGCGCCTGGAGGGCGGAGTAGAGCGTCGTCGTCTTGCCGCTGCCGGTCGGGCCCGTCACGACCACGAGCCCGTGCGGCCGCACGAGCCACCGCTCGAGCTGGTCGCGCTCCCCGGGCAGGAACCCGAGCTCGGAGAGATCGCGCACGAGCACCGTCGGGTCGAGCACGCGGATCACGACCTTGTCGCCGAAGGTCGTCGGGATGGTGGAGACGCGCAGCTCCATCTCGGCGTCGCCGCGCGCGGTGCGGATGCGCCCGTCCTGCGGCCGCTTCAGCGAGATGTCGAGGCGGCTCATGATCTTGAAGCGGTTCGCGATGGCCCCGTGGACCGCCTTCGGGATGCGGTGGATCGGGTGGAGGATCCCGTCGATCCGCATCCGGATGATGGACTCCTCGCGCCGGGGCTCGAGGTGGATGTCGCTCGCACGCTGCTCGAACGCGTAGTGGAGCAGGTACTCGACCGCGGCGATCACCGGCTCCGAGGACGCCTCGAGCGCCTCGATGCCGGAGAGGTTCACGAACTGCTCGAGGTTCGCGACGTCCGGCCCGGAGGCCCCCTGCTCGAGCTGGGTGTGCGCCTCCGAGATCTGCTGGCGGAAGCCGTACACCTCGGCGATGGCGCGGTGGATGTCGGAGGGCGACGAGAGGACCGGATCGATCTCCGCGCCGGTGAGGCCGCGCAGGTTCTCGAACAGCTCGCGATCGAACGGGTTCGCCGCCGCGACGACGAGCTTGCCGTTGCGGCGCTCGATCGGCAGCACCGCGTGGCGCCGCGCGAACGGGCGCGACAGCGTGCGCGTGATGAGCTGCGCGTCCAGCTTCAGCGGGTCGATCTTGCGGTAGGGCACCCCGACCGCCTGCGCGACGGCCTGGGTGGCCTTGTCCTCGTCGACGAGCTCCGCGTCGCGGCGCGCGTCGGGGAACTCGAACGAGGCCAGCACCTCGATGGGCGAGAGCTCCGCCCGGCGAAGCCCGCGGCCGCCGGCGCGCGAGGCGTGCTCGCGGAGCAGGCGGGCGCGCTGCACGTTCTCGCGCGCGAAGGCCGTGCGCCTGGCGTCGTCGGAGAGGATCCCCTCGCGGGCGAGGAGATCGGCCACGAACTCGAGGGTGTAGTCGGTCGCGCGGTAGGTCCTGGACATCGGCGCGCGCGAGTGTACCGCGGGGTCCCTGGCGCCAGAAGTTCCCGGGATCTCCGCCGCTGTAGGTGTTCGGCGCCGCGCCTGCTCCGCGCGGCCCGGCGCCGTCGAGGTGAGCCGCCCGACCGGCGGCGCTTAGATGCTTCAGCCCACCGGGCCGCACGCGGGAGGCGCGCCGCCGCCCGAGCCGCCCACGCGGGCGGCCGCCGGGCGCGACATCTGCCGCGCCACCTCGCGACCCCCGCAGGCGGGGCACTTCACCTCAGCCTCGTCCGACTTGCGGACGATGAGCTCCTCGAACTTCTTCTCGCAGGCGGCGCAGGCGTACTCGTAGATCGGCATCGTTCGCGTGGACCTCGGGCCTCCGGGCCCATTCTCGCGTGAGAGCCCGCCGCGGCTGAAGGGATTCGTGGACAGGCGAGCGAAGCGAGCCCGCCGAGGCCACCTCAATGGGCCCGCACGCCGGCCGGCTCGCGCACGGGGGCCTCGCCGCCGCGCCCGAGGATGTCCGCGGCCTCGGCGCGCACCGTCCGCCGCGCGAGCGTGATCGACGCCATCACGTAGATCGCCATGCCGGCGAGCAGCAGCACCCCCACGCCGAACGTCACGACCGGGACGGCCGCGCTCAGCGACACGAACGCCTGCGCGAGCCAGAGGAGCGAGGTGACCACGAACGCGAAGAGCGCGGCGTAGTCGAGGAGGATGGCGCGCGAGTAGAGCCGGTGCCGGAGCTCCATCACCCGCACCTGCCGCGCCACGACGGCACGCCGCGAGGGCGCGTCCTCGTCGCGGAACTCGCGGGCGAGGTCTCGCAGGCGTCCCGACATGCGGGCGACCTGGTTGTCGAGGCCGAGGGCGATGAGGCCGCAGGCGGAGACCATGACCGCCGGCGTGACCGCTGCCGCGATGTGCTCGAGCGCGTGCTCCATCGGCGGAGAACATAACCACACGCGCACGGGCGCGCCCGATCGAGCGGGCGCCTTCCCCGCGCGCCCCGCCGAACCCCGGCCAGCGAGCGAGCGGGACGGCGAGCGCCGCCGCCGCTCGCGGCGAGGCTCAGCGGCGGCGGGCCTTGGTCGACGCCGCCGCCTTGCGCGCCGAGGGCTTCGCCCGGCGCGACCGCCGCGCCTTCGGCGCCGCGACCGGCGCGAGGGGCGCCTCCATGAGCCGGTCCTTCTCCTGGTCGTAGAGCCGGATGGCGTCGCGCAGCACCTGCAGGCCCTCGGAGCGGCCCTGCGGCTCGGAGACGAGGACCTTCTTGTTCTCGAGGGCCTTGTAGTCCTCGAAGAAGCGCTTCAGCTCGCGCAGCTTGTGGGAGGGGATCTCGGAGATGTCCGTGTAGTCCGAGTAGGTCGGATCGTCCGCGTGCACGGCGATGAGCTTGTCGTCCTCGCCCTTGTCGTCCCGCATCTTCATGACGCCGATGACCTTGGCGCGCATGATGGCGAGCGGGACGATCGCCTCCTGGCACAGCACGAGGACGTCGAGGGGATCCCCGTCGTCGCAGTACGTGCGCGGCACGAACCCGTAGTTCGCCGGATAGTGAACCGAGGAGAAGAGGATCCGGTCGACGAGGAGCAGACCCGACTTCTTGTCGAGCTCGTACTTCACCTTCGAGCCGGTGGCGATCTCGATGATCGCAGGGATCGGCTCCTCGATGAAGCGAGGCAGCTCGACGTCGTGCCAGGGGTGGTAGGCCAAGGACGCGTCTTCCTTTCGGTGCGGCGAGCCGGTCGCGCGCGGGCTCAGATCCCGCCGCCGTGCGAGTAGCGCTGCTCCCGGACCTCGGCCTGGGTGATGCGGCTCCCCGGCGGCACGCCGTTGGTGAGCCAGACGTTGCCGCCGATCGAGGAGCCCTTCCCGATCACGATCCGGCCGAGGATGGTGGCGCCGGCGTATATCACCACGTCGTCCTCGACGATCGGGTGCCGATCGATCCCCTTGATCGGGGTCCCCTTCTCGTCGAGCGGGAAGCTCTTCGCGCCGAGGGTCACGCCCTGGTACAGGCGGACGCGATCGCCGATCCGCGAGGTCTCGCCCACCACGACCCCCGTGCCGTGATCGATGAAGAAGCGCTCGCCGATCGACGCGCCCGGGTGGATGTCGATCCCGGTGAGGGTGTGCGCGTGCTCGGTGATGATGCGCGGGATGAGCGGCACCCCGAGGACGTGCAGCTCGTGGGCGATGCGCTGGTTCGTGATGGCGAAGATGCCGGGGTAAGCGAAGATCGCCTCGTCGCGCGTCTTCAGCGCGGGATCGCCCTCGTAGGCCGCCTCGACGTCGGACGCGACGAGCCGGCGGAGCTCCGGGACGCGCCCGAGGAACGAGCGCGTGACGGTGCGCGCGGTGTCCGCGCAGTGATCGCACGTCTCGAGCTCGTGACGTTCCGTGAAGGCGAGCCCCCGCCGGACCTGCTCCTCGAGCGAGCGGAGGGCCCGGGCCAGCGTCGCTCCGACGAAGTAGTGCAGGCTCTCCCCGTGGACGTCGTTCGTCCCGAAGTAGCCCGGGAACAGGACCCCGCGCAGGTCCTCGACGAAGCCGATCACGGCCTCGCGCGACGGCAGGGTCACCTTGCCGCCGGGCGGGAACGCCGTCGCGAGCGTCGCCTCGCGGCAGAGCCGGTCGACCACCGGCGCGAGCGCCACCGTGTCGACGGCCGGCGCCCTCGCCTGCTTGGAATCGCTCACTTCGCCTCCTCGAAGAGCCACGTGGACAGGTACCGCTCCCCGGTGTCGGGGAGCACCGCGACCACGAGCTTACCCTCGTTCTCCGGCCGCCGGGCGATCTCCCGCGCCGCCCAGACGACGCCGCCGTCCGAGATGCTCGACAGGATCCCCTCCTCCTTGCAGAGCCGCCGCGCCATCTCCCCCGCGTCCTCGTGACGCACCGTGACGATCTCGTCGAGGACCTTGGGGTCCAGCACCTTGGGCACGAACCCGGGCCCCCAGCCCTGGATCTTGTGCGGCCCCGGCTTGCCGCCGGAGAGGACGGGCGAGTCCGCCGGCTCGGCCGCGACGATCCGCAGGGACGCCTTGCGCGGCTTCAGCACCTGCGCGCAGCCGGTCACGGTGCCGCCCGTGCCGGTCGCGCAGACGAGGATGTCCACCTTGCCGTCCGTGTCGCGCCAGATCTCCTCGGCGGTGGTCCGGCGGTGGATGTCCGGGTTCGCCGGGTTCTCGAACTGCTGCAGGATGAGGTAGCGCGGGTCCTTCGCGGCCATCTCCTCAGCGCGCTTGATGGCGCCCTTCATCCCCTCCGCGCCGGGCGTGAGCACGAGCTCCGCGCCGAAGGCGGCGAGCAGCTTGCGCCGCTCCACGCTCATCGTGTCCGGCATGGTGAGCGCGAGCTTGTAGCCCTTCGCCGCCGCGGCGAACGCGAGGCCGATGCCGGTGTTGCCGCTCGTCGGCTCGAGCAGGATCGTGTCCGCCTTGATCTTCCCGTCGCGCTCGGCGGCCTCGATCATCGAGACGCCGATCCGATCCTTCACGCTGCCCGCCGGGTTCCACATCTCGAGCTTCGCCGCGACGGTCGCCTTCGCGCCGTCGAGCACGCGATTGAGCCGCACCAGCGGCGTGTTGCCGATGAGCTTCGTGATGTCTTCGGCGATGCGCATGGGACCTCCGTGAGAAACGGGACCAGTTCCGTCCTCCATAAGGGCCGCTTCCGTCGCGGGCAACGCTCGACCGGCAGGCGCCCCGCGTCACTCGGTCAGCGACGGAGCGTGCGCGTCCTCGATCGGCTCCACGGCGTCCCCGGCCGCGGCCTCCTCGGCCAGCGCCGCGTCGATGTCCGCCTCGGTCACGCCCTCGGCGAGCGGCTCCGCGGGGGCGGCGGCCGCGGGGGGCGCGTCAGCGGCCGGCTCGGGCGCGGGGACCGCCGATGCAGCCGCGGCGTGGAAGAACTCGTGGACGGCCCGGGCCTGCTTCGGGCCGAACCCGTCCACCTCGGCGATCTCCGCGAGCGCCGCCTCCTTCACGCGCTTCAGCGACCCGAAGTGCCGCAGCAGCGCCCGCTTGCGCCCCTCCCCGATGCCCGGGATCTCCTCGAGCACGCTCTGGAAGTTACGCTCGCGCCGGAGCTTGCGGTGGAAGGTGATCGCGAAGCGATGCGCCTCGTCGCGGAGGCGGGCGAGGAGGAAGAGCTCCGCCGAGTTCTGGCGCAGCACGACGGGATCCTTGCGCGCAGGCAGGAACACGCGCTCGGGGCTCCGCGCCAGCTCGGACACGAATCCCCGCTCCTGCGCCTCCGCCGCGTCCGCCAGCGCCGCCGCGCCGCGCCCGCCCCGGCCGCGCCGGGCGATGACGCGCGTCGTGCCGAGGGCCGGCCCGTCCAGGAGCCGGCTCTTGGCGAGGCCGACGAGCTCGATGAAGGGCGCGCCCTCGTTGCCCGGCGACGGCTTCGTCGGGACGCCCAGGTCCTTCGCCGCCGCGAGCGCGGCGTTGAGCTGCCCCTTGCCGCCGTCGATGACGAGCAGGTCCGGGAAGGCGCCCTCCCCGATCCCGCGCTTCAGCCGCCGCGACACGACCTCGTACAGCATCGCGAAGTCGTCCTGGCCGGCGACCCCCTTCACCTTGTAGCGGCGGTAGTTCGCCTTGTCGGGCTCCCCGTCCTTGAAAGAGACGCCCGAGCCGACCGCGAGCGCGCCCTGGAAGGTGGAGATGTCGTAGCACTCCATCCAGCGCGGCGGCCTGGCGAGGTGGAGCGCGCGCGTGAGCGCCGCGAGCGCCTGCTCGCGACGCTCGTCCTTCTCGTGCCAGCTCTTGAACCCCTGCTCCGCGTTGCGCGCCGCCACCTCGAGCAGATCCGCCTTGGCGCCACGCTGCGGGGTGAGGAGCCGCACGCGCCGGCCGCGCCGCTCGGTGAGCACCTCCGCGAGCGCGTCGGCCTCGACGGGCTCGACCGGCACGAGGATCTCCTCGGGCGCCGGGTTCTGCTCGTAGTACAGGGAGAGGAACGACGAGAGCGTCTCCTCGTCCGGGAACTCCTGCTCGCGGAACGGGTAGCTGCGCGAGTCCTGCAGCTTCCCGCCGCGCATGGCGAGGACCTGCACCACGAGGTCCGGCCCCTCCCGGTAGAGCCCGACCACGTCCCGATCGGCCCGATCGGCCATGAGCACCCGCTGCTTCTCGAGGCTGCGCTCCACCGCCTGGAGCTGATCGCGGAGCCGCGCCGCGTCCTCGAAGCGGAGCGCGCCCGCCGCCTCGTCCATGCGCCCGCGGAGCCGCTCGACGAGCTCGGTCTCGCGCCCCTCGAGGAACTCGATCGCGTCCTCGACGGACTGCCGGTACTCGGCCTCGGTCACGTCGTACACGCAGGGCGCCGGGCAGCGCTTGATCTGGTAGAGGATGCAGGGCCGCTTCCGGTGATCGAACACGTGATCGGTGCAGGTCCGGAGCTGGAAGTGCCGGTTCACGACCCGGAGCGTCTCCCGGATCGAGCTCGCGGACGAGTACGGCCCGAAGTAGCGCGCGCCGGCGCGGCGCGGCTCGCGCGCGCGCCGCACCTCGAGGCGCGGGAACGGGTGACGCTCGTCGAGGCGCAGGACGATGAAGTCCTTGTCGTCCCGCAGCCGGATGTTGAAGCGCGGCTTGTGCCGCTTGATGAGCTCGTTCTCGAGGAGGACCGCCTCCTTCTCCGAGCGCGTGACGATGACCTCGAGGTCGCCGAGGAGATCGTCGAGCAACGCGACGAAGGCGCGGTCGTCGCCGCGCGAGGCGTCGAAGTACGAGCGGACGCGCGAGCGGAGGCTCGACGCCTTCCCCACGTAGACCACCTCGCCGCGGCGGTCCTTCATGAGGTAGCAGCCCGGCTCGGCTGGCAGCTCGTCGAGCTTCTTTCGGAGGTTCGCGTCCATCCCGAGGTAGAGGGATTACCCGGAAACGGGGCGCGGATCACCTGCCGGATCGCCGGCGGGCGTGAGGCGGCCGCCGGCCGTGGCGAGCCGAGGGCCGGGGTCGCGTGGCTCCGGAGCCGAGCAGGCGTCCATCCGGACGCCCTGGCGCCAGCCCGGCTGCCGCTTCAGGGGACGCAGGTGGGGGTCTTGCAGCCTGCGCCCAGGCCGGTGCACACGTCGGTCGAGAACGCGCACACCGGGACGTCGAACGCGCCGCTCACGCTGCTCCCGTCCGAGAAGGTGATGTTCGCGTTCCCGGTGACCCGGTCCGCCCCCGCCTTGTCGATGGTGATGGTCCCGGCCGTCGCCTCGACCGCGCTGGCGGAGTCCGCGCACGTCGCGTCGGTCTTCGCGATGAACGCGGTCGCGACGGTGAACGGCTTCGTCACGTCGGGCTGGGCCGTGGTGACGGGGTAGGTCCCGGGCTGGACCGCCGTCGCGGTGCCGACGGCGCTCGCGTTCAGCACGATCAGGTTCACGGTGGTCCCGTTCGCCTTTCCCCCGCACGCCTTCGTCTGCTGCGCGACCTGGCACATGTTCTCGAAGGTGCCGAAGCCCACGAGGATCGCGGTCGCGCTCGCCTGCAGCACGTTCTGGAAGATGCAGGTCTCCGGGCTCAGCACGAGGGCCGTCCCGTCCACCGGGTCGAACGCCTGGCCCAGCACCGTCCCCTTCACCCGCGCCGGCTCGGACTTCTTGCTGTCGCTGCCGCCGCACGCTCCCAGCACGCCCACGACCACCAGCGCCGCCGCGAACCTGGTCATCCCGATCTCCCCCAGTGAAGTGGAGATCCATCCCTAGTGACCGCGCCGAGGCGTACGCCTTCCCTCGCGGGGCGACGCTCATCGGAGGCTCGCCGCTCTGCGCGCGCTCGCTCGGCCGCCCGCGCCTCAGCGCCGGCGTCTTCGCTGCTGCGGCCGGCGCGCGCCGCCGAGCTTCCCCATCGCCGCCGCGCCGGCGAAGGCGCCGGAGCCGAGCATGCCCTTGATGCCGCTCGCCTTGGCGGGCAGCCCGAGCTGGAGGTCCTTCAGGGCGAGGATGCGATCGCGCAGCTGCGCCGCCTTTTCGAAGTCGAGCGCCCTCGCCGCCTCCTTCATCTCCTGCTCGAGGGAGGCGACGATGACCGGGAGCTGCTCCGGCTGGTACTCCGCGCCCTCGGCGGCCATCGGCACCGTCACGTAGTCCGCCTCGACGACGGCCATCTGCAGGTCGGTGATGTTCCGCTTCACCGTCTGCGGCGTGATCCCATGCTCGACGTTGTAGGCCCGCTGGATCTCGCGACGCCGGTTCGTCTCCTCGAGCGCCTGCTTCATCGAGGCGGTGATGGTGTCCGCGTACAGGATCACCCGGCCGTTCACGTTCCGCGCGGCGCGCCCGATCGTCTGGATGAGCGACACCGACGAGCGGAGGAAGCCCTCCTTGTCGGCGTCGAGGACCGCCACGAGCGAGACCTCGGGGATGTCGAGCCCCTCGCGCAGCAGGTTGATGCCGATGAGCACGTCGAACTCGCCCTTGCGCAGGTCGCGGATGAGCGCGCTGCGCTCCAGGGTCTCGATGTCGGAGTGCAGGTAGCGGCAGCGGACGCCCACGTCGGTGAAGTACTCGGTGAGATCCTCCGCCATCCGCTTCGTGAGCGTCGTGACGAGGACGCGCTCCCCGGCCTCGGCGCGCTTGCGCACCTCGCCGAGGAGGTCGTCCACCTGCGACCCCACCGGCCGGACCTCCACCTCCGGATCCGTGAGGCCGGTCGGGCGGATGATCTGCTCGACGACGACGCCCTGCGCCTTCTGGAGCTCGTACTCGGACGGCGTCGCCGAGACGTAGATCCCCTGGTGCACGAGCCCCTCGAACTCCTCGAACTTGAGCGGGCGGTTGTCGAGCGCCGACGGCAGGCGGAACCCGAAGTCCACCAGCGTCTCCTTGCGCGAGCGGTCGCCCCGGTACATCGCGCCGATCTGCGGGATGGTCTGGTGCGACTCGTCGATGACGACGAGGAAGTCCTTCGGGAAGTAGTCGAGGAGGCACGGCGGCGGATCGCCCGCCTTCCGCCCGGAGAGCCAGCGCGAGTAGTTCTCGATGCCGGAGCAGAACCCCATCTGCTCGAGCATCTCGAGGTCGAACATCGTCCGCTGCTCGAGCCGCTGCGCCTCGACGAGCTTGTTCGCCCCCTTGAGCTCGCCGAGCCGCTCCCGCAGCTCCTCGCGGATCCCGTCGATCGCGCGCTTCCGCGTCTCGGGCGCCGACACGTAGTGGCTGTTCGGGAAGATCGCCGCCTTGTCGAGCTCGGCCAGCGTCTGGCCGCGGAGCGGGTCGAACTCGTGGATCGACTCGACCACGTCACCGAAGAACTCGATCCGGATGGCGCGGTCCTCCTCGTACGGCGGGAAGACCTCGATGGTGTCGCCCCGCACGCGGAACGTGCCGCGGTGGAAGTCGACGTCGTTCCGCTCGTACTGGATGTCGATGAGCGACCGGATGAACCGGTCGCGCAGGAACTCCTGCCCCCGCTCCACCTGCTGCAGGAGCCCGTAGTAGGCCTCCGCCGTGCCGAGGCCGTAGATGCAGGACACCGACGCGACGATGAGCACGTCGTTGCGCGTGAGGAGCGCGTGCGTCGCGGCGTGCCGCATCCGGTCGATCTCGTCGTTGATGGACGAGTCCTTCTCGATGTACGTGTCGGTCGACGGGACGTACGCCTCGGGCTGGTAGTAGTCGTAGTACGAGACGAAGTAGTGGACGGCGGCGGTCGGGAAGAGCTCCTTGAACTCGCCGTAGAGCTGGGCCGCGAGCGTCTTGTTGTGCGCGATGACGAGCGTCGGGCGCCGCACCTCGGACACCACGTTCGCGACCGTGAAGGTCTTGCCCGAGCCGGTGACGCCGAGCAGGACCTGGTGCGGGTCGCCGCGGCGCAGGCCGGCCGTGAGCTCCTCGATGGCCCGCGGCTGATCGCCCGTGGGCTTGTACTCGCTCCGGAGGTCGAAAGGCACGCCCTGGAGTGTAACGGCGCGCGGTCCCGCGATCAGCCGCCGTTCGAAGGCCCCCTCCCGCTTCGGGCGGCGATGCCGCCGCTCCCCCTCTCGCGACGCCTCGCCGCGCGCCGTCCGCGCGCGCGTCGGCCGCAGGACGGCCCCGCCGCGGACGCTCGACAAGCGCACCCGTTCCGGTTACGTTGCGCGCGTCCCGCCTGTCGAATGGCACGGGCCCAGGCGGCGAACGTCCGCCTGGCGTAGCGCGCGGCGTGAGCCGCTTCTCGGGGGCCCGGCCGCGCAGTGGCCGGGCCCCCACGATTTCGCGATCTCGATCACGGAGGAGCGATGGCCTTCAACCCCGGAGCGACCAAGAGGCAGAAGGAGGCGGCGCGCCGCGACAAGCAGCGCCGCAAGGACGAGAAGAAGGAGCAGCGCAAGCGCGAGAAGGTGGACCGCGGCCCCCTCGCACCGGGCGAGGACCCGGACATCGCCGGGATCATCCCCGGGCCCCAGCCGAAGCTCGAGGAGTGACCGCAGCGCTCGGCGGGCACGCCCGGCACTGCCGGTGCGCCCGCCGACGACGCGCCGGGACCGCGGCTACTCGACCTTCCAGGTCGTGCCCTGCGGCCCGTCCATGATCGCGACCCCCTCGGCGAGCAGCGCGTCGCGGATCGCGTCCCCCCGCGCGAAGTCCCGTGCCTTGCGCGCCTCGGCGCGCTCGACGAGCCTCGCCTCCACCGCCGCCGGATCGATCCCGCGCCGCGCGGCCGCCTTCGCGCGGATCGCGCGCAGCGCCTCCGCCGGCCGGCGCTGCACGAGCCCGAGCGTCGTGCCGACCTCGCGGACGTCCCGGGCGAACGCGGCGAGCCGCGCGCGATCCTCGGGCGCCTTCTTCCCCTTGCGATCCGCGAGGGCGTTCGCCGCGGTGAAGGCCTCGGCGAGCGCGGCGAGCACCTGCGGCGCGTTGAAGTCGTCGTCGAGCGCGCGGCGCGCGGTGTCGACGACGGCGCCGCCCTCCCCCGCGGGCGAGGTCCCCTCCGAGATCGCGTCCACCTTCTCGAGCGTCTCGTAGAAGTAGTTCAGGCGCCGCTCGGCCTCCGCGAGGATCGCGTCCGAGTAGTTGATCGGGTTGCGGTAGTGCGTGCCGAGGTAGAAGAGGCGCACGGCCTCGGGATCGAACTTCTCGAGCACGTCGCGGAGCGTGAAGAAGTTGCCGAGCGACTTCGACATCTTCTCGTTGTCGATCTCGACGAAGCCGTGGTGCATCCAGCTCCGGCAGAAGCTCTCCGCCGTCCTGCCGTCGCCCACCGCCGCGGCGGACTGGGCGATCTCGTTCGTGTGGTGCGGGAAGACGAGGTCCTTGCCGCCGCCGTGCAGGTCGATGGGCACGCCGAGGTGGGCGAGGGTCATCGCCGAGCACTCGATGTGCCAGCCCGGGCGGCCGCGGCCCCAGGGCGAGTCCCACGACGGCTCGCCCGGCTTCGCCGCCTTCCAGAGCGCGAAGTCGAGCGGGTCGCGCTTCGCCTCGCCCGGATCGACGCGGGCGCCGGAGAGCAGATCGTCGAGGTTCCGCTTGGCGAGGCGCCCGTAATCGGGGAAGGCGCGCACCGAGTAGTACACGTCGCCGTTCGCCGCCGCGTACGCGAACCCCTTCTCCACGAGCGTCGCGATCATCGCGACGATCTGGGGGATGTGCTCGGAGACCTTGGGCGCCACGTCCGGGCGGAGGTTGCCGAGCGCGTCCATGTCCTCGTCGAACTCGTGGGCGAAGCGGGCCGCGAGCTTCACGGGATCCTCGCCCCGCTCGTTCGCGCGGCGGATGATCTTGTCGTCGACGTCCGTGAAGTTCCGGACGTACCGCACGTCGTAGCCGCGCGCGCGCAGGTGCCTCACGACGAGATCCCACACGACGTAGCTGCGACCGTGGCCGACGTGCGCCGAGTCGTAGACCGTGGGGCCGCAGGCGTAGAAGCGGATCTTGCCGGGCTCGATGGACACGAGCTCGCGCTTCGTGCCGGTGAGAGTGTCGGAGATGACGATGGGCATCGGTTGCCTCTCCTACCGCACTCTGACGAGGAGCGCGACGGCGTGCGCGGCGATCCCCTCCCCGCGCCCGACGAAGCCCATCCCCTCGCCTGTCGTTGCCTTGACGTTGATCTGCGCGGGCGCGACGCCGAGCGCCTCGGCGAGCCGCGCGCGCATCTCCTCGCCGCGCGGCGCGATCTTGGGCCGCCGCGCCGCGAGCGTCACGTCGCAGTTCCCCACCCGGAAGCCGCGGCCGGCCGCCTTCGCGGCGATCTCCCGGAGCAGCGCCAGCGACGAGACGCCCTTCCAGCGCGGGTCGGTGTCCGGGAAGTGGCGGCCGAGGTCACCGAGGCCGGCCGCGCCCAGGATCGCGTCGCCGATCGCGTGCGCGCAGACGTCCGCGTCGGAGTGGCCGAGGAGGCCGTCCCCCTCGAACTCGACGCCGCCGAGCACGAGCCTGCGCCCCTCCGCGAACCGATGGGTGTCGTAGCCGACCCCCATCGCCACGGGCGCCTCGAGGGCGGCCCGCGCCCGAGCGACGTCCTCCGGCCCGGTGATCTTGAAGTTGCCCGGCTCGCCGGGGACGAGCGTCACCGGCGCCCCCATCGCCTCGACGAGCGCGCACTCGTCCGTCGCCTCCGCCGCGCCCGCCCCGGCCCGCTCGAACGCCTCGAGGAGCAGGGCGCGCCGGAAACCTTGCGGCGTCTGCGCGAGCCAGAGCGCGCGCCGGTCGAGCGTCGCCTCGACGTGCGCTGCCGCCGCCGCATCGGAACGCGGGGCGGCTCGCTTCACGGTGTCCGTGACCGGGAGCGCCGCGAGAGCGGCGCCGTCCCGCGCCGCGGCCTCGGCCACGCGCGCCGCGAGGTCCGGGGTCGCGAACGGCCGGGCGGCGTCGTGCACGAGCACGATCGCGCAGCCCTCGGCCGCCCGCGCGCCGTTCCGCACCGAGTCGGCGCGCGCGACGCCCCCGGCCACGGCCCGCGCCGGCTTTCCGAGCCCGTCCACCTCGACGAGCCCGCGCTCCTCCTCGCCGGCGGGGACCACCGCCACGAGCTCGTCGACGGCGTCGCAGCCGGCGAGCGCGCGCGCGGCGCGCCGCAGGACCGTCTCGCCCCCGACCTCGAGCCACTGCTTCCGCACCCCGGCGCGCACGCCGGAGCCGCCCGCCGCCAGGATCGCTGCCACCCGCTCGCCGCGGATCATCCCGATCTCCTCGCCCGCGAAGCGGGCGCTGGCACCGCCCCTGCTACCGCCGCCACACACGTGACTGCGGCTCCCCGACATCCGCGCGCGAGCGCGCCGATACGCAACCGCCGCGCGGACGGGCGTCCGTGCGGCGGTCGCATGAGGTACGCCCGGGCGCCATCGCGCCCGGGCGGCCGGTCAACAGTTGAAGATCTTCTTCAGGTCCTGCTCGACGTCGTCCTCGCCGACCTCCTTCGCGATCGCGAGCTCCTTGATGAGCAGCGACCGAGCGGTGTCGAGCATCTTCCGCTCGCCGAAGGAGAGGTCCTTGTCGGAGCGGAGCAGGTACAGGTCGCGCAGGACCTCGGCGATCTCGAAGACGCTGCCGGTCTTGATCTTGTCCATGTACTCCCGGTAGCGGCGGTTCCAGGTCGTCGAGTCGACCGAGACCTCCTTCTCCCGGAGGATGGTGTAGACGCGGCGGACGTCCTTCTCCCCGATGATCTCGCGCAGGCCGACCGAGCCGACCTTGTTCATCGGGATCATGATCTTCATCCCGTTCTCGAGGATCCGGAGCACGTAGAAGGACTGCCGCTGGCCGGCGACCTCCTTGTGCTCGATCCCCATGACCTCGCCGACCCCCTGTCCGGGGTAGACCGCCTTGTCCCCGACCTTGAAATTCGGGGCCACCTGAGTAGCCTGCGTTGCGGGCATTCCTTCCTCCGCTCCCTGAGCCTTCCCGGGAGCCGACCGGAACGGTCGAGGCCAGGGCGGGAGCTTGATCGCCGGAGGGTATCACAAGCCTCCGTTCCGCTCAATAACACTACGGAATTCAGATTTCTTCTCGTGCCGCCCCTTTGGGGGTCCGGTGCGGGCCGATGAGCCCCCCGCGCCCGCTCGTCGCGCCGGCGCTCGGCCTCGTCGCGGGCGTCGCGATCGGCCTGCACGGCGCGCGCTTTCCTGCGCCCATCGCCTCGCTCTTGCTCCTCGGCGCGTCGCCGCCGCTCGCCCCGGCGGCGTTCGGCGTCGCGGGCTGGTGGGCAGCGGAGCGCGCGCTCGCGCTCGCCGGGGAGGCGGCAGCGCGCTCGCAAGCGGAGACGCGTCCTCGCCTGGGCCTCCCCGCACGCCCGCCGCCGCCTCGGGTGGAGTCGCTAGGCGGACGGATCGCGTCGGTCCCGGAGCGGCTCGACGACCGGGTCCGCTTCCGGCTCCGCACGCCCGAGGGACGCGCCCTGGAGGTGCTCGCCCCGCCCGCCCCCTGGCCGCTCGGTCTCGGCGACGAGGTGCGGCTCCGCGCCGTGCTCCGGCAGCCTCCAGAGGCGCGGAACCCCGGCGGACGTGACGTGCGCGCGAGGCTCGCGGCGAGCGGCATCGCGCACCAGGCGCTCGCGACCACGCCCGCGGTCCGGACCCGACCGGCGCGTGCGCCGAGCTGGCTCGAGCGCGGGCGCGAGCGGCTCGCCGAGGCGGCGACGCGCGCGCTGCCGGCCCGAGAGGCGGGGGTCGTACGCGCCATCGGCGCCGGCGACCGGGGCGGGCTCGATCCGGAGACCAGCGCGTCGTTCGCCCGGAGCGGCCTCGCCCATGTGCTCGCCGTCTCGGGGATGCACCTCGTCGTGGTCGCGTTCGGGCTGGAGCGCCTGCTCCGCGCGCTCTTGCTCCGCGTGGACACGCTCGCAGCCCGAGCCGACCCGCGCCGCATCGCGGCGGCGCTCGCCCTCCCCGTCGCGCTCGTCTACGCGATCGCGACCGGCGCCGGCCCGCCCGTGCTGCGCGCCGTCCTCGCTTCGGCCGTGCTCCTCGCCGGCACCGCGCTCGACCGCGAGCCGGACGGCGCGAACACGCTCGCGCTCGCGGCGATCGCCCTCCTCGCGGCGGATCCAGGCGGAGCGCTCGACGTGTCGCTCCAGCTCTCGTTCGCGGCGGTCGCCGGCCTGGTCGCCTGGGCGGGGCCGCTCCGGCGCGCGCTCCCGCTCGAGAGGCCACGTCCCGGCACCTGGCGCGCGCGCCTCCTCGAGCCGGTCGTCGCGGGCGCCTGCGCGAGCGCAGCCGCCTCGCTCGCGGCCGCGCCGGTCCTCGCCTTCCACTTCCGCCAGCTCCCCGCGCTCGGGCTCCTCGCCAACGTCGCCGCGGTGCCGGTCGGGTCGGCGCTCACGATCGCGGCCACGCTCGCGGCGCTCGCCGCCGCGGCCGCCCCGGCGCTCGGGGCCCTCGTCCTCGTCGCGGCGCGCCCCCTCGCCACCGCGCTCCTCGCCGTGTCGGACGCAGCCGCGGCGCCGCGGCTCGCGGCGGTCGGCGTCGGCTCGCCGGGCCTCGCGGGCGTCGTCGGCTTCTACGTCGCGGCGGTCGTCGCGACGCGAACGCGCGGCACCCGCCGGCTCGCGGCCGCCGCCGCGGCGGTGACGGCGCTCCTCGCCCCGGCCCACCTGCGCTCCGCCGCGGCCGAGGAGCGAGGCGGGCTGGAGGTCCTGTTCGTGTCGGTGGGCCAGGGGGACGCGGCGCTCCTCCGGCTCCCGGACGGCAGCGCCGTGCTGGTGGACGCCGGCGGCGCCCCGGACGGCGGCGCGGACCCGGGGGCGCGCGACCTCGTCCCGCTGCTCCGCGATCTCGGCGTCGCCCGGCTCGCCGCGGCGTTCGTGTCGCATCCGCACCCGGACCACGTGCTCGGCCTCGCCGCCGTCGCCGGAGCGATCCCGATCGATCTCGTGTTCTCGAACGGTGCGCCCGCGGAGGGCGAGGCGGCTCGCGTGCTCGCGGCGCTGGCGCCCGTACCGCTCGCGCCGGGCGACGGCTGGGAGCGGGCCGGCGTCCGCTTCGATGTGGTCGGGGGGGACCGCGAAGGGCTCGGCGCGAACGACGCCTCGCTCGTGCTGCGCGTGGCCTACGGGGCCACCGCGTTCCTGTTCCCCGGCGACGTCGAGGGGGCGGGCGAGGCGGCAGCGGTGGCACGGGGCGGGCTCGGCGCCGACGTCGTGAAGGTGCCGCATCACGGCAGCCGGACGTCCTCGAGCGACGCGTTCACCCGGGCGGTGCGTCCAGCGCTCGCCGTCGTGAGCCTCGGCCGCGACAACCGCTTCGGCTTCCCGCACGCGGCGGCGGTGGAGCGGTGGCGTGCGGTGGGCGCCAGGGTGCTCCGGACCGACGAGGGAGCGGTCCGGCTGCTCTCGGACGGGCACCGCGTCCTCCGCGTGCCCGCTTCGGCCGCCCTCGACCCCCTGGCGATCCTGCGCGAGCGCCCCTAGGGTTGCCTGTGGGCATCGAGGACTTCGACCTGGCCGACGTCGCCGAGCGGATCCGCCGTCACATCCCGCCGACCGAGCCTCCCGTCGGGTACCTCCGGGGCCGGAGCTACTTCCGCGACGTCCTCGTGCACGAGCTCGGCATCGGCGAGTTCGAGGCCGAGACGCTCGTCGACACCCTCGAGCTGAACGGATACCTGCGCTTCGAGGGCGACCCGTCCGAACGCTCGCGGGCCGAGAGCCGCTGGCACGTCGGCTCCGACTCGTGAGGGTCCCCATCCCCATCCGCCGAGGCCGACCGCGCGCCCTGCCGTTCGCGGCGCGGCCCATCGCGGCGCCGCCCGCCCGCCCAACCGCGCGAGATCCGGCGCCCCGGCGGCGTTGACGGCTGGCACGCGCGCTGGATCCCCACGCGCCCGTGCGACAGGCCATCCTGCTCCAGCGAACCGGCGCCGAGCCCGAGCGGCGCGACCTCTCCTCGCCCGCAACCGCCGGCGGATCGCGCGCCGACGACATCCCCCTGCCTGGCGCGCCCCCCGGCGCGGTCCGCCTCCGGCCCTGCGCGGCCGGCGTGATCGTGGAAGCGTGCGTGGCGGGCGCCCGCGCGGCGGGGCGGCCCCTGCCCGCCGGCGCACGCCGGCTGCTCCGCCCCGGCGAGGCGGTCGAGGTCGGCGGCCAGCGCATCGCCCTCCCGGCTCGCGTGGCCCCGGAAGGCACCCGCGCCGCTGCGGCGGCGCTGCTCCAGGATGCCGCGGCGAGCGCGGAGTCGCCGGTCACCGGCGCGCACCTCGTCGTCCTCACGGGCGCCGAGGCGGGCGTGCGACACCCGCTCGTCGTGGAGCAGATCCTGGGGCGCGGACGAGCGGCCGCGATCCGCGTCGCCGACGCGCAGGCGTCGCGCCGTCACGCGCGGCTGCGCCTCGAGGCCGAGGGCGCCACGATCGAGGACCTCGAGTCCAAGAACGGGCTCAGGGTGAACGGCATGCGGATCGAGCGCCGCCCCTGGGTGCTCCGCGACGGCGATGAGATCACCCTGGGGGACACGATCCTCGCCCTGGTCGGTCCCAGCCCCCGCGCGTGCGTCGCCGTGGCCGAAGCGAGCGATGCCCCTGCGCCAAAGGGGCCGCGGCCCCCGCTCGCGCACCTCACCGCCGCGGCGCTCCTCGGGCTCTCCGCCGCGGTGCTCGCGCTCGCGTCCTGACCTTCAGCGCCGGAGCCGCTGGGGCGAGAGGTCGGCCCGCTCGAGGAGCAGCTCGAACAGCTCGCGGTGGCGAGCGAAGAGGCTCGTGAACTGGACGCGCCCCCGCGGCGTGAACAAGGCATATACCCGCCCGCCGAGCCCGTCCTGCACCACGATCTCGCGGATCTCCTCGAAGCGCACTGGACGGCGGCTGAACGGGGTCGCGGCGACGATGCCCTCGTCGGTCACCGTGATCGACGTGCGGCTGTACACGAGCGTGAACGCGGCGAAGAAGGCGACGAACAGCGTCGCGCCGAGCACCGCGCGTGGCTCCGCGCCGGGGGCGCCGAGGAGCACGACGAGCACGCCGAACCAGAACGTGCCCGCCGTGGCGACCGCGATCCGGAGCGGCAGGCGCGTCTTGTAGATCCGCGCCGCGTCCATGCCCCAAGTGTACGGCCGCCGGCGGAGGTGGGCCAGACGGACGGCTGGGGACGAAAGGGGGCGGACCTGGGGGGCGGACCCGCGCTCGCCCGCGTCGAGCGACGATCGCCCTCAGCGGGGCGCCAGAGAGCCGGGGCGGGACGGCGCGGTCCGTTCAGCGCCGGGAGAGCTCGTCCGCGCGGGCGCGCGCGATCGAGCGCAGCTCCTCGCGCACGTCCCGGGCGCGGCTCGCGGAGTAACGGCGATAGAGATCGGCCGCGAGCGGATCGCCGAGGAGCCGGTAGCACTCGGCGAGACCGTACAGCGGGGTCCCGAGCGCGGGGTCGAGCCCGAGCGCGGCCTTGTAGTCGTCGGCCGCGTCGCGGAACCGGCCCTGCCCGAACTTGGCGCTCGCACGGGCCGTGTACGCGACCGCGAGCCGCGGCTCGAGGGCGATCGCCTCGTCGAGCTGCGCGATCGCCCCGCCGTAGTCGCGGCGCGCTACGAGCTCGAGCGCGCTCCGGTAGCGCTGCGCGGCGGTGGGGCCGCCGGCGTACGCCCCCCCGGGCGCCGGAACGGCTGCGGGCGCTTCGGATGGATCCGCCGTCAGGCGGTAGGTACGCGGCTGGGGAGCGGGCGGCGCCGAGGTGGGAGCGGACGGCAGCGCGATCGTGGTCGTTCCGGGCGCCGCCCCCGCGGGCATCACGACGACGACCGTCGCGCCCGCCGGAATGGCGGGGGCGGGCGCCGCGGGCGCTGCAGCGGGCGCGGGCTGCGCCGAAGGCGAGGCCGGCGCGACGGGCGCGGCCGCGCGGGGAGCGCGCGCCTCCTCGAGCAGGCGGCGCGCGTCGTCGCTGCCTGGATCGGCCGCGAGCGCGAGCTCCCCCTGCGCGATGGCCTGCGCCGGATAACGAAGCGCGAGGTAGGCACGCCCGAGCTTCACGCGCGCGAAGGCGTACCCGGGCTGGAGGTAGACCGCGTCCTGATAGGCGAAGAGCGCGCCGCGGAGGTCGCCCGCCCCGAACGCACGATCGCCCTGCGCGAGCCTCTCTGCCACGGCGGCCGTGGGCGCGACGGGGACGGGAGCTGGAGCGGCGGCGGGGGTCGGGGTCGGGGACGCGGTCGCGGTCGGGGTCGGGGTCGCGGTCGCGGTCGCGGTCGCGGTCGCGGTCGGGGTCGGGGTCGCGG
>NZ_JALCYY010000033.1 GCF_022690685.1 Anaeromyxobacter terrae | reverse complement strand
CGGTGACGACGCGGACCACGGGGATCGGGAAGGGCAGCGTCGCGGGCGACGGGCTCACCTGCGTGAGCGGCGTGTGCACGGTGAGCGTGGCGAACACGAACCCGGCCCAGGTGGTGACGTTCACGGCCGTGCCGGAGACGGGCTCGGTCTTCACGTCGTGGTCCGGCTGCACCAGCGTCTCCGGCCCGGTCTGCTCGGTGGCGGTCACGAGCGCGAAGACCGTCACCGCGACGTTCCAGCCGGCCACCTACACGGTGACGACGCGGACCACGGGGATCGGGAAGGGCAGCGTCGCGGGCGACGGGCTCAACTGCGTGAGCGGCGTGTGCACCGTGAGCGTGGCGAACACGAGCCCCGCCCAGGTGGTGACGTTCACGGCGATGCCGGAGACGGGCTCGGTCTTCACGTCGTGGTCCGGCTGCACGAGCGTCTCCGGCCCGGTCTGCTCGGTGGCGGTCACGAGCGCCAGGACGGTGACGGCGACGTTCCAGCCGGCGACGTACACGGTGACGACGCGGACCACGGGCATGGGGAAGGGCAGCGTCGCGGGTGACGGGCTCACCTGCGTGAGCGGCGTGTGCACGGTGAGCGTCGCGAACACGATCCCTGCGCAGGTGGTGACGTTCACGGCCGTGCCGGAGGCGGGCTCGGTCTTCACCTCCTGGTCCGGCTGCACCAGCGTCTCCGGCCCGGTCTGCTCGGTGGCGGTCACGAGCGCCAGGACGGTGACCGCGACGTTCCAGCCGGCGAGCTGAGCGGCGAGACGGGACTTCTCCGCCTTCGGGTCGCGCTACGGCTCCGGGGCGGCCCGCGCGCCACGCGCGCCCGGCGCGCGCCCGGCTTCGCCCTCCGCGGAGACCGCACCGCCGCCGAACGTGTCGCACGCGTCGAGCGACGCCGTGTCGTAGCCGCGCCGGAACCAGCGCGCGCGCTGCTCGGCCGTGCCGTGGGTGAAGCGCTCCGGGCGCACGCTCCCGGTCGTCGTCCGCTGGATCCGGTCGTCGCCGACCGCCGCCGCCGCGCGGAGGCCGGCCTCGACGTCCCCGGGATCGAGCCGTCCCCGGTCGCCCACCGACCTGGCCCACGCGCCGGCGAGGCAGTCGGCCTGGAGCTCCATCCGGACGGAGAGCGCGTTCCGTCTCGAGGGGTCGCGCTCCTGCGCCTCGCGCACGCGCGGCGCGATCCCGAGGACGTGCTGCACGTGGTGACCGACCTCGTGGGCGATGACGTAGGCCTGAGCGAACTCCCCCGGTGCCCCGAAGCGGCGCGCGAGCTCGCGGTAGAACCCGAGGTCGATGTAGACCTTCTCGTCGAGCGGGCAATAGAAGGGCCCCATCGCCGACGAGGCGTCGCCGCAGCCGGAGCGCGTCCCGTCCCAGAAGAGCACGAGCCTGGACGGCCGGTAGCGCTGGCCGAGCTCGCGGCCCCAGACCTCCTGCGCGTCGTTGAACGACGCGACCGCCACGTCCTCGAGCGGGGCCTCGCCCGCCTTGCGCAGCTCGACCTGCTCGGGCGACGCGGGCGCCTCGCCGCCGCCGCCCACCATCGAGAGGAAGTCCCGTCCGAAGATGAGGCTCAGGGCGGCCACGACGAGCGTGCCGCCGAGCCCCAGGCGCAAGCCCGCTCCACCGAGCCCACGCCGGTCCTCCACGTTCGAGCGATCCCCGTTGCCGAGCCGCATGCGTCCCTCCCGTCGGAGAGAAGCTTATGACGGAGCGCGGCCGGGGCGGCCTCCCTCGGAGCTCGGGGAGGCCGCCTGGTGTCTTCGTTCGCACCCGGGGAAGGTGCGCGCGGCCCTAGTGGACGTGTTGGGGGCCGGCGCCGCGCGCCGGCTCGCGCTGCGCGTGCTCGGCAGCGCCGGCGGCCTCGGCCGCTCCGGCGTGCCCGTGCGCGTCGGGGCCCGCCGCCGCCTTGTTCACCCCTTCGACCCAGTGGACGAACGGGACGTAGGCGGCCACCCAGCGCCGGCCGGCGGCGACGTCGTTCGCCGGCGGCTTCTCGGCCGCGAGCTTGCGCCAGCGGGCCTCGAGCCCACCGTGCACGGCGTCCCGGAGGAATGCGTCGATGGCCCTGGGATCGCCCTTGGCGATCGCCTGGTCGACCACCGCCACGGCGGGCTCGACCTCGCCCGCGGGCTTGAGGCCGGTGTACGGCGCGCCCTCGCTGGCGCGGTGAACGCGGACCAGGGTCTCGAAGAACCAGCGGTCGGCCACCTCGCGGGCCTCCTTGCCGGACTTGCGGGCCGCGCGGGCCTTGGCGAAGGCCTCCCGGATCTCGGCCTCGCCTGAGGCCGGGACCCAGGCGAGCACGGTGTTCAGCTGGCCCGACTCGAGGGCGGACCGGGCGGCGACGACCACCGGCCCGTCGAGCGTGTCGCAGTGCGCGCGCGCGAGGGCGGGGGAGAGGAGGGCGGACAGGGCGAGCGGCAGCAGCAGCAGCTTCATCTTCATGGGAGGTCACCTCGCTTGGACTTCGGGGTTGAGCGCCGTCGCATGAGAGGCGGCGGACGGCGGGCCGCGCTCCGCGGGCGGGGACCCGCTCCGCGGAGGAACGTCTCGAGCGTGCTCCAGACGCGCTCGGGGAGATCGGCGACGTCGCCCGGTGGGACGGCGCGCGAGTGGGCCAGGGCGAGGAGCGCGCCCAGCACCACGAGCGAGGCCTCCTCCACGCCGAGGCCCGGGGCGAGGGCGCCGCGCTGCGTCGCCTCGGCGATGCAGGCGCGGACGAAGCCGGTGGACCGGCCGCGAAACTCCGCGAGCCGCGCCGCGCCCGCGGCCGGCGCCGCGTGCGCGAGCTCCTCCGACGCGAACAGCCGCGCGATGCCGGGGCGGCCGCGGATCACGGCCACGCGCTGGCGGAAGAACCTGCCGAGCCTTTCGATCGGATCCGCGTCCTGCGGCGGGAACGCCTCGAACAGGAGCTCGCCGACGCGATCGATGGCGGCGAGGACGATGGCCTCCTTCGTCGGGAAGTGCCGGAACAGCGCCGCGTCGGTGACGCCCACCTCGCGCGCGATCGCGAGGGCGGTGAAGCGGCCGACCCCCTGGTCGGCGATCACGCGCAGCGCGGCGTCGGCGATCTCGCGCCGGCGGTCCTCGGTGGGCTTCCGTTCGCGGGTCGGTTCCGGGAGCTGGGCCATGCCCGGCTTGTAAGTAAGTACCAACTAACCTGCAACCCGGAGCGCCCCGGGAGCCCCATCCGTGCCGTGCTGCGGGTCCGCCGCGGCCCGTCCTCCTTGCCGCCGCGGAGACGCAGTCGCATCCTGCCGGCCATGGCGGAGACGGCGGCGAGCTCGGCGAGGACCTTCGGACCCGGCGCGGCCCGCTGCGAGGTCCTCACCTTCCGCGAGGGGGCGCTCTCCGCCCTCGCGCACGACCTCCTGCTGGACGTCACCGCCTTCGACCTGGTCGTCGACCCGGCCGTCCCTTCGGTCACCGCCCGCTTCGATCCGGCGTCGCTGCGCGTGGTCGGGGCGATGCGCGACGGCCGCCCGCTCGCGGGAGCGCTCCGCGGGTCCGACGCGCGCGAGATCGAGGAGACGATCGCCGCCACCGTCCTGCGCGCGCGGCGCTTCCCGGAGATCCGCTTCACCTCGACGGGCGTGTCCCGCCGCGAGGGGGGCTACGAGGTCCGCGGCACGCTCACGCTCGCCGGGGTGACCCGGCCGATCGAGGTGCCGGTGCGCCGCGACGGCGAGCGGCTCGTCGCGGAGGTGCCGCTCCACCAGCCGTCGTTCGGGGTGAAGCCCTACACCGCGATGCTCGGGACGCTTCGCGTGAAGGCCGACGTCCTCGTGCGCCTCTCGCTCCCTGCCGAAGGGCTGTGACGCCCCGGCCGCGAAGACGACGGCGGCCGCTCCCGCGAGGGAACGGCCGCCGGACTGCCACCAATGGCTGCGACCGCTACTTCGCGGCGTTCTTGCCCTGCCAGGCCTCGCCGGAGGAGTTCGTCCAGCCGTCGAAGCGGATCTTCGACTCGACCTTCCGGTCGTCCCAGTAGATGTCGGTCGTGGCGACGTACTTGCGGAGCGCCTCCAGGACCGTCTTGTAGTCGGTCCGGTCCCCCGACGGCAGCGCCGGGTCATTGGCGCGATCGTTGAGCATCGCGATCGTGGACTGGATCATCAGCTCCTGGTCCGCCTTCGGCCACTTCACGAGCACCATGTCGTTGTTGGGGTCCGCGTCGTAGCGGTTGACGTCGAGGATGTACTTCAGCGCCGCGCCCTGCTGGCGCATGTTCTCGCCGTACGACGAGAGCACGTGGTCACGGGCCACGCTGTACGCGAGGGTCTGCTGCGCGAGGCTCAGCGAGTTCCACACCTGCTTGTTGACGATCATCCAGGTGATGAGGAACTGCTGCTGCCAGCCCGGGAAGTGGACGTAGCGGATGCCCACCGTGCCCGGGTTGTCGGCGGTGTTGAAGAGCTGCGAGACGTCGTCGAGCGGGGTGGCGAACTCGAAGCCCTGCAGGTAGCCGTTCTTCACCGCGTCGACGAGCGAGCCGCCGCCGGGGATCGGCGCGATGAACTTGAGGTTCTTCGCGGGGATGACGCCGCGAGCCACGAGGTCGTCGCAGGCGCGGTTGAGGGTGTACTCGCCGGGCGGGAGGTAGCGGAGCGTCCAGTTCCGCTGGCACAGGCCGGCGAGGCCGATGCCCTTCGTGCTGCCGGCGTCCCCGATGGGCTCGTAGAAGTAGCCGGAGAGCTGCTCGGCGTTGCCGACGATCGGGAGGACGACGACGTTCCGGTTGTTGGCGTCGAGGATGGACTGGAGCAGCTCGAGGCCGGAGCGCTGCCCGTCGTCGACGGACTTGCCGAAGAGGAAGCCCAGGTACTCGTCGAAGCCGGGGCCGAACGGCACGCCCGAGTTGAAGAGGAAGCCCCAGGTCTTGTTGAGCTCGCTGCCCGAGTTGTACGCGGCGTCGAACCCGCCGCCGATCGCGCCCGCTCCGACGGCGGCGACGATGTCGCCCTTGAACTGCGAGGGGACGGCGGGGATGCCGGGCAGCTTCACGAAGTTGACCCGGCCGGCCGGGCCGAGCGTGAGGTCCGTGATGCTCGCAAGCTTCACGCCGTAGTCGTCGGCCGGCGGCCCCATCGCGGCGGCGGTGCTGAAGCTGCGGAAGTAGATGTCCGTCGCGAGCGCGGGCGTCGCCGCGAGCGCGAGGACGCCGGCGAGGAGCGCGGTGCCCGCCGAGCGCAGAGGGTTGCGAGTCTTCATGAGATCCCCTTCGGTTCGTATGGTGAGGCGTTCGGTGATGATTCACACCGAGAGATGATTTGCGGAGCGTACTGCGAAGTGTGGACTCAGTCGATTGGGGGATTCGTGGGACAAATTGCTTTTTGCGCAAACGGCGGGTGTTTGGGCGCGGGTGTCGGAAAGCGACCGACAGTGAGACGGCGGCGCGCACACGGAGCGTCTGGGGTGGAGCCGGAAAGGGGCGCGGGGGATTTGACGCAGGGGCTGTCACGCGATTAGGGTTCGTTCACTCGCTGGAAAATGCTCCGCACCGGCGAGACGGACCGGGGGGCTCCGTGAGCACGAGCGGCGTTCATCAGAGGTGGCGCACATGCAGACAGCGGCGAGCACGTCCGGGCGCGATGCGTCCCCCCGAGTGCTCGAGGCGGCCCGGAGGTCTCGGTTCGGCCTGAGCCTCAAGATCGTGGCGATCGCCGGGGCGTCCACTGCGATCGTGGCGATCATCCTGGCGATCTCCTTCGGGCGCGAGGTGGAGAAGCTGCTCGAGCGGGAGCTCACGAGCCGCGGCCGCCTTGCGGCCCTCACGGTGGCGAACACCTCGGCGACGCTGCTCTTCGCGCAGGACACGGCCGGGCTCGAGGCGCTCACGGCGGCGACGCTGGGCGACGTGCCCGGCGCGGCCTACGTGATCGTGCGCGACGAGCGCGGCCGGTCGCTGGCCGAGGCAGTGAAGGACGACTTCGGCGTCGCCCGCCCGGAGGCGACGAAGCTCGCCGACCTGGATCTCGGGAGCCGGCTCCTCGAGCGCGAGGTGACCGTGGGCGGCCGGCAGGTGCTGCACGTGGTCGCGCTCGTGACCTTCAAGGCCAAGTCCGACGCGCAGTACCTCGATCCCCTCGGGCTCGAGGAGGCGCTCGGCGCCGGGGCAGCCGGAGACGCCGGCGTGAAGGTGCTCGGCTCGGTGGAGATCGGCTTCCCCTACGCAGACCTGAGGAGCCAGATCGCCGACGCGAGCCGCCGCGCGCTGACGCTCGCGTCCGTCGTCTTCATCGCCTGTCTCCTCGCGATGTTCCCCATCGCGCGCTTCACCACGAAGCCCCTCATGGAGCTCTCGCAGGCGGCCCTCGGGATCGCCCAGGGGAATCTGCGCCAGGACGTGCGGCGCTCCGGGAGCGACGAGGTCGCGGATCTCGGGCGCAGCTTCGCGCACATGGTCGCGGAGCTGCAGTCGATGCTCGGCGAGCTCAAGGAGGCCGCGGCGACGCTCGCGCAGGAGTCCGACACCATGCTGGGCGCGGCGACGCGGCAGGCCGCCATGGCCGCGCAGCAGTCCGCCGCGGTCGCCGAGATGAACGCCTCGACCCAGGAGATCGCGCAGACCTCGAGCGCGGCCATCGAGCAGGCGGATCGCGTGATCACCGTGACGCAGACGGCCGAGGAGTCGTCGCGCGCCGGCGAGGGCATCGTGGAGGAGGCGGTCGGCAGCACGACCCACGTCGAGCAGCAGGTCTCCGCCATCGCCACGCGCCTCGGCGCGCTCTCGACGCGCGTGGGCGAGATCGGCGACATCATCGGGAAGGTCAAGGACCTCGCCCTCCGCTCGAACGTGCTCGCCCTCAACGCGGCGATCCAGGCGGCGCGCTCGGCGGAGAGCGGCGCGAGCTTCTCGGTGATCGCGCGCGAGATGCGCGCGCTGGCGGAGCAGTCGAGCGCCACCGCCGGAGAGGTCCCGAAGCTCCTCGGCGAGATCGCCGAGAGCAGCGAGGCCGCCGCGGCCGCCACCCAGCAGGGCAGCGAGAAGGCGCGCTCCACCGCGGCGCTGGCGCGGCGGGCGGGCGCGACCATCGGCAACCTCGCGAACGTCTGCCGCGAGTCGGCGACCGCGGCGCGCCAGATCGCGGAGAGCTCGCGCCAGCAGGCGAGCGGCGTGAACGAGATCGTGGGAGCCCTGGCGCAGCTCGCGCAGGCCGCCGAGGGCAACGTGGCCGGAAGTGAAGAGACGAGGCGCGCGGCGGAGCGGCTCAAGGCCGTCTCCAGCCGGCTCACGCGCCTCGCGGAGCGCTACCGCAGCTGAACGGAGGAGGTACCCATGGTTCGCAAGAAGAGAGCACTGAAGGCCGGGATCGCGGCGCTGCTCGCCGGCGCCCTCACCGCGGCGGCCGGTCCCGCCCGCGCGGAGCAGCCCGTCTACGACTTCGGCGTCCTGCCCCAGGTGGCGACGGCGAAGGTCGCGGAGCAGTGGGTGCCGTTCCTGGACAAGCTGAGCGAGATGTCGGGGGTGAAGCTCCGCTTCGTCACCGCGCCGAACATCTCCGAGTTCGGGGCGCGCGCGAAGGCGGCCGCGTACCCGTTCTACTACCACAACACCCTCGCCTACGTTCAGCAGGACGACCAGTACACCGCCTTCGCGCGCGAGGTCGGCGCGAAGACCGTGGGCGTGCTCGTCGTCGCCAAGGACAGCAAGCTCTCCCGCCTCGCGGACCTCAAGGGCTCGACCGTCGCGATCCCGAGCGCGGGCTCGTTCGGCGCCGCGGTCCTCCCGCTCTTCGCGATCCAGAAGGAGGGCGGGCTCGATCTCCAGAAGGACGTGAAGGTCGTGGTCGCCGGCTCGCACGAGGCGGGCTACCAGGCCGTGCTGCAGGGCAAGGCGGTCGCCTCCGGGGGGCTCACGCGCACCTTCGAGCTCCTCCCCAAGGAGGATCGCGCCCAGCTCCGCATCCTCTACACCACGAAGGCGTACTCGCCGCTCCCGTTCGCCGCGCGCAAGGACGTCCCGGCCGACGTGGTCGCCAAGGTCCAGAAGGCCCTCGTGGCGTTCGCGAAGGATCCCGCCAACAAGGGCATCCTCGAGACGCTCAACATGAAGCAGGGCTTCGAGGCCGCGAAGCCCGCGGACTGGGACGACGTCCGCCATGCCCGCGACGACCTCGTCCGCGTGACGAAGACCCTCGCGAACGGCAAGTGAGCGGCACGCCCGGGCCCGAAGCGTGAGCACCACGAGTCGCACGCCAGGGGCGGGCATGAGGGTGACCGGAGCAGAGCGCCGCGCGCTCGTGGAGGAGCTCCGCGCGATCGAGCGGGAGTATCAGCGCGTTCGCGCGGGGCTCGTGGCGCTCGGGCCGGGGGAGCACCTCCCGGGCCTGTACCTGGTCGCCGGCGTGGCCGGTGGCCGGGTGCTCCTGCCCGCCGCCCGGGCCGCCGAGCTCGCGCGCCGCGTGGCCTTCGACAAGGTCCCCGGCGCGGCGCCGTGGCTGCTCGGGAGCTTCGTCTGGCGCGGACGGCCCGCGCTCGCCGTCGACCTCGGCGTGCGGCTCGGCGGCGCGCCCGCGCAGTCGCTCGACGCGATGATGGTGATCCTCGACGGCGCGCCGACGGTGGCGCTCGTCGTGGAGGAGGTCCACGGCCTCGTCGAGGATCCGCTCCTCGCCGACGGCGCCGCGGGAGCGGGGGAGGCGTCGCGCCTCGTCCTCGGCGCCTGCCGGGTGGAGGACGAGGCCGTCCCCGTCCTCGCCCCCGAGATCGTGGAGCGGGACGCGCTGGAGCGGTCGTGAATCCCTCGTTGCCGGACGCCGGAGTCGCGTCCCCCTGGGTGGAGGTCTTCGAGTGAACCGGACCGAGAGCCCGACCGAGCGCCCCCGACGGCGGCGCGGACGCCTGGCGCTCCCGCTGCGCTGGGGGATCCTCCTCGTCGGCTGGTCGGCGCTCGCCGCGGGCGCCGCCGCGACGCGGCTCCCGAGCGGCACCGGCCTCGCCGCGGCGGGGGTGGCCGCCGCGGCGGTGCTCGCCCTCGCGACGTACCTCGCGCGGCCGGCGGAGCGCCTCGCCGTGGCAGCCCGGGCGGCGGCGCGGGGGGACCTCACGCGCTCGATCGAGCCCGAGGGCGCCGCGGAGGTGATGCGCACCGGACGCGATCTCGACGCCCTGCGCCTCGCGCTGCGCGCGACCCTGGACGAGCTCACGAAGGCCTCGGCCCAGCTCGGCGAGGACTCGAGCGCGCTCGCGGGCGGCGTCTCGCGGCAGTCGGCCCTCGCCGCGCGGCAGTCGGCCGTGGTCGCCGAGACGAGCACCACCGCCGCGGAGATCGCGCAGACCGCGCGGGCGGCCGCCCTCCACGCCGAGGAGGTGGTCGAGGTCGCGCAGCGCTCCGAGGACCTCTCCGCCGAGGGCCAGCAGGTGCTCGAGCGCACCGTCGAGACGATCCGGAGCCTCGCGGGACAGGTCCAGACCCTCTCGCGCGCCATCGCGGATCAGGCGCGGCGCTCGCGCCACATCGGCGAGATCGTCGCCGGCCTGAAGGATCTGGCCGAGCAGACGAGCCTGCTCGCGCTGAACGCCTCGATCGAGGCGGTGAAGGCAGGCGATCGCGGGCGCGGCTTCTCCGTGGTCGCCGTCGAGATGGGGAACCTGGCCGAGCAGTCCACCTCCGCCGCCGGCGACGTGCGCGGCATCCTCGCGGAGATCGAGAAGGGGACGCAGGCCGCGATGCAGGTCGCCGAGGAGGGGACGCGCCGCGCGCACGGCGCGATGGAGCTCGCGGCGGAGGCCGCGAAGGCGATCTCGGGGCTCACCCGCGCCATCCGCGACTCGTCGCTCTCCGCCCGGCAGATCGCCAACAACACGCGGCAGCAGGGCATCGGGGTCGAGCAGATCGTCGCGGCGATCTCGGACCTGTCCTCCGCCTCCGAGGAGGCGGGGGCGGGCACGGAGGCCGTGGAGCGCGCGACCGCGAGCCTCTCCGCCCTCGCCGGCAGGCTCGGCGAGGCGACCGCGCGCTACCGGACGGGGGAGCGCGCATGAAGGTGCTCATCGTCGATGACACCCACACGCTCCGCTCGCTCGTCCAGATCTACCTCATCGCCCAGGGCTGGGAGTTCAGCGAGGCGTGCGACGGCGCGGAGGGGCTCGCGAAGGTGCGCGCGCTTCGCCCGGACGTCGTGATCTCCGACGTGAACATGCCGGTGATGGACGGGTTCGAGCTGTGCGCCGCCATGCGCAGCGATCGCGCGCTCCGGCACATCCCGGTGCTGCTCCTCACGATGCTCGGGGACGAGGCGTCCCGGCAGCGCGGGGTGCTGGTCGGCGCGAGCGCTTTCCTCACGAAGCCGGTCTCGCCCCTCCAGCTCCGGGACGCCGTCCGCAAGGTCACGGCGGTGATCCGGTGAGCGGGTCCGAGGTGACCGCGCGTCCCGCGGCGGAGGCCGACCGCTCCGACGCGATCCTGCGCGAGCGCGCCCGCGAGCTCGCCCAGGCGCGGGAGGAGGAGAGCGCCGACGTCCGCGTGATCCTGCCGTTCGAGGTCGCCGGGGACCGGTACGCCGTGGAGGTGACCCGGATCCACCAGGTCCTCGACTCCCGCCGCGTCCACCCACTGCTCGGAGCGCCGCGCGGGGTGATCGGGGCCATCGTGGCGCGCACGCGCCCGGTGCCGGTCCTCGATCTCCGGCACGTGCTCGGCCTCGAGGGCGGCGGGCTCTCCGATCTGCAGCGGGTCGTCGTGCTCGACGACGAGGGCGACCTCTTCGGCCTCGCCGTCGAGCGCGTGGGCCGGCGCATCGAGATCCCGGTGGCCGACCTGCGACCGCCGGAGACCGGCCCCTTCGCGTGGGTGACGCCCGATCGGCGGGCTGTCCTCGATCCCTCGCGGCTCGGCGTCGCGGAGCGCGACAGGAGCTGATCGTGGCCGACCTCCTCGAACGCGTGTGGCCGGTCTTCGAGGCCGAGACCCGCGAGCAGGTCCAGGCGCTCGCCGCCGGGATCATGGAGCTCGAGGACGCCTCGTCGCCGGGCGCGGTCGTGCCGCTCCGCCGCATCGCCCACACGCTGAAGGGCACCGCCGCGAGCCTCGGGCTGCGCGACATCGAGCTGGCGGCGCACGCGGTGGAGGACGTGCTCGTGCTGGCGGACGGCGGTCAGGGCCTCCCCGCGGGCGCGGTCGAGGCCGTGCTGCGGGCCGCCCGCGCCGTCGAGGAGTCGCTCGCGGCCTCCACGCCGGGGCGGATCGCCGACGTGGACGAGGTGCTCGCGGGGCTGGGGGCCGTCCTGCCGCGCGGGACGACGGCGAAGGACCCGCGCGCTCGCACCATGGCGACGGGCCCCTCGGCCGACGTGGAGGTGCTCGCGGCCGAGCTCGGCGCGGTCTGCACCTCGGACGGCGACGAGCGCTCCGCGCACGCGGCGCGCGCGCGCGCGGGGGCGAGCCGCCTCGCGACGTCGCTGCACGGGCACGCTGCCGAGCTGGCCGCCCGCGTGGAGGCGACGGTGGCCGAGCTGGAAGGCGGCGGCGACGACCTCCCGAGGCTCCTCGCGCGGGCCGCCGCGGAGGTGGTGGAGCTGCGCGCGGCGGTGGAGGCGCCGCCCGAGCCGGCCACGGCACCGCGCCAGCCAGCCCCTCGGGAGCGCGCGCCGGCGGCGCGTGCGAGCAAGGACGAGGAGCGCAGCGTCCGGGTGGACGCGACCCGCCTCGACACGGCCGCCGCGGACGTGGACCAGCTCGTGGTCGGCGTGTCCCGCCGCGAGCGCCGCGGCCGCGACCTCGAGCGGACGGCCCAGGCGCTGCGCGAGGCGCTCCTGCTCGTGCAGCGGGGGCTCGACGAGGCGGGGATCGCGGACGACGCCCGCCCGCGCGCCCTCGAGGAGGGGCTCGAGCGCATCCGCGCGCGCGGCGCCGACCTCGGCCGCACCGCGCGCGAGCTCCGGCGGGAGGCGGAGCGCGAGCGGATCTTCGCCCAGTCGCTGCGCGACACGCTCCAGGGGCTTCGGATGGTCCCCGCCGACGCCGCGCTGCAGGCGCTGCGGCCTGCGGTGAGGGAGGTGGCCGCGCAGCTCGGCAAGAAGGTCTCGCTGCAGCTCGCCGGCGGTGAGGTGCGCCTCGACCGGCGGGTGCTCGACGAGCTGAAGGGGCCGCTCCTGCACCTCGTGCGCAACGCCCTGGACCACGGCATCGAGGCGCCGGAGGACCGCCGCGCGGCGGGCAAGCCCGCGGAGGCGCTCCTCGCGGTCCGCGTCGAGTCGCGGGGCGACCGTGTCCTCTTCACCGTCCGCGACGACGGCGCGGGCCTCTCGCCGGAGCGCCTGCGCGCCGCGGCGGTGCAGCGCGGGATCGTGACCGCCGCGGAGGCCGCTCGGCTCGGCGAGGCCGAGGCGACCCGGCTCGCCTTCCGGGCCGGTCTCTCCACCGCGCAGGAGATCACCGCGCTGTCGGGTCGGGGCGTCGGGCTCGACGTCGTCGCCGAGGCGGTGCGGCGGCTCGGCGGGCGCGTGGACGTCGCGAGCGAGCGCGGCCGCGGCGCGTCCTTCGTCCTCGACGTGCCGCTCACCATCGCCGGGACCACCGGGCTCCTCGTCCGCGCGGGCGGGGGCGTGGCGCTCCTGCCCGCCGACGCCATCGAGCGCGTCCTCCTCGTCGGCGAGGCCGACCTCGGGACCGTGGCGGGGCAGGTGACGGTGTCGGTGGAGGGCGACCAGGTGCCGTTCGCGCCGCTCTCGCGGGTCGTCGGGGCGAGCGGCCAGGCGCCGGCGCGGAGCGAGACCGGGACGACCGTCGCGCTGCTCGTCTCCTCGGCCGGGAGGCGGGCCGCGTTCGCGGTGGACGAGGTGCTCGGGGAGCAGGCCATCGTCGTGAGCGCGCTCGGGCGGCGGATGTCCTCGGCGCCGCACGTCGCGGGCGCGGCCGTGCTGGACGACGGGCGGGTGGTGGCGGTCCTCCAGCCGGCGAACCTCCTCGACGTGGCGCGGCTCCCCGCGGAGGCGAAGGACCCGTCCCGCGCCCGCATCGTCGTCGCCGACGACTCCCTCGGCACCCGCTCCGCGGTGAAGGCGCTCCTCGAGATCGCCGGGTTCCTCGTGCTGCCCGCCGCAGACGGTGAGGAGGCGCTCGCGCTCGCGCAGGAGGCGGGCTGCGACCTCGTCGTGAGCGACGTGCAGATGCCGCGCCTCGACGGCCTGGGCCTCACGCGGCGCCTCAAGGCGGACCCGAAGCTCTCCCACGTCCCGGTCATCCTGGTGACGTCGCTCGACGCCGCCGAGGACCGCGCGGCCGGGCTCGAGGCGGGCGCCGACGGCTACCTCGTGAAGGGCGACGTTCAGCGCGGGAAGCTGCTCGACCTCGTGCGGCAGCTCCTCCCTGCATGATCCGCTGCGTCCTCGTCGACGACGCACGCGCCTTCCGCGCGGTGCTCCGGGAGATCCTCTCCTCCGCCCCCGGCGTCGAGGTGGTGGGCGAGGCGGGCGACGGGCGCGAGGCGGTCTCGCTCGTGCGGGCGCTCCGGCCGGACGTCGTCACGATGGACGTGCGCATGCCGGGCGTCGACGGCCTCGCGGCGCTCGAGGAGATCATGCGCGTCGCGCCGACGCCGGTGGTGGTGGTGAGCGGCGAGGCGGGCGGGGAGGCGCAGCAGGCCTCCTTCCGCGCGCTGCAGCTCGGCGCGATCGAGGTGCTGGCGAAGCCGCGCGACCCCGGGACGGCGCGCTTCGAGCGGCAGGCCGAGGCGATCCGCCAGGCCGTCCGCGCGGTCGCGGGGCTCCTGCTCGTCGGCCGCGGGCGCTCGTCGCGGCCGGCTCCCGCGCCGCGCCGCGAGGAGCCGCGCCGCCCGCCGCCGGAGCGATCGCGACTCGCCGTGCCGCACGCCGGCGCGGCGCCGGAGGTGCTCGCCCTGGCGGCCTCCACCGGCGGTCCGGCGGCGCTCGCCCGCATCCTGGCGCGGCTCCCGCGCGAGCTCCCCATCCCGCTGCTCGTGGTCCAGCACATCGCGGCGGGCTTCGAGGCGGAGCTCGCGCGCTGGCTCGACTCGCTCACCCCCCTCGCCGTGCGGCTCGCGGTGGACGGCGCGCCGCTCGCGCCGGGCACGGTCCACCTCGCCGCCGACGGGCGGCACCTCGGCGTCCGCGGCCGGACCGTGCGGCTCTCCGACGATCCGCCCCTGCACGGCTTCCGGCCCTCCTGCACGCACCTGTTCGCGTCGCTTGCGCGCGAGCTCGGGCCGCGCGGCGCCGGGATCGTCCTGTCGGGGATGGGGCGGGACGGCACCGACGGCCTCGCGCTGCTCAAGGCCGCGGGCGGCTACACCGCCGCGCAGAGTGCCGCCTCCTGCGTGGTCTACGGCATGCCGAAGGCCGCGCTCGAGTCCGGGGCGGCGGCCCGCGAGCTCGATCTCGACGAGATCCCGGAGGAAATCCTGAGGCTCGCCGGGCGCGAGGTACGCCGCGCCGCCCCCGTCTGATCCGGCCCGTCCGCGCCCGGGTGTCGCAGTCGTACCGCCAGTCATTGACTCGAGGTGTGGAATCGCGAAGTATCGCGCCCACACCCGAGGTGCGCGCGGTCCGGAGGGACGGCGCCGGAGGCTCACATGAAGCGGCTACTCCTCGCGGGCGCGCTCGCTGCCGCGCTCGTCTTCGCGGTGGCTGCGCAAGCCCAGACCGCGCCCACACGCTACGTCTTCGTGGCCGTGGACGCGGTGGAGCACAAGGGGAACCTCTTCACGGTGACCGGTGTCCTCGACGGCGAGAGCGATGCCCGGACCATCGCGGTCAGCTTCAACACCTCCGTGTCCGCGTACTACCGAGACGACGTGGCGACCTGCCAGCGCCTGGCGCTCCTCGCGATGACGCGGCCCGGTCAGTTCCGCTTCGAGCTCGTCCCCGGTTCCACGTACTCGTACCCGGCGTGCAAGCTCGCGCGGGCCACGCCGTAACCGCCCGGGCAACCGCCATGCGCGCCGCGCACTGGATCCTCGCCGCGCTCGCGGCCGCCTCCATCCATTGCGGGGGCGACGACGGAGAGGGCGGTGGTCCTGATCCCGCGACCCTCGACGGCGATCGGGATGGCGTCGTCCGGGCGCAGGACTGCGACGACTCGAACCCCGGCGTCTGGAAGCAGGTCACCGCTCATCCCGACGCAGATCGCGACGGGCGAGGCGCGGCGACGGAGGGCGTGGCGTGCGCCGGCGACGCGCTGCCGCCGGGCTGGTCGGCGGACGGGAGCGACTGCGACGACTCGGACCCCGGCCGCTGGCGGATGAGCGAGGCGTACCCCGACGTGGACGGTGACGGCCGGGCGGGCGGCGCGCTCACTCCGGTCTGCCGCGGCGACGCGCTCCCCGCGGGCTGGGCCGACGCGGCGACCGACTGCGCGCCCGACGATCCCGCGCGCTGGGCGGAGCTCGGGTACCTCTACCGCGACGCCGACCGTGACGGCGTCACGACGTACGGCGTGGGCGTCGTCTGCAGCGGCAACGCGCTCCCGCCCGGCTACGCGATGGACCCGGCAGGACAGGACTGCGACGACGAAAACGCCGCGGTGTTCGCCTGGACGGGGGCGTACGTGGACGGGGACCGCGACGGCCACGGCGGTGAGGCCGGGACGGTCTGCGCCGGCGGCTACGCGCTTCCGGGCGGCTGGGCGACGGAGAGCGGCGATTGCGACGACGGCGACGCTCAGCGCTGGCAGTGGCTCTCGTACGCATACGTGGATCGCGACTACGACGGTTACACGGCTCCCGAGAGCGGCAACCTCTGCGGCGGATGGGGGCTTCCGTCGCCGTTCTCGAGCGTGCCCGGCTGGCGCGGAGACCGCGACTGCGACGACGCGGACGTGAGCAAGTACCTCAGCATGTACGGGTACGCGGACGCGGATGAGGACCTCGTCGGCGGAGGCAGCCTCGTCACGCTCTGCACGGACGGACGGCTGCCCCCGGGATACCTCGCGACCGGCGGCGACTGCGCACCCGACGATCCCGACGCCTGGCGCGAGTACGCGTACACGTATCGCGATGCCGATCGCGACGACCACTTCGTGTCCGCGAGAGGGACGGTCTGCTACGGCACGGCGCTGCCGCCCGGCTACGCGACCACCGCCTCGGCGCCCCTCGACTGCGACGACGCGGACCCGTCCGTTCACACCGCGCTCTGGGGCTACGTCGACGAGGACAAGGACGGGTTCGGCGCGGGACAGGGCGTGCTGTACTGCACCGCGGGCACCCTCCCGGCCGACTGGGTCGCCACGGGGACGGACTGCGCGGCGGCGGACGAGACGCGCTGGCAGATGCTCGCCTACGCCGGGCTGGACGAGGACGGCGACGGCTTCACCACCCGGATCGCGGGCAGCCTCTGCGCGGGCGCCGCGCTCCCCGACCCCTACCGGGCGAAGGTGGCGGGGAACGACTGCGACGACTCCGACACGGCGCTCTGGCGGTGGACGGTGCTGTACCCGGATGCGGACGGCGACGGCATCGGCACGCCGCCGCGGGAGATCCTCTGCCTCGGCGAGGCGATCCCCGCCGGCTACTCGCTCGAGGGCTGGGACGCGTACCCCGCCGACCCGGGCGTGCAGGCAGCAGAGGAAGATCCGCTCGCTGCGCCCATGCTGTAGCGGCTGAGCCCGCCCGGCGGGTCAGAACGTCGCGCGGATCGTGACCGGCGCGCCGCCGGCGTCGAGCGCGGGGAGCGTGCCCTCGAGCGTGCCGTGCACGCCGAGGAGCTGCGCGCCGGTGGCGGCCGCCGCCGGGATGGCGGTGAAGCGGGTGGCGAGGGCGCCCGTGCCGGAGCTCGGGTCGAGCGGGTCGAGCGGGGCGAGCGCCTCGTGCGTCTCCGCGTAGGTGCCAGCCTGGACCGAGCCCGTGCCGCGCGTGGCGCTGCCGCTGTCCACCGTGCTCGCGGTCGTGGACCACCCGTACGGCTGGCTCAGCGCCGGCCGGCCCGTGAGGAAGAAGCCGACCTGCGCCGCTGGATCCGGCAGCGCGCCGCCCGCCACCGGCTGCCCCCGGTAGGCGACGAGCAGGAACACCCACTCGTTCGTCGGCATCGTCGGCATCGCCGAGTAGTCGTAGGCGGTCACGATGCACCAGAGGTCCTCTGAGACGGCGCCGCGGACCTCGAGGCTGCAGCCGAACCCGCCGGGCGCCGGCTGCGAGTCGCCGCCGCCGCAGTCGAAGGCGAGGAGCGGGAGCGAGAGCACGGCGAGGAGGAGCGTCTTGCGCATGGGGGACCTCTCCGGAGAGGCCGTGGATCTTATCACGGTCCGTGACGGGCGCGCCCGTGGCTCGACTCCGGGTGGACCTGCGAGGTGGGCGCGCCACGCACCTCGCCCGCGGGAGGTTCAGGACTTCGGCAGCGGCGTCGTCCTGCGGAGCTCGCGGGCCGCGAGGTCGATCTCGCCGACCAGCTCCGCGCCGCCGCGCCGGAAGAAGACGAGCAGCGTGCCGTTGCGCGGCATGGAGTAGCCGTGGATGACCTCCGCGTCCGGGAGGACGACGGTGAGGTCGTCACCGGCGGCGCCGGACACGGCCACGCGGAGGGCGTCCTCCTCGGTGATCTGGCCGTCGCCGTCCGTATCGGCGTCCGCGAGCTCGTAGCGGAGCCAGCGGACCGGACGGGCAGGGGCGCTCTCTTCGCTGCGCCCCTGCGCACCTCCGCCGTCGTGCAGGGGCAGGTACGTGGTGATGGCGGCGCGGTGGTCGGGCCTGAGCCAGCGCGCCCGGCCGGCGGCGCCGTCGAAGAAGAGCAGGTTGCGCGTGGTCGAGCGCTCGCCGCTCGAGTACGCCCCCGAGCCATGATGGGCCACGAGCGGGAGGAGGACGTGCGGCGTCCCCTCGAGCTCCTGGGCGTCGCCGAGGGCGAGCTCCTCCCCGTCCACCTCGGTGACCGTCTCCTCGCGCGCGGCGGGCTTCCCGGCCTCGAGCAGCGTGGACACGAGGCCGGCGGCCGCGCCGACGGCGATCGTCACGAACGCGAGGAGCAGGAGGGCGCCGTTGATGCGCCAGATCGTGCGGAAGAGCCGCTGGGCCTTCACGTGAGCGTAGCCTCCGCCCTACTCCGCCTCGCCGAGGAGCGCGTCCAGCCGCGGCGCCTCCTCCTCGGAGAGCTGGTCGCGGGGGAGCGCCTTTGCCGCCGCGCGGACCTCGGCGCGCGCCGCGTCGCTCGTCGCGAGCCGCGCCCGCGCCTCGAGCGCGAGGAGCTGGAAGTCGAGCGAGAGCCCCTGGACGTCCGCGCTCGCGAGCGCGGCGCGGGCGGCGTCCGCCTCGCCCCTCGCGGAGTGGTAGGCGGCCTTCACGATCGCGAGCTCCGCGGCGGGGGCCCCAGCGGCGCCGTCGAGCCAGCGGGGCGCGGCCGCGACGTCGCCGTCCGCGAGCGGCTCCGCGAGGAGCTGGGTCGCGAGGTGCGCGTGCAGCTCGGCGCGGTTCACGGCGAGGTGCGGGCGCTTCACGCCGCGCAGGTACTCGAAGGCGCGATCGAGCCTCGGCCACGCGGTGGCCTCGTCGCCCTTCACGAGCGCCCCGATGCCCTCGTTGTAGTCGGTGATCGCCGCCTGCTCGCGCGCGACGGCGGCCTCGAGGCGCGCGACCAGCCCGGCGTCCACGGGGGTGCCGTCCAGCTCGCCGCGCAGCTGGTCCGCGTCGGCGAGGTCGCCCGCGTCCATGAGCGCGAGCACGAACTGCATCCGGCGCGCCTCGTCGACGCCGCCCGCGGCCTCGAGCGCGTTCCAGCGGGCGAGCGCGTCGTCGAAGCGGCCCTGCGCCGCGAGGCGGCTCGCCTCGCGGACCGCGCCGTCGTGGCGGAGGTCCCCGGCGGTGAGCGCGAGCAGCCCGCCGGCGATCGCGATCCCGGCGGCGAAGAGGAGCGGGCTCCAGCGCGGGAAGGAGGGGAGGTTTCGCGCCTGGGCACCGGGCGCCGGCGCGAGCGCGAGCGGGACGAGCCCCTTCCTGCCCATGTGACGCGTGAGGCGGCGATCGATGGCGCGCGGGACGACGATGAGCAGGACGAGCACGGCCGCCGCGACGCCCAGGCGCTCGGCCTCGGGGTTCGCGAGCGCGTCGGCGAGGAGCGCGAGGCCCAGGCCGAGCATCGCCATCGAGCCGAGGAACTCGAGCGCGCCGAAGAGGTGGTGGCGCAGGTAGAGGTCACCGAGGCCGGGCACCCAGGTCGAGAGCCGCGCCGCCTTCTCGGGATCGCGGAACGGGATCCGGCAGGTGGGCGACGGGCAGGTCGCCGTCGCGCCGACCGGGCCGGGGGTGACGCCGAGGCAGGCGGGGCAAAGGTGCTGGAGCGACGGCCCCGCGGCCTTGGGGCCGTCCGCGGTCGGGAGGAGCGCCTCGAGCCGCTTGCGGTCAGCCGCCCGGATCGACACGAACTTGAGGCTCGAGCCGTCGGCGAGGCGGATGCGCCAGCCCGACAGGGAGCGGCCCGCGCCGCGGATGGCGGTGAGCGGGACCTGGTTCTTGATGTCGCCGGCCCGTCCGCGCCAGTCGAGCTGGACGAGGAGCAGGCGCCGGTCGGTGAGCACGAGCGCCGTCAGGTTGTGGACGTGCGCCGGGGCTCCGCCGAGCGCGTACTCGAACAGGAAGAAGCGGCAGCCGCGCGCCACGTAGCGGATGGTCTCGCCCGGCGCGAGCGCCGTGCGGAGGACCCCCTCGATCCCGGCGACGAGCTTCGCCCGCTGCGCCTTGGCGCGCCGGCCGAGGAAGCCGTCGGGCTCCGGGTACAGCGATGCGGGATCGACCGGCAGCGCGTCCGTGCCGGGGGCCTGCAGGTGGGTCGCGAGCTCGCGCATGCCGACGTCTCCCCTTCTCACATCGTGAACGCCCCTCCGTACGTGACGGAGCGGGAGCGGTCAATGTGGGAAGGCGTGGGAGGGCGTCAGCGGACGCTTGCGGCCCGGCTCGGCCGCTCGCGGGCGGCAGCGGTGCGGCGCGTACACCGTGGGTGCACGCGCCGGCTTGCGCTACTGCTTCACCGGAGAGGCGGACGCCGTGGGCTTCGCGGGGGCCGGCTTCTCGCTCGAGCCGCCCGGCGTCATCTTCACCGAGCCCTGCAGGAGCGCGCCCTTCTGCACCTCGATGCTGGGCGTCTCGACGTTTCCCCGGACGCGCGCGGCGCGGTGGATCTCGACGCCGGTCTTCGCGTGGATGTCGCCGTTCACCTCACCGAGGACGACGACCGTCCCGCAGGTGATCTCGGCGTCGATCCGCGCGTGCTCGCCCACGACGAGCACGTCGTTCGTCACGATCGATCCCTTGAAGAGCGCGTCGATCCGGACCGTGCCCCGGAACGTCAGCTTCCCCTCGAACTCGGCGCCCGCGCCGAGGAGCAGATCGCTCGAGCCGGTGGGAGCCGTGCTGGGGCCGGTGGCGACGGGGTTCTGCGGGATCATGGACATCAGGTGGGCTCCTCGGGGTTGGTGCTGCGACGCACCACTTACAGCCGGACGCGGACGAGCATTCCCGCGCTCGCCCGATCGACCCACCCGGAGAAAACACGAGGGGCGCAGCGGCGCGGAACCCGCGACCGTGCGCCCTCGCGCTCATCCCCCGCTGGTGTGCGCTACTTCGTGCCGGTGTCGCTCCCTGCCGGCGCCCTCTTCCCCTCGCCCACCCCGGGCATGTCGCCCCAGCCCCCCTCGACCATCGCCTTCACCTTCCAGTCGCCGCCCTTCCGGACGAGGAGCAGGGCGCTGCGGCCGGTGGTCTTCTTCTTGCCCATCGTCATCGTCCAGCTGTCGTCCACCGTCGCGAGCGCGTCGGTGACGAGGAAGATCTTCGGGGAGTGCGTCATCTTCAGGCCCTTCATCGGCTTCCCGTAGACGGGCTCCATCATCTTCCTCCACTGCTCCTCGTTCCACGGGCCTCCGACGCCCTCGCCGGCCTTCGTGTCGGTGAGCATGAGGACCGGGAAGTCGACGAGCGCGACGGCCGCGTCGAGCTCGCCCTTCTGGCTCGCCTGCTCCATCTTCTTGAGCAGGGCCATGATCTGCTGCTGGCCCTGCTTCTCCTGCGCCGGCGTGACCTTCCGCGGCGTCCAGCCGGCCATCGGACCCTGGTCCTTCGCCGCGGCGGACGGCGCGGGCTCGGCGGTGGTGGGCGCCGGAGTGCCGGGCTCGGCGGTCGCGGGCGCGGGAGTGCTGGGCTCGGGAGTGGTGGGCGCCGGAGTGCTGGGCTCGGCGGTCGCGGGCGCGGGAGTGCTGGGCTCGGGAGTGGTGGGCGAGGGCCGGGTCGGGGTCGGAGGGGCGCCCGTCCCCTGGCCGAGCACGGCGATGGGGGCGAGCAGGGAGAGCAGCACGAGGAAGCGAACGGGGCTCATCATGAACGGCTCCTTCCGTGGTGACACGGGTCGTGCACCGCGAGTAACGGGTGGGAGCGCGCGTGGCACCTCCCTCCGGCGGCGTCCCCATCGGTGAGGCCGCTCGGGCGGCGCACGGCCGGCCGCCCGAGGGGAGGCGCCGCGCCGATCGTTCGCGCTACGTCAGCGGGAGCGCGTCGCGCGGAGGCGGATCTCGCCCGCCTGCTCGGGGTGCTTGCCGACCTTGTCCGCATAGGAGGCGCGGATCCGCGCGAGGTCCGCCTCCTCGTCGCCGGTGAGCGTCAGGTACTCGGTGAGGCCGACGGTGCGCGAGCGGTAGTCGATGAAGGCGAGGCCGACGGGGACGCCGGTGGCGAGCGCGATCCGGTAGAACCCGGACTTCCAGTGATCGGTGTACGAGCGGGTGCCCTCGGGCGCGATGGCGAGGAACAGCCGCTCGCGTCGCGCGAGCTCGCCCTCGAGCAGCTCGATGATCCCGGTCGGATCGGCCCGGTTCACGGGGATGCCGCCCATGCGCCGGAGCAGCCCGCCGAACGGCCAGCGGAACAGCGTGTGCTTCCCTACGAAGGTCACCGGGAGCGCAGAGGCGAGCCGGGCGAGGTACCCGACGACGAAGTCCCAGTTGGACGTGTGCGGGTACACGACGATCACGCACCGCGGGACCGGCGGCCAGCGGATGTCGGCGCGCCAGCCGGCGGCGGCGAGCAGCGCGCGCGCGACGCGGATCGCGATGGTGGAGGACGGGGAGTCGGTGCGCGGAGGGGCGGGTCGTGGGTGTCGCAACGAACCGAGCGTGACACGAGGCCACCGCGCCCACAAGTGGTGTGGTAGGCGCGGCCACCCTGGCGCTTGCCCGCCTCCTGACGGTCGGTGGAAGAATCCCGGGTTTCCCGACGAAGGGAGCGCTGCATGCCGAGGTTCGAGGAGGCGGAGCTGCTGGACACCCGCGACGGGGTGGAGCTCGATCCCATCGAGGAGAAGCGCCCGAGCCGCGCCCCGTGGGTGCTGCTCGTCCTCACGCTCCTCGCCGGCACGGCCGTCGCGGGCTGGCTCCTCTACCGGCTCCAGCTCGCGCGCGGCGAGGCGGCGACCGCGGCGCAGAGCCTCCAGGGCGTGCGCGCCGAGCTCGACGAGGTGCGCGCGCAGCGGGCGGATCTCGCCCAGCGGCTCGGGCAGACGGAGGTCGAGAAGCAGGAGCTCGCGAGCGCGAAGGCCGAGCTCTCGCAGGACGTGCAGGCGAAGGACGAGCAGATCGCGGCGCTCCGCGGCGAGTTCGACGAGCTGCAGGAGAAGATGAAGGCGGAGATCGAGAAGGGGAACATCCGCCTCTCGCAGGACCAGGGGCGGATCAAGGTCGACATGGTGGACGAGATCCTCTTCGACGTCGGCGAGGCGTCGATCTCCACGCAGGGCGAGGAGGTGCTCTCGCGCGTCGGCGCGGTGCTCGCTCGCATGGCCGACAAGCGCATCCAGGTGTCGGGCCACACCGACGACCTGCCGATCTCGCCGCGCCTCGCGGATCGCTTCCAGACGAACTGGGAGCTCTCCGCCGCGCGCGCGATCACGGTCGTGCGGTTCCTCGAGGAGCGCGCCCGCGTCCCCGGGCGTCGGCTGGTCGCCGCGGCGCACTCGCAGTTCGATCCGATCTCCGCGAACAAGACCGCGAGCGGGCGGGCGCGCAACCGGCGCATCGAGATCCTGCTCACGCCGGAGATCGATCCCGATCGCAAGGCGGCCATCGCCTCGGCGACGACTGCCGCAGCGGCGCCCCTGCCGAGGAAGGCGGCGGCCGCCACGCCCGCGCCGAAGCACGTCACGGCGGCGCCGGCGCCGGCTCACAAGCGGACGACGGCGAGCCGGACGAGGCGGTGACGGGGCGCACGCACCCGTCGCGCGGACGCTTCCGGCGACGCGGCTCGAAGGGCTGAGCGCGAGCTCCGCGCCGGTATCGTCTTCGAGCGGCAAACGTCCTTTTCTCGGAGACCGACGCCCCAGCGGTGGGTTGCGGCCGGGCCGTTCGAGCGGCAATGCCATGTGCCCGCGACGGAGGCAGGGGCCGCATGCCGGTGGTGACCTTCACGACCACGCTCGAGCGCCACCTCGCCGCTCCCGTCTCCACCGTGCCGGGCGCGACGGTGCGCGAGGCGCTCGACGAGGTGTTCCGCGCGAACCCGCGGCTGCGCGGGTACGTGCTCGACGACCAGGGCCGGGTGCGCAAGCACGTGGTCGTGTTCGTGGACGGCGAGCTCGTCGCGGATCGGATCCGGCTGACGGACCCGGTGCGGCCCTCGAGCGCGGTCTTCGTCATGCAGGCCCTGTCGGGAGGATGAGGCGCCAATGAACGACGCGATCCACGTGGCGACGCGGAAGGGACTCTTCCTCCTGGAGCGCGGCGCGCGCGGCTGGGCCGTCGCGCGCGTCTCGTTCCTCGGGGATCCGGTCTCGATGGTGCTCGACGACCGCCGCGACGGCAGCCTCTACGCCGCGCTCGCGCTCGGCCACTTCGGGGTGAAGCTGCACCGCTCCGACGACCGCGGCCGGAGCTGGGCCGAGGTGCGCGCGCCGGCGTTCCCCGCCGCGCCGGAGGGCGCCGGCGAGGCGCCCACGGTCCACCAGCTCTGGGCGCTCGCCGCGGGCGGCCCGCGCGAGCCCGGGGCGCTCTGGGCGGGCACGATCCCCGCCGCGCTGTTCCGCTCGGCGGACCGCGGCGAGTCGTGGACGCTCGTGCGCTCGCTCTGGGATCGGCCGGAGCGGAAGGACTGGGCGGGCGGTGGCTACGACGAGCCGGGGCTGCACTCGATCTCGGTCGACCCGCGCGACCCGCGGCGCCTCCTGTGCGCCATCTCCTCCGGCGGCGCCTGGGCGAGCGAGGACGGCGGCGAGACCTGGGCGTCCCGCTCGCGCGGCATGTACGCGGAGTACATGCCGCCCGAGCGCCGCGAGGACCCGAACGTCCAGGATCCGCACCGGCTGGTGCAGTGCGCTGCCGCGCCCGAGTTCCTCTACGTGCAGCACCACAACGGCGTCTTCCGCTCCACGGACGGCGCGAGGACGTGGACCGAGATCACCGCCATCCGCCCCTCGAAGTTCGGCTTCGCCGTCGCCGTCCACCCCGCCGACCCCCGCACCGCCTGGTTCGTCCCCGCGGTGAAGGACGAGCGGCGCGTGCCGGTGGACGGGAGGCTCGTCGTGGCGCGCACCCGCGACGGCGGCGAGAGCTTCGAGGTCCTCCGCGAAGGCCTGCCCCAGGAGCACGCCTACGATCTCGTGTACCGGCACGGGCTCGACGTCAGCGACGACGGCGAGCGGCTGGTGATGGGCTCGACCACCGGCGGCCTGTGGATCTCGGAGGACGGCGGGGATCGCTGGCAGCTCCTCCCCGCGCGGCTGCCGCCCATCTACCAGGTGGCCTTCGGCGGCTGAGCTCCGGCCTGCGCGCCGGAGCCGCTCGAAGAGGTGAGCACGCCCTCCGCGCGGGTGTGGATGAATTCGACGGCCGTCGAGGATCGCGACGGCGCTCGCCGAGGGCGAGGACCTCCTCGATACGCCTGGCCTTTCCACGCGACGCCCACGGTCCGGGCCGTTGAGCAAGGCAACAGCCCCGTCGCGACTCCCCTCGTCGGGGCGCTGAGGCGCCTTTCGGAACCGCGCGCCAGTCGCGCGTTCGACGCGGCGCGAGGCGGGGCGCGGGTCCTGGCGCCGGGCTTGCGATGTGTGGGCCCGGGGGCCGGCAGTCGCTCGGGGTCGTCCGCCGCTGCGGGTCCCTCACCGCTCCCTCCGGAGCGGGGAGGTGGAACATGGCCCACGCATCCGTGGCTCCCGTCGGAGGTCCGCTCCTCACCCGCGGCACGAAGCTCGCGCTCTTCATCGCCGCGGTCGCATCGGTGCTCGTGTCGGTCCGGCTGTTCACCGGCCTCGGGCCGATCACCGCGCTGAACGACGGCTTCGCCTGGGGGATCTGGAAGCCGCTCAACGTCGTGACCTTCACCGGCGTCGGGGCGGGCGCGCTCGGGCTCGCGCTCGTCGCCCACGTCGCGAACCGCGGCCGCCATCACCCGCTCGTGCGCTCCGCGGTGCTGACCGGCGCCATCGCCTACACGCTCGCCGGCATCTCCGTGCTCGTGGATCTCGGCCGCTGGTGGAGCGTCTGGGAGCTCGTCGTCCCGACCCGCTGGAACGTCCGCTCGGTGCTGCTCGAGGTCGCGCTCTGCGTCATCGCGTACTGCGCGGTCCTCTGGCTCGAGGTGCTCCCCGCCCTGCTCGAGCGCTGGCGCGACGCGCCGGGTGCACGCGGCCGGCTCGCCGCGCGGGTGCTGCCGCGGATGCAGAGGATGTTCCCCTTCCTCCTGGCGCTCGCGATCGTCCTGCCCTTCATGCACCAGTCGTCCCTCGGCGCGCTCTTCCTCTTCGCGCCGACGAAGCTCCACCCGCTCTGGTACACGGGCTGGCTACCCGCGCTCTTCCTGCTCTCCTGTCTCAGCATGGGGTTCGGCGCGGTGATCGTCGTGGACACGCTCACGCACCTCGCGTGGGGGCGCAGGCGGGACGTCCGGCTGTGCTCCTCGCTCGCGCTCGTGATGGCCGGGCTGTCGTTCGCCTTCGTCGCGCTCCGGGTCGGTGATCTCGCCACGTCCGGCGCGCTGCGGCACGTCACCGGCTGGCGCGGCGTGCTCTTCCTCGTCGAGCTGGGCCTCTTCACCTATCCGGCGGTGCGGGTCCTCCAGCGCTCGTATCGCGAGAACGCCGGCCTCCTCTTCTGGGCGGCGCAGCTCGCCGTCGCCGGCGGGGCGCTGTACCGCTTCGACGTCTACCTCGGCGCGTTCTCGCCGGGCCTGGGGTGGAGCTACTTCCCGTCGCTCGCCGAGCTCGTCTTCTCGCTGGGCCTCGCCGCAGCGGGCGTCGCGCTGTACGTCGTCGCGGTCAAGCGGCTGCCGATCCTGAGCGGCGTCGCCGAGCCCGCCGAGCGGCGACAGGAGGCCGCGCGCCTGCGCGCGCACGCGTGAAGGGCGGCGCGGGCGGTCCGGATCGTCGGCACCGCCCGTATGCGAATAGGCTGGTCCGAAGGAGTCAGCGCTGGCGCCGAGCGGCCGATCCTCGCCGCTCGGCATGTTTTTGCGCGATGACCAACATCTCGGAATCACGAGCGAACGCAAGGCGTGCGCGCGATCTTTGCGTCGCATGACGGAGGTCAAGGTGGGCGTCAGAAAACAGCGCCCATCATCGCACCCGTCCGCGGATGCCCGCGGGAAGGAGGCGCGATGCCGCACCCGACCTCGGTCGCGGGACCCTCTTCGCCGTCACGGCGAGACTTCCTGAAGATCTGCACCACCGCCGCGGCCGCGGTGGGCCTGCCGGCGTGGGCCGGCGAGGCGATGGCGGAGGACATCGCGAAGGGCAAGAAGCCCTCCGTCATCTGGCTCCACTTCCAGGAGTGCACCGGCTGCACCGAGTCGCTCCTGCGCACGAGCCACCCCGACGTCGCGGCGCTCATCCTCGACCTCATCTCGCTCGACTACCACGAGACGCTCCTCGCCGCGGCCGGCGTCCAGGCCGAGGACGCGCTCGCGAAGGCGATGGCGGAGAACGACGGCAAGTACGTGTGCGTCATCGAGGGCGCCATCCCGGTGCGCGAGGGCGGGCGCTACTGCATGATCGGCGGCCGCACGGCGCTCGAGATCGCGCGCACCGTCGCGGGCCGGGCCGGCGCGATCGTGGCGATCGGCTCGTGCGCGTCGTGGGGCGGCGTACCGTCGGCCGCGCCGAACCCGACCGGCGCGACCGGCGCGCCGGAGGTGCTGGAGGGAAGGACCGTCGTGACGCTGCCGGGGTGCCCGGCGAACCCGTACAACCTCCTCGGCACCGTGCTCCAGTTCGCGACCTTCGGCACGCTCCCCGCGCTCGACGGGAAGGGCCGGCCGAAGTTCGCCTACGGCCGCGTCATCCACGAGGACTGCCCGCGCAGGCCGCACTTCGACGCCGGCCGGTTCGCCAAGGCGTTCGGGGACGAGGGGCACCGGAACGGCTGGTGCCTCTACAAGCTCGGCTGCAAGGGGCCCCAGACGCACGCGAACTGCTCGCTGCTCCCGTTCTGCGAGGTGCCCGGCGCCTGGCCCATCGGGATCGGTCACCCGTGCGTCGGCTGCACGGAGCAGGAGATCGCGTTCCGCGTCCCGCTCCACACGACCGTCGAGGTCCAGAAGCCGACCGGGCCGATGGCGTACCCCGGGATCGCGCCGGAGCGCGGCGAGGTGAGCGCCGTCTCCGCGGGCGTGGCGGGGCTCGTCGTCGGCGGTCTCGCCGCGGCGGGCTACGTCTCCTCGCGCAAGCTCGCGCACGACGAGCCCAAGGAACCGCCGAGGGAGGGGTAGGCCATGCCGAACGTCTCCCGCCGCACCGTCCTCAGGACGCTCGGCGGCGCCGCCGCGCTCGCCGCGGCCCCCGCGCCCGCGGAGGCCCGCGCCCCGAGGCCGCCGCACGACGACGACCTCGGGCTCCTCTTCGACTCGACCCGCTGCGTGGGCTGCCGCGCCTGCACCGTGCGCTGCCGCGAGGCGAACTCGCTCCCCGAGGACGTGAAGCTCGTGGACGGCGTCCCCTACGACGCGCCGATCGACCTCAACGACCGGACGCTCACGGTCATCAAGCGCACGAGCGACGGGGCAGACGGCGCGTTCGTGAAGGCGCAGTGCATGCACTGCGCGGATCCCGCCTGCGTCTCGGTGTGCATGCTCGGCGCGCTCCACAAGGGCGAGCGCGGCGTCGTCGCGTACGACGTCAGCCGTTGCGTCGGGTGCCGCTACTGCCAGGTGGCCTGCCCCTTCAACGTGCCGCGCTTCCAGTGGTCGTCGGCCACGCCGCGCATCGTGAAGTGCGAGCTGTGCCGGCACCGCTGGCGCGAGGGCAAGGGCGCGGCCTGCGCCGAGGCCTGCCCGCGCGAGGCGGTGGTGTTCGGGCCCCGCGCCGAGCTGCGGGCCGAGGCGCACCGGCGGCTCGAGGCCGAGCCGGGGCGCTACCAGGGCGGCGTGTACGGCGAGCGCGAGGGCGGCGGCACGGGCGTGCTCGTGCTCTCGGCGGTGCCGTTCACGGCGATGGGCCTCCCGGCGCTCGGGTCGGAGGCGGTGCCCGCGCTCGGCGAGACCATCCAGCACGGCATCTACCAGGGCTTCGTCGCGCCGGTGGTGCTCTTCGGGGCGCTCGCGTGGGTCACCTGGCGCAACCGGCGCGCCGGCGGAGGCGGGGAGGGCGAGCGATGACGACCGAGGCGCGCGCGGTGGGAGGACGGCTCCTCACGCCGACCTTCAAGCTCATGCTGGTCCTGTGGGCGGCGGCGACGGCGGTCGGCGTCGTGCGGTTCACGCAGGGGCTCGGCGCGGTCACCGCGCTGAACGACGGCTATCCGTGGGGGCTCTGGATCGCGTTCGACGTGGTGGTGGGGACGGGGCTCGCGAGCGGCGGGTACGCCATCGCGCTGCTCGTCTACGTCCTGAACCGCGGCCGCTACCACCCGCTCGTCCGGCCCGCGATCCTGACGAGCGCGCTCGGCTACTCCGTCGCGGGCATCGCGGTCATGTTCGACGTCGGCCGCTACTGGGCGCTGTGGAAGGTGCCGGTCATGCCGTGGCGCTGGAACACGAGCTCGATCCTCCTCGAGGTCGCGCTCTGCATCATGGCGTACCTGGCGGTGCTGCTCGTGGAGCTCTCGCCGGCCCTGCTGGAGCGCTGGATCACGGTGGAGCACCCGCGGCGCCAGGCGTTCGCCGCGCGCTGGCTGCCACGGCTCGCGCGCGCGCTGCCGTTCGTGATCGCGCTCGGGCTCGTACTCCCCACGATGCACCAGTCGAGCCTCGGGTCGCTGCTCGTCGTCGCCGGGACGAAGGTGCACCCGCTGTGGCACACGGGGGCGCTGCCGCTCCTGTTCCTCCTCACCGCGTTCGGCATGGGCTACGCCGTCCTGTACTTCGAGACGATCTTCTCGAACGTCGCGTTCCGGCGGCCCCTCGAGACGCGGCTGCTCGGCTCCCTCGGCGTGTTCATCGCCGGCGTGCTCCTCGTGTTCGTCGCGGTGCGGTTCGCCGGGCTCATGGGCGCCGGGCGCCTCGGCCTCACGGTCACCTCCGGCACGCTGTCGTTCTTCTTCTGGGCGGAGACGCTGCTCCTCCTCTCCGCGGCGGGGCTCTTCCTGCAGCAGTGGGTCCACGCGAGCCCGGCCACCCAGCTCCAGGCGGCGCTCCTCGCCCTCGCCGGCGGCGCGCTCTACCGGATCGACGCGTTCCTGGTCGCGTTCCAGCCGGGCCACGGCTGGCGGTACTTCCCTTCGCTGGGAGAGATCCTCATCACCCTCGGCTTCATCGCCACCGAGACGATGGTCTACATCGTCGCGGTGCGGCGGTTCCCGATCCTCGCCGGCGTGAGCCTCACCGAGCCAGAGCGCGCGCCGGCCGGCCTCCAGGAAGGAGCGGCATCATGACGGGCCAGCGCATCACGATCGATCCGGTCACGCGGATCGAGGGGCACCTGCGCATCGACATCGAGGTGGACGGTGGCGCGGTCCGCAAGGCGTGGTCGAGCGGCACGATGTGGCGCGGGATGGAGCTCATCCTGAAGGGCCGCGATCCGCGTGACGCGTGGGTGTTCACGCAGCGCATCTGCGGGGTGTGCACGACGGTCCACGCGATCGCGTCGGTGCGCGCGGTCGAGAACGCGATCGGGCTCCCGATCCCGCTGAACGCGCAGCTCATCCGCAACCTGCTCGTCGCCGCCCACGCGCTGCACGACCACGTGGTGCACTTCTACCAGCTCTCCGCGCTCGACTGGGTGGACGTGACGCGCGCGCTCGAGGCCGATCCCGCGAAGGCCGCGGCGCTCGGCGGGAGCCTGTCGTCCTGGCCGGGGAACTCGCGCGCCGCGCTCGCGGCCGTCAAGGCGAAGCTCGACGGCTTCGTGAAGGCGGGCCAGCTCGGGATCTTCAGGAACGGCTACTGGGGCCACCCGGCGATGCGGCTCTCGCCCGAGGTGAACCTCCTCGCGGTCGCGCACTACCTGCAGGCGCTCGACGTGCAGCGCAAGGCGAACCAGGCGGTCGCGATCCTCGGCGGCAAGACGCCCAACATCCAGAACCTCGCCGTCGGCGGGGTCGCGAACGCGATCAACCTGGACAGCCCCGCCGCCCTCAACATGGAGAAGCTGTACCAGGTGAAGACGCTGCTCGAGGAGGTGCAGGCGTTCGTGCACCAGGCGTACTTCGCCGACGTCTGCGCGGTGGCCGGCATGTACCCCGACTGGCTGCGCCACGGCGCGGGCGTGACGAGCTACCTCTCCGTCCCCGACCTGCCGACGGACGCCGCCGGGACGAAGTTCGACCTGCCCGGCGGGACGATCATGGCCGGGGACCTCTCCTCGGCGCGCGCATTCACCTCGTTCACCGATCCGTACTTCCGCGACAACGTCACGGAGTCGATCGCGCGTTCGTTCTACGAGGGTGACTGGCAGAAGAGCCCGTTCGCGGAGGAGACCGTCCCGAAGGTCCAGGACTGGCAGCCGGAGGGGAAGTACTCGTGGGTGAAGTCGCCGCGCTTCCAGGACAGGGCGATGCAGGTCGGCCCGCTCGCGCAGGTCCTCGTCGGCTACGCGCTCGGCCACCCGCGCATCCGCTTCTGGGCCGACCGCTGCCTCGACGTGGCCGGGACGGTGGCGGGCGCCAAGCTCACCCCGGCCGTGCTCCACTCCACGCTCGGCCGCCACGCCGCCCGCGCCATCCGGACGGCGGTCCTCGCCGAGCTCGCCCTGAAGCACTGGCAGCTCCTCGTCGAGAACATCGGCCGGGGAGACACGGCGGTGTTCAACCCGCCGACCTTCCCCAAGGGTGAGGTGCGCGGGTTCGGGTTCCACGAGGCGCCGCGCGGGGCGCTGTCGCACTGGGTCGTCATCGAGGACGGCGCGATCAAGAACTACCAGGCCGTGGTGCCGTCGACCTGGAACGCCGGGCCCAGGGACGGGAAGGGGCAGGCCGGGCCGTACGAGGCGGCGCTGGTGGGGAATCCGATCGCGGACGCGAAGCTGCCCCTCGAGGCGCTGCGCACCATCCACTCCTTCGATCCGTGCCTCGCGTGCGCGGTCCACGCGGTGGACGCCGAGGGGACGGAGCTGGCGACGGTCAGGGTGGGGTGAGCGGGGGCGTCCGCCGCCCGGGCGGCTCGCCTCTCCCACCTCGGTTCCTTCCTCGGGGTGCGGCAAGGTTCCCGCGCGCGCGTGCGCGTACGGGATTAGCCCTCGGGCGGAGGATCCCGTCATGCGCGATCGCGACCCCGTTCGAGCCCGCCGGCTGCTCTCCTGGACGTCGTCCGCCCTCCTGGTCGCGGCCGCCGCGCTCGCCGCGCCCCCGCGCCCGGCCGCGGCGCAGCACGGGCACGAGGCCGAGGCTGCCCCGCCTCGCGCCTCCGCAGCACCGTTCCAGATCCCGGAGTCCATGCGCGTCGAGCACGCCAAGATCGACGAGGAGCTCGTGCGCGCGACGAAGGAGCCCGGCGCCGTCGGCCAGGCGGCGCGAGCGCTCGCGGAGGTGCTCCACCCGCACTTCGTCCGCGAGGAGGAGATCGCGCTCCCGCCGCTCGCGCTCCTCGAGCCGCTCGCGGCCGGGAAGTACGACGCGAAGATGGCGGAGGTGCTGAAGCTCACCGACGCGCTGCGCGAGGAGCTCCCGAAGATGCTGAAGGAGCACGAGGCCATCGGGGCGGCGGCGAAGAAGCTCGAGGCCACGGCGCGGAAGGCGAAGAACGCGAAGGTCGAGCAGCTCGCGAAGGACCTCCAGCTCCACGCTCGGACCGAGGAGCAGGTGTTCTATCCGGCGGCGCTGCTCGTGGGAGACGCCGTCAGGGCGCGCGCTTCTCGCTGATGGTGTGGGACAGCGGCGGCCTCGGGCGTCGCCCACTCGCGCTCGAGCACGTCCGGCTCGAAGACGTAGTCGCGCGCTCTCGCGATCTTCCCGCGGCGGACGTCGAGCACCGTCACGCCGGAGAGATGGAAGCTCACGTCGTGCCGATCCGCCTCCTCGAGCGCCCACTCGACCTGCACGGTGTTGGTGCCGCCGAGGGCGAGGATGTTCTCGACGCACACGTGCATGACGCGAAAGCGGATCATCGTCCGCTCGGCGAACCAGCGCCGGAAGTGTTCCTCGATGGCGCGCTTGCCCTCGAACCGGCCCGATATGCGCGTCCGCCCCGGGAACTCGAAGACCGCGTCGTCGGCGAACGCGCCGACCACGGCGGCGAGGTCCTTGCGGTTCAACGCGTCGAACCCGCGTCGCGCACGCGACCTCGCGATCAGTGCTCCGATCATGGCCGCCCTCCTGGCTCGGCCTCTGCGCCACGTCGAGCCACGGTGATCGTCGCACGCACCGGGCGACGCGTCGTGAGCGCTTCGGGCGACGCCTCGTCGGGCCAACCCCCCCCGACCCGCCGGCGCGCGACGGGCAGCCGGCTGCTCGGATCCCCGGCGTCGTGTCCGGCGGGCGCCCTGGCGGCGAATTGCCCGGAGGCAGAGTGCGCGCGCGAACGGCCTCGGCTCGGCTCCACGCGGGAGGAGGCAGGCCGTGCGCTCGGAGGACGTCAGCAGGTCCCAGTAGCCACGCCGCTGTAAGACGATCAGCCACCGTCAACAGAGAGGCTCACTGTCATGCCACCCCTCGTCTTCCTGCCCGGCGCTGCTGGAAGCGCGTCCTTCTGGCGGCCCGTGGCCGACCGGCTTGGGGACCTCGGTCCGGTTCAGGTCCTCGGCTACCCCGGGTGGGGGGGGTTCTCCGCCGCTCCCGCGGTTAAGTCGCTCGACGACCTCTACCGCTGGGTCGTCGAGCGCCTCCCCCCAGGATCGAGCCACGTCATCGCGCAGTCCATGGGGGGAATCCTCGCCGCACGTCTGGCGGCGGACCGGCCGGAGCGCGTGGCACGCCTGGTCCTGGTCGCGACCTCCGGCGGCGTGGACGTCCGACGGCTGGGAGCGGCGGAGTGGCGCGAGGAGTACCGCGCGGCGCTGCCGGAGGTTCCGAGCTGGTTCATCGACGACCGCACCGACCTCACCGACCGGCTCTCCGAGATCCGCGCGCCGACGCTCCTCTTGTGGAGCGACCAGGATCCTGTCAGCCCGCCCTCCGTCGCCCGGTTCCTCGCCGAGCGCATCGCGAACGCGCGCATCGTCACGGTGGCGGGCGGGACTCACGCGTTCGCGAACGAGCGCCCGGACGAGGTCGCGGCGATCATCCGGTCCCACTTGACGTAGAGAGCGCGCGGCCACGGCGCCGGATGGTCACCGTGGTCGTTGCCGGCGGCCCACTCAGGCCTCGAACACGGGCGGCAGCGCGAGCATCTCGCGCACGCGTCGATCCTTCCGCTCGTCTCCGAGCGAGAACGTGGCCTTCCGGAGCGAAGGATGACGCACGAATGGCAGCGCAACGTCAGGCGAGAGACCTCTTCGGCCGATGAAGATGAGCTCCGCCAGGCTCGGCGCCTCGCTGACCGAGGTCAGGTCCCGAACGGAGAGCCCCACCACCACGGCACTGCGAAGCCGCTCGAGAGATCGGAACGAGGGCAGCTCGGTGACCCGCTTCAATGAATCGAGTCGCAGGGTCTCCAACCATGGAAGCTCGGACGTCACGGTGACATCGGAGAGCCCGAGCACCCTGAAGATGTCCACGTTGCGCAACCCACCCACGCGCGAGAGGTCGCGAATGTTCCGGGTCCCGCCCAGGCCGAGGGTGAAGGACTCGAGCTCCGAGAGCGGGATGAACGGCCTCAGATCCGGAGGGACACACGCGCTTTCGTGCTCCCGATCCCGAGCTCGACCATGTCCGGCGTCAGGTGCCGGAGCCCATCGAGCGACGTCAGGAGCGGGAGATCGATCCGGATGCGAGGATGCCCGGCGAGGAGCTCCAGGAAGTCGAGATCCCTCGCCGTGTCCGTGCCGAAGATTCGAAACGGCACCTCGGGCGAGCTCTGCAGGAATGCCGCGAGTCGCCTCACGTCGCTTCCCGACATCGCGCCACCGAACTGGACCAGACGGCACTCTGGCGCGAGCGGCGCGAGCTGGGCGTCCGTGAGAGGCGCACGGAGGTTCCGCACGTAATCGGGAGGCACGGGCACCCGGCGAGGAGAGCACCTCTCGCGAGAGCTGTCACCGGGGCGTAATTCAGAGCCCGGACCGATAGTAACCAGCGACGCGAAAGCTGTCGATGCGCAGGTCCGGAACCCGCCCGAGGGTGATCAGCGGGGAGACGCTGGGTGTCCTGCCCCCTGAACACTGGACGGCTCGAAGCGTGAGCCCTCTACTCAACGTGGGGGACGGATGCGGAAGACCGTTACCGAGTCGTGGCCGACGTGGAATGGCGGGTGATGGGCCGCGCCGTGGGCGGTCGGTCCTCGGCACGGTACTCTCGGTCAGGAAGGCCTCGCGCACGCGTTACGCCTCGCGTCTGGCCGGAGAGGGCGCCACCGCGAACTAGAGTTGATCGAAGAGTGAAGTCGAGAGAAAATCCCAGGTTCGAATCATGAACGTCCTGGTCGACTTCGATAATCTTGTCCGCGACTTCCGCCGCCATGACCTGCGATGGGTCGCAGAGACGGTGATCCATTCAGCCGGTCCTTTCGTCCCCGGGACGCGCCGCTCGATCCGGATCCGCCTGTATGGCGGCTGGTACGAACAGAACAAGCCCACGCGCCTGGCCCAAGCGCTGATGGCGGAAATCGATCGCGACTTTCCCGCGCTAGTGCCGGTAGAGCAGCGATCACGTCGCACCGCGGTCGTCTCGGCTGAGCTCGCCTATTCGTTAGAAATCGAACCGCAAAATCACATTTTCCATACTCTGCGGACGCGCAATAATCTCGGGAGCTTGAAGGGCAAGAACGAATTCGACTGCGGGCAAGCGGGCTGCCCGATGAAGACACTTCTTGGGCTGGTTTCGAAGCGCAAATGCACCGTGCCGGGGTGTACGACGCAGCTAAGCGAGGTTCTTCATCGGCAAGAGCAGAAACTTGTCGATTCGATGATGCTGACTGATCTGATACACCTTTCGTCGCAGCCAGAGTCCACAATCTGTGTTGTGTCGTCAGATGACGATTTGTGGCCGGGGATCAGGTTTGCGACCTTGCAGGGCGCGAACGTCCTTCACGCCGTCAACCCTCGTAAGCATTCAGCCAGGTACTTGGCTTCCGAGCCGAACTACAAGCGTTTCGCGTGCGAGTGACGAATGAATATTCAAGAGCTTCGGCAGGTGCTGACAGCGTTCGCGGACAGGCCCGCCGATGTGAATATCGATAAGGGAAAGTTGCTGGCGCAACTGCATGACGAACTCGTTGAGGCGGCTCTCAGCGTCCGTGAGGGAGCGGTATGGGTTGAGGAGGGGGGCCAGACGCTAAGCGCTGAGCGGTGGCTCACGCACCGGGTCGCTCGGTTGCCTCTTCTTGCGGATCGAATCGTTCAGTCGCTGCACCCGGAGCCTTCCTTCGTTACTCCGGGCGCTCAACTGCTGGACGACGTAGAGACCGCGCCTGGCGACGAGTTGCGGACCGTGGATGACGCGGCTCAGGTGGCGCTCAATCTGTTGTCGCGGCGGCCGGCAGGCACTTCGTCCGTTGTCTATCTCACCTCCGACGCTGGGGAAGGCAAGACCACTCTCATCAATGAGATGGCAATTGCTCAAGCGAACGCATTCAAGCGCAAGGAGTCGGACTGGCTGCTTGTCCCGGTAACGCTGGGCGGCCGTCCGTTTATGCGCCTTGATGACGTCATTGTGAGCGGACTGCTGAACAGGTACAGATTCTCGCTGCTGTACTATGACGCGTTTCTTGAGTTGGTGCGCCTTGGAGTTGTTGTCCCGGCGCTTGACGGTTTCGAAGAGATGTTTGTTGAGACCGCGTCGGGCGAGGCAATGTCGGCGCTCGGAAACCTCATCCAACTGCTCAACAGGTCGGGAACGGTGCTCATTGCCGCCCGAAAGGCGTTCTTTGAATATACGAATCCCCGCGCCCAGGCGAAATTGCTTGATGCTCTGGGGTCGGCATCAGTGCTGTTTTCGCGGTTAGCGCTTCTGAGGTGGGATCGCGACAAGTTCACCAGATACGCGACGAAACGCGGCGTGCAGCAGCCGGATCTAATTTACGACGACGTCTCTGCGCGCCTAGGGCCGGATCATCCTCTGTTGACTCGCGCGGTGCTGGTGAAGCGGCTCCTCGATGTCGCTGAAAATGTTGGCGATCGTGATGCGCTCCTGCGCACCCTTGAGCCGCACGCGGAAGACTTCTTTCCGCAATTTGTTGATGCCATCATTAATCGCGAGGCTACCGAAAAGTGGATCACGAATAGTGGTGAGCCTCGAGAGCCTCTGCTCTCCCGCGAAGAGCATCATCAGTTGCTGGCGATGATCGCTCAAGAAATGTGGGAGAATCGCGTTGACGCGCTTTCGGGTCCGGTTCTGGACTCTATCGCCGAGTTGTACGCCGAAGGTCGCGAGAAAGGTCCCGACCTTGCTCGACAGATTGTGGAGAGGGTGCGGCATCACGCGCTAATAGTGCAGAACGGTGATGGGCGGTCGTTCGCTTTCGATCATGAAGAGTTCAGATACTTCTTCCTTGGTGAAGCGATTGGGCACGCCGTGTTGGCTGGGCGTGTGGCTGACATTCGTGCCTCCCTGCGGGTAGGGTCACTGGTTCCGATGGCCGTTGAAGGGGCGGCGGCAATTGTTCGCCGCGACCCGACTGCGGCTCAGCGCGTTCTGGCAACGTTGGGGCAGTGCTGCGAGGCAGAGGGCAGCGCGTCGTTTGCGCGCGAGAACGCTGGTGCTATCGTTTCGCGGTTGTTGCCGATCTGGACAGACGGGGAATGCATCGAGCGTATAACCTTTCCTCCTGACGCACTCAACGTGCCTGAGATACGGCGGGTCACGTTCGAAAGATGCTACTTCCGTCCCACCGTCCTCCCTGCGCGCATGGAGTCGTGCGTGTTCCGGGATTGCGAGTTTGAGCGGGTTACGGTCCACGACGGGGCAGCGTACACTGGTGCAGAGTTCGTGCAGTCCGTCGTTCGGAGCGTCTGCCGAGGCGACGAGGTCGCCTACGACCCTGGGCGGATTATTGCGCTGCTGCAGGACTCCAAAGTGCGAGTCCAGCAGCAAGGCGTCCTCCCTGCAGCTTCTCCCGCTCCGATCAGCGCGGACGGGGATCTCGTGCTTGCGCGACGAATGCTGAAGGCGTTCATGCGCGCGACCGAGCTAAACGAGGGGACGTTGAGGGCGCGGGCCGGGAAAGCGGCTAACGAGTTCGTTGATCGTGTGCTTCCAGCGCTGGTTCGCGCCGGGGCTGTGCGAGAAGTCGATTACGTGGGCTCCGGTCAGCAGCGAAGGTTCCGTTTAGGCATGAAGATGACGGAGCTTCAAGCGCTAGACGAGTCATCGCAAGGTAGCTTTGGCGCATTCCTGGACGCCGTGCGAGGTAGGGTCGGGAGTGCGGGCAAATGATCAGCCGCCGCGCAGTCTGAGATAAATCTCGCTCGCCGATGCCCCGTTACCCCGCCGCCAGCGTCGCCCGCTGGTACAGGTGCCCGGGCATCGGGTGCTCGAGCCGCCAGATGATCTGCATCGGGCGCTCGCCGGAGGCGGACTCGAGCGTCGCGGGGCCGAGGAAGCAGTAGGGCTCGGCGACGCCGTTGGGCTGCTTGCGGTACTCGCGGACGAAGAGCAGCACGGTGCTGGTCTTCTCGAGGTAGCGACGGCCGGCGCCGGAGCCAGGGTGGGCCGTGTTCTGCGTCTCCCAGTGGAAGCGGGTCGGGCTCATCGCGAAGTCGCGGTACATCGTGGACGGGGAGAAGCCGGACTCGCTCTTCTTCAGCGTCACGAAGAGCACGTCGACGTTCTCGACTGGAGCGTGGTAGACGCCACCTTGAAGCTGCGGCAGGAGGCCCTTGGGCGACCGGGCGTCGAGCGCGGCGAGCACTTCGTCCTGTCGATAACGACCGTGGACGTGCAACGGAACGTGTCGGATCCGGGTTCCGTCCTGCCACGGTGACGTCGCGTCTCTCGCCTCGTCTTCCAGGAAGTCGAGCAGCTCGCCGAGTTCCTTCCTGAATGTCGAATGCGCTCTGGCCCGTTCCAGCTCGGCGGTTGCGCTCTCGGGGCGGTTGCAGTCCAGCAGCGCTGCGGCTGTCATGGCCGCCAACCGGGCGTTGCGCGGTTCGGATGCGTCGAGCGGAGCGCCCCCGGCAACGCGACGAAGGAAGCCAAGTCGCTCGTGGTCGTTGAGGTGCATCACGGCGCGCGCGCGTGCGTGGAGTTCGCGCGCAGCATCGTCGAGGACGGGAGTCCCGAACGCCCGCTCCTGGAGCGAAGTGAAGCTCTTCCGGTTGTCCGCATAGAGCTCGTTCAGGGTGACACCGGCGTCGCGCAGGAACTGGCCGAGCGGCGTGCCGATGCCGAGCGCGGCGAGCTCGGACGAGAGCCACTGCACGCCGGTGCCGATGCCGTGCTGGATGTTGTCCAGCACGGCGCGCGTCGCGAGGTGGTCGAGGTGCATCGCGCAGCCGGGAGGCAGGTACGGGAAGCCCTGCTCGATGGCCGCCTTCACCTGGCGAGTCGTGCCGCCGAGGAGCGCCTTGAAGCGGCGGTCGAAGCGGAACTCGCGGCGGGCGTTGCCGATGAAGTCGAGCACGGTGAGGCAGGGCTTTTCGGCGTGGCGCCGAAGCCCGCGGCCGAGCTGCTGCAGGAACACCGTGGCGCTCTCCGTCGGCCGGAGAAAGAGGACGGTGTCCACCGCGGGGATGTCCACGCCCTCGTTGAAGAGGTCCACCGTGAACAGCGTCGTGAGCTCTCCGCGCTCGAGCCGGCGAATGGCGGCCTCCCGCGCTTCGCCGGGCGTGTCGCCGGTCACGGCGACGCTCGGGAGCCCCTTCTCGGTGAACATCCGCGCCATGTACTCGGCGTGCGCGACCGACACGCAGAACCCGAGCGCCCGCATGCGGCCCGGGTCGGCGACGCGGCGGTGCACCTCCTGGAGCACGAGCCGCACGCGCGCGTCGGCGCCGCTCGTCACGTAGCGCCGCGAGAGCTCGTCGCGGTCGTATCCCCAGCCGCGCTTCCAGGCGACGTCCGAGAGGTCCACCGTGTCCTTCACGCCGAAGTACTGGAAGGGCGCGAGGAGCCCCTGCTCGAGCGCGTCCCACAGGCGCAGCTCGAACGCGGTCCGCCCGTCGAACCAGCGGCGCACGTCCTTGCCGTCGTGGCGCTCGGGCGTGGCGGTGAGGCCGAGGAGCACCTTCGGGCGGACGTGCGCGAGGAGCCGGTCGTACGTCGGCGCCTCGGCGTGGTGGAACTCGTCCACGATCACCACGTCGAAGTGGTCGGGCGGCAGGTCGCGCGAGAGGTCCGCGCGCGCGAGCGACTGGATGGTCGCGAACACGTGCGTGCCCGCCGTGGGCTTCGCGTCGCCGGTGAGGAGCTCGCCGAACGAGGCGTCGCGCACGACCGCCGCGAACGCGGCGCGGCTCTGCGTCAGGATCCGCTCGCGGTGCGCGACGAAGAGGAGCCGATCGCGAGGGAGCTCCTTGCGCAGGCGCGCGTAATCGAAGGCGGCGACGAGGGTCTTGCCCGTGCCGGTCGGCGCGACGACGAGGTTCCGGTGGTGGCCGCGCTCGCGCTCGACGCGGAGCGCCTCGAGCATGGGCTCCTGGAACGGGTGGGGGCGGAGGTCGAAGTGGATCGCGGCGAGCCAGGGGGCGCCGTCCGTCGCGCCGTCCCCGTCGGCGCGGGCGGGCGCGCGCTGCGCGGCGAGCGCCGCCCGGATCCGCGCCATGTCGCGGTCCGGGTTCACCGGCACGAACTCGTCCGAGTCCCAGTACGAGTCGAACGCGTGGCGGAACTTCTCGAGCAGCGGCGCGGCGTCGCGCTGGGAGAGGCGCACGTTCCACTCGAGCCCCTCGTGCAGCGCCGCGCGCGAGAGGTTCGACGAGCCGATGTACGCGGTGTGCGTGCCGGACGCGCGGTGGAAGAGCCACGCCTTCGCGTGGAGGCGCGTGCGCTGCGCGTCGTAGGAGATGCGGACCTCGGCGCCCAGCCGGGCGAGCTCCTCGATGGCCCGCGCGTCGCTCGCGCCGATGTAGGTCGTCGTCAACACGCGCAGCGGGCAGGCCTCGCCGCGCCGGCGGCCGCGCGCGACCAGCTCCCGGAGCTCGTCCAGCACGAAGCGCAGCCCGCTCCACTTCACGAACGCGCAGAGGAGGTCCACCCGATCTGCGCTCGCGAGCTCGCGCGCGAGCTCGTGCCCGAGCGACGGCTCGCCGGAGGCATTCACGAGGAGCGCGCTCTCCGAGAGCGGCGTCTCCGGGAGCCGGACCTCGGGGGCGGCGCCGAGCGGGCCGCGCGGCCAGACCGAGCGGAGGTGGCGCGCGGCGGTGACGACCGTCGCGTCGGGATCGAGCGGCAGCTCCCCGCAGTGTTCGCGCGCGGCGTCGGCGAGCGTGGCGAGGAGCCGGTTCAGGATCTCCACCCGTCGCCGCTGCCGCTCGTCGTCCTCGCCCGGCACCTCCTCCAGCACCCGCTCCAGGAGCGGCCGGAAGTGCGCGGCGAGGAAGCTCGGGGTGCGCTCGGGCTCGAGATCGCCGACGTGGACGGCGCGCTGTCCCTCCGCGTCGTGGACGAGCGCGCGGAGCGCCTCGTCGAGCAGGTGGTCGTACACGCCGTCGGCGAGGGGCTTCGGCACCCGCGCAGGTTACTCCACGTGCGGACGGCGCCGCGACCGGGTCAGCGGCGCACCGCCGTTGGCGTCCCTTCGGCTCTGGTGGCGATTCGGTCGCCGCGTGCGAATTCCCGTCAGGCGATCAGCCGCACCTCGTCGTCCTTCCGCCCTTGGGGTGTCGCGGTCGAGGGCGGGCGCTGGAGCCAGGAAACGCCTATGCGACCGCGTGAAAGGAGGGGCTCATGAAGCTCGCTCTATGGACGACGCTCGCGGCGCTCTTCATCTCGGCAGCCTTGCCGAGCCTGGCGGCCGACACGACGACGGCGGGAGAGGGGAAGGGCAAGTATCTCGTGATGGTGAAGCACACGCCGGAGGAGTGCCTCGCGAGGATGGACGAGGTCGCGAAGGACAAGAAGCTGCTCGGCAAGGCGGAGTGGGGCTGCATGTCGGGCGATCACACGATGTACCTGACGACCGAGGCGAAGAGCTCGGAGGACGCGCTCAGCAAGGTGCCGGAGGCCGAGCGGAAGGACGCGAAGGCGGTGAAGCTGACGAAGCTGACCGAGGCGCAGATACGCAAGTTCCACGAGGCGCCCGGAGGGAAGTAGCGGTTCGCGAGCGCGGCCGACCCCACGCGCGCCGCGCTCGCGCCTCGAGTCGGGCGGTGCATCCGCGTCGAGCCGCCCGCGCCGCCGCGTCCCCTCGACGCGGCGCGACTGTCGCGTCGGGTGCGACCGACGCCGACACGCTGCGCGCGTCCACCGAGCGTCGGATCGACACGCTTTCAGGAGCGTGCTCTCCTCGCCGCGTGAGCTCGGTCCACGACCTGAAGGCCCGGTTCCAGGCGCTGCTCCGACCCGTCATGCACGCGCTCGCCCGCGCCGGCGTGACGCCGAACGCGATCACCACCGCCGCGCTCCTCGGCTCGGTCGCGCTCGGCGGCGCGCTCGCGGCGAGCGAGGCGCGCTGGATCCTGGCGGCGCTCCCGGCCTGGCTCCTCGTCCGGATGGCGCTCAACGCGCTCGACGGGATGATGGCGCGCGAGCTCGGGCAGGCGAGCCAGCTCGGCGCGGTGCTGAACGAGGTCGGCGACGTCGTCTCGGACCTCGCGCTCTACCTCCCGTTCGCGCTGCGCGCCCCCGAGGCCGCACTCCCGGTCTTCCTGTTCGCGGCGGCGGCCGTGCTCACCGAGTTCTGCGGCGTGCTGGGCCAGGCGCTCGGCGGGACGCGCCGGTACGACGGACCGATGGGCAAGAGCGATCGCGCCCTCGTCGTGGGAGCGTTCGCGCTCGTGCTCGCGCTCCACGCGCCGGCGGCCGCGGCGGCGGACTGGTTCTTCGACGCCCTCACGGCGCTCGCGCTCGTCACCTGCTGGAACCGGCTCAGCCGGACGCTCACGGAGCTGCGCGAGGAGGCGGCGTGAGCGAGGCGTGATGGACTTCGGCGCGGCGCTGCCTGTCCCGTCGCTACTTCAGCAGGTCCTTCACGAGGTGGGTGCCGAGCGCCCGTAGCCCCTCGTCGAGCAGCGCCTTCCCGCGCGGCGTGGCGAGCGTCGCGCGCATCGCGTCGGCGGCGAGGCCGATCTCGAGATCCAGCCGCACGAGGACCGCCGAGATCGCGGGGGTGGCCGGCGCGGGCTTCGCGCGGGCCCGGCGCGCGAGCACGCCCGCGGAGAGCTTGTCCACGAGCTGGTCCTCGGTCGTCCGCGGACCCTGAAGGGCGCGGAGCGCCTCGGAGAACCCACGGTAGACGTCGTCGAGCGCAGCCGGCACGGCGAGCGCCTGCGCGAGGCGATCCTGGGCCTCCTCCTCGTCCACCCCCCGCGCCGCCGCGTACGTCGGCGCGAGCAGCAGGACGAGATCCTTCTGCGTGACCACGTGCGGCAGGCGGCGAGAAAAGAGCGTCATGCCAAGCTCGTAACACGCCGCCCGCGCTCCGTCCCTACTCCTCCCGGATGCGGATCCGGCAGCTTGCGTCCCGCAGCGCGTCGGACACCGCGCCGGCGACGTGCTGCGCCAGGCTCACCCCGTCGATCTCGGCGTTCACCGAGTGTCTCTCGCCTCGCAGCGCGGCGCCCTCGGCCACGCGCAGCTTGCCTCCCACCGTGGTCGCGTTCCCCTCGACGCGCGCCCCCTGCTCGAGCCGGACGTCGCCGCCCACGGCCGTGACGTCGCCCGCGACGACCGCGCCGCTCTCGACCACGACGCCGCCGCCGAGCGCGACGGCCTCCTCGACGGTCGCGCCGGCCTTGACGCGGACGGTGCCGCCCAGCGCGACGACCTTGCGGGCGTGGTCGCCGGGCCCGACCGCGACGTCGCCGCTCCGGACGAGCTCGTCCTTGCTGGTGATCTCCACGTTGCAGCCACCCTTCGTGTCTTCGGCGGCGCCGAAGGCGGGCGCGGCGAGCACGGCGGCGGCGAGGGGTGCGGCGAGGGCGAGCGTGCGCATGGACGACCTCCGGAGCGACGTACGCGGCTGCTCCTCTGATATTTCGCGGCGGGGGGCGTGGTCTCCCCACAGGGACGCCCGAGTGGCTCGAACGAGACGCTGGACCGCCCGGTACGTCGCCTGGTGCCGGGGTGAGGGGCCGAGGTCTCGAGGTCGACGGGGTCGAGGTCGGGGTCGGGGTCGGGGTCGAGGTCGAGGTCGGGGTCGAGGTCGGGGTCGAGGTCGGGGTCGAGGTCGAGGTCGAGGTCAGGGTCGAGGTCGAGGTCGAGGTCGAGGTTGGGGTCGAGGTTGGGGTCGAGGTTGGGGTCGAGGTTGGGGTCGAGGTTGGGGTCGAGGTTGGGGTCGAGGTTGGGGTCGAGGTCGGGGTCGAGGTCGGAAAGTCACTTCCGGTATTCACCGACAGTAGCGCCATCGTCGTCCTGGACGTCAGACACGGATGGTATGGGTTCACGCGATGGACGACGTGCGCCCGAGCCCTCCCGCACCTCTCGCGACCGCCTCGGCGGCCGCGCTGGACGTGCTCGCGGCCGAGGCCTGGCTGCTCGAGCCGCCGCCGCCGCACGAGCGGAAGGGCGTGCTGCGCGACGAAGCGGCGTTCCTGCTCGACCGGCTCCTCACGGCCGTGGCGCGCGGTCACGGCGCGCTCGAGGTCGCCCTCGGTCGTGGCTTCGCGGCGCTCGCGGAGCGGGACGGCGCGATGCGGCTCGGGTTCTCGGGCATCGGCGACTACGCGCGCGAGCGGCTGGGGATCGCTGCGGGCACCGCCCAGAAGCTGGCCCGGCTCTCGCGGGCGCTGCGCGACCGGCCGCTCCTTGCCGAGGCGGTCCGGCGCGGCGAGGTGAGCGCGCGCAAGGCGGAGACCGTGCTGCCCGTCGCGCGCGGAGAGACGGAGGAGCGCTGGGTCGCGCTCGCGCGGACCGAGACGGTGCGCGCGCTCGCGGCGGCGGTGCGGGCGGAGAGCGCCACGGATGCGGGCGAAGACGAGACGTGGGAGCGTGTCTCGGTCCAGCTCACGCCCGGAGGTCGCGCCAAGCTCGATGAGGCGATGGCGCTTGCGGGCAAGGTCGTTGGCGCGACGGCGCCGCGGTGGCAGCGGCTCGAGGCCATCTGCCAGGAATTCCTCGGCGCGCATCCGGTGGAGGCGTCCTCGGAGGGCGGGGACGACGGCGCGTCTGACAGCGCGCTGCGCGGGCCGGTCGCCGACTGGCTCGAGGCGGCGAAGGCGGGGCTCGAGGAGGAGTACGGGCGCTGGGCGTTCCTCGGCGAGGTCGCTCCGGTCGAGGCGGAGATGAGCGCCGAGCTCGACGGCGGCGTGGACGCGATGTCCGTGGACGCGGAGCTCCGCCGGCTCGCCGCGATGCGCGACCGCTGGGACGAGCTCGTCGGGCACCTCGGGATGCTCGTCCGGATGCTCGGCCTTTGGCGCGACATGGGCTTCGCCTCGTTCGGCCACTACTGCGAGGAGCGGCTCGGGATGGCGACGCGCACGGTCGAGCAGCGGGTCGCGCTCGAGCGGAGGCTCCACGCGCTGCCGGCGCTCAGGCAGGCGATGCGCGACCGGCGCGTCTCCTACGAGCAGGCGCGGCTCGTGGCGGAGGTCGCGGACGATCTCTCCGTCGAGGACTGGATCCGCCGGGCGGAGGGCCGCACCTGCATCGCGCTTCGCCGCGAGCTCGAGGCGGAGCAGGAGGTGCAGATGTGCGCGCGCGCCGAGCTGGACCTGCGCGTGCCCAGGCGGGTCGGAAATCTGCTCGAGGCGGCCATCCGGGCAGCCCGCGCCGCCGCGGACGCCTGGCTCACGTCCGCGGAGTGCCTCGAGCGGGTGGCGGAGCACTTCGTCTCCACCTGGAAAACGGCGCTCGCGGAGCGGAGCACGCCGCAGCGACGGGCCCTCGCGCGCGACGGCGGCCTCTGCCAGGTGCCGGGCTGCAGCCGGGCGGCGGTGCATGCGCACCACGTCGTCTACCGCTCGCGCGGCGGCGGGGACGAGCCGGCGAACCTGGCGTCCCTGTGCGCCGCCCACCACCTGCGGGGCGTCCACGGAGGGTTCGTCGAGATCCGCGGCGCGGCGCCCGACCGGCTCACGTGGCGGCTCGGCGCGCGGGAGCCGATGCGGTCGATGGACTGAAGTCCGTCGAATGAGCGTCCGTCACCAGCGCCACCCGAGCCTGACGCAGCTCACGACCGATCAGCTCCGCCGCGCGCGCGCGGGGGCAGCGTCCTCGTCGTCCACCACGAACCCGACGAGCCGCTCGCCCTCCTCCTCGAGCGCGTCCCGAGTCCGCCGCGGCAGCGGCGCGAACGGCTGGAGCTCGAGCTTCGCGCGCTTTCCGCTGCCGGCGATCCGCCACCTCCCCGCGGCGAACCCATCCACGAGGAACGTCGGCGGGACCTGCAGGTTCTTCGTGACGAGCGCCTTCCGGTGGGCGTCCGCCACGACGCGGCGGCGGTCGGCGTGCGCGAGCAGCAGGTTGTCCCACTCCGGCAGGAAACGCACCGGCGCCGGCGTGTCCTCCGGCGGGAGAGGAGCGCGCGGGAGATCGAGGAGCTCCCGCCCGTCCCCGTCGCGGAAGCTCCGCAGCTTCGGCCGGACGGCCGCGAGCGCGCCGTCGAGCCTCCCGAGGCCGGACCAGGCCTGCACGTCCGCAGCGGTCGCCGGGCCGAATGCCGCGAGGTAGCGGACGATCAGCGCCTCGGGGGAGCGCTCGTCCGGGACCGGCTCGCCGAGCCAGACCTCGGCCAGCGTGAAGCGCCCCGAGCCGTGGAACGCCCAGGCGTCGTCGCTCGGGACCTGCACGAGCGGGAGCTGCGTCCTCACGGCGTAGCCTATCGCGCGCGGGTCGACCCCGGGAAACCGCGCGGCGAGCAGCGGCCTGAGCTCGTCGAAGGTCCGGGGCTCCCCCTCGAAGAGCGCGCGCGCGGCGGCGGTCACCCGCGGGAGCTCCACGCCCGCGAGCCGGTCGGAGACGATGCGGAGCGCGCCGTCCAGGGCCGGCTGGAGCGGCCCGCGGAGGCGCAGGAAGTCCGCCGCGCTGACGAGGTGGAGCGTGGTGCGCATGAGCGGCCCGCGGACGACCGCGCGAGAGGCGACGAGCTTCTTCAGCCCGTCGCGGCGGAACCCGTCGACCCGCGACCAGAGGCCGATGAACGGCGGCCGCGCAAGCTGCGCCTGGAGGCCGGCGACCCGCTCGAGGGCGCGGAGCAGGGGGGTGCGCTCGCGGGCCAGGAGGAGCTGGCGCGCCAGGGTGGCGCGGTTCAGGGCGCGGAGCGAGAGCGGGCGGTCGGGCACGCGAGGAAGATAGCGGCGCGCCCGCGCCGGCGCCGCACCTTCACCGAACGTCGCGCGCTACTTCTTCGCCTTGCCCGCCGGCTTCGCCTCAACGCTGGTCGCGGTCATCCGGTACTCGACCGTCACCTTCTCGCCCTTCTTCACCTCGCCCGTGATCTTCGTGTCGGGCGTGCGGGCGATCTCCCACTTCTCCTTGCCCTTCTGGACGGTGATGCTGTCCTCGGTGACCTCGAGGACCGGACCGGTCACCTGGTAGGTCTTCGTCGCGGCGAGGGCGGGGGTGGCGAGCGAGCCGAGGAGGAGGGCGAGGGCGATCCGCTTCATGGGCAACTCCGGGTTCGGGTGGCCTTCGAGGCGGTGAGTTGGCCGTGAACGTCACTGCGCGGAAAGAGGTCGGATGGGGTCCCTCGCGCGGGTCCGCCCGCCCGGTCCGCCTCAGGCCTTCCGCCGCGGCTTCCGCCCCTTCCGGCTCGCGCGCGCGCGTCCTGACCCTGCGGCGGCGCGCTTGGCGGCAGGAGCGGCGCGGGCGCGCTTCGAGCGGGCGACGGCCTCCTTCGGGGCCGCCCTGCCTCCACGCGCGGTGCGAGCCGGCGCGCCAAGATCGAGCTCGGGGTAGTGCCGGAAGATGCCCCACTCGTTGAACGGGATCCTCCGCTCGGACGCGAGGTAGGCGGCGATCCGCGGCCGCGCCGCGACCGCGTCGTGCAGGGCGACGAGGCGCGGGAAGCGGCGCTCGATGCGGCGCATCGCGTTCGGGAAGGCATAGCGCAGGCCGGCGATGACCTGGAACGTCGACAGATCGACGTAGCTGCAGCCGCGCCCGACGAGCCACCGCCCGCCGCCCTCGGGGTTCGAGTCGAGCGCGCGATCGAGGTAGCGCAGGAAGAGCGGGATGCGCTCGCGCACGAACGCCTCCGCGTTGCGCGCCGCCTCGCGCTTCTGGTCCTCGTAATACAGCGAGGTCGCGATGGGGTGGTGGGTCGCGTGCGTCTCGGCGACGAGGTCGGCGAGGGTGAGCTGGATCTGGTGCGCGCGCAGCCGGCTCGCCTCGTCGTCCGGGACGACGCCGATGCGCGGCGCGAGGTACTGCAGGATCGCGGCGGTCTGCGCGACGAGGACCTCGCCGTGCCGGAGCGCCGGGGGTCCGAGCGGCGTGAGCCACGGGCCGGGCTCCTCGAGCAGCCGCTCGATGGCGGCGGCGCCGCCGCCCGCCGAGTCGGGCATGCGCCCCACGTCGTCGTAGGGGACACCCGCGTCCTCGAATGCCAGCCGGATGAACTCGCCGCGTCCCTGGAGGCCCGGCCAGTAGAGGAGCTCGTACCGAGGTTCGGAGGGAGCCATGCGCCGGACGTTCTCGCACGCGCCCTCGCGGCGCGAGCGCCCGGGCGGGTCACACCTCCTCGAAGATGCCGCTCTCCCGGTTCTTCCGGACGTGGTCGCCCGCGAACACGCGGCCGTTCATCGCGACGTAGACGCCGGGCGGTAGCACCTGCGCGAACGAGATCGCGCTGCCGAGGTTGAAGAGCCCGTCCGAGGAGCCGAACGCGTAGGGGACCATCGCGCCGGTGAGCACGACCGTCTTGCCGAGCCCCGCCGCGAGGAGCGCGCGAGCGGTCTCCGCCATGGTGTCCGTCCCGTGGGTGATGACGAGGCGCTGCTCGGCGGCGCTCCGGCAGTTCTCCACGATCGCGCGGCGATCCGCGTCGGTCATGTCGAGGCTGTCGATCATCATGAGCGTCCGCACGCGCGTCTCGACGCGGCAGCGCGCGAGCCGGAGCATCTCGTGGACGTGCGTGTCCTTGAAGTACAGGCGCCCGGTCAGCTCGTCGTACTCCTTGTCGAAGGTGCCGCCGGTCACGAAGAGTCGGATGGGCTCGGTCGCCATGGCTCCGCAGGATATTGCGGAACGCGGCCGAGCGCATGGGGGGCCCTCGCGTCACGCGCCCGAGGCGCTCCGGCGGGACCGTGGGAGGGCGCGCTTCAGGAGCGGCGGGGTCGCCGCTCTCGCTCGGCGCCGGCGTCGAACCAGGCGCGCGCCGACGGGCGCAGGAGCGCGACGCCGATGGTCCCGAGCGGCATCACCACCACGAGCACGAACGCGAGCAGGGGGAGCGCGGCGGTGCGGGCGGAGAGCAGCGCCGCCATGAGCCCGAGCAGGATCGCGAACACGGCGAGGCAGGCCGCGATCGGCATCGTCCAGCCGACCGCCGTCATGCGGACGTCGGGGTGCTGGAGGAGCGCTCCGCGGATGAACGAGACGATCCCGGCGGCCACGAGGACGCACAGGAAGAGGGTCCCGGCGGAGCGCAGCATCGACTCGCCTTCACCGAGGAGCCGGGCGCACCAGACGCCGACTGCGACGGCCTCGAGCCCCACGACGCCGGCCGAGGCGATCGCCAGGACGACGCTCTGCGGGGGTCGGCGGAGCACGCGGTGACGCTAGCACATCCCCGTCCGCCGGCGCCGGCCGTCCTCCCGCTCGCCCGGGGCACGAGCGCCGGCCGACCTCCCGGGTGGCACACGCCGCGTCGTGCTTACGATCTTCGGGCGAGCCGCTCGCGCTCGGGCGGGCGCTCCAGGGAGGACGACGGAATGGCCCCACCGCACCGGACGACGCCCGGCGCCGCCTTGTTCGGCCTGCTCCTGGCGGTCGAGGCGACGACGTTCTTCATCTTCGCGACGGCGCACCTCGGTCATCCGCTCGCGCTCGGCCCCCTGCGCATCGAGGAGCCGCCCATCGCCACGGCCGCCGTCGTGGAGGGGCTCTGCGGCCTCGTGCTCCTGGGCGCGGCCTACTCGATGCTCGCCGGGTCCTGGAGACGCTGGCGCACGACCTTGCGCGCCCATCTCCTCGCGCTCGCCGGCGTCCTCTCCGGGGTCGGGGCGCTTGCGCTCGACCTCGCGCCGCGCACCCGCCTGAACGAGGCGTATCTCCGCGGGATGCTCGCGCTCCTCGCGGCTGGCCTCGTCCTTTCGCTCGCGCAGCGCTTGCGTGCGCACGCGCGGAGGCGGTCGGCGGCCTCGCTCCGCTGGCGCGGCGCGACGAGCTGAGCCGCCGCGTTCGCGGAGGTGAGCTACCGGTCGTGCCCCTTGCCCTTGGCGTGGCAGCGGCCGTCGCTCCACCGGTGGCCGGGAGGACAGTTCTTCGCCGGCGCGGCGACGGCGGCGCTGCTGGACCGCCGGTATCCCGGCGTGTGGATGACGCAGCCGGTCCCGAGGATCGCGACGGCCATGACGGATGCGACGAGCGTCTTCATGCGGGCCTCCGGAGCCGTTCCCGGTGAGGGAAGGGGGTCGCGGCCGCGCCGGGGAAACGGGCAGCCGGGCCGGGAACCTCGCACGACCGGTGGAGGAGCCACAAGGGCGCGCGAGTGCGCCGACGCGCGGCCGGGTAGGGCGCGGTCGGACCACGGGCAACGGGCTCGCGCTCCTGACGGGCTTCGAGCTCACTGCGCCGGCTGCAGCTCGCGTCCGAGCTCCTCGACGCCCTCGCCGACCCGCTGCTGCGCACGGCGGGCCGCGCGCACGCCGCGGCGCATCCGCCGCTCGACGGCCTCGGGCTGCACCTCGGCGCGCGCCTCCTCGATCCGGCGCGCGAGGCGGCCACGCGCCCGGCGCACCGCGTCCTCGCCCCGGCGGAGCGCCGAGTCCACGAGCTGCCGGCCGACGTCGGCCGCCATCTCGACGAGCTGGGCGAGGCCGTCGCGGCTCCGGTCGAAGGCGCCCGCCGCGAGCCCGGCGAACATGGCGCCGGGCGGCTCGTCCGGCGCGAACGGGTGCGGCCGCGTCGGCGCGATCCGCTTCGCGCGCTCGAGCGCGGCCCCGAGCTCCTGCAGCTCCTCCGGCGTGTACGCCCGCTCCATCGCGGGCAGGAGGTCGCGCTCCTCCTCCTCCACGTGGTGCCGGACGTTCGCGATGAGCACGCGGACCTTCGCCTCGAAGCGGGAGTCGGTCGCCCGGAGGGTCGCGATCTCGGAGAGCGCGAGCTTCGCGACGTGGTGCTCCTCGAGCGCGACGAGGACCGCCGGCTCCTTCGACGCGCCGTCGACCACTACCCGCGCGCGCGGGTAGACGAGCTGCTCCTCGATGGAGGCGTGGATCGAGAGCTCCCGGACGATCCGCGCGACGAGGTCCTCCCGGTGCGCGGCGCTCCGGGAACGCTCGAACGCCTGGAAGAGCTCCTCGATCTCGCGGTGATCGTCCTCGAGGACGGCTACTGCGTCGCGCGGCGTGGGCATGGCGCGAATCTCCGCACCCCGCCCCCCGGATGCAACGCGTCATCGCGTGCCGCCCGCGGCGCCAGAACCCGGACGGCGTCCGCAGATCCTTTCGCCCGCTCGTCCGTTCACCTCGCGAGAGAGAGGAGCCTCCATGCGTCTCCACGTGCTCGCCGTCGCCGTCGCCCTGCTGTCCTCCGCCGTTCCAGCCACCCGCGTCGCCGCCCGTCCGCCGGAGCGGCCGGCGCAGGCCGGGCCGTACTCAGTCCAGCTCATCGGCGAGGAAGGAGACGAGCTGCCGACCTTCTCGCACCGCGGCCGCACCTACGTCCTCGGCTCGCTGGGGGAGCGGTACCTCGTGCGCGTGCGGAACCACTCCGGCCGCCGCGTAGAGGTCGTCGTGTCGGTGGACGGCCGCGACGTCCTCGACGGACGCCCGGCGACCTTCACGAAGCGCGGCTACCTCGTGGACGCGTGGTCCGAGGTGGCGATCGACGGCTTCCGGACGAGCCGCGCGTCCGTCGCGGCGTTCCGCTTCTCCAGCGTGCCGCGCTCGTATGCGGCGCTCACGGGCGACGCGCGCGACGTCGGCGTCGTGGGGGTGGCGATCTTCCAGGAGCGCGAGCTCCGCCCCGTCGCGCCGCTCCGCCGCGCCGAGCCGCTCGCCGACGAACGCCGCGCCGGGGCTCCCGCCGAGCCCGGCCGCTCCGCACCGGCTGGAGAGGCGCGCGCGGACGCTGCCCCGGCGCCGCAGGCCTCGGGGGCGCGCGCGGCCGCGCCGGAGCGGTCCGCAGGAGCGCCCGAGGCCGAACGGCCCGGGCTCGGCACGGAGTTCGCGGAGGAGCACGAGTCGCGCGTGCGCACGGTCCGCTTCGAGCGCGCGAGCGCGCGGCCCGAGGCCGTGCTCGCGCTGCGCTACGACGATCGCGAGGGGCTCGCCGCGCTCGGGATCGACGTCGACGGTCGTCTCGCGGCACGGCGCGAAGCCTGGCTCCGCGACAGCGCCGAGCCGTTCCGCGAGAGCGGGTACGCCGAGCCGCCTCGCGGCTGGCGCGGACGGTAGCCGGCCAACGACGCCGAGGCCGTCCCCGAGAGTTACGTCATGGATCTCGTGACGTTCGGGAAGGGCGCGAAGAGCGACCTCGGCGTCACGCGCAAGTGAGCCGCAGGTAGGCCGGAGGCCTCCGGGTCCGTCCGGGGGCCCCGGCGCGGCTGTGGGACACGGTGCGCGGACGACGCAAAGTCGATCATGCCGATCGGGGCGTGTAGATTGCGGCTCTCTGTCGCACGGCCGTTCGCGTGCGGCAAAAGGGAGCCGCCATGACGGAATCGACCCGCTGCCTCGACCGCGTCCGCACGAACGCCCCCGCCTGCAGCGCCTTCGCGGCCGCCGCGCTCCTCGCGCTGGTCCCGCTCGGCGCCGGAGCGGAGCCGTCGACGGCCAAGGCGGCTCCCGCGGCGTCGTCCGCCGAGGCGGAGCCCATCGTGCTCCCCGCGCCCAAGGGCTTCGCGGCCGCGGTGAAGCTCGTCGAGGACGCCGTGGGCGTGAAGGGCGGCCAGATGGACAGCGAGGTCGCGCCCATCCCGCTCGCCGAGGGCCGTGCCTTCGCGGTCGACACCCGCACCGCGGAGCGGCTCCTCGCCGGCAGCCACTCGACGTTCCGCAAGGCAGGGGTCTACCTGTTCCGCTACGAGCGCAGCTTCGGCCTCGCCGGCGAGAAGGATCTCGTGGGCCTCCTCGCGACCGCCGACCCGCACGCCGTGATCCGCCGCATCGGCACGGCCGGGCCGAAGCGCCACGTGACGAGCGAGCAGATCGTGGCGTGGCTCTCCGCCCTCGAGCGTGACGAGGCGTTCGAGCTCTACGAGATCGGGGCGGACTACGTGGCCGGGCGGTTCCAGCGGGAGCCGAAGGACCCGGAGGCCATCGCGCGCCGCGCCGTCGAGATCGCGCCCGACCTCGTCGCGGGGCACACGAACCCCATCGCCGGGCTCGCGGATCTCATCGGCAAGCACCGCATGCTGTACCTGATCTGGGAGTGACGCGCGGTCTGGCGCCGCGCATCCGGCGTCGTGCGCGCGCGCAGCGCCGTCAGACGAGCGCGGCGAGCTCCTTCTTCAGCACCTTCCCCATGGCGTTCCGCGGCAGGCTCTCGACGAGCCGCACCGCGCGCGGGCGCTTGTGCGGCGCGAGGAGCCGGGCGACGTGCTCGGAGAGCTCCTCGGGCCGCGGCGCCGCGCCGGGGGCCGGGACGACGAACGCGACGATCCGCTCGCCGAGGTCCTCGTCGGGCACCCCGATCACGGCCGCCTCGCGCACCGCGGCGTGCTCGAGGAGCGCCGCCTCCACCTCCCCCGCGCCGACCTTGTAGCCGCCGGTCTTGATGAGGTCGGTGGCCCGCCGGCCGACGATGCGCACCTCGCCGCCCGGCCCGATCGCCGCGATGTCGCCGGTGTAGAAGAAGCCCTCCGCGTCCATCGCCGCGGCCGTCGCGTCCGGCCGGTTGAGGTAGCCGGCGAACACCGTCGGACCCTTCACCGCCACCTCGCCGAGGACGTCCGGGCCGGGCTCGAGCGGGCGCCGCGCGTCGTCCACGAGGCGGAGCGTGAGCCCGGGCAGCGGCGGTCCGACGACGCCGGGCGTGCGCGGGCCGTCGTGGTGCGCGGCCGTGATGATGAGCGTCTCCGTCAGGCCGTACCGCTCGACGACGCGCTGCCCGAACAGCCGGAAGAGCCGGTCGTTCTCGCGGACGGGCAGCGCCGCGGACCCGGAGACGAGGAGCCGTGCGCGCGCGAGCCGCCGGGCGTCCTCGGACGTCGCCTCGCAGTGCTCTGCGAGCCGGTGGTACATCGTCGGGACGGCGAAGAGCATCGTGCCGCCGCCCTCCATCGCCGCGCAGACGCCCTCCGGCGTGAAGCGGGGGAGGAGGAGGATCGACGCCCCGACGCGCAGCGCCCCGAGCACGCCGAGGACGAGGCCGTGGACGTGGAAGAGCGGCAGCGCGTGCACGAGCACGTCGCGCTCGGTCCACCCCCACGCGCCGGCCAGCGCGTCGAGGTCGAACGCGGCGTTTCGGTGCGTGATGACGGCGCCCTTCGGCTTGCCGGTGGTGCCCGACGTGTAGAGCACGAGGAGCGGGTCGTCCGGGCGCGGCGGCGGCGGCGAGGCGGGCGAGCCGTCGAGCGTGACCCCGCGGACCCCCGGCGTGCGCGCGCGGAACGGGGCGGGATCGGCCGCGAGGACGAGACGCGGCGCGGCATCGCCGAGCACGTGGGCGAGCTCGCCCTCGCCGAGCGCCGGGTTGAGCGGCACCGTGGCCACGCCGGCGAGGGCGTTCCCGACGACGGCGGCGATCGTCGTGAGCTCTGGGGTCGCCCAGAGCGCGACGCGATCGCCCGCGCGGACGCCGTCGGCGAGGAGGCGCGCCGCGTGGGCGCGCGCGGCGCGATCGAGGTCGGCGTACGACACGTCGCCGCGACGCGGCGCGGCGGCGCCGGGGTCCCTCGCGGCGCCGGCGCCGGAATCGATGACGCGCAGCGCCACGCGGCCGCCGCGCGCGGAGAGATCGGGGAGGAGCGGGTGCATGTCCCGGGAGTCTAAAGCCCGCCGCGGCGCGCCCGGGTCTCCGATGGGGCGCCGATGGATCTTCGCGTTGCGGATGGGCCATCCTGCCGCGAAGCCGTAATCCATAATTACGGAGACGCGGCTCCCCTCGCCCCTGGAGGCGCCCATGAGCATCCGGAACAACCGCCGGCCGTACGCCCCGCTGCTCCTCGCGATCGCCGCCCTCGCCGTGGCGGCCGCCCTGCCCGGCGCGGCGGCCGCCGCCGACAAGGACAAGATCCTGATCGGCGCGACGCTGCCACTCACCGGCGCCGAGGCCCGCGTCGGCGGGTTCTTCAAGGAGGGCTACGACCTCGCCTTCGAGCAGGTGAACAAGGCCGGCGGCCTCGAGGTCGGTGGCAAGAAGCTGCCGGTGCAGTTCCTCCTCCTCGACGACACGAGCACCCAGGCGTCGGCGGTGAGCCTCGCCGACCGGCTCGTGAACAGCGACCGGGTGGACTTCCTCCTCGGCACCTACGCGAGCCACCTCGTGGAGGCGCAGAGCACGGTCGCCGAGCAGAACCGGGTGCCGTACGTGAACGGCGGCGGCGGCGCGACCAAGATCTACAAGCGCAAGTTCAAGTACCTCTTCGGCCTCATCTCTCCCGTCGAGCTGCTCGGCGGGACGCTGATGCAGTGGATCGACGAGCAGCAGAAGGCCGGGAAGCTGCCGAAGCCCGCGAAGATCGCGCTCGTGTGGGAGAACACCGCGCACGGCAAGGACTTCCGCAAGGGCATCTCCGACTTCTCCCAGAAGAGCGGCGGCGCGTACCCGATCCTGGTCGACGAGTCGTTCGAGCTCAACGCGCGCGACTTCGGCGCGCTCCTCGGGAAGGTGAAGGCCGCGGGCGTGGACCTGTTCCTCGTGGACGCGCACCTGCCCGACTACATCACCATGCACCGTCAGTACGTGGCGAACGGGATGTGCCACAAGGTCGTGAGCTACGGCGCGCGCGGCGGCGAGAAGGACGCGGTGCAGGCGCTCGGGCAGGAGAACGTGAACTGCGTCCTCTCCGGCGTGTGGTGGAGCGCGCAGCTCGGGACGAGGCCCGGCCCGTCGCAGGAGTTCGTGAAGGCGTTCAAGGCGAAGTACGGCGGGCGCGAGCCGGAGTGGTTCCAGGCGCTCGCGTACGAGAGCGCGCGCGTCCTGTTCACCGCCATCCAGCAGGCGGGCAAGGTCGACCGCGAGGCGGTGCGCGCCAAGCTCGCGGCGATGAAGGTGCCGTCGCTCCTGCCCGGCGGGACGGTCGAGTTCAAGGCCGAGTTCGGCCAGCAGGCGCAGAACTCGTTCGTCCTGCAGCAGAACCAGCCGGACGGCGCCTCGCCAATCATCTTCCCGAAGGACGTCGCGAGCGCCGCCGGCGTCGCCCCGAACCCGCGCTGCGCCAAGTGATCCCGTGGACCGCTTCGTCGACCTCGTTGTCTCCGCGGTGCTGCTCGCCGGGCTCTACGCCACCATGGCGTACGGGCTCGGCCTCATCTACGGCGTCCTGCGCGTCGTGAACCTCGCCCACGGCGGGGTGATCATGGTGGGCGCCTACATGGGCTGGATCCTCCACGGCTGGCTGGGGCTCGACCCCTACCTCGCGATCCCGCTCGTCGTGGGCGCGACGTTCCTGCTCGGCGTCGTCACGTACCGGGTGCTCGTGCGCCACCTGCCGCGCGGCGCCGCCGGCGGCCCCGCGTCGCTGCTGCTCCTCTTCGGCGTGTGGCTCGTCCTCCGCAACGCGGCGTACCTGCTCTTCAGCGGGAACGATCAGACGATCCGGACGGCGTACTCGACGCGGGCGATCCCGCTCCTCGGCTCGTACGTCTCGGTGAACCGCCTCGCCGTGCTCGCGATCGCGGTCGTCACCCCGGTCGCCCTGCACCTCCTGCTCAAGCGGACGTACCTCGGTCGCGCCATCCGCGCGGTGGCGCAGAACGCCGATAGCTGCACGCTCGTGGGGATCGACGTGGAGCGCATCTACACGATCACCTTCGGCCTCGGCACGGCCCTGGCCGGCCTCGCGGGGCTCCTCTCCGCGACGATCTTCTCGTTCAACCCGGGGTTCGGGTCGGGCGAGCTCCTCAAGTCGTTCGTCGTGGTGGTGCTCGGCGGGCTCGGCAGCGTGTTCGGGACCGGGATCGCCGCCCTGGTCCTGGCGGTCGTCGAGGTGTTCGCGATCCTGGTGCTCCCCTCCTACCTCACGGCGGCGGTCGGGTTCGTCATGCTCGTGCTCGTCCTCGTGTTCCGGCCGGGCGGGCTCTTCGGCCAGCGGGTGCTCGGATGACGTTCTCCTGGCCTCCCCTCGTGCCCCGCTGGGCGGTGGCGGCGTTCGTCCTCGTCGTCGCCGCGCTCGCCGTCGCGCCCGCGGCGCTCGACCTCTCCATCTACTCGAGGAACCTCGTCACGCTCGCGTTCCTCATGATCTCGGGCGCGCTCGCCTGGAACTGGATGGGCGGCTTCGTGGGGCAGGTGAGCTTCGGCCACGCCGCGCTGTTCGGCGTGGGCGGGTTCGTCGCGGCGCGCCTCATGCTCATGGAGCCGCCGGCGCCGGCGCCGCTCGCGTGGCTCGTGGGTGGCCTCGCCGCCGGCGTCTTCTCGCTCGGCGCGCACCCGATGCTGCGGCTGCGCGGCCCGTACTTCTCGATCGCCACCATCGGCGTGGGCGAGGCGGCCCGGCTCCTCTTCACGTACTGGGAGGACTTCACCGGCGGCTCCTCGGGCCTCTCGCTGCCGATCGACATGGAGATGAAGGACCGGCTCTACTTCTGGGGGCTCGGGCTCGCCGCCCTCGTGGTGGCGGCGTCGTTCCTCATCCGCCGCTCGACGCTCGGGCTGCAGCTCCTCGCCATCAAGGCCGACGTGGACGCCGCGGCCGACGTGGGCGTCAACGCGACCTTCAACCAGGACCTCGTCTTCGCGCTGTCCGCGGTGGTGGTGGGCATCACCGGCGGCCTGTACGCCGCGTACTTCAGCTTCATCGAGCCGGGCGACATGTTCGGCTTCGACCGCTCGATCGCGTTCGTCCTCATGTCGGTGATCGGCGGCGTGGGGACCGTCCTCGGGCCGGTGCTCGGCGCGATCGTGTTCGTGCTCCTGCGGCAGTTCCTGCTCGCCTCCTATCCGCAGCTCTACCTCGGGCTCTACGGGCTCCTCCTCGTCTTCATCATCCTCTTCGAGCCGCTCGGGCTCACCGGGCTCGCCCTGCGCCTCGCCGGCGCCGTGCGGAAGCGCACCCGCCGCGCGCCGCGCGAGTCGCTCGCCTGACCGCCGCCATGGCACCGCTCCTCTCCTGCCACGCGGTCTCGAAGAGCTTCGGCGGCCTGAAGGCGGTCGACGGGGTCACGCTCGAGCTCCACGAGGGCGAGATCCTCGGCGTCATCGGCCCGAACGGCGCCGGGAAGACCACGCTCTTCAGCCTCATCGCGGGCTCGCTGCGGCCCACCTCGGGCGAGGTCCGGCTCCAGGGCTGGCGCGTCTCCGGCTACGCCGCGCACCGCGTGGTGCGCGCCGGGATCGTCCGCACGCACCAGATCGTGCGGCCGTTCCCGAACCTCACCGTCGCCGAGAACGTCGCCGTCGGCGCGATCCACGGCAGCTGGCGCGCGGAGGGCACGCCGAAGAAGCGCGCCGCCGAGATCGTCGAGTTCGTCGGGCTCGCGGACCGGGCCGGCCAGCTCCCTGGCGCGCTCACGCTCGCCGGCCGCAAGCGGCTCGAGCTCGCGCGCGCCCTCGCGACCGCGCCGCGGGTGCTCATGCTCGACGAGGTCATCGCCGGCGTGAACCCCGCCGAGGCGATGAAGCTCGCCGCGCTCATCCGGCGCATCCGCGACGAGCGGAAGGTCTCGGTGATCATGATCGAGCACGTCATGCCGGCGGTGATGTCGCTCTCGGACCGGGTGGCGGTGCTCGACCACGGCAAGAAGATCTCGGAGGGCCTGCCGGGCGAGGTGGTCCGCGATCCGCTCGTCATCGAGGCCTACCTCGGCAAGGGCCACGAGGTGACCGCGTGAGCGAGCCCCTCCTGCGCCTCGACGCGATCGACGTGTTCTACGGGGACATCCAGGTCCTCTACGGCCTCAGCCTCGAGGTGCGCGAGGGCGAGATCGTGACGCTCCTCGGCTCGAACGGCGCGGGCAAGACCACCACGCTCCGGGCGATCTCGGGGATCCGCCCTCCGCGCGCGGGCGACATCCACTTCCGCGGGAAGTCGCTCGTGGGCCTGCCGGCCGCCGCCCGCGCGGAGCTCGGGATCGCCCTCGTCCCGGAGGGGCGCGACCTCTGGGGCCAGCTCACCGTCCGGGAGAACCTCGACCTCGGCGCCTACCACCCGCGCGTGCGCGCGAACGCCGCGCGCAACCTCGAGCGCGTGTTCACGATGTTCCCGCGCCTCTCCGAGCGGAGCGGCCAGCTCGCGGGCAGCCTCTCCGGCGGCGAGCAGCAGATGTGCGCCATCGGGCGGGCGCTCATGACCGAGCCCACGCTCCTCATGCTGGACGAGCCGAGCCTCGGCCTCGCCCCGATCCTGGTCGACCAGGTGATGCGGACCGTGTCCGACCTGCATGCCGAGGGCATCACCGTCCTGCTCGTCGAGCAGAACCTGCGCAAGGCGCTCGAGGTCGCCGAGCGCGGCACCGTGATCGAGACTGGGCGCGTGCGGCTCGAGGGGACGAGCGCGGAGCTCTCCGCGAACCCGGAGATCCGCACGGCGTACCTCGGCATCTGAGGCGGAGCGACCCCGATGACCCGCATCGCCCACCGCGCGCTGTACGAGGAGGTCGCCGACCGCCTGCGGCAGCTCATCTACGCCGGCGAGCTCGCGCCGGGGACGTGGATCGACGAGCGCGCCCTGGTCGAGCGCTTCGGCATCAGCCGCACGCCGCTGCGCGAGGCGCTGAAGGTGCTCCACGCGGAGGGGCTCGTGCGCCTCACGCCGCGGCGCGGCTCCTTCGTCTCGGGCGAGCTCACGCCGCAGGACCTCGATGAGATCTTCCCGCTCATGGCGCTGCTCGAGGGGCTGTGCGCGCGCGAGGCGGTCCGCAAGGCCGGGCCCGACGACGTCCGCCGGCTCGAGGCGCTCCACGAGCGGCTCGAGCGCTGCGCCGCCGCGGGCGACGTGGGCAAGTACTACGAGCTCAACTACCTCTTCCACCAGGCGGTGCAGGATCTCGCGGCGAACCCGTGGCTGTCGCGGATGGTGTCCGAGCTGCGCCAGTTCCTGCGGCTCCTGCGCGGCCGCCAGCTCCGCGTGCCGGGCCGGCTCGAGGCGTCCCTCTCCGAGCACCGCAAGCTCATGCGCGCGCTCCGCCGCGGCGACGCCGAGGAGGCCGAGCGCCTGATGCGCGCGCACCTCATGGCGCAGCGCGCCGCGCTCGCGGTGCAGGACGCGGGCGGGACCTCGCGTGGCGCGGCGGGAGCGGCCGCGCGGAGGGCACCGCGCGAGAGCGGGACCTCTCCGCGCGCGAGCACGGGCGCGAGCGACGCGCCGGTGGAGCGGCCTCGGCGCGCGGGCGGGCGGGCGCGGCGG
>NZ_JALCYY010000032.1 GCF_022690685.1 Anaeromyxobacter terrae | reverse complement strand
CGGCAGGGCGCGAGGGCTGCGCGGGCTGGGGCACGCGCGGCGGCGCGAGCGGGCGGCTCGCCGGGGCCGGCGGGCGCGGGGGTTGCGCGCGGGAGAGCTTCGCGAGGCGCGCCTCCTCCTCCTCCTTCGTCACGACGAGCGGCGCCCCGCCGGCGCGCTGCCGGGCCTCGTCGTCCGCGCTGTAGTAGAGCTGGAAGGTGGTGAGGCCGCGCACGACGAGCTCGCCGCGCTGGTTCTCCGCCCACGTCTCGATGTCGATCGCGTAGCGCCCGCCCTCCTCGAAGCGGCGGTCCGTCACGCGGCCGCGGACGGTGAGCACGTCGCCCGGCCAGACGATCTTCACGAACCGCGCGGAGAAGCGGCGCAGGCGTGCGCCGCGCACCCAGTCCACGACGAGCTCCCCGAGGAAGCCCATCGCGATCATCCCCGGCGCGAGCGCGCTCGGGAACCCCGAGTTCTTCGCGTAGGGCTCGTCGATGTAGAGCGGGTTCCAGTCCTGGGCCGCGCCGACGTAGCGCGCGATCTGGAGCCGGTCCACCGGCGGCTTCACGAGCGGCGGCAGCTCGTCGCCGACCTTGACCGCCTCGAAGTAGAGCTGGCGTGCGCTGAGCATCCCTCGCCCCTATCCCCGACGCAGGATGAGCGTCGCGCGCGAGCGGAACACCCACTCGCCCTTGTCGTCCCGGGCCTCGTCCTCGAGCACGAGCACGTCCATCGGGCCGCTCGCGCCGGGCCGCTCCTGCACGTCGGCGACCCGCGTGACGACGGTGACCCGGTCGCCCGCCACGAGGGGGCGGGCGTACTCGATCTGCTGCTCGGAGTGCAGGATGGAGCGGGTCCCGAGATCGAGCGAGTGCCGGAAGCGGTCGTTCGCGGCGAGCGCCACCGCGAACGTCGGGGGCGCCACGAGGGCCGGGTACCCCGCCGCGCGCGCCGCCGCCTCGTCCTGGTAGATCGGGTTCGGGTCGCCGAGGGCCTCCGCGAACCGCCGGATGGCGCTCCGCTCGACCTCCTGCTCCACGGGCTCACTCTCCCGGCCGACGAGGGATCTGTCGAGCATGCGTTCCGTTCACCTTCCCGCGGGGAGATCGAGCACCGTGAGGAGCCCCTGACGCTCCAGCACGGCGGGGATGGCGTTCACGACGGCGTGGGCCGTGCCGGCCTCGCCGGGAACGCCGCCCGGGATGACCAGGCGGAGCGGCGGATCGGAGTCGAGCTCCACCTCGTCCCGCGGGTCCTCGGCGCCGGCCTGCAGCGAGAGCTCGAGCCGGACCACCTCGCGATCCTCCGCGAACACCCGCGCCACCTGCTGAACCCCGGCCACCTCTCCGCGCCGCACCGCGCCGTCCTCCTCCGCGACGAGCGGGACGATCTCCTCGTCCACCTCGTACTCGTCGGCGCCGGCGCACGACTCCGCGAGGAGCGCCGCCGACTGCGCGAGCCCGGGCTGGCCGATCTCGCCCCGCTCGAGCGCCTCGTCGAACGCCTCCTCGGCGAGGCCGAGGCCTGCCCGCTGCCGGAGCGCCCCTGGGCCGGACGCGGCGTCGACCACCCGCGTCACCCGGACGTGGCGCACCGGCCCGACGACCTGCGACAGGAAGGCCGGGAGCCGATCGAGCACGAAGCCGGGCGCGACCCCGGTCGCCACCACCGCGACCCCGCGCTGCTCGCAGAGCCGGTCGAGCGCCTCGGCGTCCTCGGCGCTGTCGAGCGCCGGGTTCACGAGCTCCTCGCAGGTGGAGACGACATGAAGGCCGGCCCTCACGGCGGCGCGGATGTCCGGGAGCGCCTCCTCGAGCCGGCTCGTTCCGGAGTGCAGGACGACGCCGCCCTTCGCCCGGGCGAGCGCCTTCGCGAGGTCGCTCTCCACGCGGAGCTCGGGCACCGGGGCGCCGAGCAGCGCGTCGAGCGGGCGCCCGGCGAGGGCGGGATCGCGATCGAACGCCGCGACGATCTCGAGTTCGTCGCGCAGGACGACCGCCCGGGCGATGGCCCGCCCGGTGTCACCCAGCCCCACGAGCACCACCGGGATGATGCCGTCCGGTCGCACGTGCCCCTCCGGAGACGTGCGCGCCCGGGGAGCGGGCGCGGCGGATCTCCAAGATTCACGGGCCTTTATAGTGCACGCGATCCACGGCTATCAAGAAAACCGGGGAGCTCGACCCCGGCGGCGCGCTCATCTGCGGCCGCGCGGGCCCCCGATCGGCTGGCGGCCGGCGGTGGAGGGCGCGATGCGGTAACCGTACGACGACAGGGATCTTTTACGACCCGATCATCGACTCGAGGAGGAGCCGCGCGGACGGGTCGGACCAGTCGCGGGGGCCGATCACGAACGCGACCAGCCGGCCGTCCTTGTCCACGATGTAGGTCTCGGGGAACTTGAGGTCGGGGCAGACCCCGCCCCGGGCGGCGCAGTAGTAGGCACGGGTCGCGACCTGCTGGGGGTCGAGCGCCACGGCGAGGCCTGGCTTCCCGAAGTAGGGCGGCGCGGCGAAGAACTCCTTCACCGGGTCCCAGCCCTCGTCCACCGAGACCGCGACCATCCGGAAGCGGCCCGGGTACTTCGCCTCGAGCTCCCGCCCGAGCCGCACCATCGAGGGCATCTCCTCCCGGCACGGCGGGCACCAGGTGGCCCAGAAGTTCACGAAGACGACCTGCCCCTTCGCCTGCGCGAGCGAGAAGCGGCTGCCGTCGAGCGCCTCGAGCTCGATCGCGGGCGCCGCCACGTCGGTGCGGTCCACGCCGAAGCCGAGCAGGGACGCGCGCTCGAGCGCCGGCTGCGTGACGAAGCGGTCGTAGGCGAGGTAGGCGAGGGCCGCGACGAGGACGGCCGCCGTCGCGACGGCTGCGAGGCGGACGCCGCGGCGCGGCGCGTGCTTCCGGGGCGGCCGCGCGATGTCGTTCGATTCCGTCTTCACGGCGCGGTTCTACAACAGCGGCTTGCTTGCCGCCACCCGCCCCGCGGGCGACACTCGGCCCCCGATGCGCGGCCTCATGGGCAGCTTCGCGGTCCTCCCGCTCTCCGAGCTCGTCGACCTGCTCGCGCGGCGTCGCATGTCCGGGACGCTCGGCTGCGAGCGCGGCACCGTGAAGAAGTCCGTCCTGGTTCGCGACGGCGTGGCGATCGGGGCCGGCTCGAACGATCCGCGCGAGCACCTCGGCCAGCTCCTGCTCAACTTCGGGCACGTCTCCGAGGAGCAGCTCGCGAAGGCCTTCGAGACGCAGGAGGAGACCCGGATCCGGCTCGGGAAGGTGCTGACGCTCGTCGGCCTCGTCTCGCCCGAGGTCATCCGCGACGTCCTCGCCATCAAGCTGCGCGAGACCCTCCTCGACGTGTTCCTGTGGGACGCGGGCGTGTTCTGGTTCGACGACGGCTCCCCGCCCGACGTGGACGAGCTCGACGCGGCGGTGCCGCTCGCCGACATCGCGCGCGAGGCGGAGTTCCGGGCGACGGCGTGGAGCGCGTTCCGCGGCGAGTTCCCGAGCGGCGCGGCCTCGCTCGTCGTGGACGAGGCCGCTGCGCCCGCCTCGGCCGGCCCCGGCACAATCGACGGCCGGCTCCTCGCCCTCGCCCGCGAGGGCAAGACCATCGACGAGCTCGCGCTCGCGCTGCACGCGACCGACTTCCACCTGTACCAGCGGCTCTACGCGCTCGCCCGGCAGGGCGCGCTCCGCGCCGCGCCGGCGCCCCTCGCCGCGGCCATCGCCTCCGAGCCGGTCGGCGCGGCCGACCTCATCGACCGCGCCCGCTCACTCCTCGCCGACGGGCGCGCCGACGACGCCGAGCTCGTGGCGGCGCGGGCGGTGGAGCTCGCCCCGGCCTCGGAGGCCGCCCGCTCGCTGCTCGCCGAGACGGAGCGCGTCCTCGGGGAGCGGCTCCAGGCGGAGCTCCTCGGGCCGCCCCGGACGCCGCGGCTCAAGCTCGCGGCGCGCGAGGTGGCGCGCCTGCGGCTCTCGTCGGCCGACAAGTACCTGCTCTCGCGCTGCGACGGGCGGCGCGACGTCCGCGACCTCACCCGCGTGGCGCCGCTTCGCGAGCTCGACGTGCTGAAGGCGATCCGTCGCTTCGCGGACGCGGGGCTCGTCGAGCTGGGGTGAAGCCCGGCCCCGAGGGCCGGCTCGAGCGGGCGCTACCTCGCGGCGGCCGTCCGGAGCTCGCCGCCCTTCGCGGAGGCGACGTGGGAGGCGAAGTACGCCTCGAGCGCCTCGCGCGCGACGGTCGGCGCGCGCGCGTGCCACAGCCGCTCGTTCACCACCACGGTCGCGATCGCCACCTGCGGCCTGTCCGCCGGCGCGTACCCCACGAACCAGGAGTAGTCGCGGTACGGCTGGGCGTCGGCGAGCGAGCCGGTCTTGCCCGCCACCGGGATGCTCCGGAGCGGACCGCGGGCGCGCGCGAAGGCGCGGCGCGCGGTGCCCTCGGTGACCGTGCTGCGCATCATCCGGGCGAGCTCCGCGGCGACGGGCTCCTCGATCACGCGGCGCGGATCTCCGGCGGACGGCACCGGGCCGCCCTCGACCGCGTCGACGATCACCGGCGGCACGAGCACGCCCTCGTTCGCGACGATGGCCGCGAGGAGCGCCGCGTGGAGGGGCGAGAGCTTCACCCCGCCGAACCCGGCGGCGGTGTTCGCGAAGCCGAAGTCGTCGTCGGGGATGTCCGCCTTCGAGATCTCGACCGGGTGGGCGAAGGGGATCTCCGTGTTGAAGAGGAACCGCTCGGCGGTCGCGCGCAGCCGGCCCGCGTCGAGGCCCCGGTCGGCGAGCTTCGCGAAGACGACGTTCGTGGAGTGGCCGAAGGCGGAGGCGAGCGTGACGCAGCGGTGGTCGCGGCGCGGATCGTCGGCGAGGAGCTTCGGCGCGAGCCGGTGCTTGCCGCCGTGGTAGCAGACCTCCTCGTCGGGGAGCGTGCCCTGCTCGAGCAGGGCCGCGGCGGTGACGAGCTTGAAGATGCTCGCCGCCGGCGCGAGCGCCGCGAGGGAGAGGCCGCGGCGACCCGGCTCCGCGCGGGAGTGCTCCGCGAGCGCGAGGATCCGCCCCGTGGCGGGCTCGATGAGGACGGTCGCACCCCAGGGCACCCGGTACGTGTCGAGCGCGCGCTCGAGCCGGTCCTGTAGCCCCGGATCGAGCGTCAGGGTCGCGCGGCGGTCGCCGAGCGGCGCGACGTACCGGCCCGACGCCTCGTCGAACGAGATCTCGCCGATGCGGATCGGCAGTTCGGGCGCGGCGGGCGCGGCCGCGGCGAGCTTCTTCTGGGCCGCGGCGGTGGAGGTGGACGGACCGGCGTCCGTCCCGGGAGAGGACGGACGCGGGAGGACGAGGCCGGCGAGCACGAGCGCGCTCGCGGGCACGAGCCAGGAAGGGACGCGATGGAGCATCGGAGCGATCGGGGGGAGAAGCGGCGGCGAGTGTGCCGCAAGCCCGGGACCGCGTCAAAGTAGGCGCCCGACGACCGCGAGGAACGTGCTTGGGTGGGGACGCGGCCCGACCGGAGCGCGATCGGGCCGCGTGCACCACGAGTGTCAGCGAGCGCGCCGCGCCGCGGGCTTCACCGCGCGCTTCGTCGTCTTGGCGAGCCCCTTGCTCGCGTGCGCCGCGCCGACCGCGGCCGCGCTCGCGGCCGCGAGCTTCCCGTCGTGCAGCCCCTTCGCGCGCCAGCCCTTCCCGCGCGCGACCTGGGCGGCCCGCGCCGCCTTCGACGGGCTCGCCGCGCGCTTCCCGGCGCGCTTCGCCTTCGCGGGCGCCGCGGCCCGCTCCCTCAGGGCCGCCTGGGCCGCGGCGAGCCTCGCGATGGGGAGCCGGTACGGCGAGCAGGAGACGTAGTCGAGCCCGAGCTCGTGGCAGAACCCCACCGACGCCGGGTCGCCGCCGTGCTCGCCGCAGATGCCGAGCTTCAGCTCCGGCTTGGTGGCGCGCCCGCCCTGGACACCGATCCTCATGAGCGCGCCCACGCCCTCGCGATCGATGGTGACGAACGGGTCGGCCGGCCAGATCTCCTTCTCGCGGTAGGCGGTGATGACCGGGCCCGTGTCGTCGCGGGAGAGGGCGAAGGTGGTCTGGGTGAGGTCGTTCGTGCCGAAGGAGAAGAACTCGGCGGTCTTCGCGATCTCGCCCGCGGTGAGCGCGCCGCGCGGGACCTCGATCATGGTGCCGACGTGGTACCGCACCCTGCGCCCGCGCGCGGCGAACACCTCGTCCGCCACGCGGCGCACGATCGCCGCCTGGTCGTCGAGCTCCCCCTTCGCGCCGACGAGCGGGATCATCACCTCCGGCTCCACCTTCACGCCCTGCTCTGCGACGTCGCAGGCGGCCTCGAAGATCGCGCGGGACTGCATCTCGGTGATCTCCGGGAAGGAGACGCCGAGGCGGCAGCCGCGGTGGCCGAGCATCGGGTTCGCCTCGTGCAGCTCCTCGATGCGCGCGCGGACCCTCTCGACCGGCTTGCCGGTGACGCGCGCGAGCTCCTCGATCCCCGCCGCGTCCTGCGGCAGGAACTCGTGGAGCGGCGGGTCGATGGTGCGGATCGTCACCGGGCGCGGCCCCATCGCCTCGAAGATGCCGCGGAAGTCCTCGCGCTGGACCGGCAGGAGCTTCGCCAGCGCCGCGCGCCGCTCCTCGAGCGTCTCCGCGACGATCATCTCGCGCATGGGGCCGATCTTGCCCTCGCCGAAGAACATGTGCTCCGTGCGGCAGAGGCCGATGCCCTGCGCGCCGAGGGCGACCGAGGTCCGCGCCTGGTCCGGCTGGTCCGCGTTGGCGCGCACGTCGAGCCGCCGCGCCGCGTCCGCCCACGCCATGATCTCGGCGAACTCCTGGAAGACCGGGGCGTCCTCCGGCGCGAGCGTCCTCTCCACCAGCACCTGGAGCACCTGCGAGGGCCGCGTCTCGAGCCGGCCCTCGATCACCTCGCCGGTGGAGCCGTCGATGGACATCCAGTCGCCCTCGGAGAGCGTCCGCTCGCCGCCGGCGGTCGCGACCTTCATCTTGCGGGCGTGGTAGTCGAACGAGAGCGCCTCGCAGCCGACGATCGCGACCTTGCCCATCTGCCGGGCGACGAGCGCCGCGTGCGAGGTCATGCCGCCGAAGGCGGTGAGGAAGCCCTCCGCGGCGGCCATGCCGCGGATGTCCTCGGGCGAGGTCTCGTGGCGGGCGAGGATGACGCTCTCGCCCCGCGCGCGCCACGCCTCCGCGTCCTCGGCGAAGAACACCACCCGCCCGCTCGCCGCGCCTGGCCCCGCCGGCAGCCCCTTCGCGAGGACCTTCCCCTCCTTCAGCGCCGCCTTCTTCCGCTCCGCGTCGAAGATCGGCCGGAGCAGGTGATTGAGCCCCTCGGGCTCGATGCGGAGGAGCGCCTCGTCCCTGGTGATGAGCCGCTCGCTTGCCATGTCGACGGCGATGCGGACCGCGGCGAGCCCGGTGCGCTTGCCGGTGCGCGTCTGCAGGACGTAGAGCTTGCCCTGCTCGATGGTGAACTCGATGTCCTGCATCTCCCGGTAGTGCCGCTCGAGCTTCGTCCGGACGTCGGCGAGCTGCTGCGCCATCTCCGGCCAGCGCGCCTCGAGCTCGGAGATCTTCTGCGGCGTGCGGATCCCGGCGACGACGTCCTCGCCCTGCGCGTTCACGAGGAACTCGCCGTAGAACTGGTCGTCGCCCGTCCCGGGGTCGCGCGTGAAGGCGACGCCCGTGCCGGAGTCGTCGCCCATGTTGCCGAACACCATCGCCTGGACGCTGACGGCGGTGCCCCAGTCCGACGGGTAGCCGTAGAGCTTCCGGTAGGCGATGGCGCGGTCGTTGTCCCAGGAGCGGAACACCGCCGCCACCGCCTCCATGAGCTGATCGTACGGATCGTCCGGGAAGGCGATCCCCTTGTGCTCCTCGATCGCCGCCTTGAACTCGCCGACGAGCTCGCGGAGCGCGTCCTCGGGGAGCTCCGAGTCGAAGCGCACGCCGCGGGCGTGCTTCTTCCGCTCGAGGAGCTCCTCGAAGGGATCGCGGTCCTCCTTGTGCTCGGGCTTCATGCCGAGCACCACGTCGCCGAACATGGCGACGAAGCGCCGGTAGCTGTCCCAGGCGAAGCGCGGGTTCCCTGAGCGCCGCGCGAGCCCGACCACGGTGGCGTCGTTGAGCCCGAGGTTGAGGACGGTGTCCATCATGCCGGGCATGGAGACGCGCGCGCCGGAGCGGACCGAGACGAGGAGCGGGTTCTTCGCGTCGCCGAGCTTGCGCCCCACGAGCGCCTCGGTCCGCTTCATCGCCGCGCGGACCTCGGCCTCGAGCCCTCTCGGGATGCGCTTCCCGGAGCGGTAGTACTCGCTGCAGGCCTCGGTCGTGATGGTGAAGCCGGGGGGAACGGGGATGCCGATGTTCGACATCTCCGCGAGCCCGGCCCCCTTCCCTCCGAGGAGGTCCTTCATGTCCTTGTTCCCCTCGGCCTTCCCGCCGCCGAAGGCGAAGATGCGCTTCTGGGCCATCCCTCACCTCGAGTGAACCTGGGAGATCGAACGAGCTCGCGGCCGGGAAGCGCACGGCCAGCCAGGGCAAACGTACCAAAGCGATCCTGGCCCGGGAACGGAGCGCGCGCTCGGCTACCCCAACAAGGCGCCGCGCGGATCAAGTCGTCCAGGTGGAGCAGGGAGGAGAGCGGACGGGCAGGCCAGCGACCGCGGTGTCCGGCCGCAGGCGAGCTAGATCCGCAGCGCCTCGACGCGCGCCTCGTCGCGCTCGGGCTCGACCTCGTAGGTCTCGACGAGCTCGCCCTCGCGCCACTCGACCGCGACCTTCGGCGCGTCCTTGCCCTTGCCGTAGCGGGCGACGATCCGCGCGGCGAGCATCCGCTCCTCCCAGGTCGGCTCGCCCTCCACGAGCGCGATCGGGCCGAGCACGTCCTTCGCCTCGAGCCGCGCCCGGCCCGGGACGTGGTGCTCGAGGAGCGCGTTCTCCACCTCGCTCCGGCCCACGATGAGCTTCGCGCGCGGGGAGATCCGGAAGTGGCGCCCGGTCGAGAGGAGCACCACATCCTCCGGCACGATCCGCCGCTCCTCGCCCGCCGCCTCGCGGGTGTCGAGCACGTCGAAAAACTTCTTCGCGAAGCTCTCGTCGGTGAGGTAGCAGCACCCCCCGGCCGGCTGCGGCCAGTCGACGACGCCGAGCTCCTTCGCGAGCTCCATCTGCCGCTGTCGGGAGCGGCCGCTGATCGCCTCGAGGAGCTCGCGATCCACGATCCCCGTCTGCTCGGGGATCGTGGGCGGGAGGAGCTTCGCGGAGAGCGGGCGCAGGAGCCGCCCGTCGAGGCCGCTGTCGCGCTCGATGATCCGGAGCGTGTCGCGCCGCTGGCTCTTCGGGCGCTGGCCGAGGACCTCGCCCGTGAAGATGAAGTCCGCCCCCTCCGCCTCCATGATCGCCTTCGCCTTGCGCATCATGAAGACGCGGCAGTCGACGCAGGGGTTCGCGTTCGCGCCGTACCCGTACTTGGGGTGCACGAGCATGTCGAGGTACTCGGACCCGGAGATGTCGACGTACTCGATGTCCACCTCGAGGTCGGCGGCGGCGCGGAGCGCCTCGTTGCGGGGGACGCTCCCGTCGGCGCGGCCGCCCTTGCGGCGCTGCGTCTCGGTGATGCAGAAGCCGGTGTAGAAGTTGACCGCCTTCACCTCGATCCCCTGCCGGCGCACGAGCGCGAGCGCGAGCGTCGAGTCGAGCCCGCCGGAGATCATCGCGATGGCCTTGCCCTGCTTCTGCATTCCGCTCCTCACCGCGCGCGCTTGCGCACGAAGCTCTTCCAGGCGGACCCCTCCCGGAAGGTGCCGAGGTGCTCGTTCCTCGTCGCCTTGCACCACATCGGCATGTCCGTGGCGATCCCCGCGTCGGTCGAGATGACGAGCAGCACCGCGCCCTCGTCGAGCGACCGCACCGCCTTCGCGGTCTCGACGATCGGGAACGGGCAGAGCCGGCCGGAGGTGTCGAGCGTCCGCGCAGGTGCGGGCATGTCGGGGAGCGCCACGGGCACTCCCTTTAGCCGTACGGCGGACGACGGGCAACCACGCCCCGCGCGCCGATGTGGGCGTTCGCGGCGCGCCGGCGCGTCCTTGCCCGGGGTGCAGGCGAGCGGTAGGCTCCGCGGCGATGCCCCGCCTCGCTCTCGTCGCCGTCCTCGCCGCGCTCGCCGCGGCCGCGCCCTCCTCCTCCTCCGCCCAGGAGCCCTACACGCCCACCGGCCTCGCCGCGACGTTCTCCTACGGCGCCGGCGGCGAGCTCGGGCTCGCCAAGGGCGAGGACAAGGGCGGCGCCGGGGTGACCGAGATCGAGGCGACGCTCGGGTACGACCTCGAGTCGCTGAACCTCCGGCCCGAGATCGGGCTCGCGCTCGGGCTCGACCCCGACACGAACCTCGCCTTCCGGCCCGGCGTGCGCTGGATCTCGCCCCAGGTCCCGCTCCAGGTCCGGCTCGCCCTCGACATGTCCAACGCGCGCGATCGCTCGATGCAGTGGCGCTGGCTCCTCCTCGGCGTCGCGACGGAGCTCCGCTTCACGAGCGTCCTCGGCCTCTTCGCCGAGGTCGACACCGGCGCGCCGCTCTCGTCGGAGGCGGGCGTGCCGCTCCTCGTCCGCGGCGGCGCGACGTTCCGCTTCTAGCCACCCGTGGGAGACGTCCGCATGAGAAGCCTCGCCGTCGCGATCGCCGTCGCGCTCGGGCTGCCGGCCCTCGCCCTCGCACAGGACGAGGGGCTCCCGCCGCCGCCGCCCCCGCCCGCCTACGACGGCGACGTGCCGCTCCCGCCGCCGCCCTCCGGCACGCGGCCGCTCTCCCAGCTCGACCCGCAGCTCCCGCGCCCGGCCCCCGCGCCGGCGCGGCGGCCCGCCGGCGCGCTCCCGCCCTCCGGCGCGGTCCAGGGCGGCGCCATCGGCGAGTCGCCCATCGCCGCGGCGGGCGCGCAGGCCGCGCCGCTCCACCCCGACGAGACGATCGGCCACTGGCGCTACGCGATGGCGAGCGGCGTCGCCGGCCGGTTCGGCGGGATGCAGCTCGACAAGGACCGCGAGAACCCGGGCGTGCTCCTCTACTTCGGCGCGCAGGCGGACGGGCTCTGGTCGGAGGGGTTCGGCAAGTCGGCGCGGCTCCGGCTGCGGATGTTCACGGGCGGCGAGTCCGAGGTCTACCTGCCGTCCGACGGCGAGGTCGAGGGCGCCTTCATGATCGGGCGCCGCGAGTTCCGGTTCGTGCTCGGCCGCCTCGAGGTCGCGCGCTACCCCGCGCTCGGCATGCAGGTGCTCGCGCAGCTCGCGACGCTGCCCTGCTTCGAGGGCTCGCTGCCGCTCCTCGGCGACACGATGCGCCTCTACTACTACGTGTCGCCGGTGGAGGCCTCGTTCGTCCGCTACTACGGCGACGCCCACATCTCCCACTCGGCCGCGTGGGCGACCGAGTCCGACGTCCCGGTCGCGGCGAGCGCGGGACGGCTGCGCTGGACGCTGCTCCTGCCGCCGTCCGTGCTGCTCTCGCTGCAGGGCGATCTCATGAAGATGTGGAACAAGGCCGACCTCCTCCTCGCGGGCGAGGCGAGCCTCGGCTATCAGGTGCTCGAAGGATCGGCGGTGTTCAACGTCGCGGTCCGCTGGGACCAGTTCCGCCGCCGCGGCCTCGCGCCCGAGACGAGCGCGACCGACTCCGAGATGAAGCTGCTCGGCATCGCGACGCTCGTCTTCTAGGGGATGGGCGGCGGCGCGACCGCGGGAATGGTCCGCGGCGCGGACGGTTCGGGGGGAGACGCGCGGACCGGGGCGCGCTCATCCATTTGTCGGTACTCGGGATTTCGTGATTGAATGCGCGGCTCGCACCCGCACGCGTAGGAGACGGTTCGACATGAGGCACGTCAGCTGGATCATCGCCCTCGTCATCGGATTCTCGGTGGGCTTCTTCTCTCGCGGCGCCATCGACGGCCGCGGCGCGCGGCCGCCCGTCGGCACGCCGGCGCAGCGCCCAGCGCGCCCGGTCGAGGATCCGCGCGCGGTCTACCGGGTGCCGGTCGACGACACCCCGCTGCGCGGGCCGTCGGACGCGCTCGTCACCATCGTCGAGTCGTCCGACTTCGAGTGCCCGTTCTGCAAGCGGGTGGGCCCGACGCTGAAGCAGCTCGAGGAGGCCTACCCGGGCAAGCTGCGCTTCTCGTTCCGCAACAACCCGCTGCCCTTCCACGCGCGCGCGCTCCCCGCCGCGATCGCCGCGGAGGAGGCCCGCGCGCAGGGCGGTGACGCGAAGTTCTGGGCGATGCACGACAAGCTCTTCGAGCTCGCCCCCGCGCTCGACGACGCGAGCATCGAGCGCGCCGCGCAGGAGATCGGCCTCGACGCGGCGAAGGTGAAGGAGGCGATCGCCTCCGGCAAGTACAAGGAGCGGATCCAGCGCGACCAGCAGCTCGTGCAGTCGGTCGGCGCGCCCGCGACGCCCTCGTTCTTCATCAACGGCCGCAAGGTCGCCGGCGCCCAGCCGCTCGAGACGTTCCGCGGCATCGTCGACGAGGAGCTCAAGAAGGCCCAGGCGCTGGTGCAGGGCGGGACGCCCGCGGCGCAGGTCTACGCGAAGATCATGGAGGCCGCCTCGCCGCGGCCGGTGTTCCTCCCGACCGCGCCCGGCCAGCCCGCCCCCCAGGGCGCCGCGCCCGCGCCGCAGGCTCCGGCCGCGCCCGCGCCCGCCGCGCTCTACCGCAAGGTGCCGCTGCGGCCGGACGATCCGGCCCGCGGCCCCGCCGACGCGAAGCTCACGGTGGTCCTCTTCTCCGACTTCCAGTGCCCCTTCTGCGGCCGCGTGGAGCCCACGCTGAAGCAGCTCGAGGAGGCGTACCCGGGCCAGCTGCGGATCGTGTGGAAGCACCAGCCGCTCCCCATGCACCAGGACGCGATGCCCGCGGCGCTCGCCGCGGAGGCGGCCCGCGAGCAGGGGAAGTTCTGGCAGATGCACGACAAGCTCTTCGAGAACCAGCGCGCGCTCGACGCCGCCAGCGTCGCGGGCCACGCGAAGGCGATCGGGCTCGACGCGCGGAAGTTCGAGCAGGCGGTCCAGTCGAAGAAGTACGAGGCGCGGATCCAGGAGGACATGCGCCTCGGCAGCTCGGTCGGCGCGAACGGCACGCCGACCCTGTTCTTCAACTGCCGCCAGGTCGTCGGCGCGCAGCCGCTCGATCGCATGCGCGCGGTCGCCGACGAGGAGCTCAAGAAGGCGGACGCGCTCCTCAAGGGCGCGAAGCCCGACGCGCGCTTCTACGATCGGGCCTGCGACGCGAACATCGCCGCCGCGCCCGCCGCGCCGGTGCCGGCCGCGGCCCAGGCGCCGGCGCCCGGCCCCGTGCAGAAGGTCGACGTCCGTCCGGACGATCCGGTGCGCGGGAACCCGAAGGCGCCCGTCACGATCGTGCTGTTCTCCGACTTCCAGTGCCCCTTCTGCGCCCGGGTCGGCCCGACGCTCGAGGAGGTCCAGCGCACCTACGGAGACAAGGTGCGGGTCGTGTGGAAGCACCAGCCGCTGCCCTTCCACCAGCAGGCCCTGCCGGCGGCCGAGGCCGCCGAGGCCGCCCGCGAGCAGGGCAAGTTCTGGCAGATGCACGACAAGCTCTTCGCCTCGCAGCGCGAGCTCTCGCCCGACGCCTTCACCCGGATCGCGCGCGAGATCGGGCTCGACGCGAAGAAGTTCGAGGCCTCGGTCCAGAGCGGCAAGGCGCGCGCGCGCATCCAGCAGGACCAGCAGCTCGCGGCGTCGGTCGGCGCGCAGGGCACCCCGACGATGTTCGTGAACGGCGAGCGCGTCGTCGGCGCCGTGCCGTTCGAGCAGCTCAAGGCCGTCATCGACCGGCAGCTCGCGAAGCGCTGACCGCTCCACCCGGCCCGTGCCGCGCGTCACCATCGTCGCGCCGACGTACAACGCGTCGCGCTTCGTCCAGCAGTGCGTCGAGAGCGTGCTCGCCCAGACGTTCGGCGACTTCGAGCTCGTCGTCGCAGACGACGGCTCGACGGACGGGACGCCGGACGTCGTCGAGTCCTACCGGGATCCGCGCGTGCGGTGCCTGCGGCTGCCGCACCGCGGGCTCCGCGCGCTCGCGCAGACGTACAACGCGGCGCTCTCCGCCGGCACGGGCGACCTCGTCGCGGTGCTCGAGGGCGACGACTACTGGCCCCCGGACAAGCTCGAGGTCCAGGTGCGCGGGTTCGACGACCCCTCCGTCCAGCTCTCCTGGGGCGCCGGGCTCGAGGTCGACCTGCAAGGACGGACGCTGAAGGTCTCCCGGCACGCGCCCGTGGACGGCGTCGACCGGCGCTTCGCGAACGGCGAGCTCTTCCGCTCGCTGCTCCGATCGTACACGCTCAGCCCCTCGATCACGGTCATGGCGCGGCGCGCTGCGCTCGATCGGATCGGCGGGTTCCGGCAGGACGGGTCGGTCCACTACGTCGACCTGCCGACGTGGCTGCTCCTCCTCGCGCGGAATCCTGGCGTGGCGCTCTATCACGGCCACCTGGTCGGCTTCTGGCGCCGGCATCCTGCACAGACGACGTCACGGCACGGGTACAGCCTGGTGCGCGAGCGCTGGCGCGTCATCCGTGACGTGGTCGCGACGCTCGACGACGACGCGCGCGCGGCGGTGGGTTGGACGGAGGCGCTCGCGCGAGAGAACCGCACGCGCTGGTGCATCGGCGCGGGCCGCGCGGCGCTCCGGGCCGGCCGGTTCGACCGGGCGAGGCGCCTCCACCTCGAGGCGCTGCGCCGGGCGCCGAGCGTGTCGCTGCAGCTCAGGGCGCTCTCCGGCGTCGCTGCCTCCACCGCTCGGCTGGATCTCCCCGGCGCGTGGCGACGGCTCCGCCGCCGCGCGTGAGGGGGCCTCGTGTCTAGAGTCCCGCCCGCTGCTAGTATGACGGGCCTCGCATGAGCCGCTTCCGCATCGTCCTTCAGGCCTACGGTCTCGACGAGGTCCGCGTCGGAGCGCTGTACGCCGCATGGTCCGCGCTGGCGTACGCGGAGGGGGCCCCGCTCGCGATCCACGTCTACACGGACGAGCCGGGCTTCTTCGCGCCGCTCGGCGACGCCCTGGTGCTGCGCGAGCTCTCCCGCGACGACATCAGCGCCTGGCGCGGGCCGCTCGACTTCACGCACCGGCTCAAGGCCGTGATGATCCGCGAGATGACCCGCCGGCATCCCGCGGACCCGCTCCTCTACCTCGACGCCGACACGTTCTTCGCGGCGCCGGTCGGGCCGGTGTTCGAGCGGATCACGCCCTCGACCTCGGTGATGCACGAGCGCGAGTACAGCGTCGCGACGCGCGACTCGGGGCAGATCCAGCGGTTCCGCAAGCACATGGGGCGCCTCTCGTTCCGCGGGGCGCCTGTCGATCTCGGCGGCGACATGTGGAACGCGGGCGCGGTGGGGATCCACCCCTCGAACTTCCCGGTGGTCGACTCCTGGCTCGAGTTCATCGACACGCTCTACCCGAGCTACCGCCGTGGGCTCGTGGAGCAGTACGGCATCAGCCTCCTGCTCCAGCGATCGACGGCGGTGTCTCCCTGCGCCGACGAGGTCTTCCACTACTGGGCCCAGAAGGACGAATACTGCGAGGCGATCCGGCGCGAGCTGGACCTCCTCCGCGGCCTGGGGCTCGCGGAGTCGCTGCGGCACCTGCGCGAGCGCCGGATCGCGCTGCCGCCCCCGGCACGGCGCCGGCACAAGCAGTCGATGCTGGATCGCGTCCGGCGCGCCCTCGGCATGATCGCGTCCTGAACGACAGTTCGCGACTCGGTCGTCTAGCCAGCCGCGGTACGGAGCGCGCTCCTGCCCCGGCCGGTACTGGAGAGAGGCGAGCGAGCGCTCCTCGACGGGGGAGGTGCGGCTCGATGGCGCGGCGTCGCGGCGGCCCGGCGCCCGCCTTCCGCGCCGGGACCCTTGCGCGGGGCGGCCGCGTTCGGATAAGGATCCCCACTCGCCATGCGCCGGACCTTCTTCAAGTCCAAGATTCACCGCGCCACGGTCACGCACGCCGACCTGGACTACGAGGGCTCGGTCTCCATCGACGAGGACCTCCTCGAGGCGGCCGGGATCCTCGAGTACGAGGCCGTCCACGTGTGGAACATCACGCGCGGCACCCGGCTGCAGACCTACGCGATCAAGGGCGAGCGCGGCTCCGGCATCATCTGCATCAACGGCGCCGCCGCGCACCTCAACAAGCCGGGCGACCTCGTGATCCTCGCGACGTTCGCCGAGCTGGACGAGGCGGAGGCGCGCGGCTTCAAGCCGACGGTCGTGCTCGTCGACCGGAAGAACAAGATCGTGCAGAGCGACGCGGTCGAGGTGGCAGGACCGGCGCGTCGGGTGTCGGCATGACGGTGTTTCTTTGGCGCCGGTGATCTCCGGCCCACCCCCGATCTCGAGACCTTCCTCACCCTGTGCAGGCCGGGCCGTGCGGTGCCGGTGCGCGTCGAGGTCGACGCCGACACCGAGACGCCGGTCTCCGCGTTCCTGAAGCTCTCGCGCGGCCAGCGTCAGGCGTTCCTCCTCGAGTCGGTCGAGGGCGGCGAGCGGAGCGCCCGCTTCAGCTTCCTCGGCGCGGGCCCGAAGAGCGCGCTGCGCTACAAGCTCGGCGATCGCGGCGATCCCATCGCCGCGGTGCGCGCCGCCCTCGCCACCCACTCCGCCGTGCGGGTCCCCGGCACGCCGCCCTTCTCGGGCGGCCTCGTCGGCCACGTCTCGTACGACGCGGTGAAGCTGTTCGAGCCGCGGGTGCCGATCGCGAACCCGGACGAGCTCGGGTTCCCGGACCTCCTGCTCATGGACTTCGACGAGGTGGTGGCGTTCGACAACCGCCGCCACTCGCTGCACGTCATCTGCGAGGTCCGCTGCGACGCGGGCGACGACCCGCGGGCCCTCTACGCGGGCGCGCTCCGGCGGATCCGGACGCGGCTCGCGCTCCTCGCCGGGCCGCTCGTGGATCGCCGCGCGCGGCGGTCGGCGCGCCCGTCCGCGCTCGTGCCCCGCCTCGCGAAGCCGGATTACCTCGCCGCGGTCGAGCGCGCGAAGGAGTACGTGAAGGCCGGCGACTGCCAGCAGATCGTCCTCTCGCAGCGCTTCGACGCGGAGGTCTCGGTGCCGCCGTTCGAGATCTACCGCGCGCTCCGGCGCGTGAACCCCTCGCCGTACCTGTTCTTCCTGAAGGACGGCGACCGTGCGCTCGTCGGCTCCTCGCCGGAGACCCTCATCAAGCTCGAGGACGGCGAGGTGACGCTCCGCCCGATCGCGGGGACGCGCCGGCGCGGCGCCGAGCCGGCGGAGGACGCGCGGCTCGAGGCGGAGCTGCGCGCCGATCCCAAGGAGAACGCCGAGCACGTGATGCTCGTCGACCTGGGCCGGAACGACGTGGGGCGGGTCTCCGCGGTCGGCACCGTCCGCGTCACGGCGCTCAAGACGGTGGAGCGCTACTCCCACGTCATGCACCTCGTCTCGGAGGTGAAGGGGCGGCTCGCGGACGGCCTCTCGGCGGTCGACGTGCTGCAGGCCGGGTTCCCGGCCGGCACGGTGTCCGGCTCCCCGAAGGTGCGGGCGATGGAGATCATCGACGAGCTCGAGCCGGCGCGGCGCGGGCCGTACGCGGGCGCGGTCGGCTACTTCGATCGCGGCGGCGACATGGAGATGTGCATCGCCATCCGCACGCTCATGGCGCGCGGCAGGCGCGTCTCGGTCCAGGCCGGCGGCGGGCTGGTCTACGACTCGGTGCCCGAGGCGGAGTACCAGGAGACGCTCAACAAGGCGCGCGCGGTCTTCACGGCCGTCGCGCAGGCCGAGTCGCGGCTGCTCGACGCGGTGGCGGAGCCGCCGAGCGCGCGGAAGGTGGCGGCGCGCACGCCGAAGGCGAGCCGGCGCCGGCCGCGCAGGGGCAAGCGATGAGCGGCCCGAGCGGACGGGTGAGCGGCGGGGCTCGAGTGCTGCTCCTCGACAACTACGATTCCTTCACGTTCAACCTGGTCCAGTACCTCGGCGAGCTCGGCGCCGAGGTCGAGGTCTTCCGCAACGACGCCATCGACGTCGCGGGCATCCGCGCGCGCCGGCCGGACGGGCTCGTGCTCTCCCCCGGGCCGTGCACGCCCGACGACGCCGGCGTGACGCTCGAGGCGATCCGCGCCCTCGCCGGCGAGCTGCCGATCCTGGGCGTCTGCCTCGGGCACCAGGCCATCGGGCAGGCGTTCGGGGGCACGGTCGTCCGCAACGCGCGGATCGTCCACGGGAAGGCGAGCCCGGTGCGGCACGGGAACGCGGGGGTGTTCGCCGGTCTGCCCTCGCCGTTCGAGGCGGGGCGCTACCACTCGCTCGTCGTCGAGCGCGAGACCCTGCCGGCCGCCCTCGAGGTGACCGCCTGGACCGACGAGGGCGAGATCATGGGGCTCCGCCACCGCGCGCTCGACGTGGAGGGCGTCCAGTTCCACCCCGAGTCGATCCTGACGCTCGAGGGGAAGCGGCTCCTCGGCAACTGGCTCCGCCGGCTCGGCGGCGGGAGGATCCGATGATCCAGCAGGCGGTGGCGCGGCTCCTCGAGCACCACGACCTCTCGCGGGCGGAGATGTCCGCGGTGATGGCGGAGATCGCCGACGGCGGCGCGACGCCCGCGCAGGTGGGGGCGTTCCTCGCGGCGCTGCGGCTCAAGGGCGAGACGGTGGACGAGATCGCCGGCGCGGCGGAGGTGATGCGCGCGCGGGTCGATCGCGTGCGCGTCGAGCGCGACGTCTTCGTGGACACCTGCGGCACGGGCGGCGACGGGCGCCACACCTTCAACATCTCCACCACCGCCGCGTTCGTCGTGGCGGGCGCGGGCGTCACCGTCGCGAAGCACGGCAACCGCGCCGTCTCCTCGCGCTCCGGCTCCGCGGACGTGCTCGCCGCGCTGGGCGTCGACGTGGACGCGCCGAAGGAGGTGGTCGAGCGCGCCATCGAGGAGGTCGGGATCGGCTTCCTGTTCGCGCCGCGGCTCCACCCCGCGTTCAAGGCCGTCGCCGGCATCCGGCGCGAGCTCGGCGTCCGGACGATCTTCAACCTGCTCGGGCCGCTCGCGAACCCGGCCGGCGCGCGGCACCAGGTCCTGGGCGTCTACGAGCCGCGCTGGGTGCCGGTCATCGGCGGGGTGCTCGCCGCGCTCGGCGCCGCGCACGCGTTCGTCGTCCACGGCGAGGGCCTCGACGAGATCGCCGTCACCGGGATGACCCACGTGTGCGAGGTCCACGCCGGCGAGGTGGAGCGCTACTCCGTGCTGCCCGAGGACCTCGGCCTCTCCCGCCACGACGAGGCGGCGCTCGCCGGCGGCGACGCGGAGCGGAACGCGCGGATCCTCTCCGACGTCCTCGGCGGGCAGAAGGGCGCGCCGCGCGACGCGGCGCTCGCGAACGCGGCGGCGGCGCTGGTCGCGGCCGGGGCGGCCCCGGACCTCCCCACGGCCGTCCGGCTCGGCGCGGAGGCGGTCGACCGCGGCGCCGCCTCGGAGAAGCTCGCGCGGCTGGTCAAGGCGACGCGGGGCGCGGCGTGACGTTCCTCGACGGGATCCTCGCGCGGAAGCGTGACGAGGTGGCGGCGCGCCGCGCGGCGGAGCCGGAGCGCGAGCTCGCGGCGCGGGCCGGGGCCGCGGCTCCGCCGCGCGCGTTCGAGGCCGCCCTCTCGCTGCCGGGCGGCCCGGCGCGGGTCATCGCCGAGGTGAAGCGGGCGAGCCCGTCGGCGGGGCCGATCGCCGCGGGGCTCGACGCGCCGGCGCAGGCGAGGCGCTACGCGGCCGCGGGGGCGGCGGCGATCTCCGTCCTCACCGACGGCCCCGGCTTCGGCGGCTCGCTCGCGGACCTCGCCGCGGTCCGCGCCGCGGTGGACGTGCCGCTCCTCCGGAAGGACTTCGTCGTCGACCGCTACCAGCTCCTCGAGGCGCGCGCCGCCGGCGCGGACGCGGCGCTCCTCATCGTGGCCGCCCTCGCGGACGACACGCTGCGGGAGCTCCTCGACGCCTGCGGCGGCCTCGGCCTCGCCGCGCTCGTCGAGGTGCACGACGCCGGCGAGGCGGAGCGCGCGCTCGCCGCGGGCGCGCGCATCGTCGGCGTGAACAACCGCGACCTACACACCTTCGCGGTCGACCTCGCCACCTCCGAGCGGATCCTGCCCGCGCTCCCCGCGGGCGTGCGCGGCGTGGCGGAGAGCGGCGTCCGCACGGCGGCGGACGCGCGCCGGCTCCGCCAGGCGGGCGCGGCGAACCTGCTCGTGGGAGAGGCGCTCGTGCGCGCGGCGGATCCGGGCGCGCTCATCCGGGAGATGACGGAGTAGGCTCGACCTCGACCTCGACGCGACCCCGACCCCTCCGACCGATCGGCGACGACCCCTGACCTCCGCACCGACCCCCAACGCGCCCGTCCCGGCCTCCTCCGTGAAGGTCAAGATCTGCGGCATCACGCGCCTCGAGGACGCGCTCCTCGCGGTGCGCCTCGGCGCCGATGCGCTCGGGTTCAACTTCTGGCCGCGCTCGAAGCGCTTCATCCCCCCCGCCGCGGCGGGCGAGATCGTCCGGCGCCTCCCGCCGGGGGTCGAGACGTTCGGTGTGTTCGTGGACGCCTCGCGGGAGGAGCTCCTCGCGGCCATCGCGGCGTCGGGCGTGATGGTCGCGCAGCTGCACGGGGACGAGCCGCCCGCGCTCTGCGCGTCGCTCCCGGTCCCGGTGGTGAAGGCGATCCGCGTCGAGGGGCCGTCCGCGCTCGCCGCCCTCGCCGCCTACGAGGTCCCCGCGTTCCTCCTCGACGCGCCCGGGCCCGGGTTCGGCGGCAGCGGCAAGACCTTCGACTGGTCGCTCGCCTTCGAGGCGGCGCGCGCCGCGCGGGTGTTCCTCGCGGGAGGCCTCACGCCCGAGAACGTCGGCGAGGCGGTGCGGCGGGTGCGCCCCTACGGCGTCGACGTCGCGAGCGGGGTGGAGCTCGCGCCCGGAGTGAAGGACGAGGAGAAGATGCGGCGGTTCATCCAGGCGGCGAAGGAGGCAGCACGATGACGGTTCCCCTCCCCGGTCCGCGCGGCCGGTTCGGCGCGTACGGCGGGCGCTACGTCCCCGAGACGCTCGTGCCGGCGCTCGAGGAGCTCGAGGCGGCCTGGCTCGCGGCGCGCGAGGATCCGGCCTTCCGCGCCGAGCTCTCGGACCTGCTCACCCGCTTCGCCGGGCGCGAGACGCCGCTCGGCGACGCGCGGCGCATGAGCGCCGACGTGGGCGGCTGCAGGGTGCTCCTGAAGCGCGAGGACCTCTGCCACACCGGTGCGCACAAGGTGAACAACACGCTCGGTCAGGTGCTGCTCGCGCGCCGGATGGGAAAGACCCGCATCATCGCCGAGACCGGCGCCGGCCAGCACGGCGTCGCGACCGCGACGGCGGCGGCGCTCTTCGGGCTCCCCTGCGACGTGTTCATGGGCGCGCTCGACGTCGAGCGGCAGGCGCTGAACGTCTTCCGCATGCAGCTCCTCGGCGCGCGCGTCATCCCGGTGGAGTCCGGGTCGCGCACGCTCAAGGACGCGATGAACGAGGCGCTCCGCGACTGGGTGACGAACGTGCGCGACACCCACTACATCATCGGCTCGGTCGCGGGGCCGCATCCGTACCCCGCGCTCGTGCGCGACTTCCAGTCCGTCATCGGCGCGGAGGCGAGGGCCCAGTGCCTGGCGCTCGCCGGCCGGCTGCCCGACGCGGTCGTCGCCTGTGTGGGGGGCGGCTCGAACGCCATGGGGATCTTCTCGGCGTTCCTCGAGGAGCCCGCGGTGAAGCTCGTCGCCGTCGAGGCCGCCGGCCACGGGCTCGCGAGCGGCCGCCACGGGGCCTCGCTCGCGAAGGGCACGCCGGGCGTCCTGCACGGCTCGCGCAGCTACGTGCTCCAGGACGAGCACGGGCAGATCCGCGAGGCGCACTCGATCAGCGCCGGCCTCGACTACCCGGGCGTCGGCCCCGAGCTCGCCCACCTCAAGGACACGGGCCGGCTCACCCTCATGCAGGCGACGGACGCCGAGGCGCTCGAGGCGCTCCAGTACCTCGCGCGGATGGAGGGCATCATCCCCGCGCTCGAGACCGCGCACGCCGTCGCCGCGGCGCGCGAGGTCGCCCGTGCGCTCGGACCGGACGGGCTCCTCGTGGTGAACGTGTCGGGCCGCGGCGACAAGGACGTCGAGCAGGTGCGCCGCGCGCTCGCCGCGCAGGCCCCCCCGCCCCGGAAGCCGGCGCGGAGGAGCCGCGCTGGCGCCGCGCAGCGCCGGAAGGGAGGCTCGCGATGAGGGCCGTGAAGCGCCGGACGATGGCCACCCCGGACGCCGCGCCGGGCCCGCTCGCCGGGGACCGGATCGCCGCCGCGTTCGCGCGCTGCCGCGCGCGGGGCGAGGCGGCGCTCGTGACGTACGTGATGGGCGGCGATCCCGACCTCGCGACCTCGAAGGCGATGGCCCTCGCCTGCGTCGAGGGCGGCGCCGACCTGCTCGAGCTCGGGGTCCCGTTCTCGGACCCGATGGCGGACGGTCCGACCATCCAGCACGCGGCGGAGCGCGCCCTCGCGGCGGGGACGACGCCCGACGGCGTGCTCGAGGTGGCGGCGGCGGTGCGCGCGCGCTCGGACGTGCCGATCGCGCTCATGGGCTACCTGAACCCGATCCTCGCCCGCGGCGTCGAGCGGTTCGCCGACGGCTGCGCACGCGCCGGGGTCGACGCGGTGATCATCCCCGACCTCCTCCCCGAGGAGGCGGGCGACGTCGCCCCGGTCCTCGCCTCGCGCGGCGTCCGGACCGTGTTCCTGCTCGCGCCCACCTCCGACGCGGCGCGCGTCGAGGCGGCCGCGCGGGCGGCGACGGGGTTCCTCTACTTCGTGTCCGTCACCGGCGTCACGGGCGCGCGCACGGCGGTGGCCGCCGAGATCGGCCCGACCGTCGCCGCGATCCGGGAGAAGAGCCCGGTGCCGGTGGTGATCGGGTTCGGCGTGTCCTCGCCCGCGCAGGCGCGAGCGCTCGGGGCGCTCGCCGACGGCGTCGTCGTCGGGAGCGCCATCGTGCAGCGCATCGCCGAGGGCGGGACGCGCAAGGCGCGCGCCGAGCGCGTGGCGCGCTTCGTGCGGTCGCTCAAGCGGGCGCTCCGGCGCTGAGCGCTCCGCGCGCCGCCCACCCGGCGGCGCCCACGCCGCGCGCCCCGGTGGGCCGTCGCGTCCGGGGGGAGGAACCTCCAACGTTCGGGTGGCCGCCGGCGCGGCCATCCGAGCGATGCGAACGACCCCTCTCCTCCTCGTCGCGGCGATCGCGATCGCCGCGTGCGGCTCCAAGAAGGAGCCCGCGCCCACCGGCTCGGGGACGACGCCCCCGAGCGACGGTGCAGCGCCGCCGTCCGGTGGCGGCGCGCCGTCCACGCCCCCGATCGCGCCCGGCGAGCAGCCTCCCTCGCCGACCCAGCCCCCGTCACCTCCCGGCCTGACGCCGAGCGACATCGGCCCCGGCGGAGGCCCCATCGACGGCGGCCCTAGCCCGACACCGGCGCCCCCGGGCACGGGGACGCCCGCCGCGCCTCCGCCCACGCCTCCGCCGCCGATCGCGAGCCCCTGCGAGCTCTCCGTCTCGCTCGGCGGCGCGCCCGCGCTCGAGGCGACGGCGCCGCGGCACCCGCTGCCCGCGTGGGAGCACCGGCCGGCTGCCGGCACGCGGCTGCGGTGGGACGGCGTCCTCGACGCGGACGGGAACCTCTACTGGACCGAGCTCGCGGAGGACGGGACGGGCGAGGTCGTGTCCGCGACGCGCGCGGGCCAGATCCGCTGGCGCGCCCCCACCGCCCACCTCGCCGCGCACGTCGTGCTCGTCGCGGACGGCGTCGTCGTCGCCCTCTCGCAGCCCACGATCGACGCGTTCAGCGTGCCCGGCACGTGGCTCGAGGCGTTCCGCGCCGCCGATGGTGCCCCGCTCTGGACGCGCGACGTGGTCGCCGACGCGGCGCCGCTCGTGCCGGAGGCTGCCGGCCCGGCGCGCGCGTACGTCGGGGAGACGCACCCCGCGGCGGCCGACGGGACCCTGGTCCTCTCGCTGACAGCGCTCGGCGCGGAGGGCTACCAGTACCCCGGCGTCCTCCGCGTGGACCTCCGCAGCGGCGCGCTCCTCTCGCGCCGGTCCTTCGAGGGCGCGCGCACGATCTGGATGAGCTCGCCCGCGGCGATCGCGCGCGACGGCACCCTCGTCTTCTCCGCGAGCACGGACGTCGCCGGCGCGACGCTGTATGCCACCGCGCCCGGCGGCGCGGACCTCTTCGCGATCCCCCAGCCGAGCGATCACGCGAGCTGGCTCGCGAACGTGTCCGACCGCTTCGCGTTCGTGCAGTCGTTCCCGGACAGCCGCTTCCTCCCGGACGGCGGGCCGGCGTACGTCGACTGGCTTCGCCTCGAGGACGGCGCCCGCGCCGGCCGCGCCACCGGCGTCTCGGGCGAGGTGCTCTCCGAGGGGGGCTTCGCGTACTCGTTCGGCATCGGCACCGTCGCGCGGCTCGACCTCGATGGCTGCGCGGTGGGGTGGCAGCGGACGATCGCCGCGGAGCCACCGGGCGATCGCTCGACGCATCCGCACCTCACCACGGCGGTGACCTCCCTGACGGCCGACGGAGGAGTGCTGGTCCTCTCCGAGCTGGACGTGTACGGCGCGACCTCGCTCGACGTGACGCTCGGGACCGCGGCGCTCATCGCCATCGGCCCCGACGGCGTCGAGCGCTGGCGCGCGGAGCTGCCGGTGGACGCGCTCTACGGCGGACCCGGCGCGCTCCACGGCGGCCGCTGGTTCGTCGCCCCGCTCCTGCCCGACCGCTCCACCGCGGTGCTGCGCGCGTTCGACGTGGGGATCGACGCCGCGGAGCCCGGGTGGATCGCGCAAGACGGCGGCTTCTCCCGCACGCGGCGCGCGCGCTGAACGACAGTTCGTGATCCGCGATCACCTTCGGTGTCGCGGACCACGCTGTCGTTCAGCGATGTTCTGACGGGGGCTGCGCCCCCGCCCCGCCGACGGCTGGCCGCCGTCGTCGGGGCCCCACCCCTGCTCGCCGGGTCCCATGCGCCAACGCGATCGGCTTCGCCGATTCCGCGTCGGCGCCCCGGCGGGCTCGCTTCACTCGCCTTTGGCGAAACCGCTCGGGCGCCGAGCGCCGGCCGCCGCGTTCAGGCGATGCCGCCCGCCGGGTGGACGATGTGGATCCCGTCCTCGTGCCGCTGCATGTGCGGGCTGCTGATCCAGCGGCAGTGGCCGCAGAAGCTCCGCGCCGCGCCGTCGGTCACGCGCACGTCGAGATCGCCGCCGCACAGGAGGCAGCCGTTCGGCAGGCGGAGATCCTTCGTCGCGTCGGTCGTCGGGGAGTGCGGCTCGTGCCTCATGCCACGACCGTAAGACCGGTTTGCGGCTTGGCAAGTCGGGGACACCACGTGGCCGCGCCCCGTCCGGTGCGAAAGACGCCGCCCGTCCGCTCGCTCCCGACGTGCTCGCGACGGACGGGCGGCGGTCGCCTCAGGCGACGGCGCGCCCCACGGCGCCGGCGATCACGCGCACCTGGCGCATGAGCTCCTCGAACTCGGGCGGCGTGAGCGACTGCTGCCCGTCGGAGAGCGCCTTCTCCGGGTGGGGGTGGACCTCGACGATGAGGCCGTCCGCACCGGCCGCGACGCCGGCGCGCGCCATGGCCGCGACGTGGGCCCTGAGGCCGATGCCGTGCGAGGGATCCACCAGGACCGGCAGGTGCGTGAGCGCCTTCAGCACGGGCACGGCGTTCAGGTCGAGCGTGTTGCGGGTCATCGTCTCGAAGGTGCGGATCCCGCGCTCGCAGAGCGCCACCTGGTAGTTGCCGCGCGAGACCACGTACTCGGCGGCCATGAGCCACTCCTTGATGGTGGCCGAGGGGCCGCGCTTCAGGAGCACGGGTTTGCCGAGCGTGCCGAGCTGCTTCAGGAGCGAGAAGTTCTGCATGTTGCGCGCCCCGATCTGGAGCACGTCCGCGTACTCCGCGACCATCGGGAGCGTCTCGACGTCCATCACCTCGGTCACGACCTTGAGGCCCGTCTCCTCGCGGGCCAGCGCGAGCAGCTTCAGGCCCTCCTCGGCGAGCCCCTGGAACTCGTAGGGGCTCGTGCGCGGCTTGTAGGCGCCGCCGCGGAGGAAGCGCGCCCCCGCGGCGCGGACCGCGTGCGCCGCCTCGAGCAGCTGCTCCCTCGACTCGACCGAGCACGGCCCCGCCATGATGGCGAGCGCGTTCCCGCCGAGCGGGACCCCGCCGACGTCGAGGACGGTGTCCTCCTCCTTCACCTCGCGTGAGACGAGCTTGAACGGCTGGGAGACGCGCAGCGCGTCCTGCACCCCGGGCAGGGTCTCGAAGAGCTCCGGCTCGAGGCCCCCCTTGTTTCCGGTGATCCCGATGGCGACCCGCTGGGCGCCCGGGATGGGGTGGGCGGAGAGCCCGAGGGAACGGATCCGCTCGACGACGGCGGCGATCTCGCCCTCGCTGGCGTGGGGCTTCATGACCACGAGCATCGGGACCTCCGGCAGGGAATCCCGAGTCTTAGCGCGTGCGAGCGGCCCGCTCAAGGACGGGCGCGCCGCCCCGACGACCCTCGGCCGGCCCGGCGGCGACGTCGAGCGTCCCTCGCCGCATGGACACGCTCGCCAGGCGCGCCCCCCTGCCGCCGTGCGTGCGGCGCATTAGACTGACCTTCGGGAGGCGCTCCGTATGAAGCTCCTTCGGATCATCCGGCGGGCGGCGCGGCAGGTGGACGAGATCGCGGCAGCGCTCGAGCTGCCGGGCACGGCGGACCGGATCGAGAAGCGCACCGACTTCTCCAACTGCCCGCGCCCGGTGCTCCTGCTGCATGGCTTCTTCGCGTCGCGCCGCACCTTCGACATCCTCGAGCGGCGGCTGCGGCGCGACGGCTACGGCGTCTTCTCCCTCCGCCTCGGCGGCCTCGGCGGCGCCTTCAACACCCGCGGCATCGACGACGTCGCGGACCTCGTGCGCGCCAAGGTCGAGCGCATCTACGCGCGGAACCCGGGCATGGGCCCGCTCACCATCGTCGGCCACTCGAAGGGCGGCCTCGTCGCCGCCTACTACGTGAAGCGGCTCGGCGGCTGGCGCCGCGCGCGCGCCGTCGTGACGCTGGGGACGCCGCACCACGGCACGCCCCTCGCCTACCTCGGCCTGCCGCTCGGAGGGGTCTCGCGCTCGGTCTGGCAGATGATGCCGGGGAGCGCGTTCCTCGAGCGGCTCCACGACGGTCCCTGGCCGGCGCAGGTGCGGCTCGCGTCCATCTGGTCCCGGCGCGACGGGTGGGCGCCGTTCCCGAGCGGCGTGATCGAGACGCACGGGCTCCCGCACCTCGTGAACGTCGAGGTGAAGGGCGACCACCGCACGTTCGTCACGGGCAAGCGCGTCTACGAGGTGCTCCTGCGCGAGCTCCGCGCGGGCGAGGCCGAGGCCCCCGTCGTGCGCGGCCCTCTCACCGCGATGCGGGGCGGCCGCGCGGAGCGCCCCGCGAACGGCGCGCGCAAGGAGCCGGGCACGGACGCGGCCTGAAGGCCCGGGCGTGCGGCGCGCCGCGGCCGGCGCCCGCGGTACACTCGCAGCCGTGCGAGACCGCCGCTTCGACTTCCTCTACGAGCGCGAGAAGCAGCCGGTGAAGGCGTACGTCCTCGAGCGCTTCGCGGGCGAGCTCGCGCGCGAGCTCGAGGCGTGGCCGCCGCCGTTCCTGGACTGGGTCTCGGAGGAGCTGCGCGCGCGCTGGGCGGCCGGCGCCGCGGAGCGTCCCCGCGACGACGTGCTGCGCTTCGCGCTCGAGATCGCGCGCCAGGACCTGCTGCGAGACTTCGAGGGCGTCGAGCGGCGCCTCGCCGAGGGCGCGCACCGGCTGCAGTCCCCCGCCGAGGCGGCGTCCCTCCACCTGCTCGTCCGGCTCCTGACCGAGAAGTGCCTCGGCCTCAAGGAGCACGCGGAGGGCGCCCGCATCCGCCGCGAGGATCTCGTCGCGATGCTCGACGACGTCGAGCGCCGCCTGTTCCGCGTGACGCTGGGCTGATCCGCGCGAGGTGGCCGGCGGCGGGTGCTCGATCCCGCCGGATCGCCTCAAGACCGTCGCGCGGGCGGGGTCGTTCCGCGACGGCCGGAGAAGACGATCCAGAAGAGCGCGATGACGATCGCCGCGGCGGCGACGATCCAGACCCAGCCGAATCCCGCGTTCGTCGCGGCCGCCGGATCGGCGGCCTGGGCGAGCACCAGGACGGGCGCGAGGAACGCGACGACGGCCGCCAGGACGGCCGACGGACGGGCGAGCGATGGCATGTTGCCTCCCCCCGCGGCCTCGAGGTCGCGGCGACGGCCGAACGATGCGCATCGGGTGAGTGCCCGGCACGCGGGCGCCCGCCGCGGAGGCGGGGCCCGAGCCCGGGTGACCGGCAGGCGAAGGGAAGGCGACGCGCTACTTCTTCGGCACCTTCTCCCAGTCGGCGAGGAACTTCTTGAGCCCGCTGTCGGTGAGGGGGTGCTTCGCGAGCTGCTCGATGACGGCGAAGGGGATCGTCGCCACGTCCGCCCCGAGGCGCGCCGCCTCCAGCACGTGCACCGGGTGGCGCACCGAGGCGACGAGCACCTTCGTGTCGAAGTCGTAGTTCCGGTAGATCTGCAGGATGTCGGCGATGAGCGCCATGCCGTCCTGCGAGATGTCGTCCAGCCGGCCGACGAAGGGCGACACGTAGGTCGCGCCCGCCTTGGCGGCGAGGAGCGCCTGCACCGCCGAGAAGCAGAGCGTGACGTTCGTCTTCACGCCCTCGTCGGAGAGCACCTTCACCGCGCGCAGCCCCTCGACGATGAGGGGGATCTTGATGACCACCTGGTCGCCGTACTTGGCGTAGGCGCGCGCCTCGCGGACCATGCCCTCCGCGTCGATGGCGGTGACCTCGGCCGAGATCGGACCGGGGGCGAGCGCCACGATCTCCCTCAGGACCTCGTCGAACGCCCGGCCGGTCTTGGCGACGAGCGAGGGGTTGGTCGTCACGCCGTCGCACAGGCCGAGGGCGAGGGCCTTCTTGATCTCGCCGACGTCGGCAGAGTCGATGAAGAACTGCATCGTGGGCTACCTCCGGAGGGGCGTCCCATAGCGCACCGGCCCGCGCTGCCGCAAGGGGCGCGAAAGTGCTATATCGCGCGCAACCTCATGGCCAGCCGACCGAAGGCCCGCGTGGTTCGCCTCCCCCGCTCGCGCGCGAAGCGCCCCGCGCGCTCCGATCGCTCCCTGCTCGAGTACGGCCGCACCGTGCTCGACGCCGAGGCGCGCGCCATCGCCGCCGTCCGCCTCGACGACCGCTTCGCCGAGGCGGTCCGGTGGGTGCTCGGCTGCCGCGGCCGCGTGGTCGTGACCGGGATGGGCAAGCCCGGCTTCGTGGCGCAGAAGATCTCCGCCACCCTCGCCTCGACGGGCACGCCCTCCCACTTCGTCCACCCCGCCGAGGCGGCGCACGGGGACCTCGGCCGGATCACCAAGGACGACGTCGTCATCGCGCTGTCGAACTCGGGCGAGACCGAGGAGATCCTCCGCCTCCTCCCGGCGCTCAAGAAGATCGGCGCCCGCGTCGTCGCGGTGACGCGCGACCGCGTGAACCCGCTCGCGCGCGCGGCCGACCTCGTCCTCGCCATCGGCGACGTCGCGGAGGCCTGCCCGATGGGGCTCGCCCCGACCGCCTCGACCGCCGTGCTGCTCGCGGTGGGCGACGCACTCGCCATGACGGTGCTCGCGAACCGCCCCTTCGAGAAGGAGGAGTACGCGCTCTTCCACCCCGGCGGGAAGCTCGGCCGCGGGCTCATGAAGGTCCGCGAGCTCATGCGCGGCGCGGAGGCGAACCCGGTCGTGCGCGAGGACCAGCCGCTCTCCGCCGCCGTGGCGCGGATGACCGAGACGCCCGGCCGGCCCGGCGCGACGAGCGTCGTCGACGCGGCGGGCAAGCTCGTCGGCATCTTCACCGACGGGGACCTGCGCCGGCTCGTCGAGCACGGCGAGACCGACTTCACCCGGCCGGTGTCCTCCGCGATGGGCCGCAACCCGCGCACCGTCCGGCCCGACGCGCTCGTCGTCGACGCCGCCCGCGTCCTCCGCCAGGCGCGCATCGACCAGGTCCCGGTCGTGGACGAGGAAGGCCGCCCGGTGGGGCTCCTCGACGTGCAGGACCTCCTCGCCGCCAAGATCCTCTGATCATGAGCCCGCGCCGCCACGCCGCTCCCGCCCGCCGCGCGCCGCCTCGCGCGGCCGCGCACCGCGCCGCGGCCGGAGAGCGCGCGCTGCGCGCGGCCGTCGTCGAGTGCTGCCGGCGGCTCCACGGCCGCGACCTCATCGGCGCAGGCGAGGGCAACGTCTCCGTCCGGCTCGGCCCCGACCGCTTCCTCGTCACCCCCTCCGGCGCGAACAAGGGCTACCTCGCGCCCGCCGACCTCGTCGTCGTGGACGGGCGCGGCACGGTCGTCTCGGGAGCCGGGCGGGCCTCGACCGAGCTCCGCATGCACCTCGCCGCGTACGCGGCGCGCGAGGACGTCGCGGCGGTCGTGCACGCGCACCCGGTCACCGCCGTCGCGCTCACCGTCGCGGGGCTCCCGCCGCCGAACGATCTCGTGCCGGAGGCGGCGGTCACGCTCGGCGAGATCGCCCTGGCGCCGTTCGCGACGCCCGGCACCGGCGAGGTCCCCGCCTCGCTCGCACCGCTCTGGGCGCGCCACGACGTGGTCCTCCTCGAGCGCCACGGCGCGCTCGCCCTCGGGCGCACGCTCGACGAGGCGTTCGACCGGATGGAGACGCTCGAGCGCGTCGCGCGCGTCGCGCTCGTCGCCCGGCTCGCCGGACGGTGCGAGCCGTTGCCAGCCGAGGCGATCGCGAAGGTGCTCGCCGCGGCGGGGCGGCCCTCGCGGGGTTAGCGGACGGGAAGCTCCGCGAGCTGCCGGTCCTGCGTGCGCGCGAGGGCGAGCTGCGCCGCCAGCGCGCCGAGGAGCGCGAGGAACATGTCCCACTGCGTGTCCCACGGGTCGCCCTGCGTCCCGAGGAACGCGTCGGCGGACTGGCCGAGCGAGAGCGCGGCGCCCCACTCCACGAGCTCGTAGAGCGCGGAGATGGCGAGCGCGACGGCGGTGACGAGCACGAACAGCCACCGCCCGCGCCGGAGTGGCGAGGTGCGGAGCAGCAGCTCGCGGGCGACGAGCGCGGGGACGAAGCCCTGGGCGAGGTGGCCGAGCCGGTCGTAGTGGTTGCGTGCGAGCCCGAGCGCATCGCTCACCCAGAAGCCGAGCGGCACCTCGGCATAGGTGTAGTGCCCCCCGACGGCGAGGATCGCGGCGTGGACTGCGAGCAGCGCGTAGAGGAGCGGCGTGAGCGGGAACGTCCGGCGCGTCGCGACGAGCACGGGGAGCGCGACGAGGATCGGCGCGACCTCCATGAGCCAGGTGAGCCGATCCTTCGGGGCGATGCCGGAGACGGCGAGCGCGAGGAGCGCCGCAGCGAGGGCGGCCGGCGCAGCGATCGCGCGGGGCGAGGGTGACGTCTGGGCGTCGGTCGGGCGCGGCGCGGGCTCTGGGCGCATTGGGCGGCATGGTCCCGCGCGCCGATGCATGCGTCAATTCTCGAGGCGAGAGCCGCTCTCCGTGAACTCGAGCTCGACCCCGACCTCGAGAGGCCGCTCATCCCGAGCGTAGCGTCTCGGCGTCAGCCGAGACGTGGAGTCGAGGGACGGACCCGGATCTCGATCCGAGCGACCTCCGCGCGGTCAGTCCGCCGTCGCGCGCTTCCACGCCGGCCGGCCGCGGAGCCGCAGCACGTAAGCCTCGGCGGTCGGCATCCCCTGGAGGCCGGCGAGGAACTTCCCGTACGAGAGGATCGCTGCGACGACGACGTCCACGACGGAGAGCTCGTCTCCGAGGAGAAAGTCGCGGCCCGCCAGCGCAGCGTCGACGGCCTTCGCCGCGGCGTGGAACCGGGCCCTGCCACCCTCGATGCGCGCCGGGTCCCGCTCCGCCTCGGGCTTCTTCAGCTCCGCGGCGAGCGGCGAGAGCGGCGGCTCGAGCTCGGAGAGCGCGAAGCACAGCCACTGGTAGGCGAGCGCGCGGCCGGGGGTGCCCGGCGGCGGGAGGAGCCTCCCCTCGCCGTAGCGCTCCGCGAGCCAGAAGCAGATCGCGCCGGACTCGAAGATGCTGACCTCACCGTCCTCCAGCGCGGGCACGTGGCCGAGCGGGTGGCGGGCGAGGTGCTCGGAGGTGCGCGTCTCGGCCTTCGCCGGGTCGAGCCGGACGAGCTCGTACGGGATGCCGAGCTCCTCGAGGACGATGCGGGGGCGCGAGGCGCGGGTGTGGGGGACGTAGTAGAGCCGGGGCATGGCCGACCGTTGTAGCGGGGGAGCCGCCGCGGCGCGCGCGGAAACGTCAGGGCCGGGGCCGCGCCGCCGGCTCAGCGCCCCAGCCGCGCGGACTGCGCGGCGGCGATGCGCCGCTCGACCTCTGCCATCGCCATCATGAGACCGTCCGTGTACGGCCCGTTCGGCTGGACCTCTCCCACCCGCTTCCACAGCGCGCGGGCGCGCTCGAGCTGGCCGATGTTCCCCTCCGCCGTCTCCGCGAGCGCGAGGCCGAGGAAGTACATGGCGTCGGGCTGGTCCGGGATCCGCGCGAGCACCGCCTCGTGGTCCGCGATGGCCCCGGCCGCGTCGCCGGCGAGGAGCTTCGCGTTCGCGCGCTGGATGCGCGCCCCGACCGACGGCTCGAGCGCGGCGCGGTAGCAGTACGCGGCCCCCGCGACGTCCTTCCGCCGCGCCCGCCCCTGCGCCGCGCGCACGAGCGGCTCGAACCCGCGCGCCTGGGAGCGCGTGCACGCCTCCTTCACCGCGGGGCTGGGCTCCTTCGCACGCGCGGAGGGCGGCAGCGCGAGGTAGTCCTTCCAGGCCGGCTCGGCGACCGCGACCGCCTGATCGTACCAGCCGATCGCGTCCGCGTAGCGGCTCTCCTGGTAGTACAGGTTCCCGAGCGCGAGCAGGATCTCGAGCGACTTGGGCGCGGACGCGAGCTGCCCCTTCATCGCCTCGACCTGGGCGAGCAGCTCCGAGGAGGAGGGCAGCCCCTGCGGCTCGCGCCTCCCGGGCGCCGGCGCGGCAGGCGCGCCCGCCGCCGGGGCGCGCGCTCCGGGCGGGGGCGCGTCGGCGCGCTGGGCCGGAGCGCTCCCCAGCGGGCGCGGCGGATCGGCCGGCGCGGCGACGATGGTGCGCGGCTCGCGCTCGCAAGCGGCGAGGGCGACGGCGAGGGCGACGGGGAGGAGCGCGCGAGGGATCATCGGTCGGGGTCGGGGGTCGGCCGCCTGTTCACATCGGGTAGACACCCACCGGCACCACGTCGCCCGCCGGCGCGGCTGCGAGGAGCCGGGTGACGGTCTGGCCCGTGCCGGGGACGACCCGATCCGGGCAGAGCTCGGCGAGGGGTGCGAGCACGAAGCGCCGCGTGAGGAGCCCGGGGTGCGGCACGAGGAGCTCGGGCGTGCGGATCACCTGGTCGCCCAGGAGGAGCAGATCGAGATCGAGCGTGCGGGCGGTCCAGCGGGCGCCGGTGCGGCGCCGGCCGCAGGTTCGCTCGACCCGCTGGAGCGCCTCGAGGAGCGCCTGGGCGGGCAGCTCCGCCTCGAGCTCCAGCACCGCGTTGAGGTAGCGCGGCTGCGGCGGCCCGAGCGGCGCGGTATCGAACACGCGCGACCCGCGCAGCACCGCCACCCGCGGCTCGGCCCGGAGCGCCCGCGCCGCGTGCGCGAGGTGCCCCCAGCGGTCGCCGAGGTTCGTGCCGACGGCCACGTAGGCGCGCATGCGCCTGCCCTAACACGCCGCCGCGGGTCAGACCACGGGATTGCGGAGGACCCCGATCCCGGCGATGTCCACCTCGACCCAGTCCCCGCGGCGGATCGGCCCGACGCCCTCGGGGGTCCCGGTGGCGACGACGTCGCCGGGCAGGAGCGTCATCACCTGGGAGATGAACGCGAGCAGCGCGAACGGGTCGACCGTCATGTCGCGCGTCGAGCCGCGCTGGCGCTCGGCGCCGTTCACCCGGCAGACGACGGGGAGGTCGAGGGGGTCGAGCGACGTCTCGACGAACGGCCCGACCGGGCAGAAGGTGTCGAACCCCTTCGCGCGGGTGAACTGCTTCTCCTCGCGCTGGATGTCACGCGCGGTGACGTCGTTCAGGCAGCTGTATCCGAACACCGCCCCGCGCGCCTCGGCGGCAGTGGCGCGCGAGAGCGGCCGCGCGAGCACGACGGCGAGCTCCGCCTCGTGGTGCACCTCGCTCGACTGCTCCGGGCAGCGGATCGCCTCCTGCGGGCCGACGATCGACGTCGGCGGCTTGAGGAAGAGGAGCGGCTGCGCGGGGACCTCGTTGCCGAGCTCGCGCGCGTGGGCGCGGTAGTTCCGGCCGACGCAGACGATCTTGGACGGCTCGACCGGCGCGAGCAGCGTCACGTCGGCGAGCGGGATCGCCCGGCCCTCGGGGAGCCCGCCCGACCACGGCGCGGCGTTGAGCGGCCGGACCTCGCTGCCCTCGACGACGCCGTAGCGATCCTGTCCCCTGTGCCGGAAGCGGCAGGTCCTCACTTCGAGCTCCGCAGCCCGAGCACGTCCGCCATGTCGTAGAGGCCGGCCGGCCGCCCGGCGAGCCAGCGCGCCGCGCGCACCGCGCCCCGCGCGAACTGCTCGCGGCTCGTCGCCCGGTGGGTGAGCTCGAGCCGCTCGCCCTCGCCGCAGAAGAACACCGTGTGCTCGCCGACGACGTCGCCGCCGCGCAGGGTCTGGATGCCGATCTGCCAGGGCGGGCGCTCGCCGAGGATGCCGTGGCGCGTGTACGCGAGCGCGTCGGCGGGATCGCGCTCGAGCGCCTGGGCGGCGACCTCGCCGAGCGCGACCGCCGTCCCGGAGGGCGCGTCGCGCTTCCGCTTGTGGTGGATCTCCATGATCTCGACGTCGTACGCGTCGCCGAGCGCCCTCGCGGCCTGGCGCACGAGCTCGAAGAGCACGTTCACGCCCACGCTCATGTTGGGCGAGAGGACGATCGGGATCTTCCGCGCCGCCGCGGCGACGCGCGCCTTCGCCTCGGGCGTGAAGCCGGTCGAGCCGATGACGAGCGCGACGCCCTTCTCGGCGCAGACCTCGGCGTTGCGCGCCGACGCCTCGTGGCTCGTGAAGTCGATCACCACGTCCGCGCCGGCGAGCGCCTTCGCGAGGTCGTCGGCCACCGCGACGCCGAGCGGCGCGAGCCCGGCGAGGGTGCCGGCGTCCTGCCCCGCGTTCCCGGGCCGCTCCACCGCGCCGGCGAGCTTCAGCCCCTCGTCGCCGGCCACGAGGCGGACGATCTGAGTCCCCATCCGCCCGGCGACGCCGGTCACGACCACGTTCACCATTCCTGCTCCTCTCGCCCGCAAGGGCCCCGCCTCACGCGAGCTTCAGCCCGAACCGCGTCATCGCCTCGCGCACCCGGGCGAGGCTCGCCTCGGAGATGGGCGCGAGCGGGAGCCTGAGCTCGGGGCTCGACCGCCCGAGGAGCGCCACCCCCGCCTTCACCGGCCCCGGGCTCGTCTCGACGAACATCGCCCGGTTGAGCTCGGCCATCCGGACCTGCAGGTCGAGCGCGCGGGCGAGGTCGCCCGCCCGGGCCGCGACCACGAGGTCCTTCATCGCGCGCGGCGCGATGTTGGAGATGACCGAGATGACGCCGTGGCCGCCGCAGGCGATGAAGGGCAGCACGGTGAAGTCGTCCCCGGAGAGGTAGGCGATCGCGTCCTTGCCGATCCGCTCCACGAGCTGGACCTGCCGATCCATGCTCGCGGTCGCCTCCTTGATGCCGACGATGGCGCCGGCCTTCGCGAGGCGCGCCACGGTCTCGGGTCCCATGTCGACGGAGGTCCGGCTCGGCACGTTGTAGGCGATGACCGGGAACCGCGTCGCGTCCCAGATCGCCTGGTAGTGCCGGTACAGCCCCTCGGGCGTGGGCTTGTTGTAGTAGGGCGTGACGACGAGGGCGGCGTCCGCGCCGAGCGCCTTCGCGGCCTTCACCCCCTCGATCGCCTCGTGCGTAGCGTTCGAGCCGGCGCCGGCGATCACGAGGGCCCGGCCCCGGACGACCTCCACGACCGCGCGGATGACCTCGGCGCGCTCGGCGGGGGTGAGCGTCGCCCCCTCGCCGGTCGTGCCGCAGGGCACGATGCCATCCGTGCCCTCCGCGATCTGCCACTCGGTCAGCTCGCGCAGGGCGCGGAGGTCGACCGCGCCGTCCTTCATCGGGGTGACGATGGCCACCATCGAGCCTTCGAGACGCGGCATGCGGCTTTGACCTCGGCGAGGAGAGAGGAGGCGAAAAATGTATCCGATCCGGTCGGGGGCGGAAACGGGCGTGGTGGCGCCCGCGTCACGCGCCTGGGCGGCCGCTCATACCCGCTCGGGCGCGGGGGCCGGCTCCTCGCCGCGGACGAGGTCCGCGTAGGTCTCGCGGCGGCGCGCCAGGAACGCCTGATCGCCCTCGACGAGCACCTCGGCTGCCCGGGGGCGCGCGTTGTAGTTCGACGACATCGCGAACCCGTAGGCGCCGGCGGAGCGGACGGCGAGGAGGTCGCCCGGCACGGGCTCCGGCATGCGGCGCTTCCGGGCGAGGAAGTCGGACGACTCGCAGATGGGGCCCACCACGTCGGCCACGATCTCGCGCTCGCCCTCGCGCGGGCGGCCCACGGGCTCGATGTCGTGGTGCGCCTCGTAGAAGGCGGGGCGCACGAGGTCGTTCATGGCGGCGTCCACCACGACGAACGTCTTCCGGCCGCTCCGCTTCACGTGGAGCACGCGGGTGACGAGCACGCCGGCGTTGCCCACGAGCACCCGGCCGGGCTCGAGCAGCACCTCGCCCTTCCAGGGGGCGAGCGCCTTGCGGATGGCGGCGCCGTACTCGTCGGGGTGAGGCGGCTCCTCGTCCTTGTAGCGGATGCCGAGCCCGCCCCCGACGTCGAGGTGCGCCAGCGGTATCCCCTGCTTCTCGAGCTCGCGCGCGAGCGCGAGGACGCGATCGATCGCGTCGAGGAACGGCTTCACGCTCGTGATCTGCGAGCCGATATGGGAGGCCACCCCGACGACGTGGAGCGCGTCGTCCTTCGCGGCGAGCGGGTAGAGCCGCCGCGCCTCCTCGACCGAGACGCCGAACTTGTTCTCGCGGAGGCCGGTCGAGATGTACGGATGGGTCTTCGGATCGACGTCCGGGTTCACGCGCAGCGCGATGGGCGCGCGGACGCCCATGCGGCGCGCGACGATCGAGATCCGCGCGAGCTCGCCCGCGCTCTCCACGTTGAGCACGCGCACGCCCGACTCCAGCGCGAACGCGATCTCGTCGTCGCGCTTGCCCACGCCGCTGAAGACCACCTTGCGCGGGTCGCCGCCCGCCTTGAGGACCCGGTACAGCTCACCGGCAGACACGATGTCGAACCCGGAGCCGAGCTTCGCGAAGCGCGCGAGGAGCGCGAGGTTCGCGTTCGCCTTCACCGCGTAGCAGACGACGTGGCGGATCCCGGCGAGCGAGCGGTTGAGCACCTTCCAGTGCCGCGTCAGCGTCGCGGTCGAGTAGACGTACAGCGGCGTGCCGTAGCGCTCGGCGAGCCGCTCGAGCGGGATCGCCTCCGCGTGCAGGACGCCCTTCTTGCGCTGGAAGTGGTTCATGGGCAGGGCTGCTGGGCGGGGGCGCCCGAGGTCGAGGTCGAGGTCGAGGTCGAGGTCGAGGGCGAGGGCGGGGTCGGGGTCGAGGTCGGGACGGTCTCGTCCCGCTCCACCCCCGGCGGCCGCGGCGGAGCCTTCACGCCGCAGGCGGCCAGGAGGGCGGTGGCGGCGAGCGCGACGAGGCGGCTCACCGCGACTCCTTCGCGAGCGCCTTCTCCCAGCGCGCGAGCTGGCGCGCCACCTGCTTCGGCCCCGGAGCGCCGGGGAGCTCGCGGCGGGCGAGGCTCTTTCGCGCGTCGAAGCAGCGAAGCACGTCCTTCTGGAACGCGGGGTGGAAGCGGCTCCACTCCTCCGCGGTGAGCTTCGCGAGCGGACGGCCCGCGGCGGAGGAGAACGCGGCCGCCTTGCCGACCGCCTCGTGCGCTTCGCGGAACGGCACGCCGCGCTCGACGAGGTACTCGGCCGCGTCGGTCGCGAGCGCCTCGCCGGAGCCGAGCGCCTCCTCCATCCGATCGGCGTGGAAGGTGGCGGTCTCGATCGCGCCGGCGACCGCGTCGGCGGTGAGGACGAGGGCGTCGGGGCCGCCGATGAGGGGCCGCTTGTCCTCCTGCATGTCCCGGTTGTACGAGAGCGGCAGGCTCTTCACGATCGCGAGCAGCGCGACGAGGTCGCCGATCGCCCGCCCGGCGCGGCCGCGCGCGAGCTCGCCCACGTCGGGGTTCTTCTTCTGCGGCATGAGCGACGAGCCGGTCGCGAAGGCGTCGGCGAGCGACATGAAGCCGAACTCCTTCGTCGTCCAGAGCACGATCTCCTCGCCGACGCGGGAGAGGTGCACCGCCGCGAGGGCGCACGCGAAGAGGAGCTCGATCGCGCTGTCGCGGTCCGACACGGCGTCGAGCGAGTTCTGCGTCACGCCGGCGAGGCCGAGCGCCCGCGCGGTGGCCTCGCGATCGATCGGCAGCGTCGTCCCGGCGAGCGCGCCCGAGCCGAGCGGCGACACGGCCGCGCGCCGCCGGACGTCGGCGAGCCGATCGCGATCGCGCGCGAACGCCTCCACGTGGGCGAGGAGGTGGTGCGCGAGCGAGACGGGCTGGGCGCGCTGCAGGTGCGTGTAGCCGGGGAGGATGGTGCGCTCGTGCTCGCGCCCGCGAGCGACGAGCGCGCGCTGGAGGCGCCCGAGCGCGGCGTCGCAGCGGTCGCAGGCGGCCACGATGAAGAGCCGCTCGTCGAGCGCGACCTGGTCGTTCCGGCTGCGGCCGGCGTGGAGGTAGCCCGCGTCCGCGCCGACGAGCTCGCCGAGCCGCCGCTCGACGTGGGTGTGCACGTCCTCGAGGGCCGGGTCGAGGCGGATCTTGCCGGCGGCGAACTCCGCGCGGACCTGGTCGAGGGCGGCCACGATGCGGCGCGCCGCCGCCTTCGGGACGATCCCCTGCTCGGCGAGCATGGTCACGTGGGCCTGGCTCCCGCGGATGTCCTCGGCGTAGAGCGCGCCGTCGTCCTGGATCGAGACGGAGAGCGCGACGAGGCGCGGATCGGCCTCGCCCGCGAGCGCGGCGCGGGACACGGGCTTCGACTTCGTCTTGGGGCTCATCGGGGCCGGCGACGCTAGCACACCCGAACTCCCCCCGGAATCCCTGCGGTTTCCCCTGGCTCACACCGGCGAGCGCGGCGAGCATCGCGCCCGGAATCCCGAACCCGAGCCAAAGAGGAGGAGCCCCTGCGATGGCGAGCGAGATGATCGTGACCTTCCCCGGCAACAAGAAGGTCGACACCCAGATCGGCAAGCACGTGATCCGCACCGATCAGCCCGTGTCGAGCGGCGGCGAGGACAGCGCGCCCGCGCCGTTCGGGCTGTTCCTCGCGGCGATCGGCACCTGCGCGGGGATCTACGTCGCCGGCTTCTGCCAGAAGCGCGAGCTGCCGACCGACGGCATCCGGATCCGGCAGCGGAACCACTTCGACGAGGAGACCGGCGTCCTCGCGCGGGTGGAGCTCGACATCGAGGTCCCGCCGAGCTTCCCGGAGAAGTACCGCGAGGCGCTCGTCCGGGTCGCCGACCAGTGCGCCGTGAAGAAGGCGATCCAGGCCCAGCCGCGCTTCGAGGTGCGGACGGTCGTCGCGGGCTAGCGCGCACCGCGAGGCTTTGGCTACCGGCGAACGACGCGAGCCCGCCGGGGCGCCGCCGCGTTCGCGGCGAAGCCGCCACGCGGGGGCGCACGGGACCCGGCCGGCGGGGCGGGGCGTCACCCGAATGCGCGCATGGGCGCGCGGAGCTCTGCTCGGCGGGGCGGGGGCGCAGCCCCCGTCAGAACCTGTCTAGACGACAGCGCGATTCGCGACACCGTAGGTGGTCGCGAATCGCGAACTGTCGTTTAGAACTTCGCCACGAGGCCGAACGCGAGCAGGTGGGCGCGGGAGAGGCCGCCCGGGCCGAACGCGTCGAAGGGCTGCAGGAGGCCGTACTGGGCGTAGGCCTGGAAGCCGGCGCCGGAGGTGTACGTGACGATGGCGTCGCCCTCGAGCCCGAGCGGGTGAGAGCCCTTGCCGGGGCCCGTCGAGCTGGGGGTCGACTCCGCGGAGATCGCCTGGGAGTAGACGAGCTGGGTGTCGAGCGAGAGGCCGGGGAAGATGTCCCAGCGCAGCTTCGGCTTCACGTACCACGCGTCCGTCACCTGGCCGAGGAGCCGGCTGAACAGGATGAGGTCGACCTTGTACGCGGGGTTGAACCGGAAGTTGCGGATGCTCCGGTCGGTGGTGCCGTTGAACTGCGGGCCCTCCAGCGAGCCGTAGGCGGGGAGCGAGCCGTCGATGGCGAAGCGGCTGGGGATGTTGCCGAAGCCGGGCGCGTCGTCGCCGCTCGCCACGCCGAGCTCGCCGCCGACGGTGACCTTGTTCGGGATCGCCTTGTACTCGGTGACGAGGCTGCCGCCCCACTGGCGGAGGTCCACGCGCGAGATGGGCTTCACGGTGAGCGTCGGGTCGGTGTCGGAGGCCGGCCCGACCGTGAACGCCTGGCCGATGTGGCCGTAGACGCCCGCCGCCTCGGCCTCGATGCGCCAGCGCTGCGTGAGCACGCGCACCCACAGGTCGAGGACGTGGCCGTAGCTGCGCCGCCGGCCGACGGCGACCGTCGGGTCGAGCTCCGCGCCGAAGCCATCCTGGGCCCAGACCGGGATCGAGTCCCGCTGCGTCCGGTAGTTGTAGTAGGCGCCGAAGTTGAACGAGGACTCGTTCCGGTCGAGCTTGCGCCGGATCTCGTCGTCGGTGTCGACGCGCGCCGCCTTCAGGGCGAACGTGCGGGCGTCGTCGGAGGAGTCGGCGTCGAACGGCTGGCCGATGCCGGCGCCGAAGCGCGGATCCGGGCGGAGCGCGCCCTCGGCGTCGAAGTCGAGGATGGGCACGAGCGTGAGCGCGCCGATCGGCGTCTGCACGGGCGGCAGCGCGAACTGGAGCCGGTCGACGGTGTCGCCGTAGTCCTCGTCGACGCCGCCGCCGGCGTTCGTGAGGAGGCCGAGCCCCCACTCCGACGGCATGCGGCCGAAGCTGAGCAGGCCCACCGGCGTCTGCACCTCACCCCACACCCGCTTCGGCAGGATCGGGGCGCGATCGGCGGTCGGGTCGTTCGGGTAGAGCTGGCGGGTGCTGCCGTAGAACTGCGCCGGGTACGGGCTGTACGGGTCGTCGAAGAGCTTGCTCGTCGACGAGCCGAGCACGTAGTTGTCGAGGATGTCGATCTGCGCCCGGACGCGGACGAGCTCGGAGACGTTCAGCGTCGGCTCGAGCCGGAGCCGCATGTTCGCGGTCGCGAGCGTCCCGCGGGTGGGCCTCCGCCCCGTGGCCGGGTCGGGGTTGTTGAGGAGCGGGACCGGGTAGAGGTAGTGGCCCGAGGCGTCCGCGGCGCGGCCGAGGCCGAGATCGTCGGTGAGCTGCCCGCGCACGCGGTAGTAGCCATCGAGCTCGAAGAACTCGAGCTTCGGCCCCTCCGCGACCGTGCCCATGAACTCCGCCGCCGACTGGGCGCCCTGGATCTCGGCGCGGACCTCGTCGCGGAGGTCCTCCTTCATCCGCTCGACCTCGCGCTGGATGGCGGCCTTCGTCTCCGGCGGAAGGTCCGTCGCGGGCTTGGCGGCGGCCTTCGTCTCGTCCGTCGCGGGCTTGGCGGCGCCCTTCGTCTCCTCCGGCTTCTTTTCGTCCTGCGCGCGCGCCGCGCCGGCGAGGAGGAGGAGTGCCGCGAGGGCGGCGAGCAGACGGGACATGCAGGTGACCCCTTGAAAGGAGGGCAGGATGAAACGCGGTGATACAACACGCGTTCCCGCGGTCGGTCAACCCCGATGACGGAGCGCGGCGCCGGGCGCCGTGGGGATGCGCCGTGCAGCCTCCGGACCCGAGGCGCAGGAGCCCGGAGCCGAGGCGGGCACCCGCAGCGAGGCGCGCCGGGGCGTACTCGCTGCCGTACGCCGAAAGGCGCAAGGAGCGAGGACGCCCGCCGCAGGCCGGGATCGTGCGCCGATCAGCGGTGCTCGCCGCCGCCGCCCTGCTTCAACTCGACCAGCACGCCCCGGCTGCCCTTCGGGTGGACGAACGCGACCTTCGAGCCGCCGGCGCCGGGCCGCGGCTTCTCGTCCAGCAGGGGCGCGCCCTGCGCGCGGAGCGCCGCCATCGCCTGCTCGATGTCCGGCACCTCGAGGCACACGTGGTGCAAGCCCTCCCCGCGCTTCTCGATCGCCTTCGCCATGGGGCTGTTCGGGCCGGAGGGCGAGACGAGCTCGATGCGCCCCGCGCCATGGCCGAAGATCGCGACCCGCACCTGCTCGGTCGGGACCTCCTCCACCTCCGCGAGCTCGAGGCCGTAGACGTCACGGTACAGCCGGATCGCGGCGTCGAGGTCGGCGACGAGGATGGCGACGTGATCGAGCCCGTTCATGAGGCCTCCGTCCCTTCGGGCCTCGCGGCGCCAGGGGTTCGCGGCGCGGCGCCCGGGATGAGCGGCCTTCCGCGCGAGGGAGGAGGGATGATAGCGCATGGCGCTCCCCGCCCGGGCGTGGGCGGGCGAGCGGCGTCACTTCCCGGGCTTCACCTCGACTCCGAGGACCTTCAGCGCGCCGAGCAGCCCGACCGTGTCGACCTGGGTCCCTACCCCGAGCGCGACGTGCGTCGCGTCGGCGACCGGCTGGCCGAAGGTGGGATCCATCGCGATCCACTCGCCCGCGCTCCGCACCTCGACCCAGGCGTGCCAGTAGAGCGCGTCCTGCCCGTCCTCGTAGCGCGCATAGACGAGCCCGTGCACCGCGCGCGCGGGGATCCCGAGCGCGCGCGCGAGCGCGACCATGAGCACGCTGTGCTCGGTGCAGTCGCCGCGGCCGGCGGCGAGCACGTCGCTCGCGCGGTCGTGACTCGCGCCGTACGCCTTCTCGAGCCGGCGGTACACGTCGTCCGCGAGGAGCTGGGCCGCCGCGTACGCCCCGGGCGCGTTGCCCGCGAGCTTCTTCGCCAGCGCCGCGATCGCCGGCTCGTCGGAGTCGGCCTGCGGCGACGGCGCGAGGTCGTCGGCGCTCGCGCCCTGGGCAGCCCGGGCGAGCGGGGTGTCCTTCCTCGGGTCGGCGGCGAGCGGCTGGCGCACCGACACCGTGAGCAGCGTCTCGCCAGCGCGGTCGCGCCCGAAGCGCTGGCGCGCGTCGCCCTTCTGGAACGAGGGCGGCAGCCCGGCGACCCGGTAGACGATCGTCGCCGGGACGGCGCGCGACAGCGGGCGCGGGAGCGGGACGCGCGCGAGCGCGAAGAGATCCACCTGGTCGAGGCTGCGAGCGGTCTGCTCCGCCTCGGGCCGGGCCACGATCGCCTCGCCCAGCCGGATCTCCACCACGCGCCCGTCGTCCGCGACGCGGTACTCCGCCGCGAGCCGGTCGCCCGCCTCGGACTCCGCGACGACCGACACCTCTTCCTGGACGCCGCCGCCCGCGATGGTCTCCCGCCGGAGGAAGACGTCCTGCATGTCCTTCACGCGCAGCTTCTCGAGGTCGAGCTGCTTGCCGCGCACGGTCCCACGCCGCGCCGCCGCGAGCCTCACTCCGTCCGCGAGCTCGGCCGTCTCGGTGACCCCCTCGACGGTGCGCTCCTGCCGGCCGGCCGGGGTCTCCTCGACGAGCTTGCACACCGCGCGCGCGCAGGTCCCGGACACCATACGATCGCCGCCGTCGCCCGCCCACACCGCGCGGACCGCCACGAGCGGCCCCTGGTGCCGCGCCTCGTAGACGCGCTCCTCCTCCTGCCGGCGCTCGACCGTCTTGCCGCCGACGTTCGCGCGCACGAGCGTCTCGCTGCGGCCGACGAGGACGTCCTTGCCGTCGCGCAGCTCGCGCGAGAGGTGGACCTTCGTGAAGCCGGCCTTCTTGCCGACGAGGTACAGGCCGAACCACTCCGGGCCGGGCGGCCGCGGGACGCTGAGCGCGTCCGGCAGCGCCGCGGCGCCGGCCGCGAGCTCGCCCCGGGGCGGGCGCGGCGGCTTCGCCGCGGCGGCCCGCTGCTCGGGGCAGCCTGCGAGGGCGAGCACGACGGCGCCGGCGGCGAGGAGGTGCGATCTCATGGCTTCCTTCCTTCGGAGAGGCGTTCTACCAGAAAGCCGCCCCGCAACCCGGGCTGCGCGCGAGCGGCGGCTCGCGCCTCCGGCAGAGGCGAGGATCTAAACGAGAGTGCGGGATTCGGAAACAGCGCGGCGAAGCCGCGCCCGCGGGACGGCGCGTGAGCCCCGAGCCATGCGAGGGGCGAAGCGCGCCCGGGCCCCGCGTAGGGTGGGGCCCCGACGAGCTCTGCTCGGCGGGGCGGGGGCGCAGCCCCCGTTCGATCATGCACCCGGGAGCACCGTTTCCGCGCGGGGCACCCAGCGCGTGACCAGGCGCGCGAGCTCCTTCTCGTCCTCCTCGCGCACGATCGCGTGGGCGTACGCGCCTTCCTGCGCCGCGGGCGCGAGGCGCGAGAGGATCGCGCTGCCGTAGCGGGCCTCGGCGAGGAACTGCACCTCGACGGCGGCGAGGCGCCGGCCGCTGAACACCTCTCGCGGCACGACCTCCTGCGCCCAGGTCGGATAGCTCGTGTTCGTCACGTGCATGTTCACGTCGATGTCGCCGTAGCGCACGTGGAAGCGCTTCTGATGCTCCCACGCGCGGAGCTCGGGGAACTTGCCGGGCTCGAGGGCGAGCACCGGCGGCGACGGCTCGCGCGGAAAGCGCGCGTCGAGCACGTCGGCGGGCCGCACCGGCCGCCGCGTCGCGAGGTCGATCACGAACCACTGGGTGGTCGCGCGCGCCACCTCCGTCCCGTCCGCGCGGCGCACGACGAAGTCGCGCAGCGCGGCGAGCCGGTCGATGCCCGCCGGCCAGGTCTCGACCTCGAGGCGGTCGCCGAGGACGATGGGGACCGGGTTCTCGATGCGCTGGCGCGCGAGCACCCAGGTGAGCCCGCGGGGCATGAGCACGTCGAGGCCGACCCCGAGCGACGCCGCGTGCTGTCCGGCGACCTCCTGCAGGTAGCCGGAGAGCGCGGGGATCGCGATCGTCCCGAACGCGTCCACCTCGTAGGTGTGGACGCCGAACTTCTGGCGGTGGGTCTCCATGGCGCTACAGGCTAGCCCCGAACCGGACCGAGGCGAGGATCGCGTCGATGCGGCCGGCGTCCTGCGGCTCCGGATCCGCCTTCGAGACCTGCACGTTCACGCACACGCCCTCCCGCCACAGGAAGAGGTGCTCGTGCTCCTGGCGGATCGTCCGCCCGCGCAGCTCGTCGAGCACGTAGGCGGCGCGCGCGCCCCCGTTTGCGTCGGAGAGCTGGAGCTCCTTCATGTCGGGCGCGCTCTTGCGGATCCGCTCGAGGATGCGCTCGCGGCAGGCCCGGGCGTCGGCGGCCCCGTGCGCGTCGCGGAGGGTCACCGACGCGACGAGGCCGTTCCCCGGGTGCCGCCCGAGCACGAGCACGCCCTCGCCGTCCTCGGCGGGCCGCGGCTGGAACATCTCGAAGCCGGGGAGGTCCACGAGGACCGTGAACGCGCGGCCCGGGTAGGCGACCGAGAGCGGCTCGGTCTCGGCGTCCGGATCGGGCGTGAAGCGCATCGCGCCGTCCTTCGGGGCGGCGGCGGTCCCGCCGGCGGCCGGCGGGACGTGCCGGGCCCCGCGGACGACGTCGAGCACCGCCTCGCGCTGCGGGCCGGAGGCGTTGTCGAGCAGGGTGAAGGCGAGGATCATGTCGCCGACCGCGGCGGCGCCCTGCAGGAGGTGGCGCCACTCGCCCTCCGCGGGCTTCCGGGCGGCGAGCGCCTTGTCGGTCGCCGCGAACCAGTAGCCGTGCACCCCCCGCTCGCCGCGCAGCTCGTGCAGCGCGATCTCCTGCTCGACGCTCGTCGCGAGCGCCTTGCGCCGGGCGAGCTCCGCGAGCAGCTGGGCGGTGTCTCCCTGCGCGTCGCCGCCGGTCGCGTCGGAGCTCGCCGGGGCCTCCCCGGAGGGCGACGCGGGGTTCCAGAAGGGCGTGAGCAGCACCATGAACCCGCCGCCGGCCTTCGCGTCGCGCGGCTCGAGCCGGACGGTGAGCGGCATGGGCTCCTCGCCCTCCGCCGAGCTCGCCCTCCAGCCGGCGGGCACCGCGATCTCGAGCTCGCCGTGGCCCGGCACCTCGAAGCGCTGGCGGGGAGGAGCGGGCGCCGCGCCGCCGCGCCGGCCGGCGCAGGCGCCGAGCGCGAGCGCCGCCGCGAGACCGAGGAGGAGCGTGGCGCGTCCGGGCGCCCGGCGGCGAGTCGTTCTCAATTCATCCCCTCCTGCCGCCCTTCTAGCGCTTCCCGGTTCCCCGCGCGAGCGACGCCCCGGGGAGCCCCGCGCGGCCCGCGGCGAGGCTCGCGCGCGCGGCCCGCGTGGGCCATCATGCGCCGGTGAAGCGGACCGCCGCCGCCGCGCTGCGAAACCGCGAGGCGATCGCCTCGGCGCTCCGGCGTGTCCTGCCGCCGCGCGGCCTGGTGCTCGAGCTCGGCAGCGGCACGGGCGAGCACGCGGTGTACCTGGCTCGGGCGTTCCCCTCCCTCGAGTGGCAGCCATCCGATCCGGACCTCGAGGCGCGCGCCAGCATCCGCGCCTGGTCGGCGGAGGCGGGCCTCGCGAACCTCCTCGGGCCGCTCAACCTCGACGTCAGGCTCCCGCTCTGGCAAGCGCGGGCCGCCGACGCGGTGCTCTGCGTGAACGTGCTGCACGTCGCCCCGCCGGACTGCGCAGAGGCGCTCGTTCGCGGCGCGGCGCGCGTCCTGCCACCGGGCGGGCCGCTCGCGGTGTACGGCCCGTTCCGGCGGCGCGGGGAGCCGCTCGCCGGCCGGCTGGCGCGGCTCGACGTGCAGCTCCGCGCGCACGACCCGGCGCTCGGCGTGCGCGAGCTCGAGACGCTCGAGGAGCTCGCCGCGCCGCACGTCCTCGCGCTCGCCGAGGTGGTGGCCATGCCGGAGGAGGGCGATCTCCTCGTCGTGTGGCGCCGCGGGTGACGGCGGCGCCCGAGCAGGACGGAGCGCCGAGCGCGATCCCGGCCTCGCCCCGGCACCCGGCGCCCGGGCTACGGGTACCGCGCGTTGTGCCCCGCGAGCTCCCCGCACGCCGCCTCGAGCGCGCGGGCGTCCAGCCAGCCGCGCTCCAGGAAGTACTCGCCGATCCGGCGCTGCATGCGCCCCTGCCGACCCACCGCCGTGAGGAGCTGGAGGCGCGTGAGGTAGCCCGTGCGCAAGGCGTACTCGCCGAATCGCTCGCCCGTCGCGCCCTCCGCGCGGCGGCGCGCGAGCACGGCGGCGACCGTGGCGGAGTCGAGGAAGCCGAGCTCGACCGCGATCCGGCCGAGCGCGGGACGCTGCGCGCGCTGCCAGACCACGGCCTCGACGAACGCGGACCAGGGGACGCGGCCCGAGTAGTAGAGGAGCTCGCCGAGCCGCAGGCGGCGGCGCGGGAGCGGCTCGCGCGCGGCGTACGCGGAGCGCGGACCCGCAGCGGGAGCGGGAACTGCCGCCCGGGGTGCTCGGCGAGACGGCGCCGCGCGCGACGGCGGGGGGACGTCGGGCGAGGGCCGAGGCGGCGAGGAGCGGGGCGCCGCCGCGGGTCCCGGCGGGCGGGCGGCAGCGGCGCGAGGGGGAGGGACCGGGACAGCCGGCGCCCGGGCCGCCTCGGACAGCACACGGTAGGCCTCCGCCACCGCGCGGAACTCGCGCAGGAGCTCCGCCTCGGGACGGCCGAGCGCGCGCGCCCGGTCCGGATGAGTCTCGAGCGCGCGGCGCCGGTACGCCTCGCGCAGCGCGCCGCGCCAGGCGCTCGCGTGGGGCGCGAACGACGGGCCGAACAGCACGCGCCCCGCGTGCGCGAGCGCCTCGACCGTGATCTCCGCCGTCGCCGTGGTCACCGATATCGCCCGCTCGATGCGTAGCCCTCGCCCGAGCCGCCGGCCAGTTTTCGGCCGGCCGGGCGAGCGCCCGCTCGGCCTGGAACGCGCGCAGGACGTGCGCGGGCGGCGCCGCCTCGAAGCGTCCGCTGACTACCGGACGAGCGCACGACATGGGATAAGCGACCGCATGATCCGGAAGATCGTGCAGATCGACGAGGCGCGCTGCGACGGCTGCGGCCAGTGCATCCCGTCCTGCGCCGAGGGGGCCATCGCGCTCGTGAACGGGAAGGCGCGGCTCTCGGCCGACGTCCTCTGCGACGGGCTGGGCGCGTGCCTCGGCGAGTGCCCGCAGGGCGCCATCACCGTCATCGAGCGCGAGGCAGCGGCGTTCGACGAGGCGGCGGTGAAGACGCACCTCGAGAAGACCGGCGCGCCGGATCACGCGCACGCGCACGCCCCGGCTCGCCCGGCGCAGCCCGCCGCGATCGCGCCTCCCGCGCCCGCGAGGCCGCGCCTGTCGATCGTCTCGGATCCCGGACCCGCCGCAGGCGGCGGCTGCCCCGGATCGCGTCCGCGCACGCTCTCGCCCCGCCCCGTGGCCGTACCCGCGCGCGCCGGCTTCGGCGCGGGCCCGGCCCAGAGCCGGCTCGGCCAGTGGCCGGTGCAGCTCCACCTCGTGCCGGTGACCGCCCCGTACTTCCAGGGCGCGGACCTGCTCGTCGCCGCCGACTGCGTGCCGTTCGCCTACGCCGGCTTCCACGACGAGCTCCTCGCCGGCCGGGCCCTCGTCGTCGGCTGCCCGAAGCTCGACGACAACAGCTTCTACGCCGAGAAGCTCACCGACATCCTCACCCGCTCCGACGTCCGCAGCGTCACCGTCGCGCGGATGGAGGTGCCGTGCTGCGGCGGCATCGCGATGGCGGCGCGCCACGCCGTGGCGGCGTCCGGGAAGGCCCTTCCGCTGCGGGACGTGGTGGTGGGGGTCGACGGCGCGCTGAGGTGAGCGGAGCGCCCGAGCGCGCCCCCGACCCGCGACCGCGGCGCCGATCCCGCCGCGACCCCACGGCACGAATTCGCTGCGCAGGGTCCCGCCGCGCGGCATCCTCGCCGCGTGCCGACCCGCATCCTCCGCTTCGCCCTCGAGGACCTCCGCGCGCGCTACGCCGGCTCCTCCGGGGAGGGGGTCGACCCGCGCACGGATACGGCGCCGTTCCGGGCCTTCCGGGCGGCGCTCCTCGAGCTCGCCGCCCGCGCGGCCACCGGCGAGGCCGAGCTCTCGATGTGGTGGGACGGCACGTACAACGGGTACTTCCTCGCGGTCGCGGTGGACCCGCCCGACGCGCTCGCCGGCCTCGACCCCGCCCCGGCCTGCCCACCGGACGACGACCGGGTCGCCGTCCCGCGCGCCGATCGGTATCCTCTCGCGCACGTCGAGCCGGGGCGCGCCGTCGTGGCGCGCGACGCGGACGGCGCGACCTTCGAGGCACCTTTCGGCGCACCCAGCGGCCACTTCGGCGCGCCCGGCATGAGGAGGATTCCATGAAGGCGGTCCTGTTCGATGGCAAGGGCGGTCCCGAGATCGTGCGCTTCGGCGACACCACCGACCCGGCGCCGGCGCGAGGCGAGGTGCTCGTGCGCGTGCGCGCCGCCGCGCTGAACCGCGCCGATCTCCTCCAGCGCCGCGGCCTCTACCCGCCCCCGCCCGGCACGCGCGAGGACATCCCCGGCCTCGAGCTCGCCGGCGAGGTCGCCGCGGTCGGCGCGGGCGTCACTGCCTGGAAGCCCGGCGACCGCGTGATGGCGATCGCCTCGGGCGAGGGTCAGGCCGAGCTCGCCGTCGCGCACGAGCGGATGCTCGTGCGGATCCCGGACGCGCTCTCCTTCGAGGACGCGGCCGCGATCCCGGAGGCGTGCGTCACCTCGCACGACGCGCTCTTCACGCTCGGCGGGCTCCGGCCGGGGTGGCCGGTGCTCGTCCACGCCGTCGGCTCGGGCGTCGCCACCGCCGCGCTGCAGATCGCGAAGGCGGCCGGCGCGACGGTCATCGGCACCTCGCGCACCGCCGACAAGCTCGAGCGGGCGCGCGCGCTCGGGCTCGACCACGGCCTCCTCGTCGCGAAGGACGAGCCCCGCTTCGCCGACGAGGTGCGGCGCCTCACCGGGAAGCGCGGCTGCCCGCTCGTGCTCGACTTCGTCGGCGCGCCGTACGCGGCGGAGAACCTCGCCGCGCTCGCCTCCGGCGGCCGCGTGGTCGTCATCGGCACGATGGGCGGGCCGAAGGCGCAGCTCGACCTGGGGCTCCTCATGCGCACGCGCGGCGCGTTCGTCGGCACGGTGCTCCGGCCGCGCCCGCTCGAGGAGAAGATCGCCGCGACCCAGGCGTTCGCCCGCGACGTCCTACCGCTCGTCGCCTCGGGCGCGGTGAGGCCGGTCGTGGACGCGGTGCTCCCGGCGGAGCGCGCCCGCGAGGCGCACGAGCGGATGGAGCGCAACGAGAGCTTCGGCAAGCTCGTGCTGAAGTTCTGACGGCCGCGGGCGCTTGCGTCGAGGGGTCCGCGGCGGGGCCCCTCGAGCGCCTGCGCGCCGCGGCGCGTTGCGCCCGGCGTGGCGCGCGCCCACCGTAGGTCGTCATGTGGCGACCCGGACGGCGGCGGCGCGGTCTCCTCGCGGTGACCCTCGCCGCTGCGCTCGCCGTCCTCGCCGCGTGCGGCGGCGGCGGCGGCGGCGACGGCGCTGCGGGCGGAAAGGCGGGGCTCCCCCGCAACACCTGGACCTGGATCGATCTCCCGGGCACGTCCTGCAGCGACGGCTCGCAGACGGGGATCGCGGTGAACCCCGGCGACGGCGAGCAGCTGCTCGTCTTCCTGGACGGTGGCGGTGCGTGCTGGGACACGCTCACCTGCTTCACGCTCGGGCTCGCGAAGCCCGGCCCCTTCGCGGCCGCGGAGTTCGCGGCCCGCGTGGCGGACGTGCCGGGGACGATCCTCGATCGCTCGGCGCCGGAGAACCCGTTCGCCCGCTACACGCTCGTCTTCGTGCCGTACTGCACGGGCGACGTGCACGCCGGGAACGCGATCCAGCGCTACCCGGGCTCGCCGCGCCGCTGGCACCACGAGGGCCGCGTCAACGTCGCGCGCGCCATCGACTGGCTCGACGCGAACCTGGGGGCGCCGCCGAAGGTGGTGGTGAGCGGCGCATCGGCGGGCGGCTTCGGCGCGCTCCTCGCCTTCGACGCGTTCCGCAAGCGCTGGCCTGCGGCGCGCGGCGACCTCGTGGACGACTCCGGCCCGCCGCTCGTGGGAAACGACTTCTCGCCGGCGGTGCGCGCCGCGTGGTTCCTCTCCTGGCGGCTCGACGAGGTGCTCCTCCCGCTCTGCGGCACCCGCTGCGCGGAGGACCTGTCGCAGGTGTTCCCGGCGCTCGCGGGGAGGTATCCGCAGGATCGGCTCGCGCTCCTCTCCTCGACCCGCGACTCGGTCATCCGGACCTTCGCCTTCCTCGAGCCGGCGACGTTCGAGGCGGCGATCCGCCGGCTCGCGACGGAGGTCATCGCGCCGCTCCCGAACGGGCGCACGTTCCTCGTGCCCGGCGCGACCCACACGCTGGTGGGCGACCCCGCCGCGTTCACGGCCGGCGGCGTCCCGCTCCTCGAGTGGCTCCGCCAGGAGGTGGAGGACGATCCGGCCTGGGCGTCGGTCGGACCGTGAGGCGAACGCGGCCGCCGCGCTCGCCCTGCAGACGATCGAGCAGGCGTCGCGGCGGACGCCGGACGGGCGAGCGCCCGGTGGAGGACGGCGCCCGACGCCTCGACGGTTCACCGGCCCCGCGGCGAAACCCTTCCAACGGGCACGCGCCGCCGCGCGGCGCGCTGCGCACCGTAGGGCGGAATGCGCCCGCTCCAGGCAGGCGCCTCGCGCAGCCGCTCGCGGCCGGCGCGCCCGCGGGGACGCGGGCGCGCGCCGCGACGGGGTCCTCCCGCCCGGACCCGACTGCGCCTCGTCTCGCGGCGGAGAGAAGGCACCTTCTTGTCCGAGTCGATCCTCACCCGCGCCCGTCCGCTGCTCGTCGCGCGCCTCGCCGGCGCGCTCCTGACGCTCGCGGTCCCGATGGTGCTCGCGCGCGTCCTCGTGCCCGCGTCCTACGGCACGTTCAAGCAGGCGTGGCTCCTCGCCCAGACGCTCGCGCTCGTGCTGCCCATGGGCATGACGATGAGCCTCTACTACTTCGTGCCGCGAGAGCCCGGGGCGCGCGACGCGCACGTCGCGCAGGCGCTCTGGTTCCACCTCGCGCTCGGGCTCGTCGCGACCGGGCTCCTCCTCCTCGGCGCGCCGCTCGTCGATCGGCAGTTCCACAACCCGGAGCTCACCCGGAACCTGCGCTGGGTCGCCGCCTTCACCGGCCTCCAGATCGCGGGCGCGCCGCTCGACATCGCCTGGAACGCGTCCGGCCGCATCGGCGCGGCCGCGCTGGCGCGGCTGCTCACCGAGGTCGCGCGCGGAGCGGCGATCCTCGCCGCCGCCCTCCTCGGCGGCTCGGTCGCGGCGGTGTTCGCCGGGATCACGGCGGCCCACCTCCTGCGCGCCGTCTGGACCTTCGCCGCGCTCGGTCGCGCGCACGGCCTCCGCTTCTCGGCGGCCGCGCTCCGCCGCCAGGCCGCCTACGCGCTGCCGTTCGGCGCCGCCTTCCTGCTCATCGTCCCGCAGCAGCAGCTCCACCATTACGTGGTCGCGGGGGCGGTCTCGGCGGCGGCGTTCGCGGTCTACAGCGTGGGCACGTTCCAGCTCCCCGTCGTCGACATCCTGTACACGCCCGTCTCGGAGCTGCTCCAGATCGGCCTCGCCGAGGTCGAGGGCGCGGGGCGGCCGCCGCGCGCCGGGCTGCCGCTCTTCCACGAGGCGGTGCAGCAGCTCGCGTTCGCGTTCCTGCCGCTCATGGGCCTCCTCGCGGTCATCGCGCCCGCGCTCATCGAGCTGCTCTTCTCGGCCCGCTACCTCGAGGCGGTGCCGCTCTTCCGGCTCGGCGTCCTCTCGGTGGCGCTCGCCGCGCTGCCGCTCGACGGCGTGATGCGGGCGCGCGCCCAGACCGGCTACATGGTCGTGCTCTCCGCCGCGAAGCTCGCCGCCACCGTCCCGCTCGTCGTCGGCGGGCTGCGCGCGGCCGGGCCGATCGGCGCGCTCGGCGGCTGGATCGTCGCCGAGGCGCTCGCCCGCGCGCTCATGCTGCGGCGCGCCGCCCGGCTGTTCGAGGTGCCGCTCGCCCGCATCCTGCCCGTGCGGGCGCTCGCCCGGCAGCTCGCGGCGACGGGGTTCGGGATGGCGCCCGCCTGGCTCGTGGTGCGCACGCTCGACGCGCCGCTCGTGCTGCGCGTCGCCGCCGCGTGCGGCGCGTTCGCCGCCGCGTACCTCGGCCTGTCGTGGGCGCGCGGCTGGCTGCCCGCCGGCTGGATCTCGCTCTTCGCAGCGCGCCGCGCCCGCACGGTCGCGGCTCCGTCGGAGCCATGACCCCGTGCCGGGCTCGTCGCTGGACCACCGAGCGCGCACCGTCGTGGTGATGCGCCGCGGGAACCTCTGGACGCTCCTCCTCGCCGCGGCGGCGCTGGGCCTCGCCACCGCCGCGCGCCTCCCCGCCGCGTGGGAGAGCGGCAACGCGCTCAACCACGTCTCGGGCGCATGGATGGCGCTCGCCGACGATCTCGCGCACGGCCGGTTCTACCGGCCCATGCTCGACCCGGACGTCGGCTACGGCGGGACGCGCTGGTTCCCGCTCGCCTTCGCGGCGCACGCGGCGCTGCGGCGGGCCGGGCTCGACCTCATCGGCGCGGGCTACGCCCTGTCGCTCGCGACGGGGATCCTCTCCGTCACGGCCGCGTACCTCCTGCTCCGCCGCGCGGGCCTACCGCGCGCGCCCGGGGCGGCGCTCGCCGCGCTCACCCTCGGCACGTTCGCGACCCAGTACTCGCTGTCGTCCATCCGCTACGACCTCCTGCCCGTCGGGCTCGGCACGCTCGGCCTCGCGGCGCTGGCGCGCGGACCGTCGCGCCGGGCGCTCGCCGCGGCCGCGTTCCTGTTCGCGCTCGGCTTCGCGGCGAAGCCCACCGCGCTCACCGCGCCGGCCGCCGCCGTCGCCTGGCTGCTCATCCGGCGCGAGCGGAGGGCAGCGCTCACGCTCGGGGCGGCCGTCGCCGCCGCCATGGTGGCGGTGCTCGGTCTCACGAACGCGATCTCGGACGGCCGCTTCTTCGAGATCGTGGAGGCGACCGCCGCGGGCGGCGGCTCGGTGCGCGATCTCGTCGTGGCGCCCGCCCGCCTCGCCCACGAGATCGCGGTCGAGGATCCTGCGGCCATCGGGCTCCTCGGCGCTGCTGTCGCCGCCGCCCTCGCCGGGTCACGCGGCCACGTGCGCGCCTCCCGCCGCGGCGCCGCGCGCCCGGCGCTCCTGCCGGCGCTCTGGCTCGGTGCGGCGCTCGCAGCGCTCGTGGTGGTGTACGCGTCGCCCGGCACCGGCGTGAATCACCTCGTCGAGGTGGAGGTCGCCGCGGCGCTCTCGCTCGGCGTCGCCTGGCGCGCGCGCGGCACCGCGGGGAGCATCGCGCGCGGGCTCGCGCCGGTGACGTGCGCGCTCGGCGTCGTGGTGGTCGCCGGGATGGCGCGGGAGGATCTCGGCCGCTCGCGCCTCGGCGAGCTGCGCGCCGTCGCCGCCGCGCTCCCGCCGGGGGCCCTCCTCTCCGAGGACCCGCTCCTGCCGCTCCTCGCAGGCCAGCGGCCGTTCGTGCTCGACACCTGGATGTTCCGCCTCGCCTCCGAGCGCGACCCCGCCCTCGCGCGACCGCTCCTCGACGGGCTCCGGCGCGACGAGTTCGCCGCGGTGGTCCTCTTCCAGGACCTCGACGCGCCCGGGGCGCGCCGCTGGTACGACCGCGGGAACCTCGGACTCGAGGTCGTCGGGGAGGTCGCGCGCCACTACCGGCTCGCCGAGCGGTACGGGCGCTACCACCTCTACCTGCCGATCCACCCCGCCCCGACGGAGGAGCCGGTCGCGGCCGCGCCCCCGGGGCGGTCCCCCGCGATCCCGGCGTCCGTGCTGCCTCGCTCGCCCGCCATCCCGGCCTCCTCCGCCGCGCTCGGCGTACGCGCCGCGCCGTGACGCAGCGGGCCGTAGCTCCCGTTGGCCCGCCTCCAAGGGGGAGGATAGAGTCTCGCCCCACATGCGCGAGCCCTCTGCCTCGACCCTGCCGACCCCCGTCCTGCCGTCCGCCGGCGCGAAGCGCGAGCTGACCGCCCGCGCGATCGCGATCGCCGTCCTCGTCGCCGCGCTCATGGGTGCGGCCGAGCCGACGGTGGTGCTGCGCATCGGCTACGGACCGAACATCTCCGTGGTGAGCGCGTTCCTCGGCTTCATCCTCATCACGATCATCGGGCGGATCACGGGCAGGCGCGGGACGCGCTGGGAGAACAACCTCGTCCAGACCGCCGGGACCGCCGCCGGCTCGGGCGTCGGCTTCATGGCCGTGGTGCTCGCCGCCATCGACATGCTGAACCAGCGGGGGCTGTTGAACCTGCACCTCTCGAGCCTGCAGATCTTCGCCTGGCTCGCGCCCTCGGGCCTCCTCGGCGTCCTGCTCGCGGTCCCGCTGCGCAAGCACTACATCGACGAGGAGAACCTCCCCTTCGCGGACGGCACCGCCGCCGGGGAGACGCTGCTCGTCCTCGACGAGGGGCCGAAGCAGGCCGGCCCGCGCGTCGCCGCGCTCGGCATCGGCGGCGCGCTCTCCGCCGGCCTCACGGTGCTCCGCCAGTCGCTCGGGTGGATCCCGGACACCTTCGCGTTCCGCTTCCTCACGCCGCACGCGGAGGCGCTCCGGATCGGGACGGAGGTCGGCGTGCTGTCGCTCGGGGCCGGCATCCTCGTCGGGCTGCGCGTGACGCTCTCGATGGCGACCGGCATGGTGCTCGCGTGGCTCGTCGCTCCGGAGCAGCTCCTCGCGCGCGGCCTCGTCCCGGAGCTCACGTTCAACGCGGTGCTGCAGCGGTGGATCATGTGGCCGGCGACCGGCCTCATGGTGTCCGGCGGCCTCACCGCGCTCGCCCTCAAGTGGAAGGTCATCGCGAAGACCTTCCACGGCCTGTCCGGCAAGGAGGCGGACGCGGGCGGCGACTTCCCCATGCGCTGGGTCGTCTGGGGCGCGCTCGCCTGTGGGGTCGTGCTCGCCGCCGTGCAGAAGATCTCGCTCGGCTTCCCGCTCTGGCTCTCCGCCGTCTCGGTGCTCCTCTCCATCGTCCTCATGCTCGTCGGCATCCGCGTGCTCGGCGAGACGAACTGGGCGCCCATCTCCGCCATGGCGAACGTGATGCAGGCGGTGTTCGCCGTGCTCGCGCCCGGCCACGTGCCGATCAACATGATCGGCTCGGGGATGAGCGGCGCGGTGGCCGCGAACGGCGAGCACCTCATGCAGGACTACCGGGCCGGCCGGATCGTCGGCTCGACGAACCGCAACCTCACCTACCTGCAGCTCATCGGGGTGCCCATCGGCGCAGCGGCGGTGGCGATCGCCTACCCGGCGGTGCGGGCCCGCTACGGCATCGGCGGCGAGGGCGGGCTCACCTCCCCCATCTCCGTGAAGTGGGCGGGCTTCGCCGAGCTCCTCTCGAAGGGCTTCGGCGCGCTGCCCGCGAGCGCGCTCGTGGCGCTCGTCATCGCGCTCGTCGCGGGGGTGATCCTGACGGTCCTCGAGTCGAACCCGCGCTTCGGCCGCTACGTGCCCTCGCCCACCGCCATCGGCCTCGGCGCGCTCATCCCGGGCTTCGCGGTGGTGCCGATGGTGATCGGCGGGATCGGCCAGGATCTGTGGCGGCGCCTCAGCCCGCGCACCGAGGAGGTCTTCGCGACGCCGCTCGCGTCGGGCTTCATCACCGGCGAGGCGCTCGTGCTGCTCTTCCTCGCGCTTCTCGCGGCCTTTTGAACGATCAGACGGGGGCTGCGCCCCCGCCCCGCCGACGGCTGGCCGCCGTCGTCGGGGCCCCACCCCTGCTCGGCGGGGCCCGTGAGCCTTCGCGCCGGCGTTCGCCGGAACGCGAAGGCTCCCCGCCGGGAGGGACTGCGTCCCTCCCCGTCGCTTCGCGACGGGGCCCCTCCCTGCTGATCGCTTCGCTGCGCCCCCGTTACGCTTCGCTCGCGAACGCCGCGCCCGAAAAGGCGCCGGGCCCGGCGCGTGGCGCCAGGCCCGGTCGGTGTGAAGTCTCGTCGGCCGCCGTCCGCGGCGCGGGCTCCGGTCGCAGGCGGAGCCTGGGCGCCGCGCAGGGGGTGGACCGCTAGCGGACGAACTCCACGTGAGGGCTCATGTGGCGGGCGAGGGGCGAGTGCGTCAGGAGCTCGAGCGCGCGCTCGAGACGCTGATCGCCGATCCCCGGAACGGATTCGTAGGCGGCGGAGATCAGCTCTCCGAGGGTGGTGACGAGCCGGCGGGGAGCGTTGCTCTTCTCGGAACGACGGGGGCGGTTGGCCTTCATGGTCCCTCCGGTGGGGGCGATTCGGCGTGGCGTGCTCGTCCTCTCCCTACTAGCAAACCGCTTGCCTCGCGCGGACGGTCGGCGTTACAGGGGCTTGGCTCGATCAAGGGGGCCGGCACCTGTAGACTTTCCAGTGCCGGCCTCGAAATCCCGACAGTCCACACGTAGGACCTAATCCCGGGCTCCCTCGCCCGAAAGAACCACGCCGCCATGCCGACGAAGCCCTCCCGAGAGCTGGACACCTTCCCGAACCCGAAGCCCGAGCGCCCCTACGAGATCGCGATGGAGTGCCCGGAATTCACCTGCGTGTGCCCGGTGACCGGGCAGCCGGATTTCGCCACCATCCGGCTCCGCTACGTTCCGGCGGAGCGGTGCGTGGAGCTCAAGAGCCTGAAGCTCTACCTGTGGAGCTTCCGCGACGAGGGCACGTTCCACGAGGCGGTGACGAACCGGATCTGCGACGACATCGTCCGCGCGATCCAGCCCCGCTGGATCGAGGTGGTGGGCGACTTCGCGGTCCGCGGCGGCATCCACACGGTGGTCACCGCGCGCCACGGCGAGCGTCCGGCCGGCGCGTAAGAGACGCCGCCCGGTCGCACGGGGTTCCCCTCCCCTCCCTCTCAGCCCAGCTTTCCCCTGGGGGGGACGCGTTGCGCACCGGCCGGCTGTCCATCGCATACGTCCACTACGGCGCGCAGAGCGGCGTCACCCGCCAGGTCGCGCGGGCGCTCGAGGCGCGGGGACATGAGGTCCGGCTCGTCGAGGCCACGGGTGATCTCGAGCCGCGCGACCCGGTGACCCGCCGGCTGCGCCCCCTTCCCGGGGTCGCCCTGAGCCTCGCCGTCGCCGCCGCGCGCTTCGGCCTCGAGCGCCGCGCGCTCGAGCACCGCTGGAACACGCCGTTCGCGTTCGATCACCACGCGCTCCGCGCCGGCGAGGCCCTGCGCGCCCTCGATCCGCCGCCGCAGCTCGTGCTGCAGAACGGCGCGCTCTTCGCGCCGGGGCTGCCGGCGCCGTACCCGTACGCGCTTCTCCTCGATCACACACGGGCGCTCGCGATGAGGAGCCCGCCCTGGCCGGCGGCCGGGCTCGCCGCGCCACTCGACTACGGCGACGCCTGGCGCGCGCGGGAGACGGCGCTCTACCGCCGCGCCCGCCTCCTCGCGACCTTCAGCGAGAACGTCGCGCGCTCCCTCGTCGCCGACTACGGCGCCGATCCGGCGCACGTCCGCGTGGTGGGCGCGGGCGCGAACCTGTTCCCGGGCGACGCACCGCGCCGGGACGACGGGCGGACGATCCTGTTCGTCGGCCGCGACTTCGACCGCAAGGGCGGCCTGGTGCTGGCGGAGGCGTTCGCGCGGCTGCGCCGGCTCGAGCCGCGCGCGCGGCTGCTCGTCGCCGGCCCGGCCTCCCCACCGCCGCTCCCGGAGCGGGGACACTGGCTCGGCCCCGTCGAGCTCGACGAGCTGCCCGCCCTCTTCGCGCAGGCGACGGTCTTCGCCATGCCCTCCCTGCGCGAGCCGTTCGGCCTCGCGTTCCTCGACGCGATGGCGTGCGCTCTGCCCTGCGTCGGCCCCGACCACGAGGCGGTGCCCGAGATCGTGAGGGACGGCGAGACGGGGCTCCTCGTGCCACCCGGCGACGCGGGGGCCCTCGCGCACGCGCTGGAGCGCCTCCTCGCCGATCCAGCGCGCGCACGCGCCATGGGCGCTCGCGGCCGCGACCGCGTCGCGGCCCGCTTCCTCTGGAGCCACGTCGCCGCGCGGCTCGAGCGCGCCCTCCTCGCGGCGGTCTCGCCGCGCGGCAAGGCGGCCTGACGCCACTCGCGAGCCGGGCGCCTCCTCGACCGGGGCGACCGACGCCGGAGGCCGGTGTAGGTGATGCGCGCCGCCCGCACCGCCCTCGCCCCTCGGATACCCGACACCGGGCGCGGCGCCGGGCACACGAGGGGTGGAGTAGAATCCCGCCTCAGGTGTCCGACCCCGCACAGCCGCAGGTGTCCCGGTTCGAGCCCGCGTCGCTCCTCGGCTCCGTCCTCGACGGACGGTACGAGCTCGTCGCGCACCTCGCCACCGGCGGCATGGGCGCGGTGTTCCGCGCCCGGCACGTCCACCTGCGCAAGGACGTGGCGGTGAAGGTCCTCCGCCCCGATCTCTCCGCGTCGCCCGATCTCGTCGAGCGGTTCCGGCGCGAGGCCGAGATCGCGAGCGCGCTCGAGCACGACAACATCGTCCGCGTCACGGACTTCGGGCGCAGCCCGGACGGCTGGCTCTTCCTGGTCATGGAGCTCCTCTCCGGCGAGAGCCTCTTCGACCGGCTCCGGCGGGAGGGCTTCCTGTCCCCGGAGGAGGCCGTCCCGGTGCTCTGGCAGGTGTGCGCGGGGCTCGAGGCGGCGCACGCGCTCGGCGTCGTGCATCGCGATCTCAAGCCGGAGAACGTGTTCCTCGCGAGGACCGCGAACGGGCGCGAGGTGACGAAGCTCCTCGACTTCGGCATCGCGAAGATCGCCGACCCCGCGAGCGGGAGCGCCACGCAGGCCGGCGTCGTGGTCGGCACGCCCGAGTACCTCGCGCCGGAGCAGGCGCTCGGGGGCGAGGTGGACGCGCGCGCCGACCTCTACGCGGTCGGCCTCATCGCCTGGCGGATGCTCGCCGGCCGCCACCCGTTCAAGGCCGACGAGCCGCGCGCGCTCCTCATGATGCAGGCCACGCGGCCGGTGCCGCCGCTCACCGATCCGCGTCCCGACCTCGGCGCGTACCCCGCGCTCGTCGCGGCGATCGCGCGGGCCTGCGCGAAGGAGGCCGACGAGCGCCACCCCTGCGCGAGCGCGCTCCGCGCGGATCTCGCGGGGGCGCTCGGACCGGCGTTCGTGCTCCCGCCGAACGCGACCCCCTCGCCCGCGCTGTCGCTCTCCGGCGCGTCGCGCGTCGCGCCCCCGGCGGACGGCGCGAGCGGCGCCGAGACGCGGG
>NZ_JALCYY010000031.1 GCF_022690685.1 Anaeromyxobacter terrae | reverse complement strand
GGGGAGGCGCGCGGGCTCGCGGTGCGGCCTGAGGGCGTGCTCGTCACCCGCGGCGCGCAGATGGCGCTCGCGCTGGCCGCGCGCGCGCTCCTCTCCCCGGGCGACGCCGTCGCGGTGGAGGACCTCGGCTACCGCCCGGCGTGGGAGGCGCTGCGCCTCGCCGGCGTGAGGCTCGTGCCGGTGCCGGTGGACGCTCGCGGCCTCGACGTGGACGCGCTCGCGGCGCAGGCAGGGCGCGAGCGGATCCGGGCGGTGTACCTCACCCCGCACCACCAGTACCCGACGCTCGTGACCCTCTCCCCCGCGCGGAGGCTCGCGCTCCTCGAGCTCGCCCGCCGGTCGCGGCTCCTCGTCCTCGAGGACGACTACGACAACGAGTTCCACTACGAGGGCCGCCCGGTGCAGCCGCTCGCGAGCGCCGACGCGGCCGGCGTGGTCGTGTACGTCGGCTCGCTCTCCAAGGTGCTCGCGCCCGGGCTGCGCCTCGGCTTCCTGTCCGGCCCGGAGGACGCCGTCGCGCGCCTCACCGCGCACCGGCACTACCTCGACCGGCAGGGCGATCTCGCGGTGGAGGCGGCGGTGGCCGAGCTCCTCGAGGAGGGGGAGGCGCAGCGCCACGTGTGGCGCACCCGGCGGATCTACGCGGCGCGCCGCCAGGCGCTCGCGGAGGCCCTGCGGGTCGAGCTCGCGGGTGCGCTCTCCTTCGAGCAGCCGCCCGGAGGGATGGCCTACTGGTGCCGCGTCGCGCCCGGCGTCGACGCCGACGCGTGGGCCGACCGCGCCCTCGCGGCGGGGGTGGCGATTCAGTCGGGCCGGCTCTTCGCCTTCGACGGCCGGCCCCGCCCGCACCTGCGGCTCGGCTTCGGCCGCCTGGACGAGCGGGAGCTCCGGGAGGCCGTCCGCCGCCTCGCGGCGGCGCTCCTCAAAACTGCAGCACGCCCGCGACGGACAGCGCGAACACGCTCGTCTCGCTGAACCGGAACCGCCGGCCCGGCGCGTCGTAGCGCCAGTCGAAGTTCGGGTTCAGGTCCGGGTTCGCGGTGGCGCCGGTGATGTCCCGGCCCGCGTCAGCGACGCCGCCACGCCCGAGCGAATCGCCGGAGAGGAAGTGCGCGGTCTGCGTCGCGAGCGAGGCGCTCGCCTGGAGCGTCACGAAGCGGGACGCGCGGAGGTACAGGCCGAAGAGCCCGCCCATCGTGAGGTACGCCTCGGTGGCGTGAAGCTTCCCGCTCATGTCGGTGAGCGGGTTGTAGAAGCGCTGCGACGAGGTGTAGTCCGCGAACGCCCGGACGTCGACCGAGACCTTTTGGTCCTCCGACGGGTTCTCGTACGGCACGAGCTCGGTGCCGAAGGTGAGGCCGCCGATCCACGGGAGCCGGGCGCGCGCGTCGTCCCCCCAGCTTGAGCAGTTGTCCGCGCCGGCGAGCGTCGCCTGGGCGGGCGCGCGGCTCGCGAGCTCCGCGGCGTGCTCGCAGTTGGAGTACGTGCCGCTCGACCGCTGCATCCCGGTCACGTGCGCCTTGAAGTAGGGATCGATGGGGCCGAGGCGTCGGGAGAGCACCGTGTAGACGTCGTACTTCCAGACCTTCTCGCCGAACGGGCCGGGGTTGCCCGACGAGACGTGCGGCGACGCCCAGCTCGCGCTCCGGCCCGCGGCCGGATCGTAGGCGGTCGCGGTGGGGAAGGTGAGGTCCGCCCCGACGAGCCAGAAGGGCTTCGTGTCGTCGCGCGCGTCGCTGAAGATGCCCCACGCGACGCCGGCCTTCACGTCGCCGGCGCGGCCGCCGTGGTAGACCGTCGTCTCCGGCGCGACCGGGAAGAGCGGGCAGGGCGCAACCGCGCACGGCTGGTTCATGGCGTCGATCGTGTTGTTCGCGATCGTCGAGTTCCTCTCCACGGAGAACCCATCCACGAGCGCATAGCGCCAGGAGTGATCGTCCGCGAGCACGTAGGGCAGCTCGACGTGGAGCTCGAGGTCGCGGTACAGGCCGACCGCGAAGCGCGGCACGAGGGCGTTCGTGATGCGCGTGTAGCGCAGCTCGTCGACGTCGACGTTCGCGCCGAAGGGCGGGTTCAGCGCCGGGTCGCCCTGCTCGCGGGTGATCTTCCCGCGCAGCTGGGTGCGATCCCAGCGCAGCGACACGTGGAGGTCGAACAGGTTCCCGGTCTCGCTCGTGGCCACGCGGGCGATCTCGGCGGCCCCGGCCGGGGCGGCGAGCGCGACGAGGATGCAGATCGTGAGGGCGCGCAGGCGAAGCCGCCGCATGTCTCCTCCGTGAGGCGGGCGAAGGCCGCGAAAACGCGGCAAAACCGCGCCGACGCTAGCAGCGGCCCCCTGGACGGTCAAGTTGCCGAGCCCCCGCCTGGTGTGTGCCTCCGGCGCACGATGCCTGCCTGCGGCGGGGGTCCTCGCTCCGTGCGCCTGCGGCGCACTGCCAGGTGCCGCCGTGAGCGGCTCCCATCGAAGGAGCGCCTCGGCGCGTGTCGCTGCGGTTCCCCGCCTCGGCGACGGACTCCTGCGCCTCGCGCGGTCGACGCGGGATGTTACTCGTCGGCCTCCGGCGGCTCGCGCAGCCCCAGCTCCTTCATCTTGACCTGCAGCGACTTCCGGCTGATCTGCAGGCGCTTCGCGGCGCGCGTGACGTTGCCGCCGGTCTCCTCGAGCGCGCGCGTGATGAGCTCGCGCTCGAGCTCCGCCTGCGCGTGGCGCACGATCTCCTTCATCGACGCGCCGCTCGGCGCGGCGATCGCGCCGAGCGGGCCCATCGCCGCGATCGGCACGGGCGCCTGGGCGCCGCGGTCGCGGAGGGAGTCGGGGAGGGCGCTCGCCTCGATGAGCGGCCCGTCGGCGAACAGCACGGAGCGCTCCATCAGGTTCTCGAGCTCGCGGATGTTCCCCGGCCAGCCGTAGCCGAGGAGGAGCTGCAGCGCCTCCTCCTCGATGCCCTCGACCTTCTTCCCGAGCCGCTGGTCGTACTTCTCGATGAAGTGGCGCACGAGCAGCGGGATGTCCTCCTTGCGCTCGCGCAGCGGGGGCAGGGCGATGGGGACGACCGCGAGCCGGTAGAAGAGGTCCTCGCGGAACCGGCCCTCGGCGATCATCTGCTTCAGGTCGCGGTTCGTCGCGGCGATGAGCCGCACGTCCACGCGCAGGGTCTTGATGCCGCCGACCCGCTCGAACTCCTGCTCCTGGATGGCGCGCAGGAGCTTCACCTGCATCTCGACCGGGATCTCGCCGATCTCGTCGAGGAACAGGGTGCCGCCGTCGGCGAGCTCGAACCGGCCGGGCTTCGACCCGACCGCGCCGGTGAACGCCCCCCGCTCGTAGCCGAACAGCTCGCTCTCGACGAGGTCCTTCGGGATCGCCGCGCAGTTCACCTTGATGAGGGGCTTGTCGCGGCGGGAGGAGCCGCGGTGGAGCGCCTTCGCGATGAGCTCCTTGCCCGTGCCGCTCTCGCCCGTGACGAGGACGGTCGACGGCGAGTCCGCCACGCGCGCGACCATGTCGTAGATGGCGCGCATCGCCGCGGACTGCCCGACGAGCGGGGGGCGATCGCCGTCGCCGAAGCTCGAGTGCACGTTCTGGCGCTCGAGGTCGTGCGCCCGCGCGGCCTTGGCGATGACCTTCTTCAGCTCGTCCTGCTCGAACGGCTTCGTGATGTAGTCGAAGGCGCCCGCCTTGAGCGCGCAGACCGCGCTGTCCACGGAGCCGTGCGCGGTGATCATGATCACCGGCACGTCCGGGAAGTCGGCGCCGACGCGCCGGAGGAGGTCCATCCCCCCGACCTTCGGCATGACGAGGTCGGTGACGACCACGTGGACCGGCGTCTTGTGCAGGACGCCGAGGGCCTGCTCGCCGTCCGCGGCGGTCGTCACCTCGTAGCCCTCGCGCTTCAGCATGGCCGCGAGGACCCGGCGGATGTTCACCTCGTCGTCGACGATGAGGACGTGGGCCACGGGGGTGCGTTACCACAGGTCGGGCCATCTCCGCACGCGCGGCGCCACGGAGCCTCGCTCAGGCCTGCTGCTTCTTGCGACGCTTCCGCCGCCGCCGCAGCCGCGCCGCGGCCTTGGCGCGGCGGTGCTCGCGGCTCCGGCGCTTCTCCTCCTCGTCGACGGGCGGCTGCGGCACCCCGGCCGGCCGCTCCTCCCGGAGCCCCGGCAGCGAGATGAGGAACTCCGCGCCCTCGCCGGGCGCCGACCGGACCTGGATCGTGCCCTGGTGCGCCTTCACGAGCCGCTGGCAGATGGCGAGCCCGAGCCCGGTTCCCTTCTCCTTCGTCGTGTAGAAGGGCACGAAGATGCGCTCGCGCGCCTCCTCGGGGATGCCGGGACCGCTGTCGCGGAACCGCACCTCGACGACGTCGGCCTTGCGCATCCCCTCCCGCCAGAAGGCGAGCTCGTCGCGCGCGAGGCGCGTCGACACGACGAGCTTGCCGCCGGTCGGCATCGCCTGGAACGCGTTCAGCGCGAGGTTCAGGAACACCTGCTTGAGCTGCTCGGCGTCGGCGTTGACGGAGGGGAGCCACTCCGCGAGCGCGAGCTCGACGGAGATCGTGGGCGGGACCTCGGCCTGGAGCAGCCTGAACGTCCGCGCGAGGACGTCGTTCACGTCGGTCGGCGCGAGCGCGGGCTTGAGCGGGCGCGAGTAGTCGAGGAACTGGGTGACGACGCCGTTCAGGCGGTCCACCTCCTCGATCACGATCTCGAGGAACTCGCGGTCGTCGCCGGGGAGCTTCGAGGGGTCGAGGAACTGGACCGCGCCCTTGATGGCGGCGAGCGGGTTGCGGATCTCGTGGGCGAGGCCGGCGGACATCTCGCCGAGCGCGGCGAGGCGGTCGCGCTCCTTCATCTGCTGGTACAGCTTGGAGTTCTCGATGACGAGGGCGCAGCGGTCGGCGACCTCGATGAGCGCGGCGATCTCGTCGGACGCGAACGCCTCGGGGACACGCTCGTCCCAGCAGGCGAGGAACCCGACCACGCGGTCGCCGGCGAGGAGCGGCATGCAGATCCCCGCCCGCATGGAGCTCATCACCCCGCGCGCGTCGCTGAGCCGCTTCAGCTCCTCCGCGACCGCCGCGGGCGCCCCACGCCCGCTTCGGCTCTCGTGCTCCGTCGGCCCCGGCGGCAACATCGCCCTGAGCTCCGCCACCCGGCGGTCGATGTTCTCGAGCAGGATGGCCTTCTGGGTGGAGGAGGCCGCGCCGAGGAGGGCGCGCGCGGTCGCTGGCTCGAGGAAGGGGACCGGCGGCGGGCCGCGGAAGTCGAGGAGCCGGTAGCCGGGGCGATCGTCCGCCACGAGCCAGAGCGACGCGTGGGTCGCCCGGCGCGTCTCGACGAGCCCGTCGAGCACCACCTCGGCGAGGCCGGCAGGCTCGATGACCTTGCCCGTGCGCTGGCGGAGGGCCTCGAGGCGCCGCACGAGCTCGTAGCGCTCGTGGAACAGCGTCGCGACCACCCACTCCTCGACGCGCTCCCGCATGGGCTCGAACAGGGAGAGGATCACGAACGAGGCGACGATGGTGTTGAAGTAGAAGAGCTCGGGGCGGTCGCCCACCCACGACACGAGCCCGCCGTAGATCGCGACGAGGACGAGCCCGAGCGCGGTCACGACGACGATCTTCCCGAGGAACTCGTGCAGATCGAGCAGCCGGTGGCGCTGCAGCGTCTGCGACAGGAAGAACATGAAGATGGTGAGGGTGATCGAGCCGAGCCCCTCGGGCGGATAGGGGAGGCCGAAGCCCGGGAACATGTCGAGCGTCGACAGGAGCACCGCGACGAGCGCGCCGAGGAACAGGTACTGGAGGCGCGCGCGCTCGACCCGCGTCTGCGAGGCGTGCATCTTGCCCCACAGCACGGAGAGCACCGCGGCGAGGCCGCCGACGACGTAGGCCGCGACGAGCAGCTTCGCTGCCTTGACGTGCACGAGCGGGGTGAGGGCGACCACGATCCCGGAGAGGGACCCCGCGAGCATGGCGTTCCGGGCCCGGCGCGCGGGCCGGCGCGCGACGCCCAGGAACTCGAGGAAGAAGGCGAGCGCCGCGGCCGGGATGAGGCCGCCCGAGGCCACCGCGAGCCGCTCCCACCAGGCGACCGCGAACGCCTCCGACCAGCGCAGGAAGAAGCTCGCGAGCGAGAAGAGGCAGAGATCCGCGGCGAAGAGCGCGAAGAGCGTGAACACCCGCGAGCGGTTCTCGCGCAGGAGCGCGGCCACCGAGAGGGCGAGCGTCACGATCGCGGCGAGGAGCGCCGCCTGGGTCCGGATGTCCACGCGGGGGCGATCCTAGACGGTTTCCGCGCCGGTTGCCCGCCCCGGAATCGCCCGCCCGTCCCGACGATCCCGCGCGATGGGTGCTGCGTCGGGACGACGCGGCCGGGCGGGCCCTTGACGCGACCCCTCGGTGATCCGCACTCTGCACCTGCCCCCGATGATCACCGCAGCGCTCGCCGCCGTCGTCCTCGCGTCGGTCACCCCGTCCGACGCCGTCCTCGATCTCACCCCCGCGTTCCAGGGCGGCCCCGCCGCTCAGGCGAAGGCCGCGTTCGACGCCGGCCGCCACGCCGAGGCGGCCGCGAAGCTCGCGCACGTCGCGACGCCCGAGGCGCGCCTCCTCCGCGCGATGGCGCTCGCCGAGGCCGGGCGCGCGGCGGAGGCGCTCGCGCCGCTCGAGGGGCTCGAGGCGCGCCTGCCCGACGCGGCCGACCGGATCTCGCTCCTGCGCGGCCGCGCGCTGGAGGCCGCGGGGCGCGGGCGCGAGGCAGTGGCCGCGCTCGCGGCGGTGCCGGACGGCTCGCTCGTCGCGGGGGAGGCGCGGCTCGCCCGCGCGCGGCTCGCCCGGCGCTTCGGCGATCGCGCCCAGGCGCTCGAGGCGCTCGCGCCGCTCGTCTCCCTCCCCGCGCCGAAGGACCCCGGCGCGACCGACGCCGGGGCGAGCGCGCTGCTCCTCGCCGGCCGCGTCCACGGCGAGGGCGAGGGCGCTGATCCTGCCGCCGCGAGGCGGGCGTTCGCGGCGTGCTGGGCGGAGCACCCCATCGCGCCGGAGGCCGCGGAGTGCCTCGCCGCGCTCCGTGCGCTGCCCGCGCCTCACGGCGGCGAGCCGGGCGTCGAGGAGCAGGTGCGCCGCGCGGAGGCGCTCCTCGAGGCGGGCCTCGCGGACGGCGCGGTCGACCTCCTGCGCAAGGCGGTGCCGGATCTCTCCGCCGCCGCTCCGGGCGAGGAGCTCGCCTGCCGCGCGCGCGCCGCGCTCGGGCGCGCCCACCGCAAGGCGCGCAGCTACGCCGACGCGGTGGAGGCGCTGCGGCCGGTGGTCGAGGGCTGTGACGATCCGTCCGTGCGCGTCAAGGCGCTGTTCCTGCTCGCCGGGGCGACCTCGAACACGGGCGACAAGGACGGCGCGATCGCGCTCTACCGGCGGCTCGCGCGCGACTACCCGCGCAACCCGCTCGCCGACGACGCCCTGTTCTCCGCGGCGGATCTGCTCCTGCGCGCCGGTCGCGACGGCGAGGCGCGCGAGGCGCTCGCCGGGATCGTCCGGGACCACGCGGGCGGCGACTACTGGGACGAGGCGCGCTTCCGCCTCGCCTGGCTCTCGCGCCGCGCGGGGGACCTCGACGGTGCGATCGCGCAGCTCCTCGCCATCGAGGAGGGCGAGCGCGACCTCGATCCCTACGAGCACGCGCGCGCGGCGTACTGGCGGGCGCGGATCCTCGCCGGGCGCGGCGACGCCGGCGCCCGCGCGGCCGAGGCGATCTGGACCGACCTCGCGACGCGCTTCCCTGCCGACTACTACGGCCTGCTCGCCCGGGCGAGGCTCGCGGGCGGCACGGGGAACGAGGAGGGCGCCGCCCGCGCGCTGCCGGCCGCGGCGCGCGTCCCCGCCGCCGCGATGGCCGCCCAGCTCGCGCCGCCCGCATGGCACGCCGGACCGCTCGCCGCCGATCCGCACTTCCGCGCGGGCGTGCTCCTCCTGCGCATGGGGCTCTCGCGCGACGGCGCCGCCGAGCTCACGGCCGTCGATCCGGCGCGCCTCTCGGATCCGGACGCGCCCGACGCCGCGCTCATCGTGGCGGATCTGCTCGATCGCGCCGGCGACCACCGGAACGCGCACCAGCTCCTCCGCACCCGCGCGCGCATCGCGCTCCGCCGGGCACCCGCCGCCGAGAACCTCCGCGTCTGGCGGATCGCCTACCCGCCGGCGTTCCGGGGCGACGTGCAGCGCTGGGCGCCCTCCGCCGGCGTCCCGGTCGATCTCCTCCAGGCGCTGATGCGCGAGGAGAGCGCGCTCGATCCCCGCGCCGTCTCGCCGGTGGGCGCGATCGGGCTCACGCAGCTCATGCTCCCCACGGCGCGCGAGGTCGCACGCCAGCTCAAGATCCGGCGGCCGTCCCGCACCGACCTCATGAACGGCCCGCTGAACATCCGGATCGGCGCCCGCTACCTCGGCCAGCTCCTGCGCCGCTTCGACGGCCGGGTCGCGCTCGCGGTGGCCGCGTACAACGCGGGCGGCGGCGCCGTGAGCCGCTGGCTCGAGGCGCGCGGGGATCTCGAGCTCGACGAGTTCGTGGAGGAGATCCCCTTCGAGGAGACGCGCGGCTACGTGAAGCGCGTGCTGCGCTCGTACGCGGCGTACCGGCTGCTCTACGGCGGCGGCGCGCCCGCCGGCGGGCTCTTCCGGCTCGCGGGCAGGTAGGGCGGGAGCGTTCCGGGTGCGCCGCGCCGCCGCGACAGCAGCCGAGCTACCAGGCGCCGGCGGACGTGCGGAGGTGGAGGCCGGGCGCTACGTTATGCGGGATGCTCGACACCGGCGTGCTCGTCCTCAACCGGGTGTATCAGCCGGTCCACGTGACCTCGGTGCGGCGCGCCTTCACGCTCCTCTATCAGGGCGTGGCGAAGGCGATCGACGAGGAGTTCCAGCTCTTCGACTTCCCGAGCTGGAGCGCGCTCGCCGCCGCGCAGCACGACTCCATCGGCACCGTGAGCCGGCGCATCCGCGTCCCGCGCGTGATCGTGCTCCTCGCCTACGACCACCTGCCGAAGACCCGCGTCCGCTTCTCGCGCTTCAACATCTACGCGCGCGACGACAACACCTGCCAGTACTGCGGGCGCCGCTTCCGGCGCGCGGAGCTGAACCTCGACCACGTCGTGCCGCGCTCCCGGGGCGGCTCGACGACGTGGGAGAACGTCGTCTGCTCGTGCGTCGCGTGCAACCTGCGCAAGGGCGGCCGCACGCCGGAGGAGGCCCGCATGCGCCTGCTCCATTCACCCACACGGCCGCGCTGGACGCCGGTGTTCCGCTCCGCCGCGCGGCGGGCGCTCTACCGCGAGTGGCGCCCGTTCCTGTCGCTCGCGGACGCCGCGTACTGGAACGCCGAGCTTTTGGAGTAGCGGGGCGGCTTCGGCTAGGATGTGCCCCCGATGGGCGACGCCCCGACGCTCAAGCTGGTGAAGACCGTCCCGGAGCCGCGCCGCCACGCAGCGCCGGCCCCCGTCCGCGCGCGCCGGATCATCTCGGTGGGCGGCGGGAAGGGCGGCATCGGCAAGAGCCTCATCTCCGCGAACCTCGGCATCGCGCTCGCGCGGCGCGGCAAGAAGGTCGTGCTCGTCGACGCCGACCTCGGCGGCGCGAACCTGCACACGACGCTCGGGCTCGACGTGCCGAAGCGCACGCTCTCCGACTTCATCGACCGCAAGGTGGAGCGCATCGAGGACGTCATCACGCCGAGCGGAATCGAGAACCTCGGCCTCGTGTCCGGGGCGCTCGACGACCTCGACGTCGCGAACCCGCGCCACGCCCAGAAGATGCGGCTGCTGCGCCACGTGCAGCAGCTCGACGTGGACTACGCGATCCTCGACCTCGGCGCGGGGACGCACACGAACGTGCTCGACTTCTTCCTCGTGTCGGACCACGGCGTGCTCGTGCTCGTCCCCGAGCCGACCGCGGTCGAGAACGCGTACCGCTTCGTGAAGGCGGCGTTCTGGCGGCGGATGCGGAACGTCGCGCAGGTGTTCGGGTACGACGGGCTGCTCCGCTCGGTGATGGGCAGCGGCACGTTCAAGAGCCCTGTGGAGCTCGTCGCGACCCTGGCGCAGCGCGATCCCGAGGCGGGGAGGAACCTGGCGCGGCAGCTCGCGGCGTTCCGGCCGCGGCTCGTCGTGAACCAGGCGCGCACCGCGCAGGACGCCGACGTCGGCAAGGCGGTGGTCGGCGCGTGGCGCAAGTACTTCGGGCTCGAGATGGATTACCTCGGGTTCATCCACTACGACGACGAGATGTGGCGCGCGGTGCGCGCGCGCCGGCCGCTCCTCGTCGAGCGGCCCGACGTTCCGGCGGCGCGGGCGTTCGCGGGGATCGCGGACGGCCTCATCGCGCTCGACGGCACGCGCCCGGGGAGCACGAAGTGAAGCCGCTCGCGCAGCAGACGCTCTACGAGATCCTCGAGGTCCCGGCCGACTCCACGGCCGGCGAGATCGAGACCGCGTACGCCCGCGCGCGGGAGGTGTACGCGCCCGGCTCGATCGTCACCTACTCGCTCATGTCTCCGGAGGACGCGGAGCTCCTCTCCGCGCGCCTCGAGGAGGCGCGGGGGACGCTCCTCGACCCCGCCGCGCGCGCCCGCTACGACGCCCGCATCGGCGCGCCCGTGGAGCCGATCCCGAGCCCATGGCCGCCCGCGATCCCTCCCGTCATCCCCGCGCTGGCGCTCGCGCCGGTCGCACGCGGCGAGGACGAGGAAGGCGACGAGGGCGAGGTCCCGTCCGCAGGGCCATCCCGCGGCGGGGCGACCGAGCCGGCGCGGCCAGCCGCCTGGGCCCCGACGGAAGCGCCGCGCCCGGCCGCGGCTCCCATCCGGCTCGATCGCGAGGTCGCGGCGCCTACGCGCACGCCACCGCCCGTCCGCGCGCCGCTCCCGGCCCTCACCCCCGCGCCCGGCGCGCCGCCCCCGCCCGCGCGCGAGGTCGGCGTCCCGGACGCTACGGCCTGGACGGGAGAGGTGCTCCGCCAGATCCGGGAAGCGCGCGGGATCTCGCTCCAGCTCATCTCCGAGCGCACGAAGGTCACGCGCCACCACATCGAGAACATCGAGGCGGACCGCTACTCGCTCCTGCCCGCGTCCGTCTACCTGCGCGGCATCCTGCTCGGCATCGCGCGGGAGCTCCGGCTCGACGGGCAGAAGGTCGCGCGGTCGTACCTGGAGCGGATGGCGGCGGCCGCCGGAGCGGGCGGCCCGACCCCGCGGCGCTGAGCATTCGCGCCAGGGCCGGTTCGTTGACCGGCACCGGGGCGTCACGTACGATCTGCGGCCATGCCGCTCATCGACTCCGCCGAGGCCGCCACGCGCCTGGCCCGGGCCATCTGCTCGGACGTGTCGCTCTACAACGAGGAGAAGATCGTCCGCGGGATCGAGCAGGACCGGTTCTTCGACGTGCTCAAGGACGAGCTGGAGGAGGGGCGAGAGCTCTACCGCTCCCGCGTCTCGCCCGACCTGTACGCGCGCACGAACTTCTACGATCGGGCGATCGTCGACGTGATCCTGCGCTCGAAGGGGCACGTGAAGTCGAGGATCTGGTAGCCGCCCGGGAGACCGCGCATCGATCGCAGGATCGTCCTCGTCCCCGCCGAGCTCGCGGGCGTGCGCCTCGACGTCGCGCTCTCGCGGCTCCTGCCGGATCTCTCCCGGTCCCGCGTGCAGCGTCTCGTCGAGGACGGCCGCGTCCACCTGGGCGCGCGCCCGGCCAAGGCGGCGTCCCGGCTCCGCGGCGGCGAGACCCTCGAGATCGAGGTGCCGCCCCCCGAGCCCTCTCACCTCGTCGCCCAGGACCTGCCGCTCGCCGTGCTGTACGAGGACCCGGACCTCCTCGTGATCGACAAGGCCGCCGGGATGGTGGTCCACCCCGCCCGCGGTACGCCCCACTCCACCGTCGTGAACGCGCTGCTGCACCGCCTCGCCCGTGGCCCCGGGGAAGCGGGCGAGGCGCCGGGAACGAGCGGGCAGGGCGAGGCGCGGCTCGGCCTCGTCCACCGGCTCGACAAGGACACCTCCGGCTGCCTCGTCGTGGCGAAGACCGACGCGGCCCTCGCCGCGCTGCAGGCGCAGTTCAAGAAGAGGACCGTCGAGAAGCGGTACCTCGCGCTGTGCCACGGGGCGCTCGCGCCGGAGGGGCGCCTCGACACGCCGTACGGACGGCACCCGCGCGATCGGACCCGCTACACGGGCCGGGGCGCCGGTGCGCGGCGCGCGGTCACCGAGTGGCGCGTCCGGGAGGCGTTCGCGTCCGGCGCGTCGCTCGCCGAGGTGACCCTCCACACCGGCCGGACGCACCAGATCCGCGTGCACCTCGCCGAGGCCGGACACCCGCTGCTCGCCGACGCGGTCTACGGGGGCACGCGGCGCGAGGCGCGGCTCCCGCCGGAGCACCCGGTTCGGCGTGCCGCCGAGGCGATCGGGCGCCAGGCGCTCCATGCCGCCCACCTCGCGTTCGATCACCCGCGCACCGGGCGCCGGCTGGCGATCGAGGCGCCCCTCCCGGACGATCTCCGGCGGGCGCTCGACGTGCTCCGCGCAGCTCCAGCTCCGGCGGCGCCGCGGCGCCGGTGAGTCGCCACGGCCCTCAGGGCACCGGGGCTTGCGGGGGCGCGCCGGAGGCGACGCGGCACTGCTGCGCGTAGGCGCCGAGCGTCCCCTCGAAGGCGCGCCGCGCGCGCTCGGGCGCGCGCTCGGGGAGCGCGTCGATGGCGCGCCGCTGGACCGGCATCGCCGCCGCGCACTGGCCGAGGTCGGAGAGCACGGCGGCGAAGCCGGCCAGGATCGGCGGGCTCCACGGCGCGAGCCGGACGGCCTGCCGCGCCACCGGGAGCGCCTCGCCGGATCTCCCCTGCGCGAGCAGCTCGGAGGCGAGGTTGTGCAGCGCGGCCGCGTTCTCCGGAGCGAGCTCGGAGGCGCGCCGGAGGGCGTCCTCCCGCTCTGCGGCGCCCGTGGGCCCCGGGAGCGAGTGGGCGAGGAACGTCCAGGCGCGCGGATCGAGCGGGTGCGCCTCCACCGCGACGCGCGCGAGCCGGACCGGATCCTCCCCCCACAGCGCCGCGTGGTACTGGAGCGCGATGGGGTGGGCGCGGTCCTCGGCGAGCGTCTCCTCGACCTCGGCCCGCAGGGCGTCCAGCCGCTTCTCCGGCCCGTGCTGCCAGAGCGCGAGGCGGATCGCGTGCACCTCCGGCGAGGGGATGCGCTGCTCGAAGTAGCCCACCGCGGCGGGCACGGCGACCTCGCGGACCACGGCCTCGAGGTGCCGGCGCGCGTGCGCGTGGAGCGCCGCGTCGAGCGCCTCGGGCGCGCCAGGGCGCGCCGGGTCGTACTCGGGGAACGCGGCGCGCCAGGCGGCCTCGGGTGCCTCGCCGGCCGCGAGCCGCCGCTGGAGGTCGGCGAACGCCTCGGCGCGGTCGGAGGCGAGGTAGTGGACGAGGAGCCAGCTCGCCGCGTACCAGTCGAGCACGTCCCGGTTCCCCGCCGTCCCATCCCACGCGAGGAGCGCGCGCGCCGGGACGGGCGAGCGCCTCGCGCGCGCCACGCGCGCCTCGGGCGGCGCGCCCAGCACGAGCGCGCCACCGGGGACGTCCGCGCCGAGCGATTCCATCGAGACCGCGACGCCCTCGGCGAACCAGCGCGGCTGCCGAACGAACGCGCCCGCGAGGAAGTGGTGCGCGATCTCGTGCGCGAGGAGGGCGCGCTGGTCGGGCCGGATCTCGCCGGAGAGGACGATGCGCGGCGGCCCGCCCTCGCTGCGCAGGTAGTACCCCTCTGCGCCATCCGGGGCGAAGGGGGCGTACTCGGCGGCGCTGCGGAACGCGATCACCTCCACGCGCCCGGGTGCGGGCCGCGCGGCAGGGAGCGCCGCGGCGACCGCCGCGCGCATCCGCTCGAACCGGCCGACGAGCGTCGCGGCCCTGGCGGCGTCGAGATCCGTGCGGAGCACGAAGTGGTCGCTCGCGAGCTCGCGCCACTCGGCGCCGCCGTGCTCGGGGCAACGGAACGGCCGGGCTCCGCCGACGCACGCGCCGAGGAGCGCGAGCGATCCGAGGACGACGAGCGCGCCGAGGCGCAACACGCGCGGATCGTAACGCCATGGCGGGGGGCCGTCGCAAGGATGGGGGGCGAGCGCTACACGGCCCCGAACGAGGCCTCCGGGCCCGCAAGCGCCTCGTCAGCCCGGCGCGCGCGCACCGGCGGGCACCTCGGGCGGCGGATCGGCGGGCTCGAGCGGCTCGGACGCGCGCCGCACCGCGCGCGCCGGGGGCGCGTCCCAGCCGCGAAACTGCACCTCGAGCCTGAGCGTGACGGCGAACTCGGTCTCCCGGCCGCGCTCGGGTGTCCACGGCCAGGCCACCTCGGGCTCGACCTCGACGAAGAGCCAGCGGCGGTACACGTCGGTTCGGAAGCGTGTGAACGTACGGTAGCGGTCCACGCTCGTCTGACTCCGCGTGGCCCCCTCCAGGCCGACGCCGATCGCCGCGGCGACGGTGGGCGTGAACGCGCGCAGCGCCGCGAGCTCGCTCGACCACTCGACGCCGCGGCTGCGCTGGGTGAGCTGCCCGAAGCCCGAGAGCCGCAGGAGCGCGTAGCGCCGGATGCCGCGCTCGACGTGCGCGTCGAGCGATGTCCCGAGGTGCGTGTCGGTCCGCCAGAAGCCGCTCGCCGCGATGCGCGTCAGGAACAGCGGGCCCACGGGGATCGCCCAGCGGAGCCGCGCGCGGACGAAGCCGCCCGGCGGCAGCTGCAGCAGGAACCCCGCGCCGAGGTCGCCGTGCGCGAGGAGCCCCTCCCAGACCCGGACCCGCAGCTCCGCGCCCCCGCTGCCGATGGTGTCCGTGGGCTCCTCGCCGTCCGTCGGCACGAGCGCGGAGAGGGCGTCCCGCGTCTGCCCCTCGACGACGAAGCGGAACCGGTCGAGCACGCGGCTCATGCCGGGCAGGCGCAGGTCCGCGCGGAGCCCGATCGAGTAGCTCGGCGCGCGGCCGCGCCGGAACAGGACCTCGTTGCGCCAGCGAACGAAGGAGCGCGATCGCTCGGCCTCGAGCTCGGTCTCGTCGGAGAAGAAGCGATCGAACACGATCACCGGTGCGAGCATGCGCTCGGCGATGAAGGCGTGGCTCGCGTCCAGCCAGTTTTCCTCGTCGCTGCGCTGCGAGCGCTCGCCCGGGCTCTCGGGCCCCTCCTCGGGCTGCGGGGGAGGGGCGCCCGGCGGCTCCGGAGGCTCCTTCGGCAGCAGCCTGGGTGTGAACGAGACGTTCGGGGCCGCGGGCTCGACGACCAGGGCGGGCGACTCGAGCGTCGCGGGGGGCGGCGCGGCGGGCTCGAGGGCCCGACTGGGCGTCCTTCCGGCCCGGGCGGACGCCCGGTCGGGCGCGGCGGCGAGCGAAGCGAGGACGAGAAGGGCACTCAGGCGACGCGGCACGGTCGCCTGCACGTTAACCCGCGTGGGCGCCGTCGGACAGTGGAACACCCGCGCGTCACCCCGCCGCCGGCGCCCCGGCGTGCGCAGGCGGCGGCAGGGACCCGGCTACAGGAACAGGCGCGCGTAGACGGAGAGGAAGCGCTCGTCGCCGCGGCCCCGGTTGTCGGTGACGATGTCGCGGGCGCGGGGGAACCGCTCGAGCGGCAGGTACCCGGAGCTCGTCCCGTTGTCCTCGCCCACGAGGTTCGAGAACTTCACGTCGGCGCCCAGCGTCACGTTGTGCACCGGGGTGACCTCGACCCCCGCGCTCACCGGTCCGGCCACCCTCCGGTCGAACCCGGCGTTCTCGTTGAACGGGACGTCCACGCCGACGTTCCCGAACGCGGCGAGGCCGGGGAAGATCTGGACCTGGAGCCCGAGCGCACCTGCGATGGCGTCCGTGAACGCGACGTCGCTCCGCTTGTTGAGGAACGTGGTCCAGTCGGCGTCCGCGAGGATGGCGAGGTTCGGCCCGAGCGTGTACTTGTACAGGAGCCCCACCGCGCCGGTCCAGACGGTGTCCGTGAAGTCGAACACGTGCGCGCGGGCCTCGAGCGCGAGCTGGCCGGCAGGGCCGCTGCGCAGGATCCCGAGGCGGACGCGGCCGCCGACGTCGTCGTAGACCTTGCCGCAGTCGCTGCCGTTGCCGCCGAAGCACAGGCCGGTGGAGTGCACGACGCCGACCTGAAGGTCGTCCGCCACGCCGAAGTCGAGGCTGGCCGGGATGCTCCAGTCCGGCACCCTGCCGTCGTTCGTCTTGGAGATCTCGAAGCGCACCGGGACGCCGAGCTCGATGAGCCCGCGGGACAGGGTGAGCGGCTGACGGACGAGCTCCTGCGTCGGGTAGGAATCCTTCGCGTACCGGGTACCCGCCCCCTCGTCGAGCTGCGCCCGCGCGGTTTGCGCGGAGGCGAGCAGGACGGCAGCGCAGGCGACGACGAGGCGGAGGATCGCGTTCGGCTTCACGGCGTGCTCCCTTCTCCGAGGGTGACTGTCGACGGACGTTCTATGAAGCGGCGTCCGCCGCGCCCGCAACGCCTTCGAGTCGCACCCCGGCGGGCCCCGCCGGCCTCGAGTCACGGATCGTGACGCCCCGCCGGAGCCGTACGGAGCGAGCCCTCGCGCGGCCGGGCCTCGAGCCGGCGCATGACGCCCCGCGCCTCTCTTGACGCTGCGTCGATCTCGAGCCCCGCCTCGCGGAGGGCGCGCTCCGTCTCCCGGTTCGGGTGACAGCCTCCGGTGATCGCCGTCCAGGCGGGCTGCAGGCGATCCTGGAGCGCTCCGACGGCGCGGTCCCCGCGGACGTGCTCGATCGCCCGCAGCGTGCCTCCCGGCGCGAGCACCCGCTGGACCTCACCGAGCGCCGCCGGGACGTCGCGGACGCTGCAGAGCACGAGGCCGGAGAGGACGGTGTCGAACGCGCCGTCGCGGAAGGGCAGCGCCTCGGCCCGGGCGAGGACGAGCGGCGCCTGCGGCGCGCGCCGGCGGGCGCGGGCGAGGTTCGCGCGATGCGGATCGACAGCGACGGCGGCGCCGCGGGGCAGGAGAGGCAGGTTCCGCCCCGTGCCCGTGCCGAGATCGAGCGTGCGGCCGCGCGCGCCGCCGGCGAGCCACGCACGCCAGCGGCCGAGCTGGCCGTGCTCGAGCAGGGCGAGGCCCAGGTCGTACAGCCAGGGGATCTGCTCGAGGCCTCGCATCGGGGCTCCGTTCGCGCAAGCGCGCGGTGAAGGTCAGTCGAGGTAGCCCTGCGCCTGGAGGCGGAAGAGCTGGGCGTAGCGGCCGCCGCGCGCCACGAGGTCGCGGTGCGTGCCGAGCTCCTCGAGCCGGCCGCCGTGGAGGACCGCGATCCGGTCCGCGATGCGGACCGTGGAGAAGCGGTGAGAGATGACGATGGCGGTGCGGTCGGCCGAGAGCTCCTTGAAGCGCTGGAAGAGCTCGTGCTCGGCCTCGGCGTCGATGGCGGCGGTCGGCTCGTCGAGCACGAGGACCTCGGCGTCCTCGCGCATGAAGGCGCGCGCCACCGCGAGCTTCTGCCACTGCCCGGAGGAGATCTCGTGGCCGGACTCGAACCAGCCGCCGAGGATGGTGTCGTAGCCCTTGGGCAACCCCTCCACCAGCGCTGCGGCGCCGCCTCGCCGCGCCGCCTCGGAGACGCGGGCGCGGTCCTCGACGAATGCGGGGTTGCCGAGGCCGATGTTCTCCGCGGCGGTGAACTGGTAGCGCACGAAGTCCTGGAACACGGCGCCGATCCGCTGGCGCAGGTCGGCCGGGTCCATGTCGCGCAGGTCCACCCCGCCGTACCGGATCTCGCCCTCGGTCGGATCGTAGAGCCGCAGGAGCAGCTTGACGAGCGTGCTCTTGCCCGCCCCGTTCTCGCCGACGAGCCCCAGCTTCTCCCCCGGCGCGAGCGTGAGCGAGAGGTCGCGGAGCGCCCAGGCGGACTTCCCGGGGTAGCGGAAGGAGACGCCGCGGAGCTCGATCTCCGCGGGGCGCCCGCGCGGAGGGCTCCTGGGCGGGAGGGCGCGCGGCGCCTCGCCGCCCGTGGGTATGTGCAGGTAGCCGAACAGGTTCGACATGAAGAGCGCGTCCTCGTACATGCCGCCCACGCCGGAGAGGATCGCCTGCACGGCCCCCTGGCCCTGGCGGAACACGGCGATGTAGAGCGTGAGGTCGCCGAGGGAGATGTCGCCGCGCGCCGCGCGCCCGGCCATGAGGGCGTACATCGCGTAGAACGCGAGGAGCGAGACGAGGCCGAAGGTCATCCCTGCCCTGAGCCGGCGCACCGCGAGCCGGCGGTCCTCGTCGAAGAACTTCCGGAACAGCGCGCGGTAGCGGCTGAGCACGAGCGGCCCGAGGCCGTAGAGCTTCACCTCCTTCACGTGGCTGTCGCGGGTGAGGATCCACTCGAGGTAGTTGAGCCGGCGCCCCTCCGGCGCGCGCCAGGTCCAGAGCCGGAAGGACTCGCCCGAGAGCCGCGCCTCGGCGAGGAAGGCGGGCACCGAGGCGGCGACGATGACGAGGACGCTCGCCGGCGAGAGGCGCAGGAGCAGCCCCGAGAGCGCCACGAGGGTCACCGTGTTCTGCCCGATGGAGAACGCCTGCATCACGAGCGAGAGCGGCCGGGAGGAGGCCTCGCGCCGGGCGTTCTGCATCCGGTCGTAGACGTCGGCGTCCTCGAAGTGCCTGAGCTCGAGCTCCAGCGCCTTCTCGAGGATCCGCTCGTTGATGCGGTTGCCGAGCGCGCCGCGCAACAGCTCGCGGCGCAGGGCGAGGAGGCGCCCGGCCGCCATCTGCACGGACATGAGCCCGAGCTCGATGGCGACGAGCCACAGCACCCGCTCCCGGTCCGCGGCGAGGCCGCTCCGGGCGGCCGCGACGACGCCGTCGACGATGAGCTTCCCGGCCCAGGCGATGCCTGCGGGCAGGAGCGCGAGCACGACGGTGAGCGCGCCCACCGCGATCGCGCCACGGCGGTCGGCCTCCCACACGAGCCGCATCGTGCCCGGCACCTGCCGGAACACGACGCGCATTCCCTGCAGCCGCTCCCGGAGCGCCTCGCCGGCGCTGCGCGGAGGCTGCGGAGGGAGGGGGTGGGAACGGGCGGCGGGCACGGCGCCCGCTATAACGCACGCGCCGCTCGAGATCGATGGCACACACGCTCGATTTCTCGGGCGCGCTGTCGTAGATCAGCGGGCGATGAACATCCCGGAGCATCGGAGCGACGCGACGACGGCGATGGCGCCTGCGGATTGGTCCATCGACCGCGCGATGCAGTACTACAACGTCGGCGGGTGGGGGGCCGGCTTCTTCTCCGTGAACGAGAAGGGCCACGTGGTCGTCCATCCGATGGGCCAGCCAGGCCCGGTCATCGACCTCATGGACGTGGTCGAGGACATCCGCGAGCGGAAGATCGGCTTTCCGTGCGTGGTCCGCTTCCAGGACGTGCTCCGCGCGCGCGTGAAGCAGATCAACGAGGCGTTCGCGAAGGCGACGGCCGAGATGGGCTACGGCGCCCGCTACTTCGGCGTCTACCCGATCAAGGTGAACCAGATGCGCGAGGTGGTCGAGGAGATCCTCGACGCCGGCGCGCCGTACAACTACGGCCTCGAGGCGGGCTCGAAGGGCGAGCTGCTCGTGGTGCTCGGGATGAACACCAACCCCGAGGCGCTCACCATCTGCAACGGGTACAAGGACGAGCAGTTCCTCCGGCTCGCGCTGCTCGGCCGCAAGCTCGGCCGCAAGGTCATCGTCGTCATCGAGAAGCTCTCCGAGCTGCCCCAGCTCCTGAAGCTCGGGGAGGAGATGGGCGTCGAGCCGATGATCGGGCTCCGCTCGAAGCTCACCACCCGCGGCACCGGCAAGTGGGAGGGCTCGTCCGGGGACTTCGCCAAGTTCGGGCTCACCGTCCCCGAGCTCATCCACGCGGTGCGGATCCTCAAGGAGGCGGGGAAGGAGCACTGCGCGAAGCTGCTCCACTTCCACGTCGGCTCGCAGCTCACCGAGATCCGGGTGGTGAAGGACGCCGTCAACGAGGGCGCCCGCGTCTACGCGAAGCTCCGCAAGATGGGGCTGCCCATCGAGTACTTCGACGTCGGCGGCGGGATGGGCGTCGACTACGTCGGCGTCCAGACGAACGGGAACGCCCAGCCCGGCACCATCGCCTCGACGGTCAACTACACGCTCGACGAGTACGTCGGCGACGTCGTCTACAACGTCCAGCGCGTCTGCGTGAACGAGGGCGTCCCCGAGCCGCACATCGTGTCGGAGTCGGGGCGCGCCATCACCGCCCACCACTCCTGCATCATCATGAACGTCTTCGGTCACATCGAGATCGGGTCGGCGGAGGAGATCGCCGCCGCCTCGGCGCCGCGGCCGGACGAGCCGAAGCTCGTGCGGGAGATGCGCGAGATCGTCTCCTCGATGACGCCCCGGAACCGCGCGGAGGCGTACCACGACGCGGCGGCGAAGAAGGAGGAGGCGCTCCAGATGTTCAAGCTCGGCATCCTCGGCCTCGAGGAGCGGGCGGTCGTGGAGAGCCTCTTCTGGAAGCTCGTGCGCGGGATCGCGGACCTGAACCGCGGCAAGAAGCGGCTCCCGCGCGAGACGCGCGACCTCGCCGACAAGATCGCCGACCAGTACATGGCGAACTTCTCGCTCTTCCAGAGCGCGCCCGACCACTGGGCGTTCGACCAGCTCTTCCCGATCGTCCCGTTGCACCGGATGGGCGAGGTGCCGACGAAGGACTGCACCATCGTCGACATCACGTGCGACTCGGACGGCAAGATCGACCGCTTCATCGAGAACGACGGCGTCGACGAGACGCTCTCGCTCCACGCGCTCAAGCCCGGCGATCCGTACTACCTCGGCATGTTCATGACCGGCGCCTACCAGGACATCATGGGCGACATGCACAACCTGTTCGGCCGGGTGAACGAGATCCACGTGTTCGTGGACGACGAGGACCCCGAGGACTTCTACATCGAGGAGGTCATCCCGGGTGACACCATCGAGAAGGTGCTCTCTCGCCTCCAGTACGAGCCCGCCGAGCTCTCCCGCCGCGTGAAGAGCGCGCTCGACGGCAAGGTGAAGGAGGGAGCGATCCGCCCGAAGGAGGGCGTCTCGCTCGCCGACTTCTACGAGGCGGTGATGAAGGGCTACACGTACCTGGGCGTCTGACGCTCCGCGCGCCTGCCGGCGGGCGATCGGTTGCGGAGCGGGCGCGCCCTCGTAATCGTTGAGGGGTGCCGGAGCGCCCCCGCAAGCCCGGAGAGACCTTCGAGTCCTACGCCGAGCGGCTCATCCGCGAGGCGCAGGAGGAGGGCGCCTTCGAGCGGCTCTCCGGGGCGGGCAAGCCCTTGCCGCTCTACGGCGGGGCGCTCCCCGAGGCGTGGTGGATCAAGGAGAAGCTCCGGCGCGAGAAGCTGTCGAGCCTCCCGGACTCGATCGCCATCCGCCACGAGGCCGAGGCCGTCCTCGCCGCCGTCGCGCGCGAGCGGGACGAGCACGTCGTCCGCGAGCGGCTCGAGGCGCTGAACGCGAGGATCCGCCGCCTCAACGCGACCTTCGTCGGCTGGCCGCCCACCACCCTCGCGCCGCTCGACGTCGAGGAGGTCCTGCGGCGCTGGCGCGAGGGGAGGCTCGCCCCGTCCGGCACCGCGGCGCAGTGACCACCGGTGTGGTCTCCCCCCAGTGGGCCGGGCTCGACGCGGCGGCGGAGGCCATGGTTCCGGCATCACTCACCCGTGGCGGCGACGCGCCGCCCGACGAGGAGCCGCGCATGTCCGGGGTCTACAAGAAGATCGAGATCGTCGGCACGTCCCCCACGGGCTTCGACGAGGCGACGCGCGCCGCGATCGAGGAGGCCTCGAAGTCGATCCGGCACATGGCCTGGTTCGAGGTGGCCGAGCAGCGCGGCGCCATCAAGGGCGGCAAGATCACGGAGTTCCAGGTGACGCTGCGGGTCGGGTTCAAGCTCGAGTAGGCTCGAGCGATCGCTCCGAGCCGCCTCGCCGGTCAGGGCGCGTCGAGGGCGGCGCCGGACGCCACGGGCACGGGCGGCCCCCTCGCCGAGAAGACGAGGGCGACGCCGACGAATCTGCCGTCGGTGACGTCGCCCGGGCGAGCCGCCGTGGAGCGTTCGTAGCGGAGCACCGACACCGCGAGCCCGATGCGGCGCATCCCGCCGGGGAGCGGCCCGTAGTGGAGCTGCCCCGTCGCGCCCCACAGCTCCGGCTGCGCGTGCACCGGATGGACGTTCCAGCTGCACTGCGGGGCGAGGTCGAGCTCGAACCCGGCGAAGAGCGGCACGCCAGCGATGAGCGCGAGCCGCGCCCGCGTGGTGGGCTCGAGCTCCGGTCGTCCCGTCAGCGCGGCGATGCCCGTCGCGGCGAGCGACAGGTCGAGGTGCTGCGTCCGGACGGCCTGGGCCTTGACGCCGAGCTGCGCCGACAGGACCGACAACCGCCCGTCGACCTCGAGGCGAGGCGCGATCCCGCGCGCCGCCCAGAGCTCGACGGGCGCGACCGGGACGAGGGGTAGGACCATGTCGCCCGTGGGGTGCTCCTGCGGGACCGTGCGCTCGTGCCCGTAGCCCGAGAACCCGATCGCGGCGCCCAGGTCCCACTCGCCGGCGTCGAGGGTCCGCGCGCGCCCGAGCTCCATCTCGGCGGTGCAGCCGGAGAGGGTGACGGCGGCGATGAGGGCGACGGCGCGCGGGCAGGGCAGGGCGATCCTCGGGGCGATGGGGCGGCGCCATTCTCCACGAGTGGAGGGCGACCGTCACGTCCCGGGTGATGGGGACCGGGCGCCGACCCCGGCGTCCGGTCGGCGCGTCTCACCGTGCGTCGGGTTCACGGTCGGCGGAGGGTGCGCCGTCGCCGCCGTCCTTGGGCTCCTCGACCTTCGTGGGCGCGGTCACTCCCTTGTCGAGGATCTCGATGCGGTAGCCCTCCGTCTGCGCCCTCGACTCGTCGAGCGCCGCGCGCACGCGCTGCCCTTCCTCGAGGTCCTCGAACGTCGCCTTGAAGTCGCCGACCTTGATCTCGGCCTCCGGCGCGACGAGGACCTCGCGACGGGCGTCGCCGACGCGCAGCGTGACGGTCCCGTCGTCGCGGTCGACCTCCTCGACGCGGCCCTCCACCGTGCGGCCGGCGCTTCCGCCGCTCGCTCGCGAGCCCTGCGCCGTCCGGCACGCTGAAGCGGCGAGGGCGAGGCCGAGGGCGACGGTGAGGTGCGTGCGCATGGCGAGTCCTTTCGAGGAAAGTCTGGTCCTCGTCAGACCGGTGCGCAGCGGGAGGGGGCGGGCACCCGCCCGGCCGGACGCCGCGCCTGGACGCGCCCGGCGAGCTCGCGGTGGTTCGCTCGTGCCTGGGCGCGCGGGAGGGCCGGGTCTACTGCTTCGGCTCGGGCTCCGGAACCTCACGCTCGAGCTCGACCGCGCCGTCCGGACCGCCGGCGCGGTGCAGGTCGGCGATCACGTCCTCGTCGGAGACCTGCTCGAAGCGCTCGTACCACTGCCCCACCGCGAAGAACGGCTCCGCCAGGTCCACCGCGACGATCGCGTCGAACTCCGATCGAAGCTCAGGCTCCGCCGCCGCGGCCATCACGGGCGCCGCGAGCACGACGCGGGCGGCCCCGTACTGCCTCGCCGCGAGGGCTCCAGCCCGCGCCGTAGCGCCCGTCGCGACGCCGTCGTCCACGAGGATCGCGGTCCTCCCCGCGAGCTCGCGCATCGGCCGGTCGCCCCGGAAGGCCCGCATCCGCCGAGCGATCTCGGCCCCCTCGCGAGCGGCGAGCTCCTCGACCCAGGCTTCATCGACGCGGGCCCCGATGCCGCGCAGCGCCTCGCGGCTCAGGAACACGGCCCCGCCCTCGGCGATGGCGCCGATGGAGTGGTCGGTGCCCGGCGCGAGGACTTTGTGGACGACGAGGACGTCGAGCTCGGCGTCGAGGACGCGTGCCACCTCGACGGCGACCGGGACGCCTCCTCGCGTGAGCCCCAGGATGATCGGCCGCTCCGCACGGAACGGCTCGAGCTTCCCGGCGAGGAGGTGGCCCGCCTGCGTTCTGTCCCGGAACATCATGGCTGACCTCCGCCGCCCGATCCTCCACCCTCCGTCGGCTCGGGTCACTCGGGCGTCATGATCCGGCGCGGTCTCTTCAGCTCCCGCTCGCCGCGCGCGGCCTCCTCGCGCCGGCTCGCGCAGTCGGCGCAGTCGAGGACGAACGGCAGCGCCGCGAGACGGCCTGGCCCGATCGCCTCGCCGCAGTCCCGGCAGATCCCGTACTCACCCGCGTCGAGGCGCGCGAGGGCCGCGTCGATCAGGGCGAGCTCACGTTGCTCCACCTCGCCGAGCTGCGTGAGGTCGTACTGCAGCTGCTCGCTCTGCGATGCCTCCGCGGCCTCCGCGGTGCGCTCCGCCCGGCGCAGCTGGTCGATCGCGCCGACCGAGCGAAGGCTGGCCTCCAGGATCTCGCGGCGGCGTCGCTGGAGCCGCGTCCTCGCGTTCGTCAGTTCGACCGCGTCCATTGCACCCACCTCGCGGGACAGCCGAATCCGCGTAGACAGCATCGACCCATCGCAGGCGTGCGTGCATCCGGGTTTCCGGAGATCCGCCGAGGAGGCAGCGCGCAATGCGAGGGGGAGCGCCGCCCGCGCTGCGCCGAGCTGGCTGCTCGTTCGGCGAGAGGGGGCGCGGCGGCCTGCGCTGTCGCCCACCCCGATCCGGCGACTCCGGAGGACCCGGCACCCACGGTGGCCGGGAGGCCTACGCTGAGGCCGGTTGAAAGGGGGGAACGCAAATGCTCCTCGAGATCCGGAAGCTTCACGTCCTCTCGGGAGACGGGCAGACCGCCGACGTTCGCCGTGTACTGTGTCCGGCGCGCACCTGGACGGTGACTCTCGAGCAGTGCCTCGCGTGCGAGGACAGCGGCGGCGGCGTCGTGCGCGACCCGGCGGCGCGCATCGACTACGCGTCCTGCAATCACGCGGGCCAGGCTCGGCGGGAGGGCGCCGGGGACGTTGCGGACCGCACGCCGATGTCCGCCTTGATGAGGACCCAGGTGTTCGCCGTGCGGCCGGAGGTGAGCCTGGAGGCGCTCACGGAGCTCCTCCTCGACCGGGGCATCGGCGGCGCGCCGGTGGTGGACGAAGATGGGCGTCCCGTCGGCGTGGCGTCCAAGACGGACCTGCTCGACGAACGCCTCGCCAGGGGCGACACCGGCGAAGGGATCGCGCGCGGGCGGCACGTCGACCGCGGACACTTCCGCGTCGAGCTCGGGCCGGGCGTGCACGTGGAGCCGTCGCCCTACGAGTCGGTCGGCGACGCCATGACGCGCGCCGCGTTCACGCTGCCCGAGGACGCGCCGGTCGCGCGGGCGGCGGCGATCATGGCGGAGCGCGGCGTCCACCGCGTGCTCGTCGTCTCCGAGGACGGCAAGCTGTCCGGGATCGTCACCGCCACGGACCTCATGCGCTGGATCGCCGAGCGAGCGGGCGAGCTGCGGCCCGAAGCGTAGCGAGGCGCTGGGCCGCCCTCGTCCTACCGAGGCTCGCAGCTCGGACGCGACCGGTCACCGACCCCGGGCCCGCGGCCCTTACGGACTGCGCCTGGCGGGCAGGCGTAGCGTCAATGCGCCGTCGCCGGAGACGTCGAAGCGCGATTCTCCGCCGCTGATCCGGTTCAGCGTTTCCACGAGCCACCCCGCCTCGCCGGGGGTGGCCCGGACGAGCCTCATGTTCCGGATCCGGAACGGACGCATCCGAAGCCGCTCCAGCTCGCCACGAGCCGGATCGACCTTCGCGAGGTAGGCGAGGACGAGATCGTCCCGGTACGTCTCGTAGCCCTCGATCCCCTCGTAGTCGTCGATGAAGTCACCGCAGCCGTAGAGGACGAGCCGTCCGCGGTACACCTCGATCGGCCGGACGTGGTGAGAGGAGTGGCCGTGGACGACGTCGACCCCCGCGTCCACGAGGCGGTGAGCGAAGCGCACGTGGTCCGGCGGGACCTCCCATCCCCAGTTCGTGCCCCAGTGGATGGAGGCGACTACGACGTCGCCTGGGCGCTTCACGCGCCGCACACGCTCGCCGATCTCCGCCGCGGTCTCGTCGTCGAGGCGACGCACGAGATCGACGCCACTCCGGGCAGGCGTGGCGGCCCAGCTCGGAGGGATGCCGCACTCCTTCGTTCCGAACGCGAGCACGACGACCCTGCCGCCCCCGGCGAGCTCCACGACCGCAGGGCGGCGGGCGTGCGCGAGGTCGACGCCCGCGCCCGTGACCTGAATGCCCGCTCTCCCCAGGCTGTCGAGGGTCTCGAGGAGGCCGGGTCGGCCGTGATCGAGCACGTGGTTGTTCGCCAGGACGCAGACTTCGATGCGGGCGGCCGTGAGGCAGGCGACGTTCTCCGGGCTCATCCGATAGTGAATGCCCTTGGCCGGCCACCGCTCCTCGCTGCGGGTGATGCTCGTCTCGAGGTTCACGATCCGGACGTCGGCCCCGGACCACTCGGGCTCGGCGAGCGCCTCTCCCCAGACGTACGGGAACGCGACCGGGCGCGGGATCGGGCCGTTGGCCGCCTCCGCCAGCTCGACGTAGGTACGCGCGTCGTCGACGCTCGGCTCCTCGAGCCGGGGATCGCCGGGGCTCGGAAGGATCTGATCGACCCCGCGGCCCGTCATCACGTCCCCGGCGAGCAGCAATGTCGGCATGTCTCGCTCCCTGACGTCCGGATACTGGCCCTCGCGCGCCGGCGACACCCTGACGGCGCTCCAGCGGCCCCAGCAGCCCACGCGCCGGGCAAGCCGCCGAGCGCGCTCGCCGTCGCTTCCACCGGGCCCGGTGACACAATGATGGCGTCATGGCGCGAAGCTCCGCCGATGCTCCCCGTTTCGAGCCTTCCTACCTGCGGCTGCTCGCGTCGGGCGAGCTGGACGAGCGGGCCCTGATCGCCTCGTCTCACCTCGAGTGCTGCGACCTCTGCGCCCGCTACTGCCGGGTGAACCGGAAGGTGTCCGTGCGCGGCGCCGTGTGCCGCACAGGCGAGCGCGCGCGGGTCGACAGCGCCTTCCCGCACTTCGGCGAGGAGGCGTGCCTCACGGGCTGGGCCGGATCGGGCACGATCTTCTTCGCGTGGTGCAACCTCCGCTGCCTCTACTGCCAGAACTGGGAGCTCTCGTGGGAAGGCGCGGGCCGGGAGGTCGGTCCCGAGGAGCTCGCGGCCACGATGCTGGCGCTCCAGCGCGCCGGGTGCCACAACGTGAACCTCGTCTCGCCGAGCCACGTCGTCGCGCAGGTGCTCGCGGCGCTACCGATCGCCGCTCGCGGCGGGCTCCGGCTCCCGCTCGTGTACAACACGGGCGGCTACGACAGCCCCGAGGCGCTCGCGCTGCTCGACGGCGTCGTGGACGTCTACATGCCGGACATGAAGTACGCCGACCCCGAGCTGGCGCGCCGCTACTCGCACGTGCGCGACTACGCGGCCGTGAACCGCGCCGCCGTGCGCGAGATGCACCGGCAGGTGGGCGACCTCGTCATCGACGCGGACGGCATCGCGCGGCGCGGCCTCCTCGTCCGGCACCTGGTGCTCCCGGACGGCATCTCGGGGACCGACGAGGTGCTGAGGTTCATCGCGGAGGAGATCTCGCCGGACACCTACGTGAACCTCATGGACCAGTACCGCCCGTGCTTCAGGGCGTTCGAGCACGAGCCGCTCGCGAGGAGGCCCACGGCCGCGGAGCTCCACGGCGCGCGAGAGGCGGCGCGGCGCGCCGGGCTGCGCCGGCTCGATCCGCGCTCGGCCCGCTGACGGCCACCGCGCCGCTCCTCACGCGCCCGCGTCCGCCCGGCGGAGGGCGGCGGCGTGTCGGGCGCAGAACTGCGAGCCCTTCCGATCGGTCTCCGCGAGCGTGTTCGAGAACCACATCACGCAGCGCGCGTCGCGGCAGTGGCCGAGCCCGTACGCGTGGCCGAGCTCGTGGACGGCCTCCGTGGCGGCGCGACGCAACGTCCGCTCCGGATCGGCGCGCGCGACGAGCCGCGCGAGCGACATGATCGCGGCGCTGCGGCTCGCGTCCGCGACGCCGAACACGAAGTTCAGGTCCGGGACGAAGAGGTCCACCTCGGCGACACCGAGGATCCGCTCCCACGACTGCGACCGCGCGGCAGCGACCGCATCGAGGAGGTCGGTCGCGAGCCACCGGCCGCGCGAGGACCGGTGGGCACCTTTGGGGAGCGGGAGGGCGGGCGCGTCGACGATGCCCCGGCAGAACGCCTCCTCGATCACGCCGTGGAGGTGTGCGACGACGCCGGGATCCGCGTCCCCCACCGTCGCGATCGCGATGATGCGCCGGGATTCCTCGAGTCGCTTCTCCATGACCGGAGCCTGCGGAGCGGCGGCGCGAGGTGCCGACCGCGGCCGTGACGTGTTCGGCCCGTCACTCCTTTTGGCGCTTGAAGTAGAAGTGCGCCGTGCTGCCGTGAGCGAGCACGGCGACGAGCTCCCAGCCCTTCGCCCCGAGCGCGTTCAGCTCGGTCTCGTCGAGCGTCGCCTCCTCGGCGAGGTCGCGAACGAGGTGCCTGTACTCCCACCTGGGCTCGACGTACACGATCGGCGGCTGCACGTGGGCACCGGGCGGTCTCTGGGGTTCGGGAGGAGAGGTCTGCCGTTCCATGGCGTCGCTCCGGTGGCGAGGGCGGGCATCGGTGCCCACCTCGCGGATGATACGGGAGCGGGCGGCGGAGAGCATCCCGGCGCACGCGCGCCCCGGCCTCGAGCCCGCCGTGTCACGGCCTGGTGCCTCGAGCGCGTCGGCGAGCGGGTGCCCGGGCGCGGCGAGCGCCTTCCCCCGCGAGCCTGAATCGAGTGGGGTCGTGAGCGGCGGGCCGTTAGGCAACGAAGATGACCACCCGCCTCGAATCCGAGTCGCAGCACGCGGGTCCCGCCGACCCCGGCCGGATCGGACCCGACGACCCGCGCTACGCGGATCTGGCCCACCGCGGCTTCAACCGGCGCTTCCGGGGGGCTCCCGACTACGTGCGGCTGGTCCGCTCCACCGGGCAGGTGGTCCAGGCCGTCCAGGAGGCGGTGCAGGAGGATCTGCGGGTGGCGGTCCGGAGCGGGGGGCACTGCCTGGAGGGGCTGGTCGCCGACCCGGCGGTGCGCGTCCTCATCGACACCTCCCTCATGAAAGGCGTCTCCTACGACCCGGAGCGGGCGGCCTTCGCGGTGGAGTGCGGGACCACCGTCGGCGAGGTGTACCGCGAGCTGTTCCTCGGCTGGGGAGTGACGCTCCCGGCCGGCGAGAGCCCGGACATCGGGATGGGCGGGCACGTGCTGGGCGGGGCCTTCGGCTTCCTGTGCCGGGAGCACGGGCTCGCGGCGGACCACCTCTACGCGGTCGAGGTGGTCGTGGTGGACGAGGCCGGCAGGGCGCGCAGCGTGGTGGCGACCCGCGAGCCGTCGGATCCCAACCGCGAGCTGTGGTGGGCGCACACCGGCGGCGGAGGCGGCAACTTCGGGATCGTCACCCGGTACTGGTTCAGGTCGCCGGACGCGCGCGGGACCGACCCCGCCGCGCTGCTGCCCCGGGCGCCGGGGTCGGTGCTGACGTTCCGGGTGGGGTGGAGCTGGGAGGACCTCGACGAGCGGGCGTTCGCCCGGCTCGTGCGCAATCACGGAGAGTGGTGCGAGCGGAACGGCGGCCCGGACGCTCCCGGCGCGAGGCTCTTCAGCATCCTCTTCCTCCACCGCCGCCAGTCCGGAACGATCGCGCTGCGCGGCCTCTCCACCGCAGGTGAAGAGGCCGCGCGGCTCTGCGACGAGCACCTCGCCGCCCTGAACCAGGCCGTCGGCGCGCCCTGCACCCGCCAGCTCGAGACGAGCTCCTGGCTCCGCTTCGCCCTGAACCCTTTCCCCGAGCTGTTCCGGGTGCCCGGCGCGGAGAACGCGAGCTTCAAGATCAAGGACGCCTTCCTGCGCAGACGCTTCACCGACCGGCAGATCCAGGTCGCGCACCATCACCTGACCCGGACCGACGTGGACGTGCCCGGCGGCATGCTGGGCCTCGCCACCTACGGAGGAAAGGTCAACACCGTGGCGCCCGACGCGACCGCCTCGGCGCAGCGCGACTCGATCCTCACCACCGCGTGCAACGCGGGCTGGATGGACCCGCGGGACGAGGAGCGCAACCTGGGCTGGGTCCGTGCGCTCTACTGGGAGCTCTTCGCCGACAGCGGCGGCGTGCCCGCGCCCGGCGAGGTCGCCGACGGCGCCTTCATCAACCACCCGGACGCGGATCTCGCCGACCCGCGGTGGAACACCTCCGGCATCCCGTGGCACACGCTCTACTACAAGGGCAATTACCCCCGGCTGCAGCGGGTCAAGGCGCGCTGGGATCCCCGCGACGTGTTCCGGCACCCGCTGTCCATCCGGTTGCCGTGATGGATCCGGCGACCGGAGCGCCGGCGGGACGGAGCTCCACGGGCCAACGGTTCCCTGACCGCGACCGCTCGCGGTACCATGGCCGACGACCTCATGAGCGAGATCTCCTCCACCGTGGTCGGTACGGCGCCGACCGTGGACGTCGGCACCGCGCTCGGCAGCTACGAGCTCGTGGGCCTGCTCGGCAGGGGAGCCATGGGATGCGTCTACCGCGCGCGCCACATCCGGCTCGGGCGTGAAGTCGCCATCAAGGTCCTGAACCCGGAGTACGTGGCGCGCCCCGATGTCGTCGAGCGCTTCTTCCGCGAGGCGCGGGTCGTGAACGACATCGACCACGAGCACATCGTCGAGGTCACCGACTTCGTCGAGGCGCCCGGGCTCGCGTACCTCGTGATGGAGCTGCTCGAAGGCGCGAGCCTGCGCGAGCTGATGACCCAGCGCGGCCGGAAGTACCCGCCGCTGAATCGGATGCTGCGAATCATGACGCAGGTGTGCGAAGCGCTCGAGGCTGCGCACGAGAAGGGGGTCGTTCACCGCGATCTCAAACCCGACAACATCTTCGTCGTGGAGAGGGACGGCGCCGACTTCGTGAAGGTGCTCGACTTCGGGGTCGCGAAGCTGCGCGATCCCGTCGATCACGCCGCCACCTCGGCTGGGATGGTCCTGGGGACGCCGCACTACATGGCGCCGGAGCAGGCGCTGGGGAGGGACGTCGATCGACGCGCCGACATCTGGGCAGCGGGCGTCGTCCTGTACGAGCTGCTCTCCGGCAAAGTGCCGTTCACCGCACCGAGCTTCGTCGAGCTTGCGATCTTCATCCGTGAGCAGCCCCAGAAGGCGCTACCGCGGCGGACGCCGCGCGGCGAACGCATTCCGGCCTGGCTGGCCGCGGTCCTCACCAAGAGCCTCGAGAAGCGCCCAGACGATCGCTTCGAGTCGATGGCGACGCTCGCCAAGGCGCTGCGCGCGCCGCGGCGGCGCCGCACGATCGTACGCTCGCGCAGCCTCCTCGCTGCGGTCGCCTCGGCAGCCATCGTGGCGACGGGCGCCGCCGTCGCCGTGCGGTTCGGCGTCACGCGGAACCTCGGCGCGGCGCTCGAGTCCGGCCGAACACTGGTGCGGGAACTCGAGTCGGAGGCTCGCACGGACCCGTCGCCGTCGTCCGACGCGACCGGGACCTCGATCCCGCCCCCGAGCTCGATCTCGCCCCCGACCGCGACCAGGAGCCCGGCCGGGACGTCATCCCCGACCTCGACCTCGGTCGCGCCGGCGACGTCGCAGCGTCCGGCGACGACCTCGCGGGCGACGTCTCCCTCGCGCACGATGTCCGCTTCAGGACCGCAGCAGCGGGGAGCCGTCGAGCTTGTCATTCGCTCGTCACCGCCCGGCGCGTCCGTCGTCCGGCTCGACACCGGGCAACGCCTGGGGAAGACGCCGCTTCGAGTGAACGTCGCCCGCAAGGCGGCAGCGGTCTGGCTACGGATGACCCTCGACGGCTACAGGCCGGTGAAGTTCGCAGTCGATCTCCGCAAGGACAACACGGCCAACGTGCCGCTCCACGGCGTGGCGAAGAAGCCGAAGGTGGCGCGGCGACGTCGCTGATGGCTGCGCTTCCTGCTGACGCTCCGTCGCCTTCGGCCAAACGTCAGCGCCAGCGATCAGGTGAACGGGCGGGCACGCGAGCGGGAGTAGTGCCGCCACGTGCCTGGCTGCTTCCGGGACACAGGGGGGAAGCGCGATGTGTGCGCGGAACCCGTGCCTCCCGCATCGTTTTCGCCCCCCTGCGGGTGGCGGGGGTGGCGATTCGCTGCTGGTGTGGTCGAGGCGCGCATGTTGCTTCACCCCGGCGCCGAACCCGAACGACACGAGCGTCGAGATGCGAACCAGAATCCTCGCCTTTGCGAGCGCAGGCCTGCTCGCCGTCATCGCGTGCGGAGACTCGTCCACGAACCCGGGCGCGACCCCGACGAACGCCGACAGGTCCGACAGGACGCAGATCGCGAACTACCAGGACCTCACGGGACGCGTGCAATCGGCGGCGCTTTCCTATCGCGCTGCGATGGGCGCGCCCACCATGACGGTCGCGGGTTGCCCGGCGGCGCACGACGCTTACGACGCGCAGGTGCGCCCGTGGGTTTCGCAGATGGTGCAGATGAGCGGCGCGATGGACGGCTTCATCGGCGCGCACGACGGCACCGCGTACGCGGACATGAGCTGCGTGGCGATCGCGATGCTGGCCGACCTCGACGCGCACGGTCGCGTCGCGTGCACCTTCGCGAGCCTGAGCGACAACCAGGCCGAGGCCTTCCGCCACGCCGACGTCATGGCTTCGTACGGCGCGCAGGTCTACGCCCGCTGCGGGCAGATGATGGGAGGTCTCGACGGCGGAGGATACAGGTGGGGGCCGATGGCGCCGGGATGCGGCGGACCGGCGGGAGGAACGAACAGCGGCGACCCCGTCGCGCTCGGCGAGCGTATCTTCAACTGGGGGATCGGCGTTGATGGACAGCCGATCGTTCGCAACGGCGGCTTCGGGATGATGATGATGAGGAGCGGCTGCGCGGGCTGTCACGGGTCGGATGGGCGGGGGCTTCGCACCATGATGTTCACGACGCCGAACATCACGTACCCGAACCTCACTGATCCGTCCGGCATGCGCGATCCCGACGGCAGCCGCGGTCCGACGTTCACGGACGACCTGATCCGCCGCGCGGTGGTCGAGGGCATCGACCCCGACGGCGAGCGGCTCGACACCGCGATGCCGCGCTGGCAGCTCAGCGATCAGGACTGGGACGATCTGCTCCTGTTCCTGAAGACGCTGCGATGAGGTTCGCCTTCGCGCGGTTGACAGCGCGTAGCGAGCTTCGTTATTTTCGCAACCGTGGAAGTGACCTCCGCCCGACCCCGCCGTGTCCGCCCCGCGCGCGCCAACGCGACGGGCGAGTGCGCGGTCGTCTGCGTCGACTCCCGCAAGGTCGCCGCCGTTTGCGCTGCGGCCCCGGACGACGCCGCCATCGGGCGGGTCGCCGAGCGGTTCTCGGCGCTCTCCGATCCGACCCGCGTCCGCATCCTGCACGCGCTCTGCCGCGCCGAGCTGTGCGTCTGCGACCTCTCGAAGGTCGCCCGGCGCTCGATGCCCGCGACGTCGCAGCAGCTGCAGCTCCTCCGGAGGCTCGGGCTCGTGAAGTTCCGGATGGATGGCAGGCTCGCGTACTACAGCCTCGCCGACCCGTGGGTCCGGGAAGCACTCGAGACCGCGCTCGACGGGGGAGGGACGCGGTGAGCGTGCGCGTCCTGCGAGTGCTCGTGCTCGTCGCCGTGAGCGCGTTCACGTCGGGCGCCGCTCAGATCCTCGCGGCCGCGATGGATGACGACTGCGCGGCCGCGTGCGACGGCGCGCTCGACGGCAAGCACTGTCCTCCGAACTGCGCCCAGGGCGTCTGCGCGAAGGTGCATGTGTCCCTCGCCACGGTGGCCACGCCGTGCCACTGCCCAGCCGCAGCGACGATCGTGCGCACCGTCTTCGTGGCGCAAGCGTCGCCCCGGCTCCCGGTGCTGACGGCCGGCGTGTTTCACCCGCCGAGAGCCTGACGCGCTCCCATCACGGGAGCAGTGTGTCCGCTCACGCGGGTTTCCCTCGTCCTTCGTCCCGTCGTCCACGACGCGTCCGCGCCACAGCGCGGAAGGAGAAGAGTCCATGCGTTCGATCGCCCTCGCGGTCGCCTTCGCCGCCCTGTTCACCTTCGCCGCCCCGAGCCGTGCCGGCGAGCCGGCTGCGCCCGCCGCAGCGGATTCGACCGCTGAGAAGTGCGAGCACGGCGTGAAGAAGACGCTCTGCACACGCTGCAACCCGAAGCTCATCCCCGTCTTCAAGGCGAAGGGCGACTGGTGCGGGGAGCACGGCGTCCCCGAGAGTCAGTGCGCCAGCTGCAACCCCAGGCTCGCGAAGGAGGGCGTGAAGTGACCCGCGTCGCCCTGGCGGCGGCGCTCGCCGCAGTCGTTGCAGGAGCAGGCTGCACGCGTTCGGCGCCGAGCGTCGAAGGGCACGGCGCGACGCCGGAAAAGTCCGCGCTCGGGGCGGGGGCGGAGCAGGTCGCGAGCGCCGGCGCGCCGAAGCTCTGCGAGCACGGTGTGCCGGCGGAGCTGTGCACGCGCTGCAACCCGGATCTCATCCCTGCGTTCAAGGAGATGGGGGACTGGTGCGAGGAGCACGGGGTCCCGGAATCGCAGTGCAAGAAGTGCAACCCGGGACTCACGTTCACCACGGCGGCGAAGCCGGAGGCCGCGCCGAACGCCGAGCCCTGGTGCAACGAGCACGCGGTCCCGGAGGCGATGTGCACGAAGTGCCGGCCGCAGCTCATCGCGAAGTTCATCCAGGCCGGCGACTACTGTCGCGAGCACGGCTACCCTGAGTCCGTCTGCCCGTACTGTCACCCCGAGAAGGTGAAGGCGGCTGGGCACGAGCTGCCCTCGTTCCCGGAACCGGGGACGAAGATCCGCCTCGCATCCGCAGAGACGGAGCGGGAAGCCGGGATCGTGACCACGCGCGTCGCGGAGCGTCCGTTCGCGCCCACGGTCGAGGCGGTCGGCCAGCTCGAGTTCGACCAGAACAAGCTCGCGCGGCTCTCCGCGCGCGGCGAGGCGACGGTCGTCGAGGTGAAGGTGGACGTCGGTGAGGACGTCCGCCGGGGCCAGCGGCTCGTCGTGCTCGCGTCCGGTGCCGTCGGCGGCGCGCAGTCACGGCTGGCGGCGGCCGAGGCGCGCGCCCAGGCGGCGGGGGCGGCGCTCACCCGTGAGGAATCGCTCGTGGGCGACGGGATCAGCTCGCGGCGCGACGTGGAGCAGGCGCGCACCGAGCTCGCCACGGCGGAGGCCGAGCGTGACGCGGCTCGGGCGGAGCTGCGCGCCGCAGGCGCGGGCGACGCGGGGGGCGGGGGCCGGTACGCGCTCGTCGCGCCCTTCGATGGGACCGTGGTGGCGCGGGCCGCCGTCGCGGGTCGGGCGGTCTCGGCGGAGGATTCCCTCGTCGAGATCGCGGACGTCCGCACGCTCTGGGCGGTGCTCGACGTCCCCGAGGAGCACGCGGGAGCGCTGCGCGCAGGCCAGAAGGTGACGGTGCGCGTCGACGGGTCCGGCGAGGTCCGGGAGGCACGTGTCACGCGCGTGCCCGCGTCGATCGACCCGAGGACGCGAACGGTCCGCGTCCGCGTGGACCTGCCGAACAAGGACCGCGTGCTGCGGGCGGGCGCGTTCGTGCGCGGGACGATCGAGGTGGCCTCGCCGCGCCACGCGCTCCTCGTACCGCTCGACGCGATCCAGCGGGCGCAGGAGCACGACCTCGTCTTCGTGCGGACCGCGCCGGGCCAGTACGACCCGGTGTCGGTCAAGCTCGGCGCGCGGGCGGGCGGTGAGGTGGAGGTCGTCGGCGGCCTCGCGCCCGGTTCGGAGGTCGTCACGACGGGGGCATTCGTTCTCAAGACCGAGATCCTGAAGGACTCGATCGGCGCCGGCTGCGCCGACGACTAGGAGCGACCGTGCTCACGCGAATCATCGAGTGGTCCCTCCGGCATCGCTGGACCGTCGTCGGGGCCTGGACCGCGATCGTGGTGGCCGGCGTGCTCTCGTTCCGCGCGCTCCCGATCGACGCCTTCCCCGACACGACGCCGGTGCAGGTGCAGGTGAACACGGTCGCGCCTGCTCTGGCGCCGCTGGAGGCCGAGAGACAGATCACGATTCCGGTCGAGCAGGTGCTCGCGGGGCTGCCGAAGGTCGAGGATCTCCGGTCCATCTCGAAGTTCGGCCTCTCCCAGATCACGGTGCAGTTCGAGGACGGCACGGACCTGTGGTTCGCCCGGCAGCAGGTCTCCGAGCGACTCTCCCGGCTCGAGCTGCCTGCGAGCATCGAGCGGCCGGCACTTGGGCCGGTCGCGACGGGTCTCGGCGAGGTGTTCCACTATCTCGTGAAGGGGAAGGGCAAGTCGCTCGAGGAGATCCGGACAGCGCACGACTGGATCGTGGCGCCCCAGCTCCGGAGCGTCCCCGGCGTGGCCGAGGTGAACGCCTGGGGCGGCAACGAGAAGCAGTGGCACGTGGTCGTCGATCCGCGCCGCTTGCAGAAGTTCGACCTGTCGCTCGGCGACGTCTACGAGGCGCTCGAGAAGAACAACGCGAACGTCGGCGGCGGCGTCCTCGATCGCGGCGGGACGAGCCGTCTCGTGCTGGGGGTCGGCGCGCTCACGGACGCGCGCGGCATCGAAGGAGTGGTCGTCGCCGCGCACGACGGGGTGCCGGTGAGGATCCGCGACGTCGCCCGCGTCGAGGTCGGGCGCGAGATCCGTCGCGCGGCCGTCACGGCGGACGGCGAGGGCGAGGCCGTGCTCGGCCTGGGCTTCATGCTCGTCCACGAGAACAGCCACGAGGTCACGAAGGCGCTCGCGGCGCGCCTCGCGGACGTCCAGAAGAGCCTCCCTGCCGGAATCACGGCCGAGCCGGTCTACGAGCGCACCGAGCTCGTGGACCTCGTGCTCCGGACGGTCCGGAACAACCTGCTCGAGGGGGCGCTGCTCGTCGTTGCGGTGCTGTTCGCGTTCCTCGGGAACTTCCGCGCCGGGCTGATCGTGGCGAGCGCCATCCCGGTCTCTCTGCTCTTCGCGTTCACGGGGATGCTGCGTTTCGGCATCGCCGGGACGCTGATGTCCCTCGGCGCCATCGACTTCGGGCTGGTGGTGGACAGCTCCGTGATCCTGGTCGAGAACGCGGAGCGCCGCCTCGGGATGGAAGGCGGGCGGCGCCCAGTCCGTGAGGTCGTGCGCGACGCGGCCATCGAGGTGCGGAAGCCGACGCTCTTCGGTGAGCTCATCATCGCGCTCGTGTACCTGCCGATCCTCACGCTCGAGGGCGTCGAGGGGAAGCTGTTCCGGCCGATGGCGCTCACGGTCGTGCTCGCGCTGCTCGGCTCGGTCCTCCTGTCGATGACGCTCGCGCCGGTGCTCGCGTCGCTGGCGCTCCGCGAGGGTGCCCACCGGGAGCCGCGGTGGGTCGGGTGGCTGAAGCGGAAGTACGAGCCGATCCTCGCGTGGACCCTGGCGCACTCCCGGTGGATGCTCGGCGTCGCCGCCGCGCTGATCGCGGTGGCGGCGATCGGCGCGCTCCGGCTCGGGAGCGAGTTCGTGCCGCGGCTGTCGGAGGGGACGATCGTCGTGAACGTCGCGCGCCTCGCTGAGGTCTCGCTGGACGAGTCCGTCCGGATGGGCGAGCGGATCGAGAAGGTGATCCTGGCGAAGTTCCCCGACGAGGCGGAGCGCGTGTGGACGCGCACCGGCACGCCGGAGGTCGCGACGGATCCGATGGGCGTCGAGCTCTCTGACGTGTTCGTGGCGCTCCGCCCGCGGGAACGCTGGAAGCGCGCGCACACGCAAGCCGAGCTCGTCGAGGCGATGCGGAAGGAGCTCGAAGTCCTCCCGGGCGAGCGGCTCGCCTTCACGCAGCCCATCGAGATGCGGCTCAACGAGATGGTCGCCGGCATCCGCAGCGACCTGGGCGTGAAGCTGTTCGGCGACGATCTCGACCTCCTCCGCGCGAAGGCACGCGAGGTCGAGACGGTGCTGCGGGGGATCCCGGGCGCCGCGGACGTGACGGTGGAGCAGGTGACCGGGCAGCCCGTGCTCCAGGTCACCGTGGACCGCGACGCCATCGCCCGGTACGGGATCCCCGCCCGCAGCGTGCTCGACGCCACGGAGGCTGTCGGGATCCGCCACGTGGGAGAGATCCGCGAGGGGGACCGCCGCTTCGCGCTCGGCGTTCGCCTCTCCGAGGAGTTCCGAGATCCCGACGCGTTCGGGGCCGTGCAGGTGCCGGGCCCCGCCGGCGAGCGGATCCCGCTCTCGCGGCTCACGCACGTCGAGGAGCACTCCGGCCCCACGACCATCCAGCGGGAGTGGGGCAAGCGGCGCGTCGTGGTCCAGGCGAACGTGCACGGCCGCGATCTCGGGTCCTTCGTGGCGGCGGCCCAGAAGGCGATCGGCGAGCGGGTGGAGCTGCCCGAGGGCTACTTCGTGCGCTTCGGCGGGCAGTTCACGAACCTGGAGCGCGCCCGCACGAGGCTCCTCGTCGTGGTGCCCATCGCGCTCGCGCTGGTGTTCCTCTTGATCCACGTCTCGAGCGGGAGGCTGCTCGATACGTTGCGCATCTTCAGCGGCGTACCCTTCGCGCTCGTCGGAGGCATCCTGGCTCTGACCCTGCGCGGGCTGCCGTTCTCGATCTCGGCGGCGGTCGGATTCGTGGCGCTCTTCGGCGTGGCGGTGCTGAACGGGCTCGTCCTCGTCTCCCGGGTACGGCAGCTGCTCGATCGCGGCGTCGCGCTCGTCGAGGCGGTCCGAGAGGCGGCGATCTCCCGGCTTCGGCCGGTGCTCATGACCGCGTCCGTGGCATCGCTCGGGTTCGTCCCCATGGCGCTCGCGACGGGACCGGGCGCCGAGGTCCAGCGACCGCTCGCGACCGTCGTCATCGGCGGTGTCCTGTCGTCCACCGTGCTCACGCTGCTCGTGCTGCCCGTCCTGTTCACGGCGCTGCGCGCGAAGGGCGACGCGGAGCGCGGCGAGCGAGAGGAGGACTCGGGGACGGAGCGCGACGCCGAACGGCCTGGGCTCGCGGCGGCACGGGAGGAGCGGGCATGAACACGAAGCTCATCGCGGCCGCGGTGACCGTCTGCATGGCGTCGGCGGCCGGGGCGGAGCCACTCACGAGCGATCGCGCGGTCGCGATCGCGCTGGAGCGGAACCCGGAGCTCGCTGCGCTCGCCGCGGACGCCCGGGCAGCGCGCGCGCGGCTCGTCGGCGCGGAGCTCCCGCTTCAATCGAATCCGGAGGTCTCCGCGGGCGCCGGGCCACGAAGCCGGGGTGATCGGCGCACGACCGACGTCGAGGTCTCCGTCTCCCAACGCGTCGAGCTCTTCGGTCAGCGCGGCGCGCGGATCGACGTGGCGTCGGCCGAGCGGGACGCGTCCGAGGCACGCGTCGCGGCGCGCCGCGTCGGGCTCGCCGCCGAGGTCCGCTCGTCGTTCGCACGCGTGCTCGCGGCCGACCGGCTGGTCGCGCTCGCACGCGAGGACCTCACGGTGGCCCGCGACGCCGTGCGCGCGGTCGAGCGGCGCTTCGAGCTCGGCGCGACGACGCAGCTCGAGGTGAACGCGGCGCGCGCGGAGGGCGGTCGTTCTGCGCGGGCGGTCGCCGTCGCGTCTCGGCGCGCAGCGTCCGCTCGATCCGAGCTGCGGACCCTGCTCGGTAGCGAACCCGGCGCGCCGCTCGAGCTCGCAGGCGAGCTGCCACGGGCGAGCAGCGCCGCAACCCTGGACGCCGAGGCGCTCGTGAACCGGGCGCTCGCGGCGCGGACGGATCTCGTCGCCGCGCGGCGCGAGCTCGCCGCCGCCGAGGGCGAGGTGCGGTTCGCGCAACGCGAGTCGCTCCCCGCTCCGGCGATCGGCGCCAGGTACTCCCGCGAGGAGGGTGCCGACATCGTCCTCGGAACGCTCACGTTCGATCTGCCGGTCTTCAACCGTAACCAGGGGGGACGAGGCATCGCCTCCGCCCGGTTGGCGCGGGCCCAGGCTGAGGTCGCGGCCGCGGAGCGGCGCGTCCGTGAGGAGGTAGGGCTGGCCGTGTCGCGGCTCGAGACTGCCGCGGAGGCCGCCCAGGCGTTCGAGGGCGAGGCCCTCGCCGGGGCCGAGGCGAACGTCACGCTCGCGACGAGGGCGTACGACGCCGGAAAGATCGGCATCGCCGAGCTGCTGCTCATCCGGCGCGGCGCCGTCGAGGCGAGGCGGGAGCATGTCGAGGCGCTCGGGGAGCTCGCGGAGGCCGAGGCGGAGCTCGCCCGGGCGATGGGGTCCGAAGCGCCCTTCGGAGGAGATGCGAGATGAACGAGGTGACTGCGCGGAACCGTTCGGAATCCGTCGGGTACGCCTTGCGTCTCGAGTACCTGACGGTCGGCTGGAACGTGGTCGAGGGCGTGATTGCGGTCACGGCGGCCGTGCTCGCGGGCAGCGTGGCGCTCCTCGGCTTCGGGATCGACAGCTTCGTCGAGAGCGCCTCCGGAGCCGTCCTCATCTGGCGCCTGGTCGCGGAGCGGCGCGGGATGGACGAGGAGGAGGTGGAGCGTCTCGACGGGCGCGCCCACAGGCTCGTGGGCGCGTCGCTGTTCCTGCTCGGCGCCTACATCGCCGTCGAGGCGGGGACGGCGCTGTGGAACCGGGAGGCCCCGCGGCCGTCGACCGTCGGCATCGTCCTCACGGCCGTCTCGATCGTCACGATGCAGTGGCTCGCCCGCGCCAAGAGACGGGCCGCGCGCCGCCTGGGGAGCCGCGCCCTCGAAGCCGACGCGTTCCAGACCACGGCGTGCTTCTGGCTCTCGATCATCACGCTCGCCGGCATCGGCCTGAACGCCGCGTTCGCCTGGTGGTGGGCGGATCCCGTCGCGGCGCTCGCGATGACGTGGTTCATCGTCAAGGAGGCGCGCGAGGCGTGGCGTGGCGAGGACTGCGACTGTTCGGGGAAGGTCGAGGATGTCTCGCCGGCGGGTCTGGGGGCGGGAGAGGGGCGAGGCTGCACGGATGGGTGCGAGCGGAAGCAGGTCGAATAGGCACCCGCTCCTCGCCGCCTTCATCCGCGTAAGGCCGTCGCCAAACTCGTTCGGCAGGCCGCCCGCCGGCGTTGACCTGATGTGCCCTTCGGTGGCGGGGCGCGATCGGCAAGAACGGCAGAGCAGGGGAATCGAACGCCCGTAAACCGGTGCCTCCTCGTGCCTCTTCGTTGCGGTTCGGACACGAAGGGCCCGGATTCAGCCGAAGTGACATTCCCTTCGTGTCTTCTCGTGCCGATTCGTGCACGCCAGACTGTGACGGTGTGACGGTACCGTCGGTACTACTAGCGCCGTTGATCGCGGAGCAGTGGCGGCTGATCGAGGCTTACAGGCAAGGGCGGCGACGCGCGGCGTCCCGTGGGGGACGCCCTCGCACGGACGATCGTGAGTGCTTCGAGGCCGTTCTGTGGGTCATCTTGTCTGGGGTCGCTGGGCGCGGCTGGAAGAACCTGCCAGCAAGGTTCCCGAGCCCAGCGACCTGCTGGCGCCGCCTCGCTGAATGGCGAACAGGGGGTGTCTGGCTGGACCGGCTTTGGCACGCGGTTCGGCCGCCGGAGCCGTTTCCGACCGGGACTCGCGGGGGGCGCTTGGGTAAGATCCGGCGCAGCCGCTTGGCGCGGTAGGAAGGCAGAGGTGAGGCGTGGCTGACGAAGAGGTCCGGCTCACGGACGTATACGGCATCTCGCGAGACGTCCCGCTGAACTACGTAACGCGGCCGGAGGTCGATGGTGAGCTTCTCGACGCCCTGACGCGCCGCAAGCACATCGTCATCCACGGAAGCTCGAAGCAGGGAAAGACGTGCCTTCGGAAGTGGAACCTGGAGGAGCAAGACTACATCGTCGTTACTTGCTCGAATAAGTGGGACCTCGGACAGCTCCACGCCGCGATCCTCAAGCAGGCGGGATATACGGTCGAGCAATCAACGACGCGGACGGTGGGGGGCGGGCACAAGATCACCGCGAAGCTGGGGGCGAAGGTTGGCTGGCCGGCAGTGGGGAAGATCCCCGGAGTGGAGGCGGCCGCGGAAGTCGGCGGCGAGAAGGCGGGCGACGAAAGGCTTCAGGTCACGACCGAGCCGCTGGAACTCGATCCGGCGGACGTGAACGACATCATCGCGGCGCTGAAGAAGATCGAGTTCGACCGGTTCGTCGTGTTGGAGGACTTTCACTACCTTCCAGAGGAAACGCAGAAGGACTTCGCGGTCGCCCTGAAGGCGTTCCATGAGGGCTCGGACTTCTCGTTCATCGTCGTCGGCGTCTGGCTTGACGAGAACCGGCTTATCCAGTGGAACGGGGACTTGTCCGGTCGTGTTATCGCGGTGAACGCGGACGAATGGTCCGAGGCCGAGCTGCTGCAGGTCATCGCGAAGGGCGAGGAGCTGTTGAATATCGAATTTGACTCAGAGTTCAAGCAGGGGCTGGTGACGGGCTGCTATGAGAGCGTGTACGTCGTGCAGGAGGCCTGCTACCGCGCTTGCGACGCCGCGAAGGTGTACTTCAAGAAGCCGGAGAAGAGGCGGGTCGGCGACGGCGTCTCCGCCACAGAGATGATCAGGGCGGTCGTTGACACGCAGTCTGCGCGCTACAACACATTCATTTCGAACTTCGCGGGCGGTTTCAAGAAGACGCAGCTCGAGATGTACAAGTGGTTGCTCGTCCCCGTGTTGACGGCGCCGCCCCAGTTGCTTGAGCGCGGTCTCAAGTACAACGTCGTCTACAAGGCGATCACGGCGCACCATCCTGAAGGTGCTGCGTTGAACGCCGGGAACCTTACGCAGGCACTTCAGTCGGCGGCTGCGCTCCAGGTGGCGCTCAACATCAAGCCGATCATCTTGGACTACCACCAGTCCGCCCGGCTGCTGAACGTTGTGGATCGCGGCTTCCTGATCTGGCTGAAGCAGCAGAATCTTGAGGACCTGTTGATCGCCGCGGGGTTGCCTCCGGCCATCGCGGAGAAGCCGCCGCTGTTCAAGTAGATTCGTGCGGGCACACGGGCGCCCGAGCGTCGTCGCGGGGGCGACCTCGAGCGGATGATCGCGAGTGTTTCGACGCGTGGGTCATTTTGTCTAAACGGTTGGAAGAACCTGCCGGCCCGCTTTCCCAGGGACGTGTTGGCGCCGCCTTCTGGTTGGATCGGCTACGGGACGTCGTACGGCCGAAACGATGAGCCGATACGGCAGACGTTTCTCGCCGTAACCGCCCGACGGACCCCGTGTAGCAGCGGCCGTCCGCCCGCGTGATCCTCCGCGGTCTCAACGCGGAGGAGACACATGGACGACCAGGAGCGGGCGCGGTGGGTGAAGCTCGTCGCGGACTTCGAGTCGAGTGACCTGACGCAGCGCGAGTTCGCGACGGAGCGTGGCGTCTCTTTCAGCAACCTGCGCAACTGGCTCTATCGGCTGCGGAAGGAGTCTCGGCCGCTCGTCGCGGAGGAGACGAAGTCGTCGGGTCAAGCCCCTGCGCGAGCCGCTGAACCTGGAGGCTCGCGTCTCGTGCCGGTGCGCGTGGTGGCGTCCGCGACGGAGTCGCGGCGGGCGCTCGTCGCCGCCGGCGCCGACGACCTCCTCGAGCTCGCCCTGCCCTCCGGCACGCGCGTGCGGTTCCCGGCCGGTACGGACGTCGGCTATCTCCGAGCTCTCGCCGCGGCGCTGTAGCTCAGCGTGATCACGATCCCGCGGTCGGTCCGCATCTTCATCGGCTCGACACCGATCGACATGCGGAAGTCCATCGACGGTCTCATGGCCATCGTGCAGGAGGAGCTCGAGAAGGACGCGTACTCGGGCCACCTCTTCGTGTTCGTGTCGCGGCGCTGCGATCGGGCGAAGATCCTCACCTGGGACAAGGGCGGCTTCGTGCTCATCTACAAGCGGCTCGAGCGCGGCCAGTTCAAGCTCCCGCACATGGACGCCTCGTCGATGGCGGTCGAGATCGACGCTACGCAGCTCGCGATGCTGCTCGACGGGATCGACTTCGGCCGCGTCCGCCGCCCCGAGCACTGGACGCCCCCATCCCAGGTGGATCGTCAGGGCACTCGCCCCATGGACAAGCCGCCCCCGACATGATCTGACGATCGTGGATGGGTGGCGACGATCATCGCTGCGAATGGCGCGAGCGGGCCGAGGCGCTCGAAGGCGACCTCCGCGAGATGCGCGAGCAGTTCGCGTCGATGAAGGGGACGCTCGAAGCGCTACAGCGCCACGTCTTCGGGAAGCGGTCAGAGAAGATGCCGCCAGTCGCGGAGGCCCTCCGCGATCCCGCGCGCGCAGAGGCCGACCGGCTCGCGGCGCTCCAGACGCGGCGCGAGAACGCCGAGAAGAAGCGCCAGCTCGTCACCCGGAAAATCGAGCACAAGGTCCGCGACGACCAGAGGGTCTGCCCGAGCTGCGGCGGGCGCGACTTCACGCCGCTCGGCGCCGGCGCGATTACGGAGCTGTACGAGCTCGTACCGGCGATGGTGGAGCGTCAGCTCCACATCCAGGAGAAGCTCCGCTGTCGCTGCGGCGAGGGCATCGTGACCGCCGACGGGCCGGAGAAGGTCTACGACAAGGCGCGCTTCGGCCCGACGTTCATGGCGCAGGTCGTGGTCTCGAAGTGCGCCGACTCCTTGCCTCTGCATCGGCAGGCGAAGGCGTACCGGCGCGTCGGCGTGCAGGTGAACGACTCGACGCTCGGCGATCTCTTCCACCGCACGGCCGAGCTCACGAAGCCGCTCTCGGATCGGCTGCTACAACTCGTCGCCGAGAAGGAGATCGTGCTCGCGTACGAGACCACGCACCGCGTGCAGGCGAAGGACAAGACGCGCACCGCGTGGCTCTGGAGCTTCATCGCGCGCGAGGAGGCCGAGAAGGAGATCATCGCGTACGTGTTCTCGCGGAGCCGCTCGGGCGAGACGCCGGTGCGCGTGCTCTCCGACACCATCGGCAAGCTGCTCGTCGACGGCTACTCCGGCTACAACAAGGTCACGCTTCCCGGTTGCCGCGAGCGCGCCGGCTGCCTCGCGCACCTCCGGCGCAAGTTCTTCGACGCGCAGTCAGCGGCTCCCGACGCCGCGAAGCGCGCGATGGACTTCATCCTCGAGGTCTACCGGATCGAGCGCGCCGCTCTCGATGCGGACCTCCTGGGCACGCCACAGCACCTCGCGATGCGGCAGACCCGCAGCCGTGCGGTGATGGACGAATTCAAGGTGTGGCTCGACGCCGAGCGCCCAAGGCACCCGCCACGCGGCCCGATGGGCGAGGCGATCACCTATGCGCTCGGGCAGTGGAACGCGCTTACGCTGTTCCTCATCGACCCGCACCTGCCGGTCGACAACAACGCGTCGGAACGTGCGCTCCGCGTCGCTGCGCTCGGGCGGAAGAACTTTCTCTTCGTCGGGCACGACGAGGCCGGCGAGAACCTGGCCGGCCTCTACTCGCTCATCGCGACGTGCGAGGCGAACGACGTGAACCCAGTGGCGTACCTCGCGGACGTCCTGCTCCGCGTGCAGACGCACCCGGCCGCGCGCATCGACGTACTGCTGCCGCACAACTGGACGCCACCACAACGCGAGCCGTCGGCCTGATCCGGGCCGACGGCGAAGCGGTATGATCGTTGGATGTCAGTGTGCCCGGCCCGTATAAGGCTACCTGTCTCTATGGCGCTGCTCGCCAGCTGCGCGCTGCTCTGCGGCGGTACCACGCGATCAGCCAGGCAAAGACGGACATGCAGATGATCGAGAACTGCATCCACCCTGTACAAGGGCGAGGTCGGGCAGTACCCCGAAACTCTCGACGACTTGGCGAAGCCAATGCCTCCCGAAAGATCCTTGGGGACATCCGTACGGTTAAGTCCGGAGGTGGACCCAGGAATCTGGAGTGTCGGACACATCAATGGCCCGTCAGATGACATTCGCCAGCCGGCTTCCCGCTGGTGTGGCTGTGCGTGCTGACTCTCGGCGGCTTTGGTCGCGGGACGAGGAACGAACATGACGACACCGAGAACCTACAGTGCCAGTTGCCATTGTGGGGCCATCCGTTTCACGTTCACTTGCGAGGAGATCACGAGCGGCCGAAGATGCAACTGCTCCATCTGCATCCGCAAAGGGGCGGTCATGTCCTCGAACTACTTCCGCCCATCGGATGTCGAGGTGGAAGGTGAAGAGCGCCTAGCCCTGTATCAGTTCGGGGACAAGAACGTGAACCACTTCTTCTGCCGCACCTGCGGCATATTCCCGTTCAGCACGGTGGCCTCCGTGCCACCCGACTATCAAGGACCCGCAAGGCCGGGGGACTATCGGGTCAACCTCGGCTGCGTTCATGACCTTGATGTGCTCTCGCTAGATATCCAGGTCATCAATGGAAAGGCACTCTAGGGCGATGATGTTGCCGCCCGCGAAGTTCCCGAGAGATAGCGTGATGGCCTCTGCTGCGCGATTCGTCTTCCGGTTGTCGCCGACCTCCGCTGCACGACCGTGAGCCACTGCTGCATCGGCGCACCGCGCGACCACTGAGCTGACGCCTTCCTGCCCGGTCGGCGTCACGCCACGCCGCCAACACCGGGGCCGTCAACACGTCGTTCCTCGGGTGGTTACTTCTCGCCAGCCGGGCTCTGGGTGCGAACTCGCCACGAACGAGATTTGAGCCGGCACGTCACGGCGCTGCCCCCGTCAGCACTTTGGCCAACGCGTCTACCGCCGCATGCACCGCAGCGGGATCGAGTTCCATGAGGACTTGGTCAATCGCCGAGAGTGAATACCCTCTCCGGCGAGCGGACGCGGCGCGCTCGCTGATCTCGCGCGCTGCGCGCCTCCTCATGTCTTGCGCGGGGGCGTCCGCCTTCCCAAGCCGCACGACGATATTGGCCAACTGCCGCTTCATGTCGCCATTCGTCGCTAGAGTGAAGGCAACGGTGGCCATGAGTGAGCTCTCGAAGCTGCCGAGGCCGATATTATGTTGGCTGGCCTGGAAGCCCCAGCCGAGGAGAACGTCGAGAGCGCGAAGTGCCGCGTCCGAACAGCCCCGGAGGTGGGCCTCCATCGCGACCTCGAAGAGGTGATCCGCGACCCTGAACGACTCCACAAACCCGACCGTCTCTCGGTCAGCCGGGACCCACGACCACCCTGCGATGAGTCCGAGAGCTGCCTGCTCCAACGCCGACTTCGCTTCAGTTCTGGCTGCTGGCGCTCTCGTCAGGGCGAAAAGCACTCGCGCGATCTGGTTCGACGACTGAACGAGGGAGAGGGCGAAGATGCTTCGTGACTTCACCGCCGCAATAAGCAAGTCGCGGTGCGCGTCCTCCAGGCCTTCCGCCCATACCAGGACGTTCTGGATGACGTCGCGCGCCGAAATGTTATCTGGCTTAGCTTCGATGAGCTGGTTGCCGAGATCCGTTAGTTGTTTCGGCAGCGCAGTCGCACTTGATGCGGAGAAGTACGGATCTAGGTGTTGTCCGTGCGGGTCGCTGAGCGGATGAGCAGGCAGCGTCAAGACGATGAGCGCGACGCGATACACGGCCTGCGTGACCGCGGCCGCGATGTGTCTCGGGTCGGGCGATCGACTCACGAGGACTGTCACGGCGAGCTTCGACAGTTCCTCCACGCACGTTCGAACGACCGGGCGTGTGCTCTCTCTCCCGAAACTGGCGCCGGCTGTTGAGGCGATCTTGCTGATGATGTGGTCGGCGTCGGCGGAGTTCCCGCGACTCAGCAATGCCTGCCCGGTCGCGCCGAGCAGGCGCACACCCTCCATCGCGACGTCTGTGAACTCACGCTGGATGGTGGTTTCGAGGGCGCCGCTCAGGTATCCAGCAGCGAGAACGGAATGGTACCTGGATGCCCCTTCGGTGCCGTAGTCGATGTTCGTGTAGAGCCGAGCCAAGTCCGACATGCACCGCATCATGATCTCGACCGCAGGCTCATCCTGTCGTGCAGTCGCTGCGCTGATCTCCTGACGAAGTTGCTCCAGCGTTTCGTTGATGAATCCATCTACGGCGAGCGGATGATCGAAGAATGGGACGACTGGGTAGAAGGTCTTACCCTTGGCTCGGATATAAGCCGCGTTGATCGCGACAGCCGCTGTCAGCGCGTCTCGTGCAGCTGAATGGTCCCGACGCTCAACGTACCGGCGGGCGAACGAGACTGCATACCGCAAATCGTCGAGGGCGCGAGCCGTCCAGTGTGCGTTCAGTCGGAAGAATGTGGTCGCCGCGTGATCGTGCTTCATCCGCAGCGGGGGCCGCTCGGCTTCAGGAGTCTCGAAGAGAGGCGCCGCTCGAGATGCACGGCGGGCCCAATCACTCAGACTCCGAGTGGCATCCGCAACAACGAATTGGAGGTGGTGTGTTGGCGCGACGAGGCGGAGCGCCCGGTTGTAGGCGTAAAGCAGGAGGGCCGGGATGAGAAGCGTCGCCCAGCCTGCTCCAAGTGTCATGACCGTCAGCCACCGCCTGTCGAAAAGAAGGGCTGCCGAGGCGATCCCAATCGCGAGGCTGAACGCGCCGAGAAATGAACCCAGTAGCCCGCGATCGGAACTTAATCGCCGGAACATGGCGTGCGGCATGCGCTCGATGTTCACTTGAACCGCGAACACGATCAGCGCGAACGCGATGGCGGCGGCGCCGATGAGCGCACTCCCGACAGCAACCAGGACGTTTTGCAGAACCGCGAAACGCTGGTCGGCAGCGAAGTAAGCATCCAGGTGGACCCGAAATCTCTGCAACACCAGGACGCTGAGCGCGACCGCCGCGAGAAGGATCAACGAGGTTGCCTTCGCAGCGTCGCGCTGCTTCACGACAGATATTCGCGCTTGAAGGCGATACCAAGCTAACCATCCCCGAGCAGTAGCCCGGGCGAGCGCGCGAGAAGCCGCGGCGCGCGCCAAGTTCACGCGCCGACGCCAGGGTGCAGCCTGTCCAGCAGTCCCGTCGGTCACGGGATCCCTCCGCGGTCTTTCCGAGGGATCGACCGCCGCACGTGCGCGGTCGCGTGCCCTCTCTTCACAGTCCGTGACTGGCGCGTATACCCTGGCGCTCTGACTGGGGACCGACGGTTCAGGTTTTGCGAGTGAAGTTCGGAAGACGAATTACGTTTGAACGAAACTCCCCAGCTGTATGCGTTGGGAGAGCAGCAAATTCAGTGGGTTGGCTGCCGAGTGGGCCTGATTTCGGACCGTCACAGTTACCGTCACAGCGTACTCAGTGTCTGGGCCGAATTCGTCGGAAATCCCGTTGAACAACGAGGACTTGAACGAAAAGACACGAAACGGCAGAGCAGGGGAATCGAACCCCCCAACAGCGCCTCTCAGCACCATCCACCGGTTTTGAAGACCGGGCCCGGCACCAGCCTAGGACGCTCTGCCGCGCAAGGGTGTATGCGCAGCGCCCGGCACCGTCAAGCGGCGCAGCCGCCGCGGTGGCGGAGGCGCCGCGGACACGGCGGCCCTCCGCCGCACGCGGGCCGCCTACTTCGACGCCTTCGACACCCGCGACGGGCGGTCGCCGGCGAGGGGCGCGCCGTGCTCGTCGCCCCAGGGCGACATACGGGTCGCGGCGGCGAGCTCGTGCGGCATCGCGGCGCGCGGCGAGCGGAAGTACTGCATCGGCGAGTAGAAGACGAAGTTCGACGCGCGGCTCGTGTACACGCACGCGTAGTTCTCGACCTGCTCGGCGAAGCGCGAGTTCTCGTGTCCTTCCTTGAACGTGAGCCCCCAGTACGGGTTGAAGCCCTCCTCGAGGGCGCGCTCGAGCTCGTGCACTCGCTCGTCCGCGTCCCGGCGGGCGCGGCGGAGCACCTCGAGCTCGGCCTTGTCGCGCCGCCGCGTGGCCTCGAGCCGCTCGCGCTCGGCCGGGTCGCCCACGCGGTCGAGGCGCCGGTCGAGCGCGTTCAGGGCCGAGCGGTGCACCGAGATCTCGTCCTCGATCCGGACGCGCAGCGCCTCGAGCCGCGCCATCTCGGCGAGCGCGTCCTGGTTCTTCTCGAGCCAGGCGAGCTCGGGCTCGAGCTCCTCGACGACCATGCAGGTGCGCCACAGCGAGCTCTTCTTCGAGCGCAGGATGTCGCCGTAGATGTGGTCGCCGACGTAGAGGACCCGGTCGCCGCCGATGCCGATGAGCCGCTCGAGCGTGGGGAGATCGCCGCCCTCGTACCAGCGGCCGCGCTCGATGGAGGTCGCCTCGCCCGCGCGCGCGCCGTCCGGCGCGAGCGCGTAGAGCGGTCGCCGCTCGGAGAAGAACGCCGGCTTCGCCGCGCCGGTCACCACCGCGTCGAAGTAGTTCCGCCAGCTCGGGTACTCGGGGAGGACGCCGTCGAGGACGTAGGACATCACCGCGTCGGTGTAGTCCCAGAGCGAGTTCGTGAGGACGAAGAGCTTCTTCCCGCCGGAGCGGAGCTTGTGGAGCGCGGGCCCGAGCTCCGGGTCCTTCACGAGGTAGCGCGGGAGGTCCTTCTTCACCTCCGCCTTGAGCGTGCCGTCGCGGTGCACCGTGTCGATGGACTCGCGGATGTCCGCCCAGAGCTTCTCGTAGTCGATGGTCTGCCCCTCGCCCTCGAGGAGCTCGATGATCCCGGCGAACAGGCTCGCCTCCGGCAGCGCGAAGAGCGTGTCGATCCAGGCGAAGCGCGGGGAGGAGAGGTGGACCTTCTCGTCGCGGTAGAGGCGGCGGAGCTCCTCGTGCGGCAGCGGGCGGCGCCCGTGGTAGCAGCGGCCCACGTGGTTGTGGCGGTCCATCTTGAAGATGTTGCCGTGCAGCTTGTCCATCACGAGCCCGCGGATGACGAAGGCGGGGTCGTAGTGGAGCGCGCCGAGCTGCTGCGGGTACCCGAGCGCCGAGATCATGCGCGCGAGCGTCATCCCGAACGCGAGCTCCTCGAGCTGCTGCAGGTGGTACATCGCGAGCGTGTAGTCCATGTCGAAGCCGACGAGCTCGATCTTGTCCATTCGGAGGTTCCGGTTGACGAAGATCTGGCGGGCGCGCGGCACCTCGCGGTGGCCGACGTGCGGCGCGGCGAGCAGCGACAGGATCTCGGGCGCCTCGTACGCGCGCCCCGCGGCCGGCGTGACGGGCGCGGCGTGCGCGCCGGCGCCCGCCGGGGCGCCCCCTCTGGCGGTTGGCATGTCGGTGGCCGTGATAACCCGCCCCGTCCGCGGGCTCAAATGATCGCGCGGGCCGGCGAGCCGGCGGGCGTGAGGCCCGCCGGGAAAGTTGACCGGGGTGGCGTGCGTGGCACGCTCGCGCCAACGTGCCGAGGCGCCTCACCCTCACCGAGCTCGCCGCCCGTATCGAGCAGCTCGAGGATCGCATCGCCCGGCTCGAGGCCGGCCGCGCTCCTCCCGGCGACGGACGCGCCGCGCGCGTGAAGCGGCCTCGCGAGGTGAAGCGCTGCCCCGGCTGCGGCCTCCCGCTGCGGCGGCGCGCGGGGCGCTGCGCCAGCTGCGGGCGCCCGCTGGACTCCCTCTAGACGCGAACTGCGCTCCCGCCCCGCCGACGCCATCGTCGGGGCCACACCACCCGGCTCTCCGCAGGAGACTACTCGTCCGCCACCATGCGCGACGCCGGGACGCCGAGCGCCCGCGCGATCGCGACCACGGTGGTGTAGGGCGGGTTGCGGCCGCCCCGCTCGATGAGGCTCACGTACGCGACCGACAGGTCGAGCGCCTCGGCGAGCGCCTCCTGCGTGAGGCCGCGGCTGCGGCGCTCCTCGCGAACGCGCTCCCCGAGCCGTCGCAGCTCCTCGCGGCGGGGGTCACGCTGTGGCTTGTTCTTGCTGGCCATGCTCGGTGCGCTCTCCTCGAGGTGTCGAGAAACACAATAACGACCCGCTCTAGCGAAAAGGACCGACTCCTTTAGGGCGAGACGGTGCCGCGATCCACGGACCATGCGTCCAGCCTCCAGACGAGGGGTGACGCACTTCCGGGCGGGGGGCTCCACTCACAGGAACATCCGAGTCTCGCCCCGCTTCCCCGACCTCGCGCGTGGACGCTGCGCCGCCCGGCGGCTATGTTCGCGCGCGCACATGGCGACCCCCCCCGCGCACACCGGCGTCCTCGACCTCGAGCAGGTGAGGGCGCACACGCTCCCGAACGGCCTCCGCGTCCGGCTCCTGCATGACCGGAGCGCGCCGACGCTCAGCTATTACACGTTCTTCCAGGTCGGCTCGCGCAACGAGCGGCTCGGCACGACCGGCATCAGCCACCTGTTCGAGCACATGATGTTCAACGGGGCGGCCAAGTACGGGCCGAAGGAGTTCGATCGCGTCCTCGAGTCGCGCGGCGGTCACTCGAACGCCTACACGTCGAACGACGTGACCGCGTACTACGAGGACTTCGCGCCCGACGCCCTCGAGACGGTCATCGACCTCGAGTCGGACCGGATGCGCTCGCTCCGGCTCACGACCGACTCGCTCGAGCAGGAGCGCGAGGTCGTGAAGGAGGAGCGCCGGCTGCGCACGGAGAACTCGATCTTCGGGCTCATGGAGGAGCAGCTCGAGTCGCTCGTCTTCCTCGCCCACCCGTACCGCTGGCCGGTGATCGGCTGGATGGACGACATCGAGCGCATCACGCGGGACGACTGCGAGGCGTTCTTCCGCACCTACTACGCGCCGAACAACGCGGCGGTGTACGTCGTTGGCGACATGGACCCGGACGCGACGCTCGAGCTCCTCGAGCGCCACTACGCCGACATCCCCGCCGGCCCGCGGCCCGCCCCGGTCCCGCAGGGCGAGCCGCCCCAGCGCGGGGAGCGTCGCGCGGTCGTCCGCTACCCGGCCCAGGCGCCCGCGCTCCTCGCCGGCTGGAGGGGGCCGGCGGCCCGCAGCTCGGACTCGGCCGCGCTCGACGTCCTCCAGGTGTGCCTCGCCGTGGGCGAGTCGTCGCGGCTCCGCCGCCGCCTCGTGCAGGACGAGGAGGTCGCCGTGTCGGTGTCGATCGGCTGGGGCTGGCGCATCGACCCGGGGGTGTTCCTCGCCTTCGCGGAGCTCGCGCCGAAGGTGAAGAGCGCCCGGGCCGAGGCGATCCTCTGGGAGGAGCTCGACCGGGTCGCGACGAAGGGGGTCTCGGGCGCCGAGGTGCGGCGCGCGCAGGCGCTGCTCCGCAGCTCGGTCCTGCACGAGCTCGCGACTCACCACGGGATCGCGCACGCGCTCGGACAGGCCGAGGCGCTGCTCGGCGACTGGCGCGAGGCTGGGCACGCCCTCGAGCACTACGCCGCGGTCGGTCCGCGCGACGTGAGAAGGGTCGCCGCCGAGTACCTGGATCCTTCCCGGCGCAACGTCGTCGCGCTCGACCCCGAGGTGAAGCGGTGAGCACGCCCATCGCGCTGCCGGCCATCCACCGCGAGACCCTGCCGACCGGGCTCTCCGTCGTCGTCGCCCAGCGCCCGGGGGTCCCCCTCGCGGCGGTGCGCCTCGTGCTGCGCGGCGGCTCGTCGCTCGACCCCGCGCGCCGCAGCGGCCTCGCCCACCTCGTCGCGCTCGCCGCGCGGCGTGGGACGCGGCGTCGCACCGGCCCCGAGATCGACCTCGCCGTCGAGTCGCTCGGCGCGGAGCTCGGCGCGGGCGTGGACGAGGACGCGACCTACTTCGGCCTCTCGGCCCCGGTCGAGGAGCTCCCGCGCTGCATGGACATCCTCGCGGACGTGGCGACGCACCCGATCTTCCCGCCCGCCGAGGTGAAGCGGCTGAAGCGGCGCGAGGTCGCAGCGCTCGCCCACGACCTCGACGAGCCGTCGGTGGTCGCCGACCGCGCCATGCTCTCCGCCGCCTTCGGCGATCATCCGTACGGCCACTCGCCCGAGGGGCGCGTCCGGGACCTCACCGAGGCGAGCCGCGGCGACGTCGTCGGGTTCCACTCCCGCCACTACCGGCCCTCCGAGGCGATCCTCGTCGTCGTGGGCAAGGTGGAGCTCGGGGAGGTGCTCGCGCTCGTGCGGAAGCGCTTCGGCGCCTGGCGCGGGCCGGAGGGCGCGGAGCCGCCGGTGCGCGCCCCCGCGGCGCCCGAGACGCGGGTGGTGGTGGTGGACAAGCCGGACATCACGCAGTCGCAGGTGCGCATCGCGTCGCAGGGGTTCCCGCGCAAGAGCCCGGACTACGTCCCCGGCATCGTCGCGAGCGCCCTGCTCGGCGGGGGCTTCACCTCGCGGCTCATGGAGGCGATCCGGGTGAACCGCGGCCTCTCCTACGGGGTGCGCAGCCGGTTCTCGACGAGCGCGTCGGGCGGCGTCTTCTTCATCTCGACCTTCACGAAGGTCGAGACCACCGGCGAGATCGTGCAGGTCGCGCTCGACGAGACGGCGCGCTTCAGCGACGAGGGGCCCACGGCCGAGGAGCTGGAGCGCACGAAGAGCTATCTCTGCGGCCTCTTCCCGCTCTCCCTCGAGACGCACGACCAGCTCGCCGAGAAGCTCGCGGACCTCGCCCTCTTCGATCTCCCCGACGACGACATCCGGCTGTTCCGGGATCACGTCCGCGCGATCGGGGCGGACGAGTGCCGCCTCGCGGCGCGCCGCTACTTCCCGCTCGAGCGGCGCGTGGTCGTGGCGGTCGGCCCGGCGAAGGCGATCGCGCCGGCGCTCGAGCGGTTCGGGCCGGTGTCGGTCGTCCCCGCGAGGAAGATGGTGTGAGCGCCGGGGCAGGGGACCTCCGGGTCCTCCACGAGGACGCCGCGCTGCTCGCGGTGGACAAGCCGGCCGGGCGCATCGTCATCCCCGGGCGCGGGGGCGACGAGCGGAGCCTGCGAGAGGAGCTCGAGGCCGCCCACGGGAGGCTGTGGGTCGTGCACCGGCTCGATCGCGGCACGACCGGGGTGCTCGTCTTCGCGCGCTCCGCCGAGGCGCACCGGACGCTGAACCTCGCGTTCGATCGGGGCGAGCCGCGCAAGCGCTACCTCGCCCTCGTGCGCGGGACGCCGCCCGAGGAGGCGCGCCTCGACGCGGCGATCGCCCCGGCGCGCCGGGGACGGATGCGCCCCGCGCGGCCCGGCGACGCGCGCGGCAAGGCGGCGGCGACGGTGATCCGGCGGCTCGAGGTCTTCCCGCCGCGGGCCTGGGCGGGCGGCGTGCTCGCGCTCGTCGAGGCGCTGCCGGAGACCGGGCGCACGCACCAGATCCGCGTCCACCTCATGCACGCCGGCCACCCGCTCGCGGTGGACCCCGACTACGGCGACGAGGGTCCGCTCCTCGGGCCGGACGCACGGCTGCTCCTCGCGAGGACGCCGCTCCACGCGGCGCGGCTCGAGCTCCGCCACCCCGCGACGGGCGCCCCGCTCGTCCTCGATGCGCCGCTGCCCGACGACATGGCCGGGGCGATCGAGGCGCTGCGGGCGGGGTGAGGGGGGCTAGCCCCGTCCGTGGACGAGCAGCTTCACGTCCGAGCGGAACGTCACCTCGATCTTGCCCGCGTCGCGGACCGCCGAGACGAACCCGCGGCCGAACGTGGGGTGGTCGACGACGTCGTTCACGCCGTAGGTGCGCTTCGGGGAGTAGGGCTGCGCGCCGGAGAGATCCTTGCCGGCGAGGAGGTCCTCGAACGCGACCACCACCGCCTTCTCGCGCGCCGGGCGCTCCGCCCGCGCTCCGGCGGGACGAGGGGCCGAGCTGCCGGGCGGATCGCGGTAGCGGTGCACGCCGTGGCAGGTGTTGCACTCGACCTTCACCGGCCTGCTCGACACCACTGCGTGCACGGTGTGCGCGAGCATGAGCTGGCACTTCGTGCAGAACGCATCGACCTCGCCACCGACCTTGACCATGGGGCGCGCGAGTATAGCGATGGGCCGCCGGCCCGCAACCCGCCTCGGGAAAGCGGCGCAGCGGTCGCCGGCATGCGATAGTGCGCGCCGATGGATCGTCTCAAGGCCGCCCTCGAGGACTTCGGCCGGATGCTCCTGTTCGCGGTCGAGATGGTCGCGTGGGTCTTCCGGCCGCCGTTCCGCCCCGAGCTCGTGCTCGCCCAGATGGCCTTCATCGGCGTGGGCTCCGCCTTCATCGTCGGCGTCACCGGCACGTTCTCCGGCATGGTGTTCGCGCTGCAGATGAACTTCGCGATGAAGCAGTTCGCGGCCGAGGGCTACGTCGGCGGCTCGGTCGCCTTCTCGCTCGCCCGCGAGCTGTCGCCGGTGTTCACCGCGCTCATGGTCACCGGCCGCGCCGGCAGCGCCATCGCGACCGAGCTCGGCACCATGCGCGTCACCGAGCAGATCGACGCGATGGAGTCGATGGCGGTGAACCCGATCCAGTACCTGGTCGTGCCGCGGGTGATCGCGTCGCTGCTCATGTTCCCGATGCTCACCATGCTCTTCAACGCGCTCGGCTACGCCGGCGGGTTCGTGATGGGCGTGTACGTCGCGCGGATCCCCATCGGCCCGTACCTCGCTCACACCCAGGAGTTCATGAAGGTGAGCGACATCCTCCACGGCCTGCTCAAGGCGGTGGTGTTCGGGCTCATCGTCTCGGTGATCACCACCTGGCGCGGCTACGCGGCGACGGGCGGCGCGCGGGGGGTGGGCGAGGGGACGACCCGCGGCGTCGTCTCGAGCTCCATCTTCATCCTGCTCGCCGACTACGCGATCACCTTCGTCTCGGTGGGGACCTGAGCCGTGATCGAGGTCCGCGAGCTCTGGAAGTCGTTCGGCGAGAACCACGTGCTGAAGGGGATCACGCTCAAGATCCCCAAGGGGCAGACGTACGTCGTGCTCGGTGGGTCGGGCTCGGGTAAGACCGTCCTCATGAAGCACGTCATCGGGCTCCTCAAGCCCGATCGCGGGTCGGTGCACGTCGGCGGGATCGAGATCTCCTCCCTCCACGGGAAGGCGCTCACCGAGGCGCGCCAGCTGTTCGGGATGGTGTTCCAGGGCGCCGCGCTCTTCGACTCGATGACGGTGTACGAGAACGTGGCGTTTCCGCTCACCGAGAAGCGGCGCGGCGAGCGGATCGCCCCGGACGAGGTGCGCCGGCGGGTGATCGAGAAGCTTCGCGTCGTCGATCTCGGCGAGGAGGTCCTGCCGCGCTGGCCGTCCGAGCTCTCCGGCGGCATGCGCAAGCGCGTGGCGCTCGCCCGCGCCCTCGTCTCCGACCCGCAGGTGGTGCTCTACGACGAGCCGACCACCGGCCTCGACCCCATCACCACCGACTACGTGGACGGGATGATACTGAACGCGAAGCGGGCGCTCGGGATCACGAGCATGGTCATCTCCCACGACATCGCGAGCGCCTTCAAGGTGGCCGACCGCCTCGCGGTGCTCTACGATGGGCACCTCGCCGCCGAGGGGACCCCCGCCGAGGTGCGGGACAGCAAGGACCCATACGTGCAGCGGTTCCTCTCGATGTGGTTCGAGAAGCAGGCCTCCGAGGACCGATCCGCTTGAAGCCGGTAGTCAACAGGGCGCTCGCCGTGGGCATCCTCGCTGCCGTCACCGGCATCGCGTTCCTCATCGCGCTCACCTTCTTCCGCAAGGGCGGGTTCTCCGACCGGGACAGCTACGTCGTCCACGCGTACTTCCGCGACGCGACCGGCCTCACCTGGAAGAGCCGCGTGCAGATCGCCGGCATCCAGATCGGCGAGGTAGACGGGATCCGGCTCGAGGGCGCCCGCGCGCGCCTGGAGATCCGGGTCAAGAACGAGATCGAGCTGCACACGGACGCGTGCCTCACGAAGACCTATCCGTCGGCCCTCCTCCCCGACGCCACCCTCGAGGCGACGCCGGGCACCGAGGCGACGCCGCTCCTCCGCAACCTCCCCGAGGAGAAGCGCGAGATCGTCTGCGCGCGCGCGGCGGCCACGACCCAGGAGCTCATGGACGCGATGGCGAAGATCGCCATCGACGTCCAGGCCGTCACGGGCGACCTCGCGAAGACCGTGAGCGGCAACCAGGGGAGCCTGCGCGAGATCATCGAGAACCTCGCCCGGATCACGCGCGAGGTGGACCAGGTCGTCTCCGAGAACGGTCAGACGCTCTCGCAGATCCTCCAGAACACCCGCGACTTCACGGGCGACATCTCCGAGATCTCCGGCCGCGACAAGGAGCGGATCCACAACATCGCGCGCAACGTCGAGGATCTCACCGCGCGCCTCAACGTCGTCCTCGCGAGCGTCCAGGACATCATCGACCCGCAGGGTACTGGCCGGGGCGGCGCGCCGGGGGCCCGCGGCGAGCCGGGCGTGCCGGGGGCGCCAGGGGCGCCAGGGGTCGCGGGAGCGCCTGGGGTCGCGGGCGCGCCGAGCGGATCGTTGCTCACCCCCGAGCAGCGCGCCATCGCCCAGGCCCAGGTCGGCGGCGTGAAGCAGGCCGTGGACCGGCTGAACGGCAGCCTCGGCAAGCTCGACTCGATGCTCGAGAAGGTCAACGAGGGGAAGAGCCCTGCGGGCAAGCTCCTCGTCGACGAGCGCCTCGGCCGCAAGGTCGGCGACGCGGTCGAGGGGCTCAGCGACTACGTCGACCGGCTCGTGAAGCTGCAGGTCCAGCTCCAGCTCCGCTCCGAGTGGCTGCTCAACCAGACCGTCTCCGAGGGGCGGCCGGGCGCCAAGATCTACTTCGGCGCGCGGCTCATGCCGCGGCCCGACAAGTACTACCTCATCGAGCTGGTCTCCGATCCACGCGGCGTGAACACCGTCACGACCGAGACGATCACCACGCGACCGCCGGGCTCGAACGTCGAGAGCACGACGCTCGTCACGCGCACGCTGAACGAGGAGAAGCTCAGCTTGTCGCTGGAGCTCGCGAAGCGCTACGGGCCCGTCACGTTCCGCGCTGGCATCATCGAGGGCTCCGGCGGCGTCGGCTCGGACCTGCACCTCCTCCAGGACGCGCTCCAGCTGTCGGTGAACATGTACCAGTTCTCGCGCCCCGGCCGCTCCGTCTACCCGCGCGCGAAGATCTGGGCGAACTACCACTTCTTCCAGCACTTCTACGTCACGACCGGCGTCGACGACTTCCTGAACCAGTGGGAGACCGGCAAGTACCCGGGCGGCCGCAGCTTCAACGTCGGCACGGACGTCTTCTTCGGCGGCGGCCTGTACTTCACCGACGACGACGTGAAGACGCTCCTCGGGTCGGGCGTCAGCGGCGCGGCGAGCGCGGTGCCCTAGCAGCAGCGACGCCGCGTCCCGTCACCCGCCAGGTACCTGGCGCTCGAACCACGCCTCGCCGCCGCGGCCGTCGCGCAGGATGACCCAGATCGTGAATGGCCCCGCGGGCGCCTCGAACTCCACCGCGTCGCCCGTCGCGTTCCCCACGCCGGTGAACTCGGGGAACCGTCCCGCGGTCACGTACCACTGCCAGTCGAGCGACTCGAAGAACGGCGTGCGCGCCCCGTCGGGCGCGCACTGGTAGTAGGGCGGATCCGCCGCGCCCGGGTCCGCGCGGGCGCAGAGCACGCCGCGCCCCGCCGGGAAGCCCGCGGCGCAGAAGCCGTCGGCCCCGCACCCCGCTGCGTCGCAGGCGGTGGCGTCCCAGCACGGCACCAGGACCGGGACGCCCTCGCCGCACGGCACGTCCTCGCTCGGCACGCGCCGGACCGCCAGCGGCACCGGGTTCGAGTTCGTCACGTACGCGCCGGCGAGCTCGGTCGCGGCGATCTCGCTCCCGGGTATGAGCCGGACGCGCTTCACGGCCACCTCGCGCTTCCCGCCCGCGTCGGCGACGACGAGCACGGGGAGCTCGAGGTAGAGGCGGCACGCGAGCGCGGGCTCCGCCTCGGCGCGCGCGATGAGCCGGTCGAAGGCGCCCGCGACCTCCGGCACCGTCACCTCGATCGAGCTCCCCTCGCCGAGCGCGACGACGCCCGGCGCGGCGAGGAGGCTGTCGACGTCTCTCAGGGCCTCCGGGTCGAGGCAGGGCGGGAGCGCCTCGGTGCCGTCCGGGATGCAGGTCGCCCAGCGGATGCGCAGGGGCGCGCGGCCGAGCGGGTTCGCGACGAGCGCCGTGAGCCGCACGGTGTCGCCGAGCCGGGCATCCGCCGCGAGGCTCCCCGTCACCTGCGAGCGGACCGCGAGGATGCGCAGGTCGGCGACGAGATACTGCGGCGCGAAGCCGGTGTTGCAGGCGGAGAGGGCGAGGGCGAGGGCCGCGGCGAGCGTGACGGGGCGGGGCATGGGGTCACCACTCGGCGCGGAGCCCGAGCGCGGGAAGGACGGGGACGGAGGGGATCGCCACGGTCTGCGAGCAGTCGTAGCTCGGAAAGCGGAACTCGGCGTTCTCGCGGTTCGTGACGTTCTGCACGTCCACGTAAACGGACATCATCCAGGAGCGGAACACGAAGCGCTTGTCGAGTCGAGCGTCGGCCTGGAAGAACCCGGGCAGGCGGCCGGAGTACCGGCCGGGGGCGGGGATGCACTGGTAGCGTCCCGAGTCGGCGTCGTACACGCTGCCATCGAGCGGCGTGTACGGGTTGCCGCTCACCCCGCGCACGCGCGTGCCGAGGATCCAGTCGCCGCGCAGCCGGTACGAGAGGACCAGCGCGAGGATGTGGCGCTGGTCGAGGGGGAACGGGTGCCACTCCGGGTACGACGGCATCGTCGGGTCGTCCTGGCGATCCGAGCGCGACCACGTGTACGAGAGCCAGCCGAACAGGCCCCGCGCGAGCTCGCGGCGGAGGAGCACCTCGAGGCCGAACGCCCGGCCGTGGCCGCGGTTCGAGAGCTGCTCGAGGTTCCCCTGCGCGTCGGTGGCCCGCGTCGGGACGACGAGGTCCCACAGCCGCTTGTAGAAGCCGGTGAGCTCGAGGCGCGCCGACCACGGCAGCGCCTGGCGGACGCCGAGCGAGAGGTGGAGCCCGTGCTGCGCGCCGAGCTCCGGGTTGCCGAAGCTCTCGGTGAGGTCCTGCACCTGGGGCGCCGAGCCGAACAGCCCGGCCGCCGCGGTGAGGAGCGTGCCCGCGCGGAGGTCGTAGAACGCGGAGACCCGCGGGTCGAGCCAGGTCTTCCGCCCCCGCAGCCGCGAGTCGCCGTCGAGGCGCAACCCAGCGACGAGCCGGAGCCGCGTCGTCGCGCGCCAGTCGGCCTCCACGTAGCCGGCCGGCGCGAGCCAGGAGCCGCGCGCGCTCTCGCCGACGGTCGCCTCGGGCCGCTCCTGGCCCTGCTGATCGATCGAGCCCGGCGCGTTCAGGGGCGGCGCGTAGATGGAGTAGTCGAACGAGCGGAAGATCCCGTCGACCCCGGCCTCGAGCGTGAGCCGCTCCGACGCGCGCCAGGTGAGGGCGTCGCGCAGGGTGAGCGAGCGGATCTCGGAGAGGATCCCGAAATTGGACGACTGGAGCACGTCGAAGCTGTCGCGCCCGAGCGCCACGACGAGGTCGTTGCGCGCCGGCCCGATCGTCCGCCGCCAGCGGGCGCCGACGCGGTGGAAGACCGTCGAGAGGTAGAAGGTGGGCCGCCCGGAGGACTCGCTGCGGTCGACGAACTCGAGCTTGTCGTCCGAGCCGTAGGCGAGGAGCGAGAGGGTGCCGCCGAGCAGCGGACGCGACCACTTCCCCTGGTAGTCCCAGTACCGCGGCGCGACTCGGAGCTCGTTGGCGGTGTCCGGGGCGACGCGCGGCAGGACCACTGCGAGGACGGCGTCCACCCAGCTGCGCCGCACCGCGAGGAACCCGGTCCCGCCCGCGAGCGGTCCCTCGAGCTCCACGCGCCCGTCGAACACGTCGAGCTGCGCCGCCCCGTGGAAGGCGTCGCGCCCCTCGCGCGTGCGCAGATCCACGGTGCCGCCCAGCGCGCGGCCGTAGCGGGTCGCGAAGTTGCCGGGGAGGAACTCGAGCGACTCGATCACGTCGGAGGAGACGACCGAGGTGATGCCGCCGAAGTGGAAGAGCAGGGGGACCGGGATGCCGTCGAGGTAGACGTTGGTCTCGGCGGGCTCCGAGCCGCGCACCACGAGCAGCCCGATGCCGAACGGGCTGCGCGCCACGCCCGGCAGGTTCTGGATGACCTTCAGCGTGTCGCCCTGCGTCCCGGCGATGGTCCGGATCTCCTCGACCTCGAGCGTGTGGACGCTCACCTCGCGCCGCGGCCGCTCGCCTCGCACCACCGCCTCGTACGGATCGTAGCTCCGGCGCGAGAGCCGGTACTCGACCTCCAGCTGCTTACCGGCCTCGATCGTCTCCGTGACCGTGAAGGTCTCGTGCTCCGCCGAGACGATGCGAACCTGCGCCGGCCCGGGCGCGACCCCGCGCACCGCGAAGCGGCCGTCAGCGTCCGTCTCGGTCGCGACGCCGCCCACGTCGACGGAGGCGCCCGCCACCGGCGTCCGGGTCCCGCGCTCGATGACGCGCCCCGTGAGCATCACCGGCGCCTCGACCGGCGGGGGCGGAGGCGCGCGTCGCAGGACGAAGTCGTAGCGGTAGGCGATCTCCACCGGCGCGGGCTTGCCGTCGATCTCGGCGGGCCGGAACCGGAACTGCTGCACCGCGTGCAGCGCCGCGGCGGCGAAGCCCGGGTGCGGCCCGGGGTCCACCACCACCGCCTGCTGCACCTCGCCGTGCTCGTCGATGACGATGGAGAGCTCGACCGAGCCCTCGATGCCGGCCGCCTCGGCGTCAGGGGGGTACTCGGCGGGGACGAACGCGATGAGCTCGGGCGCGCGCGTCAGCACGCCCGCCGCGGGGGGCTCCTCGGCGTTCGGCGCCGTCTGGGCCGCGGCCGGGAAGGCCGCGAGGGCCGCTCCGAGGAGTAGCGCGTGAATCCTCATCGAGGCGCGTGGATCTTACGGTCTGGCGCCGGGGGGCGCCTATACTTTCGAGGCCCATGCGGAACTGGCTGAAGCTCGTCATCGTCGCGGTCGCCGCGCTCGTCGTCACGCAGCTCCTCCTCCGCGGGGCGGGGCGATCCGGCGGCTCCGGCGAGCCGTCGCCGCCGCTCGTCCTGCCCGACCTGCAGGGGCGGCCGGTCGATCTCACCGCGCTGCGCGGGAAGGTCGTCGCCGTGAACTTCTGGGCCACCTGGTGCGGCCCGTGCCGGGAGGAGATCCCGGAGTTCGCCGAGGTCTGGCGCGCGCACCGCGGCCGCTGCTTCGAGATCCTCGGCGTCGCGGAGGAGTCCGCGCGGGAGGACGTCGCGCGCTTCGCGGCGCAGATCCCGTACCCGATCCTCGTGGACGAGCGCGCCCAGGCGCTGGAGCCGTGGAGCGTGCGCGGCTATCCGCGCACCTACGTGCTCGACGCCGAGGGCAAGGTGCGGCACGTCTTCGAGGGCGGCATGCGCGGCGCGGAGCTCGAGGAGGCGATCCGTCCGCTCCTCCCGGCGAGCTGTCCGGGCTCGTGACGGCGGGCGACCGGGCGGGCGAGGATCCAGATGCACGCGCCCGGGCGGTCGCGGTAGATCTCGGGCGTGCCGCGCGCCTGCCCGATCTGTGGAAAGCCCGTCCCGCCCCGCACCGAGAACCGCGCGTTCCCGTTCTGCTCGGATCGCTGCCGCCTGCTCGATCTCGGCAAGTGGCTCGGGGAGGAGTACCGCGTCCCCGGGCCGCGCGCGGGGGACGGCGTCGAGGTGCCGGCGCCACCGTCCGAGCCCGATGGGGACGACGCGTGAAGCCGGTGCTCTACCTCGTCCGCGCCCTCCCGGGCGCGGATCTCGTGCCGCTCCGCGAGGTCTTCGAGATCCGCGGCGGCGCGCCCCGGCCGCCGCCTCGCGAGCGGCTCCTCGAGGAGGCGCGCGACGCGACGGTGCTCGTACCGACCTACCTCGACCGCGTGGACGCCGCGCTCGTCGAGGCGCTCCCGGCGCTCCGGCACGTCGCCTCGTACGGCGTCGGCGTGAACCACCTCGATCTCGACGCGTGCCGGCGGCGCGGGGTGCTCGTCACGAACACGCCCGAGGTCGTGACCGACGCCACCGCCGATCACGCCATGGCGCTGCTCCTCGCGGCCGCGCGCCGCATCGTCGAGGCGGACCGGATCGTCCGCGCCGGCGGCTGGACCGAGGCGGACCCGAGCTGGATGCTCGGGACGGAGGTGACCGGCAAGACGGTGGGCGTCATCGGCTTTGGCCGCATCGGCCAGGCGTTCGCTCGCCGCGCGCGCGGGTTCGAGCTTTGCGTGCTGTACGCGAGCCCGGCCGACGCCGGCCTCGGGTGGGCGGAGCGGGTGCCGCTCGACCGCCTGCTTTCGGAGAGCGACTTCGTCTCCCTGCACGTGCCGCTCTCCCCGGAGACGCGCGGGCTCCTCTCGCGCGAGCGCATCGCGCGCCTCAAGCCCGGGGCCATCGTGGTGAACACCGCGCGCGGCGGCGTGGTCGACGACGCGGCGCTCGCCGAGGCGCTCGCCGCCGGCCGGGTGGGGGCGGCGGGGCTGGACGTCTTCCCCGACGAGCCGCGCGTGCCGGAGGCGTACCTGCGCCTGCCGAACGTGGTGCTCACGCCGCACCTCGGCTCGGGCACGCGCGAGACGCGCGCGGCGATGGCGCGGCGGGTCCTCGAGGACGTGGCCCGCGTCGCCCGCGGCGAGCCGCCGCGGTACCCGGTGGCCTGAGGGACGAGGGCAGGGGGAGCGCCCCGGGTCCGCTGGCCGCGGCGCCGGCCGCGTGATATCACCGCCCACCCGCGGCGGTGCCGGTGGGACCGGCGGACGGCCGCGCGCCGCGCTCGCGGCGCGGCCTCGCCCTGGAGGAGTTCGCGTGAGACGCATCGTGCAGGCGCTCGTGGGGATCGCGATCTCCGGGGCGGCGCTGTGGCTCACCCTGCGCGGCAAGGACGTGTCTGCGATCGCGCAGGAGATCCGCGCCGCGGACTACCGCTACCTCGCGCCGTACGTGCTCACCCTCCTCTGCATCCACCTCGCGCGGACGGTGCGCTGGGGGATCCTCCTCGAGCCCGTCGCGAAGCTGCCCTTCTCGAGGCTCAACGCGGTCTCTGCGGTCGGGATCATGGCGCTCGTCGTGCTGCCGTTCCGGCTCGGCGAGTTCGCCCGCCCGTACCTCGTGGCCGAGCGCCCGCGCCTGCGGGTCTCGTCCGCGCTCTCCTCGGTCGTGGTCGAGCGCGTGGTGGACGGGGTGTTCACCGGCCTCCTGCTCGTCGTGACCCTCCTCGCCGTTCCGGACGGCGCGCCCGGCGTGCGGCTCCTCCGGACCGGCGGCGTCTTCGTGTCGCTCGCGTTCCTCGGGTTGCTCGCGTTCCTCGTCGTCGCCTACCGGAACCGCGGGCTCGCGGTGCGCATCGCCGCGGCGCTCCTCCAGCCGTTCTCGCCCCGCCTCGCGGCGCGGGCGTCTGGGATGCTCGACGCGTTCATCCACGGGCTGCGGCTCGTGCCGAGCCGGCGCAAGCTCGTGCTGTTCTTCCTGCTCACCGCGGGCTACTGGGGACTCAACGCGTGGGGGATGGCGCTCCTCGCGCGCGGGTTCGGCTTCGACCTCGGCGCGATCGAGGCCTGCACGCTCCTCGGCGTCCTCGTCATCGGCGTCATGATCCCCGCCGGCCCCGGCATGATCGGCACGTTCCAGGGGGCGATCGTGCTCGGGCTGTCGCTCTTCGCGTCGCGCGAGGCCGTGGCGACGCGGGGGGTCGCGTACGCGAACGTGATCTGGGCGGTGCAGCTCGCGCAGCAGGTCGGGCTCGGGCTCTTCTTCCTCTTCTCGCGGCACATCCAGCTCGGGCGGATCTTCGCCGCTCCGGGCGCGATCGAGGCGGGCCTAGACGCCGAGGAGGCCGACTACCAGGCCGCGGCGGACGGAGCCGGCGCGGCCAGGCTGCCGAAGGACTAGGCGATCGCGGCGGCGACCTGCTCGCGCGCGCGCTTCACCCGCTCGAAAGCCTCGGCCATGTCCGCGAGGAACGACGCGTCCACTGCAGCGTCGATCTCCTCCACGAGCTCGTCGATGAGGGAGGGTGACTCGTCGTCGAAGGGCAGGAACTCCAGCATCACATCTCCTCCTCGAGCCAGCGGAGCAGGGCTTCCTTGATGCGGTCGGCCGGGCGCCGCGGAGGACGCGGTGCCTGACGGGGTGGGTTCTCGGGGACCTTCAGCGGAAGCTCGCGCGGGGTGAACTCCTGCGTCCGCGTCGAGATCGAAGCCTGGGACGACTGCGCCTTCCCCATCCGAAATCCTCCGATATCGCCCAACCGTCCCCGTGTACCACGCAGAAGGCCGCGAGCAAGAATACGCGCTCGCCTCACAGGGGTGGTCGGGCAACAGAGGTTGGTATCACACCTGTCTGACATTGTGCTGGGGGG
>NZ_JALCYY010000030.1 GCF_022690685.1 Anaeromyxobacter terrae | reverse complement strand
CTCGGCGCGGCGCCGCCCCGGCCGCTCCGGCGATCGCGCCCGGTCCCGCGAGGCCGGTGGCCGCGGCCAGCGCGCCGGTGTCGGCGCCGGCCGCCGCTGCCGCAGACCCGCTGACCCGCGCCGCCGGCTCGCACCGCGTGGTCGTGCACACGCTCGAGGGCACCGTGAAGCGCGGCGTCATCGAGGACGCCGACCTCACCGCGCCGGCGCTCGCCCTCGCGAGCGCGCCCGGCGCCGCCGCCGAGCAGATCGCGACCGAGAAGGTGAAGGCGATCTTCTTCATGCTCGCGCCGGGCGAGGCGCCGCCCGCGGCGGAGGGGAAGAAGGTCCGCGTGACGTTCCGCGACGGCCGCCAGGTGGCGGGCTACAGCCCCGCCTACCGCGAGGACGGCCCCGGGTTCTTCATGATCCCGGGCGACACCCGCACGAACACCGGCCGGATCTGGGTCTACCGGGCGGCGACCAAGGAAGTGTCGCTGAGCTGAGCGGCGACCGGGGAGGGCCCCGCGAAGCGCGGGAGGCGCGGTCCCCCCGGTCCATCAGTTCATCCAGCGCGGCGGCTCGTCCTTGCCGTCGCGGCGGACCACCTTGAGGTGCTTCGCGCGGCGGCGCGCCTCGCGCTCCTCCACGCTGCGCCGGGCCTTCCGCCAGTACTTGCCGAGCGAGAGGCCGCGCGACATCACCCACGCCAGCGCGAGCGCGGAGAAGTGCACCGCGAAGCGGCCCGGGCCGCCGTAGGCGATCGCGTAGAGCACGGTCCCGAACACCACGAGCGCGGCCATCATCTTGGCGCTCATGTTCACGACGCCGAACCAGGAGAGCGGGCGGTCCGGGTACATGAGCGCCCAGACGACGAGCAGCGCGTTCACCGTCGGCCAGGCGTCGATGTGGGCGATGGCGGCGGGGGCGTAGACCATCGCGACGAGCGTCGCGAGCGCGCCCGCGCCGGCCGTGATCCCGAGGAAGCGCAGGAGGAAGCGGCGCTCGCCCCACACGAACACGAGCTGCTGCCCGAGCCACCAGAGCATGAAGCCCGCGAAGAACAGCGTGAGCGGGCTGTCCTGGACGAAGACCCAGGTGACGAGGCGCCAGACCTGACCGCCGACCACGCTGGGCGGATCGAAGGCGAGGACCTGCAGCACCCGCCGGTCGAGCCAGCTCGCGATGGTGACGACCGCCATCGCCACGATGAGGAGCCCGACCGCGGCGGGGACCCGGCCGCCGAACGTGAAGGCGCTGCCGAGGTCGGGAGTGCGGCGGCGGGCTTTCGGCATGTGGCGTCAGGCCTTTCTTCGTTCCCGGTAGAACAGGATGATCGACAGGCAGTGGAACTCCTTGTCGGAGCTCTGCTTCACCTCGCGCTCCACCACCTCGTACTCGGGGTGATCGGACAGCCAGCGCGTGATGTGCTCGCCCATGTGCTCACGATCACGCGCGAGCGTCGTCGTGAACACCTTCACCCCGGTGAAGTCCGCCATCCCGTACCCTCCCTCGGAACGGGCTGGACCCTACCGTCCCGGGAGGGCCCGGGCAAGATCGCGACGAGCCCCGTCAAGGCTCGACCGGCGCGAGGACGATGGCGACGCCCTGCCCGCCCCCGATGCACGCGGAGCCCACCGCCGCCCGGCCGCCGCGGCGGCGAAGCTCGTACGCGAGGTGCATGGTGATGCGCGCGCCGCTCGCGCCGAGCGGGTGGCCGAGCGCGATCGCGCCGCCGTCCACGTTCGTGCGCTCACGAGGCAGCCCGAGCTCCTGCTCGACCGCGAGGTACTGCGGGGCGAAAGCCTCGTTCACCTCGAAGAGGTCGATGTCGGCGAGGGTGGCGCCGGCGCGCGCGAGCGCGTTCCGGATCGCGGGCACCGGGCCGATGCCCATGATGGTCGGGTCCACGCCCGCGTGGCCCCAGTTCACGATCCGCGCGATCGGCCGGACGCCGCGGCGCTCCGCGTACTCGCGCGTCGCGACCACCAGCACGCCCGCCCCGTCCGCGACGCCGCTCGCCGCGCCGGCGTGGATGACGCCGTCCTTCTTGAACACCTTGGGGAGCTTCCTGAGCCCCTCGACGGTGGTGTCCGGGCGCGGGTGCTCGTCGCGGTCGAACGAGACCGGCCCCTTCTTGCCCTTCACCTCGACGGGGGCGAGCTCCTCGCGGAAGCGCCCCGCCTCGTGCGCCGCCGCCCAGCGGCGCTGGGAGAGGACCGCGAACTCGTCCACCGCGTCCTGTCCGATCCGGTGCTGCTCGGCGAGCTTCTCGGCGGTGAGCGCCATGGGCATGCCGGCGTAGCTGTCGGTGACGGCCGACCAGAGCATGTCCTCCATCGCGGGCGGCTTGCCGAAGGGGAAGCCGAAGCGCGCGCCGCGCACGACCAGCGGCGCCTGGCTCATCGACTCGGTGCCGCCGGCGAGGACCACCTCCGCCTCGCCGAGCTCGATGAGCATGGCCGCCTGGATCACCGCCTCGAAGCCCGACCCACACAGCCGGTTCACGGTGAGCGCGGGCACGTGCTGCGGCAGGCCGGCGCGGAGCCCCACGTGCCGCGCGAGGTAGATCGCGTCGGAGCTCGTCTGCGCCACGTTACCCATCACCACGTGGCCGTAGTCCTCGGCCGGCACGCCCGCCTGCGCGATCGCCGCGGTCGCCGCGTGCACCGCGAGATCGGTGGCGCTCTGGTCCTTGAGCGCGCCGCCGAGCGTCCCGAAGGGGGTCCGCTTCGCGGCGAGGATGACGACGTCCTTCTGCCCTGCCCGCTTCATGCAAGCCTCCGTCATCTAGGGATAAGGCTCGTGGTGAGGCCTTTCACGGCGAAGGCCAGGATCGCCACCGCGAGGAGGATGTTCACGATGGGGATCGCCGCCGCGGCGCGCCCCTCCGGCGAGCGCAGGAGCCGTACGGCGCGCGGGGCGTGGCGGGCGAGCATGTAGACGGAGAAGAGCGCGGCGAGGATGTGGAAGGTCACGCCGGGGATGCTACGTCCCCGGCGGACCGACCGCGCGCCTTTCGATGGGGGCTCGCCTCGGCGAGCGCTCCGCCTACGCGCCCGCGCCGGCCGGCGCGGCCTTCTTCTTGCCGAGGATCCGCGCGAGGACGATCCCGATCTCGTAGAACAGGATCATCGGCACGGCCATCATGGCGAGGTTCAGCGGGTCGCCGGTGGGCGTGATGACCGCCGCGATGATCGTGTTCACCACGATGGCGACGCGCCGGTACTTGGCGAGCGTGTCCGCCGAGACCACGCCGATGAGCGCCAGGAACGCGATGATGACCGGCACCTCGAACACCACCCCGAAGCCGAGCAGCATCCCGAGCACGAGCCCGAGGGTCGAGCTCATGGTGAGCATCGGCACGAGGGTCGCGTCGCCCGCGATGGCGAGCATCGCCGGGAACGCCGGCGGCATCACGATGTAGTAGCAGAACGCCGCGCCGACGTAGAAGAGCAGCGTCCCGAAGAACAGGAACGGGACGACGAGCCGCTTCTCCTTCCGGTAGAGGCCGGGCGCGATGAACTGCCAGAGCTGCCAGAGCACCCACGGCGCGGCCACGAACACGCCGCCGTACACGGCCACCTTCAGGTAGACCATGAGCGGCTCGATCGAGCTCGTGTAGTGCAGCACCTGCTGGCTCGGCGGCAGCGCGGCCCGCACCGGGTTCATGAGCCAGTGGAAGATGGGCTCCACGAACCCGCCCACCGCGATCATGCCCACGAGCACGCCGAGGAGCGCGTGCATGAGCCGCTTCCGCAGATCGCGGAGGTGCTCCATGAACGTGAGGCGGACCTCGCCCTCCGGCTCCGGCGCTCCGCCGGCGGGAGGGAGCTGCGGCGCGGTCGAGCTCATTCAGTCCTGGGGGGCGTCTCGGGCACGGCGGGCTCGCCGCTGGACGCCGGCGGCGCCGCCGCGGCGGGCGGCTCGGCGAGGGCGGCCTCGAGGCCGGGGACGTTGTCCGTCGTGGCCGGCGGCGGAGGCCCGGCGGGCGCGAGCGGCGCGGCCGGGACCGGCGGGACGAGCGCGGGCTTCGTGGTCTTCCGCTCGTCCGAGTAGAGCTCGGTCTCGATCTGGTCCTTGATGTCCTCGGTCGCCTTGCGGACCTCGCGCAGCGTCTTGCCCAGGGTCTTCGCGGCCTCCGGCAGGCGGTCGGGCCCGAGGAGGAGGAGCGCCAAGATGGCGATGATCACGATCTCGCCGAAGCCGAGGCCGAACATGCGTCGCCCATATAACACGGGCGAATCCGGAAGGCTTCGCGCGGTCGTTGCGGCGCCGGCCCCCAGCGCCTAACTCTCCGGCGCATGGCCTACTGGCTCCTGAAGACCGAACCCAGCGCGTACGCGTGGGACGACCTCGCCCGCGAGGGCACCACCGCCTGGACCGGCGTCTCGAACCCGCAGGCGCAGGCCAACCTGCGCGCGATGCAGGTGGGCGACCGCGCGGTCATCTACCACTCGGGCGAGAAGCGGGCGGTGGGCGTGGCGGTGGTGGTGCGTATCGCGTATCCCGATCCCACCGGGGACGGCACCGTCTGCGTCGACGTGCGGGCGGCGGAGCCGCTCCCCGCCCCCGTCCCGCTCGAGGCGCTGAAGCAGGAGCCGGCGTTCGAGGGCTCGGCGCTCCTCCGCCAGGGGCGGCTCTCGGTCGTCCCGCTCTCGCCCGCCGAGTGGCGCGATCTCGTGGGGGTGGCGGAGATCATCGCCAAGACCGGCGGCCTCCGCGCAGACGAGCGGTTCTGACGGGGGCTGGCGCCCCCGCTACTGCATGAAAAGGTCCTGGACCTCGACCTTCTGGTGACCCTCCTGCGCGGCGGTCGGCTCGGTGCCCTGCTTGAACGGCTCGAGCACGCCGCGCGCGTCCCCGGAAGGCTTCCCGGTGTCCGGATCGATCCGCACCTCCACGATGCCGGCGGGCGCGGTGAACTCCGGCTGCGGCCTGCTCTCGAGCGCGGTGCGCATGTACGAGAGCCAGATCGGCAGCGCCGCGTGACCGCCCGTCTCGTAGCGGCCGAGGGGCGTCACGTTCACGTCGTAGCCCAGCCACACCCCGGTCGCGAGGTCGTGGGTGAAGCCCATGAACCAGGTGTCGAACGAGTCGTTCGTCGTGCCGGTCTTGCCGGCGGCCGGCTTGCCGAGCGCCGCCGCCCGCGCGCCGGTGCCGACGGTCGCGACCTCGCGCAGGAGCCGCACGAGGATGTACGCGGTCCGCTCGTCCATCACCCGCTCGCGCGGCCGCGTCACCTCGGCGAACCCGGCGGCGAGCCGCTCGTCGAGCCCGACCCACGGGTCGCGCCAGTCGGCGCGATCCTCGAGCACGTTCCCGTCTCGGTCGAGGACCCGCTTCACGAACGCGGCCGGGCGCTTCTCGCCGTAGCGCGCGAAGAGCGCGTACACGTTCGTGAGCTCCCACAGGTTCACGCAGGACGAGCCGAGCGCGCTCCCGAGCTCGAGCTTCACGGGCGTGGTGAGCCCGAGCGCCTTCGCCCACTGCGCGAGCGCGAGCGGGCCGGCCTTCGCGGTGAGCGCCTCGGCGGTCTTCACCGCCGGGATGTTCATCGAGTTGACGAGCGCGGTGCGGAGCGTCACGTCCCCCTTGAAGTCCTGCCCGTAGTTCTGGGGCTTCCAGCTGTTCTCGTCGTCGCGGAAGACGATGGGCGCGTCGGTGAGGATCGTCGCCGGGGTGTAGTCGAGCTTCTCGATGGCGGCGGAGTAGACGAGCGGCTTGAAGGCGGAGCCCGGCTGGCGGCAGGACTGGAACGCGCGGTTGAACTCGGAGGCGTCGAAGTCGTAGCCCCCCACCATCGCGACCACGTAGCCCGTCCACGGGTCCACCGAGACGAGCGCACCCTGCAGCTTGGGCTCCTGCTCGAGCGAGAAGAGCAGCTCGGCCTCCGGCACCGCGGCGGCCTTCCCCACGGCGAGCTCCTTCTCGCGCTTCTGCAGCTGCTCCCGCGTGACGCGGCGGAGGAGCACCACGTCGCCCGCCTTCACCGCCACCGAGAGGCGGGAGATGAGCGCGTCGGGGTAGGAGACCTCCGGGTTCGGCCGGCGCGCCCAGCGCATGCCGGAGATGGGGAGCAGGCCGCGGTTCTCGCCGACCTCGATCTCGGCCGCGCTCGTCTTCTCGTCCACCCGCGCCACGATCCCGACGCAGTACTCGCCGGGCTCGAGCGACCCCTTCGGCCAGGCGCGCGCGAGCCGCTCGGCGAGCGCCCTCCGCTCGTCGCCGGCGACGTTCGCGACCGGCCCGTTGTAGCCCTGCCGGTGGTCGACCTCCATGAGCCCGGAGAGCATCGCCGCCTGCGCGGCGCGCTGCTTCTCGAGGTCCATCGCGAGCTCCACGCGGAGCCCGTCGTGGAGGAGCCGGTCGTTGCCGTAGCGGTCCACCACCCAGCGGCGGGCGTGCTCGACGTAGAACGGCGCCGTCTCGCGGAACACGTCGTCGACCCCGAAGACCTTCACCTCCGCCTCGGAGCCGCGCCGGCGCTCGTCCTGCGTGATGAAGCCCTCCTCCGCCATGCGGCGCAGCACGTAGCGGCGGCGGTCCTTCGCCGCCTCCGGGTTCGAGAACGGCGAGTAGCGCGAGGGCGCCTGGGGGAGCCCGGCGATGAGCGCCGCCTCCTCGAGCGTGAGCTCCTCCACGTTCTTGCGGTAGTAGTTCTCGGCCGCCGCCTGGACCCCGTAGCTGTGGTGCCCGAGGTAGACGCCGTTCAGGTACAGCCAGAGGATCTCCTCCTTCGTGAACGCGCGCTCGAGCCGCTTCGCGAGGATGAACTCGCGGGCCTTGCGGGCGAGGCTCCGCTTCGTGCCGGACTCGAAGCCCTCCGCGCTGATGAGGAGCGCCTTCGCGGTCTGCTGGGTGATGGTGGAGCCGCCCTGGATGCGGCGCCGGAGCACGAAGGTGTTCACCGCCGCGCGGAGCGTGCCCTTCCAGTCGATGCCGCCGTGCTCGAAGAAGTCCTGGTCCTCGGAGGCGATGAACGCCTGCACGAGCTTCCGCGGGATGCGCGCGTACGGGACCACCTTGCGCCGCTCGACGAAGAACTCGCCCGCGATCTGCCCGTCGCCGCTCGTCATCTCGGTGATGACGGGCGGCCGGTAGTCGGCGATCCGGGGCAGCTCCGGCAGCCCGCGCGAGAAGTAGAGGTAGCCCGCGATCCCGGCGACCACCCCGGCGTTCACCGCCACGATGGCGAGGAAGAGCGCCCAGCGGACGAGCCGCCGGACGAGGGGGCGGGGCGGGGGGACCCCGTCGAGGACCACGCGGGAGGGGGCGTCCGTCTTGCCCCCGGATTCGACCGTCGGATCGCGGCTGTCGCTCATCGGCTCGCGAATCTAAGCCCCGGGTCCGGGTGAGTTCAACGCTCGCCGTGTGGGCGCGCCGGCGCACGTGCCCCCGCCCGCTCGCCGGGGCTCACCCCGGGGGCGGCGAGGTTCGCCCGCGAGAGCGCCTCCTCGAGCTCCTTCGGGAGCGGGGCCTCGAGCTTCAGGGGCGCGCCGCCCGTCGGGTGCGGGAGCTCGAGCCGCCAGGCGTGGAGGAACATGCGCCGGAGGCCCCAGCGCTGCTTCGCGGCGCGGTTCGCGGGGAAGTCGCCGTAGCGCTTGTCGCCGAGCACCGGGTGGCCGGCCGCCTCGAGGTGGCGGCGGATCTGGTGCGTGCGGCCGGTCTCGATGCCGACCGCGAGGAGCGAGGCGTCCTTCCCCGAGGACAGGACCTTCCAGCGGGTCAGCGCCTCCTGCAGGTTCACCCCGCGCGCCGCCTTGGAGCGCGCGGTCTGCTCGTGCTCGGCGAGCGGCAGGTCGATCGTGCCGACCTCGCGCGGCATCTTCCCCTTCACGAGCGCGAGGTAGGTCTTCTTCACCCCTTCGCCGCTCGTGAAGATCTCGGTGAGCCCCACCATCGCCTTGCGCGTCTTCGCGACGAGCACGACCCCGGAGGTGTCGCGGTCGAGCCGGTGCGCGGGCGAGGGCTTGAACTCGGTCGGCGGAAGATCCTCGGGCGTGCCGAGGTGCGCGCGCGCCATCTCCACGAGCGTGGCGCCGGTGATCCCGGTGCCGGGGTGGGCCGCGAGCCCCGCCGGCTTGTCGACCGCGAGGACGTCGGCGTCCTCGTGGAGGACGCCGAAGGTGACCTCGCCCGCCCGCGCCGCGCCCTTCGACGGCTCCGCCCTCGCGAGGAGCCGCTCCTCGTCGCCGCGGATCACGATCGTGTCGCCCGCCTGCACGAGCTGCTCCGCCTTGCCGCGCGCGCCGTTCACCCGGACCTTCCGCGTGCGGAACATCTTGTAGACGTGCGAGAGCGGCACGTCGCGGAGCGCCTTGCGCACGAGCTTGTCGAGCCGCTGCCCGGCGGCGTCCTCGGAGACCGTGATCGTCAGCACGGGGATGTTCTACAGCACCCGCCCGCTCCCGACGACTTCGCGCGTCCGTGCGGAGGAGCGCCCGGCCGCCGCGACCTACGCCACCGCGTCGTGCGGGAGGCGGAGCTCGAGCGGCGAGGTCTTCACGAGCGAGACGACGAAGATCGCCCCCGCCACGAACGCGTCGTGGAACGCGACCCACGCGTGCGCGTGCGGGAACCAGAGCGTCGTCGCGAACAGCCAGACGGCGAGGCCGGTGTCGAGGAAGCGCAGGAACGGCGCGTAGAGCGCGAGCAGCGCGTTCGTCGCGACCCAGAGCCCGACGAGCCAGGTGCTGAAGCCGACGCCGCCATCGCGGGGGAGCAGGAAGGTCGAGGCGAAGAGCCACAGGCCGAGCGCCATCTCCACGGCGCGAACGCGCACGCTCGACGCGACCGGCGTGAAGGGAGGCAGCCCACGCATGCCCCGATCATGCGCACCGCTGGTGCACGTGCAAGCGGCCCGCGCTCCCCGCGCGCCTCTCCGCTCGCCGCGCGGACGCGCGACACCCCGCGACCCCGCGCGCCGGTCCGCGCACGGAGCGCCGCGGCGGCACCCGCCCGCTCGCCGCGGCGCCCGCGAGGCCGCCCCCAGCGGCACGTGGCGCCGCGCCGGCCGGCCGGTATCTCCGCCCGGCCGGAGGGATACGATGGGATCTCCAGAGGTGAAGGGCTTTGGCCAGGGCGATCCGGCCCTCGCGGCCTGGGCCGAGTCCGTGTACGGGCCGGAGGACGAGGTGCTGCGCGAGATCCGCGCGCGCAGCCGCGCGGCGGGGCTGCCCGCGATCGAGGTCGGCCGCTTCGACGGGCTCCACCTCGAGGTGCTCGCTCGCGCCTGCGCGGCGCGCCGGATCGTGGAGATCGGCACGCTCGGCGGCTACAGCGGCGTGTGCCTCGCCCGCGCCCTGCCGGACGGCGGCGTGCTCGACACCTTCGAGCTGCGCGAGTCCCACGCCGCGCTCGCCCGCGCCGCCTTCGCGCGCGCCGGCGTCGCCCATCGCGTGCGGCTCCACGTCGGCCCGGCGCTCGAGCGGCTCCGCGACGTCGAGGCGGAGGGCCCCTTCGACCTCGTCTTCGTCGACGCGGACAAGGGCGGCTACCCCGCCTACCTCGCCTGGGCGGAGGCGCACCTCCGCGTGGGCGGGCTCCTCCTCGCCGACAACACCTTCGGCTTCGGCCACGTCCACGAGCCGGCCGCCGCCGGCGAGGACGCGGCCGCGATGCAGCCGCTGCGCGAGTTCAACGAGCGGCTCGCCCGCGGCGGGCGCTTCCGCGCGACGATGCTGCCGACCGCGGAGGGGATGTCGCTCGGGGTGAAGGTGCGCTAGAGCAGCTCGAGCTGCATTTGCTCCCGCAGCGGCTCCGCCCGGATCCCCTCCTTGCGGAGCGCGGCGGCGAGCGCGTCGGCGTGGCCGTGCACGGTGAACACGCGCGAGGCGCCGGTCGCCTTCGCGTAGCCCATGAGGCCGGGGAAGTCGGCGTGGTCGGAGAGCGGGAAGGCGGCGTCCACCCCGCGGAACCAGCGCGCGCCGTCGATCGCCCAGCCGGTGAGCATGGCGGTGCGCCGCCGGCGCAGGCCGCGCATCGCCGGGCTGCGGGCGAGGTGCGGCGGCGCGACGACCACCTCCCCCGGGCCCGCGCCCTCCGGCCCGAGCGGCCGGACGTTCGGGAGCGCGACGCCCTCCGCCTCGTAGACCCGGTTCACGGCGTGCACGACCGGGTGGGCGCGGCAGGGGTAGCCCGCATCGGAGAGGAACTTCAGGATCTCCTGGGCCTTGCCGAGCGCGTAGCCGAGGAGCACGGGGGTCACCCCGTCCGACAGGGCGTCGTCGACGAACTTCCGGATGGCGGCGAGCGTCTCGGCCTTGGGCGGGAAGACGTAGCGCGGGAGGCCGAAGGTCGACTCCATCACGAGCACGTCGCAGGGCATCACGTCCGCCTGCTCGGCGGCGTGGGTCGGCTCGGTGCAGAGGTCGCCCGTGTACCCCACGGCGACCTCGTTGCGCGTGACGCGGAGCTGCGCCGAGCCGAGCACGTGGCCGGCGCTGAAGAGCTCGAGGGTCAGCTCGCCGAGGCCGAACGGCGTGCGGTAGCCGACCGGGAGCGCCTCGGTCTTGCGGCGCTTGGGCTCGCCGAGCCGGTGGCGCATGAGCGCGATGGTCGCGGCGGTCGCGATGGTGCGGTCGTGGCGGCCGATGTGGTCGCCGTGCGCGTGCGAGACGAACGCACACTCGACGCGTCGCTTCGCGTCGAGGTGGAGCACGCTGTTCGTGATCCGGAGCTCACCTCGGTGGAGCTCGATCGGCGGCCGCCTCATCGGGCGCCCGTTCTACACCGCGCTCCCCACAGGCGCGAACCCCCGCCCGCGCGCCCGCTCCGGCGCGCCGCGGGGGACTCGCGCCCAGGGGGCGTCGGTCACTCGTCGTGGGCGGGCGGCGGGCGCCGTTCAGCCGGCGTCCCCTCCGTCTTCGCCTCGCGCTTCTTGCCCTCGGCCTCGCCCGGCTTCCGCTCCGCCGTGCGGTCCTGCTCCTCCAGGTCGTGGATCTTCTTCTCGAGCGAATGGAATCCGCCTCGCTTGCCTTCCGCCATCGCCCACCTCCGTGTCGACCAGGATCGTCACCCCGCCGGCGGAGCGCAGCGCGGGGCCGTAGGGGTAACCCCTCGGCGGCGCCCGAGTCGGGGCCCCTCCCCCTCAGGCGGGCTGTCAGCCCCCTCGGGCATGATGCGCGCCGCCATGGCCCTACCTCTTCGAAAGAACCCCGAGCCCGCCCAGGCGGGCCCGGGCGCGCCCCGGGAGGCGACGATGAAACCGCAGCGCACCGTCGACGTGGGGGAGCGGCTGCCCCTCCTGCAGAGCATCCCGCTCTCGCTCCAGCACCTCTTCGCGATGTTCGGCGCGACGGTGCTCGTGCCCTACCTCGTCGGCCTCGACACCTCGGTGACCCTCTTCACCTCGGGCGTCGGCACGCTCCTCTACATCTTCATCACGAAGGGGAAGATCCCCGCCTACCTCGGCTCGTCCTTCGCCTTCATCGCCGCGTTCATCGGGATCCTCGGCGCCAAGGCCGGCGAGCTCGCCACGCCGGCGCGGGTCTCGGTCGCGATGGGCGGCTGCGTGGTGGTGGGCCTCATCTACATCGCGGTCGCGCTCCTCATCGGCAAGTTCGGCACCGGCTGGATCGACCGGATCCTGCCGCCGGTGGTGATCGGCTCGGTGGTGATGGTCATCGGCCTCGGCCTCGCCCGCACGGCGGTGGTGACGATGGCGATGGAGGGCGGCAGCGGGACCTACCACCCCGAGTACTTCGCGGTTGCGCTCTCGGCGCTCGCGATCGCCATCCTCGCCGCGGTGTTCCTGAAGGGCTTCCTCGGCGTCATCCCCATCCTCATCGGCATCGTGGGCGGCTACGTCGTGGCGCTCCTCGCCGGGCAGGTGAACTTCGCGGCGGTGAAGACGGCGGCGCCGCTCGCGGTGCCCCCCTTCGTGCTCCCCACCTTCACCTGGGCGGCGGTGCTCACGCTCGCGCCGATCTCGCTCGTCGTCATCACCGAGCACATCGGCCACCTCATCGTCACGAACAACATCGTCGGCCGCGACTTCGTGAAGGACCCCGGCCTGCACCGCTCGCTCGCGGGCGACGGCGTGGCGACCGCCTTCGCCGGCCTGGTGGGCGGCCCGCCCAACACCACCTACGGCGAGAACATCGGCGTCATGGCCATCACCCGCGTGTTCAGCGTGTGGGTCATCGGCGGCGCGGCGGTGATCGCCATCGTGATGTCCTTCTTCCCGCCGGTGGGCGCCCTCATCCGCACCATCCCGACCCAGGTGATGGGCGGCATCTGCATCCTGCTCTTCGGGATCATCGCCTCCGCCGGCATCCGCATGCTCGTCGAGGCGGGCATCGACTTCTCGCAGAAGCGGAACCTCATCATCGCCTCGGTCGTGCTCGTCATCGGGATCGGCGGCGCGCGGCTGCACATCGGCACGGTCGAGTTCAGCGAGATGCCGCTCGCCACGTACGTCGGCATCCTCCTGAACCTCATCCTGCCGCGCGGCCTCGAGAAGGGCGCGGGCGAGGCGGCCGGCGAAGCCGCCGACGTGTAGCCGCGCCCCGCGCGCGCTTCATCGAGCGCCCGGTCCGCGTGAGCCGCGGCCGGGCGCTCGTCGTTCCGGGACGGGCAGCGGCGATCGGAGGCTCACCGCAAGAGCAGGTAGTAGAGCCGGCCGGGCTGCTTCATCCGGCCCGCCGCGCTCTCCGCGTAGGCGCCGCTGCCGAAGAACAGGTCGATGCGGGCGGAGGTCTTGATGGCCCCGCCCGCGTCCTGATCGAGGAAGAAGCGGCCGAACGGCTTCATCGGCCCGCCGGCGGCGTCGGCCGGCCGCTCCGTCTCGACGAACGCGAGCGCGCCCTTCGGGAAGACCCTCGCGTCGGCGGCGATGGTGCGGTCGGGCGTGACCGGCACGCCGAGCGCGCCGAGGGCGTCGTCGGCGAAGCGGAAGAAGACGTAGGACGGGTTCGTGGCGAGGAGCAGCGACTGCTCGGCCGGGTTCGCCGCGAGCCACGCCTTGATGGTCTGCATCGAGACCTGCTCGCGCGGGATCGCGCCGCGGCGGACGAGCTCGGCGCCGATCGCCTCGTAGCGGTGCCCGTTCTTGCCGGCGTAGGTGACGACGCGGCTCGTCCCGTCCGGAAGGCGCAGGACGCCGCTCCCCTGGATCTCGACGAAGAACGCGTCCACCGCGGAGGTGACGTAGGCGAGCTCCGCCCGCTGGCCGGCGATCGCCCCGCCCGCGATCTCGGCGCGGGTCGGGTACGGCACGAGCCGGCCGTCCTTCACCCGGCCGATGAGGTCGGCCGAGAGCGCCGGGAAGTCGCGCGCGCGGACCTGCACGAGATCCTCCGGCGCGCGGTGCAGGGGGACCTGGTAGCGGCCGCCGCGCTCGAGCGCGCCCTCGAGCTCGGGCAGGTAGTAGCCGGTGAAGAGCACCGTCCCGCGCCCGTCCCCGACCGAGCGGAACACGCGGAACTCGCGGCGGAGCGCCTCGCGCAGCGCGGCCGGCGGGGGCCTCTCGGCGACGAGCTCGCGGAAGCGGCGCAGCGAGGCGGCCACCCGGGCGAGCGGAACGCGCTCCTTGCCGAAGGCGAGCGTCCGGCCGGGATCGGCCTGGGCGAGGCGCGCGAAGTACTGGAGGGAGCGCTCGAGGGCGAGGTCGAGGCCCGCGTAGTCGAGGTCGTCCGCGAAGGCGGGGAACGCGCTGGCCGGGAGCTCCTCGAGCGCGCCCTCGGCGCTCGTCGCCGCCTGCGGCGGTGGAGGCGGCGGGACGGTGCGGCAGGCGGCGAGCGCGAGCGAGGCGACGAGGGCGAGGCGGAGAGCGCGGCGCATCGCGCACGATAACCCGGGCTCGGCCGGCGCCATTCCGCCCGCTCGCTCGCCCGCCCGGCCGGGGGGTCAGGAGGCGGCGCGCGACGGCTCGCGCGCGGAGGAGCGCGCGGGCTGGAGGACGGCGTCGAGGCGCGCGCCGACCTGGGTCCACAGGAAGTGCTTCAGCACCCGGGCGCGCCCGGCGGCGCCCAGATCGCGGGCGCGGGCCGGATCGCCGAGGAGGGCCACGAGCGCGTCGGCGAGCGCGGACGGATCCGCGGGCGGGACGAGGAGCCCGGTCCTTCCCTCCTCGATGATCTCCGGCACCGCCTCGACCTCCGTCCCGACGCACGGCACGCCGCACGCCATCGCGTCGAGGAAGGCGATCCCGAACGGCTCCACCAGCGTGGGCAGGGTGAACACCGTCGCGCGAGAGAAGAGCTCCTCGAGCCGCTCGTACGGCACCGGCCCGAGCTGCTCGGCCCCGACCGGCAGCGCGAGCGGCTCGGGCGGGCCGGCGATGAGGAGCCGGGCCGAGGGCCGGCGGCGGCGGACGAGCTCGAACGCGTCGAGCAGGACCGTGCCTCCCTTGCGCGCGAACTCGCGGCCGACGAAGAGGATCGTCTCCCCGTCGTCGGCGCGCACCGGGCGCTCGGGCATGACGTTCGCGCCGGCGCCCACGACCACGACCCGCTCGCGCGCGAGGCCGTAGTCGCGGACGAGCGAGCGGGCCACGTTCTCGGAGAACGTCGCGATGGCCGCGGCGCCTCGATAGCAGGCCCGCTCCCGCTCGAACCAGGCCCGCCCGTAGCGCGGCGGCGCGGCGAGGCCTGCCTGGGGATAGGCAGGGGCCGCCTCGGCGAGCGCCCGGGTGTGATCGAGGAGGAGGACGTACGGCAGCCGCGCCGGGAGCCCGGGCGAGAACAGCGCGCCGTTCTGGAGCACCACGTCGGGCGCAGGGTCGAGCGCCGCGAGCGCGGCGCCGAGGTGGCGCGAGTGGACGTCGAAGGCGTAGGGGGTGTTCCAGCGGTAGGTGAGCGCCTGGCTCCCGAAGCGCGCCGTTGCGAGCGCCAGGTGCACGGCCACGTCGCGGGTGAGGCGCGGCATGCGCGTCGCCGGGTGGCGCAAGTCGAGCGGCCCGCGCGCCGAGACGGACGAAAGGCGGTGGCCGCGTGCCCGCAGCGCCTCCGCCACGTGCAGGGTGACGCCGCTCTGTTCCCCGTAGTTGGTGTAGGCGATCGAGAGAGACGAGTCGGGTCGATCCATGCGCGTTTTGAGCCCTCGCGGTCACCCGACAAGATGTAGACCGCCCGGGAACGGGGGAAGCCCTGCGCCGGGCCCCCGCACGTACGGGTGGAGGAACGCCGCACCCGCGCGCGGCCTCCCGCCGACTCTCCCCGGCGGCAGGTCCCGCGGCCCGCGGCGCCCTCAGCCGGCGCGCCCCTCCGCCGCCGCGAGCTTCGGGTCGACCCCGCTGCGCCGCCCCTCGAGGAGGCCGCCCACCTCGCCGGCGATCACCCCGAGCACGATGAGCGCGCCGCCGCCCCAGTCGGTGAGCCGGAGCGGCTCACCGCCGTAGAAGTGGCTGAAGAGCGCGGCCGCGACCGGCTCGAGCGAGAAGATGAGCGCGGCGCGCACGGCGGTGGTGTGCCGCTGTCCCCAGTTCTGCACGAAGAACGCGAGGGCGGTCATGAACACGCCGGTGAAGACGACCGTCCCCGCGAACACCGCCGCGCCCTCGGGCCGGTAGTAGCGCACCTCGAAAGGCAACATCGCCGCGGCGCCGAGGAAGGTGACGGTGATCTGGGCGAGCGTGAGCGGCACGACCGGGTGCCGGGGCGACCACTCGGAGGTGTAGACGATCTGCAGCGCGAACGCGACCGCGCAGCCGGCGGTGAGGAGGTCGCCGAGCCGCACCCCCGCATCGACGGCCTCGCCGAACGGGTGGGTGAGCAGCGCGAGCCCGGCGACCGCCAGCGCGACCCCCGCCCAGCTCGCGACCTTCACGCGCCGGCCGAGGAGGAAGCGGGCGACGAACGGGACGATGAGCACGGCGAGCCCGGTGAGGAACCCGGAGCGCGAGGGCGTCGTGTGGCGGAGCCCGACCGTCTGCAGGACGAAGCCGGCGAGCATGAAGATGCCGAGCAGGGCTCCGTGGCGGAGGAACGCCGCGCCCACCCGGTCGCGCCGCCAGAGCGCGACGGCGGCGAGGAGCGCCGCGGCGATCCCGAAGCGCGCCGCGAGGAACACGGCCGGCGAGGCGACGGAGAGCACGCCCTTCACGAAGTGGAAGGTCGTGCCCCAGAACAGCGTGAGGACGAGGAGCGCGAGGTCGGCCACGCGCTAGCCCTCCGCCTCGAAGCGGCCGTGCAGCTTCACCGGCGCCTCCTTCGCGCGCCGCATGCGCATGTTGAGGAGCTCGACCCCCAGCGAGAAGGCCATCGCGAAGTAGATGTAGCCCTTCTCCACGTGGCGCCCGAACGACTCGGCGACGAGCATGACGCCGATGAGGATGAGGAAGGCGAGCGCGAGCATCTTCATGGTCGGGTGCCGCTCGACGAACTCGCCGATCGTCCCTGCGAACACGAGCATCACGCCCACCGCGAGCACCATCGCGGTCACCATCACCGAGAGGTGCTGCGCCATGCCGACGGCGGTGATGACCGAGTCGAGCGAGAAGACGATGTCGAGTACGCCGATCTGGACGATCACCCCCCAGAAGCTCCCCGCCCCGCCCCGCGCCCCCGCCTCCGGGCCGTGCTGCACCTCGAGCTTGTCGTGGATCTCGAACGTCGCCTTCGCGATGAGGAAGAGCCCTCCCCCGAGGAGGATGAGGTCCCGGCCGGAGAACCCGTGGCCCGCGATCGCGAAGACCTCGCGGGTGAGCCGCATCACCCAGGTGATCGCGAAGAGGAGCCCGAGCCGCGTCACGAGCGCGAAGGCGAGCCCGAGCCGCCGCGCGCGCGGCTGCTCGTGCGACGGCAGCCGGCCGGCGAGGATGGTGAGGAACACCACGTTGTCGATGCCGAGGACGATCTCCATCGCGGCGAGGGTCGCGAGCGAGATCCAGGTGCCGGGCTGGGTGAGCAGGTCGAGCATGCCGGCCTCCCCATGCCCGATGCCGGCGCCCTTGTCGAGCGAGAGCGGTTGCTCCCCCTCCCGCCGGCGCGCGGGAGCGCCCGAGCTCGGGCGCCCGGCTCAGCCGGCGAGGGCGAAGCGCCGGACGCCGCCCGCGGCCGCGCGGACCACCTCGCCGCGCGCCTCGAGCAGCTCGAGGTTCGCGACCGTCTCCGACATCGTGAGGAACGCGTCCGGAGGCTTCGCCCAGGGGAAGAGCGCGCGGGAGAGCTCCCAGGCGGTCCGCGGTCCCTGCGCGAGGAGCTCGCGCAGCTTCGCCTGCCGCTTGCCGTAGAAGTCGACGAGCCGGTCGATGACCGCGCGGTGGCCGGAGAACGGCGGACCGTGCCCGGGGAGCACGAGGTCCACCTCGAGGGCGTGCATCCGCCGGACGCTGTCGAGGTAGGCGAGGAGCGGGCGGAAGTAGCCCTCCTCGCCGTTCGGGCCGAGCTCGATGAGCGGGTTCGGCGAGACCTTCTGGAGGAGGTGGTCGTCCGAGAAGAAGAGCCGGCGCGCGCGATCGTGGAGGCAGACGAGGCCGGGGGTGTGCCCCGGCATGTGGAGAACCTCGAGGTCGAGGTGGCGACCGCGGATCCGCTCGCCCTCGCCGATGGGGTGGGCGTGCGCGACGCGCGGCGCGAGCTCGAAGCTCTTCTCCCCCGCCGCGGCGGTCGCCTCGATCACCTCCGCCGGCACGCCGAGCCGCGCGAGGTGCGCCGCGTAGGCGCCCGCCTGATCGCGCCAGCGCCAGCCCCCCTCGGACACCTTGGGGAGATCGGCCGGGTGCGCGAACACCGGCGGTCCGTCACCGTGGCGCTCCTGGATGAAGCGCGCCCCGCCGTAGTGGTCCACGTGGCCGTGGGACACCACGATGCGCGTGACCTCGTCGAAGCGCCGGCCGATGCGCCGGAAGCCCTCCTCGATCGCGCCGTGCGCCTCGGCGCTCGCGAAGCCCGAGTCGAAGAGCACGAGCCCGCCGCCCGCCTCCTCGATCGCGTAGAGGTTGACCGGTCCGCCCGCCTGCGGGAACGGGATCGGCACCGCGATGCGATACACCCCGAGCCCGGCGAGATCCGCTTCCGTCATCACCCCTCTGTTCTGACGGGGGCTGCGCCCCCGCCCCGCCGAGCGGAGCTCGTCGGGGCCCCACCCCTGCTCGCCGGGTCCCGTGCGCCACCGCGGGCGGCTTCGCCGCTATCGCGGTGGCCCCCCCCGCCGCGCGCGGCCCCCCGCCCCCGCGCGGGGGCGCTGGCCCGGGGGGGGGGGGCCCGCCCCGGCGGGCTCGCTTCGCTCGTTGTCTGTTTCCGAATCATCTCGGCTCGTTCAGCGGCTCTTCTTCAGCTTCTCGGCGAGCTCCGGCAGCGCCTTGAAGAGATCCGCCACGAGCCCGTAGTCCGCGAGCTGGAAGATCGGCGCATCGGGATCCTTGTTCACCGCGACGATCACCTTCGATCCCTTCATCCCGGCGAGGTGCTGGATCGCCCCGGAGATGCCGGCGGCCACGTACAGCTCCGGCGCGACCACCTTGCCGGTCTGCCCGACCTGCCAGTCGTTCGGGACCCAGCCCGCGTCCACCGCCGCGCGGCTCGCGCCCACCGCGGCGTTGAGCTCGTCGGCGAGCGCCTCGACGGGCTTGAAGTCGCCCTTCGTGCCGCGCCCGCCCGCGACCACGATCCGCGCCTCGGTGAGCTCGGGCCGCGCGCTCTTCACCTCCTTGAACCCGGCGTAGCGGGTCCTGAGCGCGCCCGCGTCGACGCTCACCTTCGCCGCCGTCACCGCGCCCTTCCCCTCCTTCGCGGCAGCGGGGAACTCGGTCGCGCGCACGGTGAACACCTTCACCGGCGTCGCGAGCGCGACCTCGGCGAGGACGTTGCCCGCCCACATCGGCCGGCGGAACGTCACCTCCGCGCCCTCGCCGCCGAAGCCCAGCACCTCCGTCGCCATGCCCGCCTCGAGCAGCGCCGCGACGCGCGGGAGGAGGTCCTTGCCGAACGCGGTCGCCGCCGCGCCCACGTGGGACGCCTGCACGGCGCGCGCGAGCTCGACGAGGACCGGCGCGTGCGCCTCCGCGAGCGGGTGCTCGAGCACCGCCGCGTCGGCGGCGTGCACCTCGGCGCCGTAGCCCGAGAGCTCCTCGGCGACGGGGCCGATCCCCTTCCCGAGCACCGCGAGGTGCAGGGTCCCGCCGGTGCGGCGCGCGACCTCGCGCCCGGCCGAGATCGCGTGCAGGGTCGCCTTGCGGACCGCGCCGCCGAACTGCTCCGCCACGATGAGGACGTTCGCCATGGTCTGTCCCTCGCCGCTAGACGACCTTCGCCTCGTCGTGGAGCTTCTTCCAGAGCTCCTCGACGTCCTGCACCTTCACGCCGCCCTTGCGCGACGGCGGCTCGGAGAGCTTCTTCACGACCACCTTCGGCGCGAGATCCACGCCGAGCGCGGCCGCCGCGAGCTCCTTCAGCTCCTTCTTCTTCGCCTTCATGATCCCGGGCAGCGAGGCGAAGCGCGGCTTGTTGAGCCGGAGGTCGGTCGTCACCACCGCCGGGAGCGAGACCTCGAGCGTCTCGACGCCGCCGTCGACCTCGCGCACGACCGCGACCGACTTGCCGTCCGCGGCGAGCTTCACGCCCGGCTCCTTCTTCTGCTCGGCCTCGCTCTCGAGGCTCTCGATCTTCGAGGCGAAGGTCGCCTGCCCGAGCCCGAGCCGCGCGGCGAGGTACTGGCCGGCCTGGTTCTGGTCGTCGTCGATCGACTGCTTGCCGAGGATGACGAGGTCCGGCTTCTCGAGCTCGAACACCTTCGCGAGCAGGGCGGAGACCACCACCGGATCGAGCGGGCCGTCGTGGCGGACGAGGATCCCGCGGTCGGCGCCCATCGCCAGCGCGGCGCGGATCTCGGTGGCCGACTTCTCGCCCCCGATCGAGGCGACGATCACCTCGCCGCCGTGCCTCTCCTTCAGGCGGAGCGCCTCCTCGACGGCGATCTCGTCGAAGGGGTTCATCTTGTAGTTCACCCCATCGGTGACGATCCCGGCGCCGTCGGGCTTCACCTTGATCTTCGACTCCGGGTCTTCCACGCGCTTCGCGGTCACGAGGATCTTGAGGGGCATGCGTGCACCTGATTGTCGAATCGGTTCGGGGCCGCAACATCTTGCGCAGCGCGGCATCGAGCCGCAACCGAAAAGGCAAGCGCCTGCGCCCCACGAGGGCGCGGCCAGAAAGAGGCGGTCGTGCGAGAGAGCGGTTACGAGGTGGAGACTCGGGCCCCAGGCGGGCTCGTTCTCGCTCCGTCAAACTCGCTCCAAGGAGAATCGAAGATGCGCAGCTCCCTCGCACTCGCGATCGCCGCCGTCGTGTTCGCCTTCCCCGCCGCGGCCCAGTCCCGCGCGCAGACCGAGTCCGCCATCAAGGGCACGGGCAAGTACGGGGCGGCCGGCTGCGGCCTCGGCTCGATGGCGTTCGGCGACACGCCGGGCGCCGTGCAGATCCTCGCCGCCACCACGAACGGCCTCTTCGGCACCCAGACCTTCGGCATCACCACCGGCACCTCGAACTGCGGCCCTGGCCTCTTCGCCATGGGCACGAAGAACTTCGTCGAGGCGAACCGCGAGGCGCTCGCGAAGGACATCTCCCGCGGCGAGGGCGAGGCGATCGGCGCGCTCACCGTCATCAACGCCTGCGGCGACTCGCACAAGGTCGGCGCGGCGCTGCAGAAGAACTTCAAGACGATCTTCCCGAGCGAGAGCGCGTCGAACGACGACGTGACGCGCGCGATCCTCGAGACGCTGCACGGCGACCAGAGCCTCGGCTGCGGCAAGAGCTAGGCGGGGCGGACGAGGCCGCGGCACGGCCCTCGTGGTAATCAGGAGCGCGGATGGCCTCCCCGGGCGCCGCGCTCCTTCTATTTCTCCTCGTCGCCAGCCCCGTGGCGGACGTCGCGCCGGGCGGCGCTCCCGCAGCGCAGGCCGCGCCCCTCGTCGCGCGCGCCCGCGCGTCGCGCCTCGCGGAGGATCCGGGCTGGCTCCGCCTCGGCCACTGGCGGAGGGGGCTCCGCGGCCTCCGGAGCGAGGTCGACGGTCGCGAGTTCTTCCTCGCGAAGACCGGCAAGATTGATCCCGCCGCCGAGCTCGAGGCCACCATCGAGGGCCTCTTCTCGCCGGGGCCGTTCGCGGAGGAGCTCGCGGATCCCTTCTGCCGCTTCCCGGCCCGTGTCGCCTTCCTCGCCGCGCGGCTCGGGCTCGACCCCGCCGCCCTGCCGCCGCGCAGCTGCCCCAAGCTCGACGACTTCCTCGCCCGCGTCCGCCCCGGGGGCGTGACGCTCGTCTTCTCCTCCTACTACCTCAACAACCCGTCCTCCTCGTTCGGCCACACGCTGCTCCGGCTCGACAAGGCGGAGGGGGCGCTCGAGGGGAAGCACTTCGAGCTCCTCGACTACGGCGTCGACTACGCCGCGACGGTCGACACCTCGAACGCCATCCTCTACGCGGTGAAGGGGCTGTTCGGCCTCTTCAAGGGCGAGTTCAAGCACTACGCGTACTACTACAAGGTCCGGCAGTACGGGGACTTCGAGTCGCGCGATCTGTGGGAGTACGACCTCGCCCTCGCGCCCGAGGAGACCCAGCTCCTCGCGCGCCACCTGTGGGAGCTCGGCGGGACCTGGTTCGCCTACTGGTACCTCGACGAGAACTGCAGCTACCACGTGCTCGGCGCGCTCGAGGCGGCCGCGCCCCGGCTCGATCTCCTCTCGCACGTCGGCCGCGCCGTCGTCCTCCCCTCCGACACGGTGAAGGCCCTCTACGCGAACGCCGGGCTCGTCCGCGCCGTCCACTACCGCCCCTCGATCCGCACGCAGTTCGAGGCGCGCGCCCGCGCGCTCGACGCGCTCGAGCTCCGCACGGCGGTCGAGCTCGCCGGCCGTCCGGCGGCGCCGTTCCCCGATGCGCTGGCGCCAGAGCGGCGCGTCGCCGTGCTCGACGCGGCCCAGGACCTCCTCGACCTGCGCCACGGGCGGAAGCTCGTCATGGGCGAGGACCCCGCCGCCGCCCAGCTCCGCCAGGCGCTCCTCGAGCGGCGCGCGGAGATCCCGGTGCCGAGCGTGGCGCTCGAGGTGCCCGCTCCCGAGGTGCGCCGCCCCGACCAGGGTCACGGCTCGTTCCGCGCCGGGCTCGCGGGCGGCGCGTCCCGGGCGTACGGCGGCTACGCCGCGCTCGACGGGCGGCTCGCGCTCCACGACCTCGCCGATCCGCTCAGAGGGTACCCGCCCACCGCCCAGATCGAGTTCCTCCCCACGCGGCTGCGCTACTACCCGGAGCACCAGCGGCTCGAGCTCGACGACGTCTCGCTCGTGAAGGTCGTCTCCTTGAACCCGGTGTCGCGCTGGGACCAGCGCCCCTCGTGGCGGATGCGGGTGGGCGCGACGACCGTGCGCGACGGCGGCTGCGCGGGCTGCCTCGCCGGCGCGATCGAGCTCGGGGGCGGCCTCGGCGCGGCGAACCTGGCGGGCCCGGTGGACCTCCTCGCGCTCGGGGACGCCGAGCTCCTCGGCTCCCCGCGCCTCGATGGCATCCGCGGCGCCGGCGTGCGGCTCGGGCTCGGCCCCTCCGCGCTCGTGCGGATCCGCGCCGGCGAGCGCGCGGTGCTCCTCGCCGAGGCGCGCTGGCGCTACCTGCCCTTCGCCGTCCCCGAGCAGACCTGGACCGTGTCGGGCACGCTCCGGCTGCACCTCGCGAGGGCGCTCTCGCTCGCGCTCGAGGCGCGCGCGGCGCCCGAGGAGCGCGACGTGCAGGCGGGCGTGCTCGTCTACCGCTGACGCGGGCGCTCGACCCGGCGCGCGGCCGGCCGTCGCCGCACCGATCACGCCGAGTGAAGAGCCTTCAGCGCCTGCCCGTAGCGCCGCGCCCGCTCCTCCCCGCGCACCACGCGCAGCGCGCCCTCCGCGAGCGCGCGCAGCTCGTCCTCGCCGGCGAAGACGTGCACGGGCGCGATCCAGCCGACGCGGCGGCGCACGCCCTCGACGACGAGCGGCAGGTGGGCCATCCCGCCGGTGAGCAGCACCGCGTCCAGCTCGCCCTCGAGGGCGGCGGCGAGCGCGCCCACGGCCTTCGCGACCTGGTAGCACATGGCGTCCACCACGACGCACGCCTGCGAGTCGCCCGCCTCGCAGCGGCGGATCGCCTCGCGCGCGTCGCGGGTGCCGAGGTACGAGAAGAGGCCGCCGTCGCCGAAGAGCCGCCGCTTCAGCGCGCGCTCGTCCGCGCCGGCCGCGAAGCAGAGGTCCACGAGCGCCATCGACGGCACCCCGCCGGCGCGGTCGCCGGAGAACGGCCCCTCGTCCTGCGGGTTCACGACGTCCACCATCCGCCCCTCGCGCTGGGCGGAGAGCGAGACGCCGGTGCCCATGTGGACCACCACGAGCCGCAGGTCCTCGAGCGCGCGGCCGGTCTGCGCCGCGTAGCGCCGCGCGACCGCCCGCATGTTGAGCGCGTGGGAGAAGCTCCGCCGCTCGACGCCGCACAGGCCGGACACGCGGGCGACCGGATCGAGCTCGTCCACCGACACCGGGTCGACGATGAACGCCGGGCAGCCGTGGTCCTCGGCGAGCGCACTCGCCATGGGCGCGCCGAGGTTCGAGGCGTGCTCGCCGCGCTCGGCGCGCTCGAGGTCCTCGATCATGGCGCCGTCCACGAGGTAGGTGCCCGAGCGCAGCGGCGGCAGGAGCCCGCCGCGGCCGGCGACCGCGGCGAGCGCGCCCCGCGCGACGCCGGCGTCGGCGAGCAGGCCCCGGGCGGCGGCGAGGCGCACCGGGAGCTCGTCGAGGACGCGCGCGGCGGGCCGCTCCATGAGCGCGGGGTGGGTGAGCTTCTCCTCGCGCACGAGCGCGTCGCCGCGATACAGCGCGAGCTTCGTGGAGCCCGCGCCAGGGTTCACCGCGAGGACGAGCGGCTCCCCGCCCACCGTGTCCGTCGTCATGGCCGTCCGTCCCCGGGCGCCGCCGCGCCGCCTGACGCGAGCGAGGCCGCCGAAAGCACGCCGAGCGCGATCGAGAAGATCTTGTCCTCCGCCCGCTCGACGCGGGACGGGATGAGCACCGGCGCGCGCGCGCCGACGATGACGTGCCCCACGTGCCGGCGGGCGAGGTAGGTGAACGCCTTGCCGAGGGCGTTCCCGGTCTCGATGGTCGGCACGAGCAGCAGATCGGCGTGGCCGGCCACCGGGTGGTCGATGCCCTTCGCGCGCGCCGCCTCGGGGCTGAGCGCGTTGTCGAGGGCGAGCGGGCCGGAGACGACGCAGCCCGCGAGCTCGCCGCGGGCGTTCGCCTCGGCGAGCGCCTGGGCGTCCTTCGTGGCGGTCATCGCCTCGTTCACGGTCTCGACCGCGCACAGGCACGCCACCCTGGGCCGCTCGTAGCCGAGCGCGTGGAAGAGCCGGACCGCGTTCTCCACGATCTCCTTCTTCTGCGCGAGGGTCGGGGCGACGTTCACCCCGCCGTCGGTGACGCCGAGCAGCCGCGGCCGCTCGGAGAGCGGATGATCGGCGACGAGCACGTCGGAGAGGAGCCGCCCGTCGCGCAGCCCGTCGGCGCGGTCGAGGATGGCGCGCAGGAGGTCCGCCGTCGGCAGGCGGCCCTTCATGAGCACGGCCGCCTCCCCGCCGCGCACCATCGCCACCGCGCGCCGCGCCGCGTCGGCGTCGGTCTCGGCCGGCTCGATCCGGTAATCGGCCGGATCCTCCCCGGCGGCGGCGAGCCGCGCGCGGATCCCCGCCGGTGAGCCGACGAGCACGATCTCCGCGATCTTCTGGCGCCGCGCGAGCGCCGCCGCCGCGAGCGCGGTCTCGTTCTCCGCCGCCGCCACCGCCACGCGAAGTGGACCTCTGGAGCGGGCGGCGGCGACGAGCCGCTCGAGCGTGGGGATGGGAATCATCGCTGGCCTCGCGGTACTATGCCGTCCCTTTGCCCAATCTCGCCACCGGCCGGCCGGCTTTTACCCCGGACGGCTGCGCCCTGCACGTCCCGTGATGAGGCGCGCGCGAGGAGGAGACGCGCTTCCGATGGAACGACGGCTTCTTTCCGGCGACGAGGCGGTGGCAGCCGCGGCCGCGGACGGCGGGGTGCACCTCGGCACCGGCTACCCCGGCACGCCCTCCACGGAGATCCTGGAGGCGTTCTCGGCGCTCAGGGGCAGGGCGCAGTGGGCCCCCAACGAGAAGGTCGCCCTCGAGGTCGGGCTCGGGGCGGCCTTCGCCGGCGCGCGCGCGATCGTCACCATGAAGCACGTCGGCCTGAACGTCGCCGCCGACCCCCTCTTCACCGCCGCCTACACCGGCGTCTCGGGTGCGCTCGTGGTGGTCGCCGCCGACGATCCGGGCATGGCCTCCTCGCAGAACGAGCAGGACAGCCGCCGCTACGCGGTCGCCGCCGGGCTGCCCATGCTCGAGCCCGCCGACTCGCAGGAGGCCTACGACCTCGCGCTCGCCGCGCTCGAGCTCTCGCAGCGCTGGCAGCTCCCGGTGATCCTGCGGATGACGACCCGGGTGTGCCACTCGAAGTCCATCGTCGTCCGCCGCTCGAGGAGCGCGCCCGCGCAGGTCCCGCGCTTCCGGCGCGACGTCGCCGCCCGCGTGATGATCCCGGCCTACGCCCGCCCGGCCCACCTCCGGCTGCGCAAGAAGCTCGAGAGCCTGCAGGCGTGGGCGGAGACCGCGCCGCTCGCCGTCTGGCGCGAAGGGGACGGGAAGCTCGGCATCGTCGCGAACGGCGTCACCGCGCGCCACGCCCGCGAGGCGGCGCCCGGGGCGAGCCTGCTCGAGCTGAAGCTCGTCCACCCGCTCCCGCTCGAGAAGATCCGCGCCTTCGCCGCCTCGGTCGAGCGCTGCGTCGTCCTCGAGGAGGGAGATCCGGTCATCGCCGACGCCGTGCGCGCGGCGGGCATCGCCGTCGAGGCGAAGGCGCCCGCGTTCCGCTTCGGCGAGCTCGACGTCCCGCGCGTGCGCCGCATCCTCGCGCGAGATCTCTCGCCCGAGCCGGAGGCGCCGAAGGGCAAGCCCCCCCAGCTCTGCGAGGCCTGCCCGTACCACCCGGTCTACTCGACCCTGAAGAAGCTCGGCTGCATCGTGGCGGGCGACATCGGCTGCTACACGCTCGGCGTGCTCCCGCCGTACGAGGGGATGGACACCTGCGTGGCGATGGGCGCGTCGCTCGGGGTCGGGCTCGGGCTCCGCCACGTCCTGCCGGAGGAGGACGCGCGCAAGGTGGTGTCGATCATCGGCGACTCGACCTTCGTCCACACCGGCCTGAACGGGCTCGTGGAGATGGTCTACAACCCGCCGCCCACCGGCCACGTGCTCGTCGTGCTCGACAACGGCACCACCGCCATGACCGGGCAGCAGGAGCACCCGGGCACCGGCCGCACCCTCGACCACGCCCCCACGGGCAAGCTCTCGATCGAGGGGCTCGCGCGCGCGCTCGGCGTGACGAACGTCGACGTCGTCGATCCCATCGCCGATCCGGCCGGGTTCGAGCGGCTGCTCGCGGACCGGCTCGCGCGCCGCGAGCTCTCCGTCGTCGTCGCGCGCCGCCCCTGCATCCTCGCCGCGGCCGACATCCGCAAGTACGAGAAGGCCGCGGCCGCCGCCGGCTGCGCGGCCTGCCCGGAGGTCGAGAATGTCTGACGGGGCGAACGTGGTGAACGTCGTGTTCGCGGGCCTCGGCGGCCAGGGCGTCATCAAGGCCTCGGACATCCTCGCCGACGCCGCCTTCCGCGCCGGCCGCGACGTGAAGAAGGCCGAGGTCCACGGGATGAGCCAGCGCGGCGGCTCGGTCACCTCCGACGTCCGCTTCGGGCGCGAGGTGCTCTCGCCGATGGTGCCGCGCGGCGAGGCGCACTACCTCGTCGTCCTGTCCGCGTCGGAGCTCGCCGTCGCCCGCCCGCTGCTGGGTCCGAAGGGCGTCCTCATCCCGCCGGACCTCGTCGACGAGGCGGCGCTCCCGAACCGGAAGAGCCTCAACGTCGCCCTGCTCGGCGCGCTCGCCCGCCACCTCGATCTGCCCGAGGAGCACTGGCTCGCGGCGATCCGGGCGGCGCTCCCGGAGCGGCTGCACGAGGTGAACGAGAAGGCGTTCCGGCTCGGCCGCGCGGCGGCGCTCCGGGCGTAGGTCGCGAGGCGAAGCGCACACGGCGGGCGGCGGCGGGGCCGGGGAAGAGCGAAAGGAGCGGCTCCAGGTGAGCAGCCAGTGGAACGACGCGCCCGGGGGCTTCCACCCCGCGAGCGCCCCCGACTTCCTGCCGCGGCGTGAGCTCGCGCGGCTCCAGCTCGGCCGGCTGCAGTCGGTCGTCGAGCGCGCCCACGCGCGGGTCGAGCTCTTCCGGCGGCGCATGGAGGAGCGGGGCCTCTCGCCCGCCGGCGTGCGCTCGCTCGAGGACCTCGGGCGCCTGCCCTTCACGGTGAAGACCGATCTCCGCGACACCTACCCGTTCGGCCTGTTCGCGAGCCCGATGGAGCGGATCGTGAGGCTCCACGCCTCGTCGGGCACGACCGGCAAGCCCATCGTGGTCGCCTACACCGAGGCCGACCTCCGCGTGTGGACGAGCGTGATGGTCCGCACGTTCGCCGCCTGCGGGCTCCACCGCGGCGACGTCATCCAGAACGCCTACGGCTACGGCCTCTTCACCGGCGGGCTCGGCGCGCACTACGGCGCCGAGGCGCTCGGCGCGACGGTGATCCCCATCTCCGGCGGCAACACCGAGCGCCAGCTCATGGTGCTGCAGGACTTCGGGGCGACCGCGATCTGCTGCACGCCCTCGTACATGATCCACCTGGTCGAGCGCGCGCGCGAGGCGGGGATCTCCTTCGAGCGGCTCAAGGTGGGCGTGTTCGGCGCCGAGCCCTGGACGGAGGAGATGCGCCGCCACATCGAGGCGGCCGCCGGCATCCGCGCCCACGACGTGTACGGCCTCTCCGAGATCATCGGCCCGGGGGTCGGCATCGAGTGCGAGCGGCGCGACGGGCTCCACCTCTTCGAGGACCACTTCTACCCGGAGATCATCGACCCGGAGACGGGCGAGGTCCTCCCCGACGGCGCCGAGGGCGAGCTCGTCCTCACCACGCTGTCGAAGGAGGCGATGCCGATGATCCGCTACCGCACGCGCGACATCACCTCGCTCATCCCGGAGCCGTGCGCCTGCGGGCGCACGCTGCGCCGCATCCGCCGCATCGGCCGCCGCTCCGACGACATGCTCATCATCCGCGGGGTGAACGTGTTCCCCTCGCAGGTGGAGGCGGCGCTCCTCGCGGTCGAGGGGACCCTGCCGCACTACCAGATCGTCCTCGCCCGCGTGCACGGCCTCGACGAGATGGAGGTGCAGGTGGAGGTGACGCCGGAGGTGTTCTCCGACGTCATCGGCGCGCTCGAGGCGCTCCGGCGCAGGCTCGAGGCCGCCATCGACCACGTCGTCGGCATCCGCGTGAAGGTGACGCTCGTCGCGCCGCGCACGCTCGCCCGCAGCGAGGGCAAGGCGAAGCGCGTCCTCGATCGGCGCAACGTCTAGGAGGGGTCCCGTGAAGATCCGCCAGCTCTCGCTGTTCCTCGAGAACCGCCCCGGCCAGCTCCGCTTCCCCTGCAAGGTGCTCGGCGACGCCGGCATCGACATCGTCACCATGTCGCTCGCCGACACCGCGCAGTTCGGCATCCTGCGCCTCGTCGTGAAGGAGTGGGAGCGCGCGAAGGCGGTGCTCGACGCGGCGGGCGTGGTGGTGAACGTGACGGAGGTGCTCGCCGTAGACGTCCCCGACCGGCCGGGCGGGCTCGCCGCGGTCCTCGACGCGTTCGAGCAGGCCGGCGTGGGCGTCGAGTACATGTACGCGTCCGCCGCGCGGGAGCGCGGCCTCCACGCGACGCTGCTCTTCCGGCTCGAGGATCCCGACCGCGCCGCGAAGCTCCTCGAGGCGGCGGGCGTGAAGCTCGTCGGCCCCGACGAGCTCTTCGCGCGCTCGTAGGGGGACGCCCGTGCCGACCCCCGTGCTCGAGAGCCCCATCCACGATCCCGCCGAGACGCTCCCGGTCCCGGAGCGCCGCGCGCTCCAGGCGCACCGCCTGCAGGAGACGGTCCGCCGCGCGAGCGCCGTCCCCTTCTACCGCGACGCGCTCGGCCGCGCCGGCGCCACGGCCGAGGCGGTCCGCTCGGTGGACGACGTCCGCCGGCTCCCCTTCACCACCAAGGACGATCTCCGCGAGGAGTACCCGCTCGGCCTCCTCGCCGTGCCGAGGGGCGAGCTCGCCCGCGTCCACGGCTCGTCGGGCACGACCGGCAAGCCCACCTTCGTCGCCTACACCCGCCGCGACCTCGAGACCTGGTCCGGCCTCGTCGCGCGCTTCCTCGTGGCGGGCGGGCTGCGCCCCGACCACCTGGTCCACGTCGCCTTCGGCTACGGCCTCTTCACGGGCGGGTTCGGCCTCCACTACGGGATCGAGCGGGTGGGCGCGGCGGTGGTGCCCGCCGCCGGCGGGAACACCCCGCGCCAGGTGATGCTCATCCGCGACCTCGGGGCGGAGGTGCTCGTCTGCACCCCGTCCTACGCGCTGCACATCGCGGAGGTGGCGGCCGCGGAGGGCTTCCGGCCGGGCGACCTCCCGCTCAGGCTCGGCCACTTCGGCGGCGAGCCCTGGACCGAGGAGATGCGCGCCGCCATCGAGGACGCGCTCGGGATCCGCGCCTTCAACAACTACGGGCTCTCCGAGGTCATCGGCCCGGGCGTCTCGGGCGAGTGCCCGTACCGCACCGGCATGCACGTGCAGGAGGATCACTTCCTCGTCGAGTGCGTCGACCCCGACACCCTCGCCCACGTGCCCGACGGCGAGGTGGGCGAGCTCGTCTTCACGACGCTCACCAAGGAAGCGATGCCGGTCCTGCGCTACCGGACGCGCGACCTCGCCGCCCTCGATCGCTCCCCTTGCCCCTGCGGCCGCACCGGCGTGCGGATGAGCCGCGTGGTGGGCCGCTCCGACGACATGCTCATCATCCGCGGGGTGAACGTGTTCCCCTCGCAGATCGAGGAGGCGCTGCTCCGCGTGGAGGGGACGGCGCCGCACTACCTCATCGAGGTCTCGCGCCCGGGCTCGCTCGACGAGGCGGTCGTCAAGGTGGAGATGCGCCCCTCGGACTTCCGCGACGAGATGCGGCAGCTCCAGGAGCTGCACGACCGGATCGACCGCGAGATCCACGCCGTGACCGGCGTGCGCATGGCGGTCGAGCTCGTCGCGCCGAACACGCTCGAGCGCTCCGCCGGCAAGGCGAAGCGGGTGCTCGATCACCGGCGCACGGGCCGGAGCTAGTCGAACCGGCGCGATCCCCGACACCGCAGGGCATCGGGGATCGCGGACCGTGGCTCACAGCGCGAGGAGCGTCGAGAGCTCGAGCTGGTTCGCGGTGTACGTGTCCTTGCCGGCCGTCGTCGCCGTGTCCGTCACGTAGCGCGTCGCCTCGAGGCCGAGGCGCCAGCGCGAGGTGAGGTTCACGAGCGCGCCGGCGGAGAGCTGGCTGTTCCGCGTGATCGGGCTCGACGTCGCGCTGGCGGCGGGGAGCGTCGCGTCGCGCGGGTCCTCCCGCCCGGCGCCGAGGAGGAAGGTGTACCCGGCGACGGGGGTCACCGCCGCCTGCGCCCACAGCCCGCGGGTCTCGACGTTCGAGACGCGCGCCAGGACCGGATCCGCCACCACGCCCTTCCCGTTCACGGTGTAGACGATGTCGAGGTTCTCGCCCGTGAACGCGCCGCCCACGAGCTGCACGTGGGGGAGGTCGAGCTTCAGGTCGAGGGCGAGGGCGCGGCTGTCGGTCGTGACGTCCTTCGCGGACCGATCCGCGCTGGCGGCGAAGGAGTACTTCTCGCGCCCGTAGTGGCCCGAGAGGCCCAGCTCCGCGGTGGCCTTGCCGCCCGGGCGGAACACGCCCGCGAGCCGCGCCTCCACGTTCGGCACCCCCGAGCGCTCCCCGACGGGCCCCGGCGCGCCGTTGGCGGCGTCGGCGGTGACGCCGGCCCGGTCGATGGGCGCGAGCGCGCCCACCTGGTAGACGAGGCCGAAGGTCCCGCCGACGTCGCCGGACACGCGCACCTGCGGCGCGCGCCGGTAGAGGAAGCCCGCGCCCGCGAAGCGCGGGGTGGCGAGGTGCGACAGGCTCTGCGCGAAGTACGGGCCGCCCACGATGCCCCAGGTCTGCCCGGCGAGCACGGCGAGGTTGCCGAGCGTTGGCCAGGCGGCCGAGACCCACGCGTGGCGCAGGCGCACGAGCGGCAGCGAGGGGTCGTCCGAGCCGAGGGTGTTCCCGCCCATGAAGTCGAGCTCCACGAGCGCCTTCAGCTTGGCGTTCAGGAGGAGCCCGTCCGACGGGATGCCGATGTTGAGCCGCAGCCGGCTCTGCCGCACGCCCATCCCGAGCGCCGCCTCGTCGCTGGCGCCGGCCCGCGCGAAGCGGGGCAGGTCGTTCGCGTTCAGCGCGCCCGAGCTCGCGTAGGTGTTGAGGATGAGCCAGCCGGAGGTGTCGAGGGTGAGCTTCTCCGCGGCGGGCGCCGGAGCCGCGAGGGGCGCCGGCGCGGCAGGGGGGGTGCCGGGCGGAACGTCTGCGCGCGCGGCGGGGGCGAGCGCGAGGAGCGCGAGGAGCGGCAGCGTGGGCTTCATGTCGGGATCCTTCGGCGAGCGAGGGCGGGGGACGACGAGCCCGCGATGCTAGCGAGCCCCGAGCGGGTTCCACAACCGCCGGATGGCCAGGTCACGACGCGCTGCGTGAGAGATCGACGGCGAGCCTGGGTCAATCTTCGCCCTGGCTCTCGCTGACCGCGGAATCAATCATTTGCGCCTCGACGGGGGCGCATCCCTCGCCGCGCCGCTTCTTTGCGCAACGAACGCGCTACGCTGACGCAAAGCGTCGCTCGCTGTTTCTTGACTTCAAGCGGTTTGACGCGCAAATCGATCGCTCTCGTCCCCCGCCGTCCCGTTTACTCCCCGTCAGAGTAACGAGGAGACTCCCCGATGCTTCATCGTCGTGCCACGATCCTGGCCGCCCTCGCGGTCGTATCCGCCGCCTGCACCGAGACGGTCGACAAGACGGGACCCGCTCCGTCGGCCGTCATCGCGAGCTATTCGTCGCCCAACATCCCGACCCCGAACGACCTCGCGCTCGCCGCGGCGAGCGCGGCCGCCCCTGCGCCGCTGCCGGACGGTCCCGGCAAGCAGTTCCTGCAGATGCTCATCACCCAGGGCGGGTTCCCCTCGGATCAGGCGCCGACGCTCACCGTGCCCATCCGGGCGGTGACCTACGACAACGCGACCGGCAGGTACGTGGACGCGGCCAAGCCCACGGTGGATGTCGCGACCGTGACCCCGCAGACGTTCGCGCTGTTCAAGCTCGGCGGCGGGACGGCCGTGCGGGTCGACACCGAGCCGCTCCCGACGGCGAGCCAGGTCCCGGGTGAGATCCGCGTCGTGAAGAAGGCCGACGCCACGGGCAGCCGGCGCCTCGAGCCCGGCCGCTACGTGTTCGCGGCGCGCGGCGGCGCGAGCGGCGTGAAGACCACGGACGGCAGCGCGATCAGCCCCGACGCCGCCATCACGCTCACCCTCGAGAACGCGGACCTGTCGAACCGCGAGAACCAGCCGCCCGGCGGGCTCCCCCCGGCGACGCTCGCGCTGGTGCAGACGGTCCAGAGCGCGCTGTGGAAGCCGCTCGAGTGGAACGCGGTCGGCGGCGCGAACTGGGCTCCCGCGCCCGACCCGCAGATCGTCCCTGCCTACCAGGCGGTCGATGCGGCCTTCCCGCACCTCGAGGTGGCGAGCATCGCCACCTTCGAGATCGCGCCCCGCTCCACGGGCGCCGCGGTCCTCACCGACTCCGGCTCCGGCCAGATCCCCTTCCCCTCCGACTTCCTGCTCGATCCGACCCGGCCGGTGCCCGGCACGAACAACACCCGCTTCTTCGTGCGGAACATCCCCTCGCTCGGGCCGGCGGCGCCCGGTCTCGCGACCCTCGACGGGTTCTCGACGACGAGCCTCCTGCTCGCGCCGCTCTCCGCGCCCGTCCAGGCGAGCACCATCACCCACGACACCGTCCGCATCTACGAGCTCATCCCCACCGGCGCGACGACCCCGCCTGACACGCGGCGGCTCGTGGACGTGGGCAGCGGCGGGAGCCCGGAGTACCTGACCCAGCCGCCGAACCTCTCCCAGACCGTGGGCGGCACCCGCGTGTCGACCGCGATCGGCCTGCAGCCGGCGATCCCGGTGGCCGTGCCGGGCGGGCCGACCTTCTACCTCCCGCCCCTCAAGCAGAAGGCCCGCTACCTCGTCGTCGTCACCGACGGCGTGAAGGACCTCCAGAACAACGGCCTCGAGCGCAGCACGCTCGGCAAGATCCTCTTCGACCTGCAGGGCCCGCTCTACGACGCGGCGAGCGGCCAGTCCACGGTGGGCGGGATCTCCGCCACCGACGCCCGCTCGCTCCAGGCGCTCCGCGGCGCGGTCCAGCTCGTCGCGCCCACCTTCGTGCTCGATGGGCAGAAGGTCGTGATGGCCTACACGCTCTCGACGCAGTCGGTCTCCGACGTGTCCGCGAGCCTCACTGCGCTGCCGTACGGCGCCGAGGCGGCCGCGAGCGCCGCGATCTTCACCACCTCCTCGGTGGCGGACTTCGACCCGGCTACCTTCGGCCTGCCCTCGGCCGCGTTCCCTGACGTCGCGAAGTTCCACACCGCGAACATCGGCACCCTCGACGTCCTCGACGCCACCACCGGCGCGCTCAACCCGGCGGTCGCGAGCTGGGGCGCCGCCGAGATCGGCGCGAACCGCAAGGACATCCCGGCGCTCATCGCGGTGCCGAAGCCCGCGAGCGTCGCCTCGCCGTGCGGCGCCACCCCGCCGCTGAGCCTCCTCAAGTGCGCGCCGCTCGTCGTGTTCCACCACGGCCTGAACGGCAGCCACTACCAGATGCTGGCGGTCGCGAACGACCTCGCCGCGAAGGGCTTCGTCGTCGCCGCCATCGACGCGCCGTTCCACGGCGACCGCGCCTCGTGCGCGGTGGACACCGACTGCGACGGCGGGACCTGCACGCTCGACGCCGCGAACCAGAAGGTCCCCGGCGTCTGCACGAGCGGGAAGCTCAAGTACAGCGGGCTCTCCCCCACCGCCTCCGGCAACTACTTCATCTCGGAGAACTTCTTCCGGATCCGCGACGCGATCCGCGAGGACCTCCTCGACCACTCCGCGCTCGTCCTCGCGGTGGCCCGTCCGCCCGCCGGCGTGCCGCAGCAGGCGTCGAACCCGCTCCAGACCGCGCTCGCCGGCTCCGGCGTCGCGGTGCGCCCGGACCAGGTGTACTTCGCGGGCGTCTCGCTCGGCGGCATGATCGGCACGAGCCTCACCGCCACGAACCCGCGCATCGCCCGCTCGGCCTTCGACGTCGCGGGCGGCACGATGGTCGACGTGTTCACGAACGCCCCCGCGTTCCGGCAGCGCGTCGGCGACCTGTTCGCGAAGCTCATCCCCGGCTTCACCTTCGAGAAGGTGGACTCGACGAACGCCGCGTTCGACCCGGCCATCGCCGCGCGCTACGCGCAGACCCTCATCGTGGCGAAGTGGATCCTCGATCCGGCCGAGCCGCTCAACTACGCCGCCGAGGCCGACTCGAACGCGCTCGCGAACGCGGCGCTCGTCACGGCGCTCGGGCCGCTCGCGCCCGCGAGCACCGCGGTCTACGGGCAGATGGTGGAGGGCGACCCGGTGGTCCCGAACCCCTTCAACGCGCTCCTCTACACGGACGGCGGGATCCCCTTCACGCTCTACACCTCGAGCACGCTCCCCGCCGGCGAGCGGCACGGCGTCATCGGCGCGCAGAGCGCCGCCGGCGCCAAGGTCCGCGCCGATCTCGCCGACTTCCTCGCGGGCGGCTCGCCCTCCACCGGGCCGGTCGCGCTCCCCTGAACGAGACGAGGACCCAACCCATGCGCACGAAGATCCTCCTCGCGGCCCTCCTCCTCGTCCCGTCGCTCGCGCTCGCGAGCGGCTACGAGGTCATCAGCGTCAACCCGCGCGACCTCGCGCTCTCCCACTCCGCGGTGGCCGCGCAGGTCGACGCCGCCGCGGCCTCCCTGAACCCGGCCGCGCTCTCCAAGCTCGACGGCCCCGCCGTCTCGGTGGCGGGGTCCATGCTCGACATCTGGACCGACTGGTCCGCGATCGCGGGCAGCGGCCTCACCGGCAGCTCCACCACCCGCTTCAAGCCGGTGACGCCCGTCGCCGCCTACGCGGGCTGGGGCACGAAGCTCGCCGGGCGCGGCTTCGGCGTCGGCGTGGGCTTCGCCCAGCCGTTCGGCGGCAACCAGTTCTGGAAGGACGACTGGCAGGGCCGCGGCCGCATCATCGAGGTGCAGCGCCGCTTCTTCGGCACCTACGCGACCGCCGGCTACGAGGTCCTCCCGCAGCTCCGCCTCGGCGGCGGCCTCATCTGGTACTACGGCTTCGAGTACCTGAAGCAGGGCATCCAGCCCTTGCCGGACGCGTTCGGCGAGCTCGACACGAAGGGCGGCGCGGTCACCTACCAGGCAGCGGCCGAGATCCGGCCGGTCCTGTCGATCCCGCTCACCATCGGCATCGACTACAAGCACAAGGCGCACGCCACGCTGAAGGGCGACGGCAACTTCGAGGTGCCGCCCTCGCTCGAGAGCCCCGCCACGCAGGACCAGGGCGTGACCCACGAGGTGACGCTGCCGAACCTCTTCACCCTCGGCGCCGGCTACCGTCCGCTGAAGCAGCTCCTCGTCACCCTGCAGTGGTCCTGGTCGCGCTGGGTGGTGTACCGCGACGACACCTTCCAGGGCGACAAGGGGCTCACCCTCACCGTGCCGCGCGACTACCGGAACGGCAACGTCATCCGCGGCGGCGTGGAGTGGGAGGTGAGCCCGACCCTGGCGCTTCGGGCCGGCCTGATGCGCGATCAGTCGGGGCTCCGCGCGACGACCTACTCGCCGACGCTCCCGGACTCGAACACGACCGGCGGCTCGGCCGGGCTCACCTGGGCGTTCGGCAAGCGCGGCCTCGCCGCCAACGCGGCGTTCTTCTACGGGCGACGCGACGAGGTCACGACCGAGGGGTCCATCCCGTTCCCCGGCAAGTACCAGACCGACATCGTGATCGTGTCCGCCGGCTTGTCGTGGAACACCGACCTTCACCGGGCGGCCTCGCCGGTGGCGCAGGCGCAGTAGCCGGATACGGAGTCGCGCTCGCGCGGGCGGCGGTGGACGACACCGCCGCCCGTCGCACGTCCGGCGCGGCGCGCGCCGTGCCAGGTGTCGCGCCTGCGCCGCCGCTCAGGCCGGCTCCGGCTCCTCGTTGTAGCGGCGCGCGGCGCGATCGCCGAGCGCGGTCAGGATCGACCGCGCGAGGCCGCGCCGGAACAGCTCGCCCGGCAGCGCGATCGCCTCGCGCGCGCCCGGCTCGGCCTGCGGGAGGAGCCGGTTCACGGCCCCCAGGGTGCGGACGACGGTGCCGGGGAAGAGCGCGTGCGCGAGCCGGAACGCCTTCGCGGGGAGCCCCACCACCACGAAGCGCTCGTCGTTCTCGATCGCCCGCACGATGCGGCGCGCCGCGCGATCGGCGCTCGAGGTGACGAGCGGAAGCGACGCGACGAGCGTGAACAGGCTCGCCTCCGCGTAGCGCTTCCCCTTCACGAGCGCGTGGCCGAAGGAGCCGGTGCGAATGAGCCCGGGGACGACCGTCACCACCCGCACGCCGTGGCGGATCGACTCCGCCCCGAGCGCCTCGGACCAGCCGCGCAGCGCGAACTTGGCCGCGTCGTAGGGGGCGAGGTGCGGGAGCCCGACCTCGGCGCCGATCGAGGTGACGTTCACGATCGTGCCGCGGCGCCGCTCGCGCATCCCGGGGAGCACCGCCTCGGCGGCGTGGAGGGCGCCCCAGAACATCACGTCCATCGCGCGGCGGTAGTCCTCGAGCTTCATCGCCTCGACCGGGCCGACCTGGATGATGCCCGCGTTGTTCACGAGCACGTCGATGGGGCCGAGGTTCTGCTCGACGTCGGCGACGAGCCCCTGGATCCCGTCCTCGTCCGTGACATCGCAGGGGAGCGCGGTGACGTCGATGCCCTCGGCCGCCAGCCCGCCCCGCGCGCGCTCGAGCTCCTCCTCGTCGCGGGCGCAGATCACGACGCGCACCCCGTGGCGCCCCAGCTCTCTGGCGACGAGGAGCCCGAGGCCTCGCGAGCCGCCGGTGACGAGCGCGATCTTGCCGGGCAGGCGGACGCGCCCGATGCGCCGCGAGAGAGCGAGCGCTGCGGCGCCGCCCGCGATGGCCAGCGCGGTCCAGGTCTCGAGTCGCCGCACGTGGAGTCTCCTCGGTTACGCGGAAGCATGCGCACGGTCGGGCGCAGCGGCCGCCACCCGGTGCTGGACCTGCCGCCCCGCTCGACGAGCGGGCGGCCGCGAAGGCCCGGGTCCGGAGGCCTGGTGCCGGACGGCGGCGACGGCGGACGGGGGCTAGCGTCTCCTCGTGACGCTCGAGCACCTCGTCCGCGCGCCGACGCCTGCCCGCTACCGCTCCCCGCTCCTGCTCCTCCTGCACGGGCTCGGCGCCGACGAACGGGATCTGTTCGCCCTCGCCCCGTGGCTCGACCCGCGCTTCCTCGTCGTGGCAGCCCGCGCGCCGTACCCCGCGCGGCCGTCGGGCTTCGCCTGGTACGGGCTCGACCGGACGACCACGCCCATCACCCTCGATCCTGCCGAGGTGGAGGCGAGCCGGGAGGCGCTCGCGGAGCTCGTCCCCGAGCTGTGCGCGGCCTACGGCGCGGATCCGGCGCGCGTGTTCCTGTTCGGGTTCTCGCAGGGGGCGGTGATGAGCTACGCGCTCGCCCTCGCCCGCCCCGACCTCGTGCGCGGCCTCGTCGCGCACTCCGGCCGCGTGCTCCCGCAGAGCCTCTCCCGCGCGGAGCTCGCGCCGGCGCTCGCGCGGCTCGAGGCCCTCGTGCTGCACGGCACGTGGGACGAGGTCATCCCGGTGCAGCGCGGCCGCGAGGCGAGGTCGCTCCTCGCGCCGCTCCTCGGCGAGCGCGTCGAGTACCGCGAGTATCCGATCGGCCACACCATCTCCGAGGAGAGCCTCGCCGACGCGGGCGCCTGGCTCGTCTCGCGCGCGGGCGCCTGACGCCGGCGCGCGCGCAGGCGGGGAGGGACGCCGGATCGACAGTCGGGGTCGCCCGTGCTCTCCTCCGCGCGTGCCCGCGCTCCCGGCGGCCCTCCGTGCCCGCGACTTCAGGAACCTCCTCTTCGGCCAGGTCGTCTCGACCACCGGCACGCAGATGCAGCACGTCGCCATCGTCTGGCAGCTCTACGTGCTCACCCGCTCGCCGCTCGCGCTCGGGCTCCTCGGCTTCTTCCGCGTGGCGCCGGTCATCGCCTTCGCGCTCGGCGGCGGGGTGGTGGCGGACGCGGTGGATCGCCGCCGCCTCATGCTCGTCACCCAGACGCTCCTCGCCTCGGTCTCCATCACCCTCGCGGTGACGAGCCACCTCGGGCTCGCGACCCCCGCCCTCCTGTACGGCCTCGTGGCGGTCGGCGCGGCCGCCATCGCCTTCGACAACCCGGCGCGCCAGGCGCTCGTGCCGCTCCTCGTGCCGCCCGAGCACCTCTCCGGCGCGCTCTCCCTCGCGTTCACGGGCTGGCAGGTCGCGAACGTGGCGGGGCCGGCGCTCGGGGGCCTGCTCCTCGCCTGGGGCGGCGTCGTCACGCTGTACGCGCTCGATGCGGCCTCGTTCCTCGCGGTCATCGGCGCCCTCCTCGTCATGCGCCACCGCGCGTCGCCGCGTGCGACGCCGCTCGGGTTCGGCGCCGTGAAGGAGGGCCTCCAGTTCCTGCGCCGCGCCCCGGTCATCCGCACCACGATGCTGCTCGACTTCTTCGCGACGTTCTTCGGCGGCTCGATGCTGCTCATGCCGATCTTCGCGGACCAGCTCCTCCACGTCGGCCCGCGCGGCCTCGGGCTCCTCTACGCCGCGCAGCCCGCCGGCGCGGCGCTCGCGGGCGCGTTCCTCGCCACCCGCTCCCTGCCGCGGCGGGAGGGGCGCGCGGTGCTGTGGGCGGTCGGCGCCTACGGCGCCGCGGTCGCGGTGTTCGGCGCCTCGCGCAGCTTCCCGCTCTCCCTCGCCGCCCTGGCGGTGGCGGGCGCCGCCGACACGGTGAGCACCGTCATTCGCCAGACGCTCCGGCAGCTCCTCACCCCCGACGCGCTCCGCGGCCGGATGGGCTCCATCAACATGATCTTCTTCATGGGCGGGCCGCAGCTCGGCGAGGTGGAGGCGGGCGCGGTCGCGCGCGCGTTCGGGCCGCGCCTCTCCGTCGCCTCGGGCGGCCTCCTCTGCATCGGCGCCGCGATCGTCACCGCGATCGTCGCGCCGGCGCTGCGCCGCTACCAGCGCGGCTGAGCCACTCCGCCGGAGCGGCGCCGCGCCTGAAGCAGGCGGCCCCGCAGGAGCCCGGCTCTCGCCCGGACCCGGTCTTAGGTTCGCGGGGTGCGGGAGGCGGTGCGCTACGGCAGCCGGGCGGGGAGGGGCGTGCTCCTCGTCGCGGTCCTCGGCTCGGGGCTCGCGTTCCTCGATTCGACGGTGGTGAACGTGATCCTCCCGGTCCTCGGCCGGGAGCTCGGCGCGGGCCTCTCGGCGCTGCAGTGGACGCTCGACGGCTACCTGCTCACCCTCTCCGCGCTCCTCCTCCCCGGCGGCGCCCTCGGCGATCGCTACGGGCGCCGGCGCGTGTTCACCATCGGGCTCGCCTGGTTCGCGGTCGCCTCGCTCCTCTGCGGCCTGGCGCCGAGCGCCGGCGCGCTCGTCGTGTTCCGGGCGGTGCAGGGGGTCGGCGCGGCGCTGCTCGTGCCGGGCAGCCTCGCCCTCCTGCGGAGCTGCTTCGCCCCGGAGGACCAGGGGCGCGCGATCGGGGCCTGGGCGGGCCTCTCCGGCGTGACGACCGCGCTCGGGCCGCTCCTCGGCGGCTGGCTCGCCGAGGCCGTGTCCTGGCGCGCCGTCTTCCTCGTGAACCTCCCGATCGCCGCGCTCGGCATCTGGGCGGCGGTGCGGTTCGTCCCGGAGTCCCGCGCGCCCGTGGCGCGACGGCTCGACGTCGCGGGCGCGGTCCTCGCCGCCCTCGGGCTCGGCGCGGTCACCTACGCGCTCATCGAGGCGACCGGCGGCGGCGGCGCGCGGGTGACCGTGGCCGCGCTCGCGGGACTCGTCGCGCTCGGTGCATTCGTCCTCGTGGAGCGCCGCCCTTCGGCCATGCTCCCCCTCTCGCTCTTCCGCTCCCTCCAGTTCACCGGGGCGAACGCGGCCACGCTCGCGCTCTACTTCGGGCTCGGCGGCGCGACCTTCCTCCTCATGCTCCAGCTCCAGCGCGGCCTGGGCTGGTCGCCGCTCGCCTCCGGCGCGGCGCTCCTCCCGCTCACCGCCTGCATCCTCGTGCTCTCGCCGTGGTCGGGCCGGCTCGCGGGACGCGTCGGGAACCGCCCGCTCATGGCCGCGGGCGCGCTCGTCGCGGGGGTCGGGCTCGCGCTCCTCTCCCGGGCGCAGCCCGGCGTGAGCTACCTCTCCGGCGTCCTCCCCGGCGTCGCGACGCTCGGGGTGGGGCTCGGCCTCGCGGTCGCCCCGCTCACCGCGGCGGCGCTCTCCGCCGTCGAGGCGGAGCGGGCGGGCGTCGCCTCCGGCGTGAACAACGCGGTCGCGCGCGCGGCCGGCCTCCTCGCGGTGGCGGTGCTGCCTCTCGCCGCCGGCATCGGCCCGGCGGACGTCGCCTCCGGGCAGCTCACCGAGGGTTTCCGGCGGGCGATGGCGATCTCCGCCGCCCTCTGCGGCGTGGGCGGCGCGCTCGCCTGGGCCACCGTCGAGCGCGGCCATGGAGGAGCGCGCCCCCGCGCGCGGCCGGCCGCCGTCGCCCCGCGTGTCGCGCCCGGACGGACGCGGTGAGCGGCGGCCCGGACGCGTGCGTCTCTGGCGCCCCCTGCGGCGGCCCGCCCCCCTGTCCTGCGAGGGCCGGCGCCGCCGCACGAGCAGCCTCGTCACGAGCACCCACCGGTCGGTGACGTTGCGTGAACCCTGCACGGAGGGTCGTGTTGTCGCGCGCTCGCGCCGTCGCCACCCTTGGCGAGTCGCGAACCCTGGAGGGCGCATGCGCAGGCAGCTCCTCGTGTCGCGCGGCTGGCTGCAGGCCGCGCTCCTCGTCATGCTCGTCGGCTTCGGCATCCTCGGGGTGCTCGCCTACCGGACCTACACCGCCACCCCGCCCATCCCGGAGCGGGTCGTCGATCCGGCGGGGCGGGTGGTCTTCTCGCGCGACGACATCCTCTCGGGGCAGGAGCTGTTCCTGGGACGCGGGCTCATGTCGTACGGCTCGGTCTTCGGCCACGGCGGGTACCTGGGGCCGGACTTCACCGCCGACTACCTGCGGCGCGCCGGACGCTTCGTCGCCCGTCGCAACGGCGAGCCGGAGCAGGCCGGCGGCCCGAAAACCTGGGCCGAGCTGCAGACGAATCGCTACGACCCGGCGAGCGACACCCTGCGCTTCACCGAGGGTCAGGCCCTCGCCTTCGATCACTACCGGGGCGAGCTCGCCGCCTTCTTCGCCCAGCCAAGCGCGCGCACCGGGCTCGCGCGAGACGTGGTCTCGGGTCCCGAGGACGTCCGGCTGCTCACCGCGTTCTTCGCGTGGAGCGCCTGGGCGGCCGCCGCACGGCGGCCGGGCCTGGATTATTCGTACACCAACAACTGGCCGCCCGAGCCGCTCGTCCAGAACGCCCCGACCGGACCGATGGTGGTCTGGAGCGTCCTCTCCCTCGTCGCGCTCCTCGGGGGGACCGGGCTCCTGTTCGCCGCCTTCGGGCGCTGGCGGTTCCTCGGCTGGCAGGGGCGCGAGTCGCAGACGCTCACCTTCCGCCGCCCCGCGGAGGTGCCGCTCACGCCCTCGCAGCGCGCGACCGGCTGGTTCTTCCTCGTCATGGCGCTGCTCTTCCTCCTGCAGACGCTGGTGGGCGGCGCGACGCAGCACTACCGCGCGGAGCTCTCGAGCTTCTTCGGCGTCGACCTCGCCGCGCTGCTCCCCTTCAACGTCGTGCGCAGCTGGCACCTGCAGCTCGCGATCTTCTGGGTCTCGACGAGCTACCTCGCCGCCGGGATCTTCCTCGCGCCCATGATCGCCGGGCGCGAGCCGCCCGGGCAGCGCGCGCTCGCGTTCGTGCTCCTCGGCGCGCTGGCGGTGGTGGTGGTGGGGAGCATGATCGGCGAGCTCGCCGGGATCCACGGCTGGACGCGGAGCATCTGGTTCGGGAACCAGGGCTTCGAGTACCTGGAGCTCGGCCGCTTCTGGCAGGTGCTGCTCATCCTCGGGCTCTTCGCCTGGGTGGCGATCCTCTACCGGGCGCTGCGCCCCCGCCTCGCGCGCGAGCACCTCGGCAACATGCCCTGGCTCTTCTTCTTCGCCGCGCTCGCGATCCCCGCCTTCTACGCGGTCGGCCTGCTCGCCCACCCGCGCGGCCACTTCGCGGTCACCGACTACTGGCGCTTCTGGGTGGTGCACCTGTGGGTCGAGGACTTCCTCGAGCTCTTCACGACCGTCGTGGTCGCCTACCTGTTCGTGCTCCTCGGCGTCGTCGCGGAGAAGGTCGCGCTCCGGCTCATCTACCTCGAGATCATCCTCTACTCGGTGGGCGGCGTGGTCGGCACGATGCACCACGTCTACTTCTCGGGCGAGCCCGCCGAGCACATGGCGCTCGGCGCGTTCTTCTCCGCGGCGGAGGTCATCCCGCTCACCCTGCTCACCTTCGAGGCCTGGAGCTTCCTCTCCCTCGGGCGAGAGCAGCGCGCGGGCGCGGTCCGGTTCCCGCACCGCTGGGCGGTCGCGTTCCTCGCCTCGGTGGGGTTCTGGAACTTCGTCGGCGCGGGGATCTTCGGCTTCCTCATCAACCTGCCGATCGTGAGCTACTACCAGATCGGCACCGCCCTCACCGCGAACCACGGCCACGCGGCGATGATGGGCGTCTACGGGATGCTCGCGGTGGGGCTCGCGCTGTTCGGGCTCCGCTACCTCGTCCCGGAGGAGCGCTGGTCCGACCGGCTCGCGGCGGTGAGCTTCTGGTCGCTCAACCTCGGCCTCGGCTGGATGGTGTTCGCGACGCTCTTCCCCATCGGCGTCCTGCAGCTCCACCGCTCGGTCACGGTCGGCTACTGGGAGGCGCGCGCGATCGAGTACCTCACGGCGCGGCCGCTGACCTGGTTCGAGTGGGCGCGGCTCCCCGGCGACGCGTTGTTCATCGTGGGCGGCGTCCTGCCCGTCGTCGTGCTCGCCTGGCGCGGCGTGCGCGCCCGGGCGCAAGCCTTCCCCGCCGCCCAGCCGGAGAGCCCGCTCTTCACCGACGTCGCGGGGGGCGCGGCGGGCGGGGCGCCCGCGCCCGGCCATCCGGCGCCGGAGCGGCTGTAGCGAGCGCGGCGCCGGCCCCGCCTGGATGGGGCAGAGCCGGCGTGGGACGAGAGCCCACCCCGTCGCCTCCCCGGAAGAGAGGGAAGAGTTCGCCCGCTCGCCGGGTTGCCTTCTCGCGTGCCCGCTCGTCCCGTGACCGGCTTCGTCGCCGCCATCCTCGCCATCGTGGTGGCGGTGGGGGTGTACCTCGCGGTCGCGACCTCGCGTCAGGAGAACGCCACCCGCGCCGCCGAGTCGACGCGCGCGGTGCTCACGCTCGAGCGGCTCGACGCCGCCCTCCGGGACGCGGAGAGCAGCCACCGGGGCTACCTGCTCGTGCGGAGCGCAGCCGAGCTCGCGCGTCACGAGCGCGCCGTCGCCGCGATCCGCGTCGAGCTCGCGACGCTCGCCGAGCGGGCGGAGCGGGCCCCGGCGCTGCACGCGCCGACCGAGACGCTCGTCGGGCGCGTCGACGCCGCGCTCGCCGCGATGGCGGAGGAGCGGCGCGCCCACGACGCCGCGCTCCTCACCGGGGCCCCCTGGCACCCCGCCACCGATCCGGGCCTGCTCGACGACATGGAGCGCGCTCGCGGCGAGCTCGTCGGGATCGAGGGCGACGCCCTCGCCCAGCGCGAGCGCGCCTGGTCCGGCAAGACCGCCCTCGGCGACGCGGTGTTCCTCGTCGCGAACCTGGCGCTCGCGGCGGTGCTCCTGTTCGCCGCAACGAGCGTCCGCCACGCGCTGCGCGCGCACGAGGAGCGCGAGCGCGAGCGGCGCATCGCCCTCGAGGTGCAGGCCCGCATCCTCGGCATCGTGGGGCACGACCTGCGCACCCCGCTCTCGGCGATCGAGGCCGGCGCGACGCTCCTCTCGCGCCGGACGCTGCCGGCCGCCGAGGCGCGCACGCTCGCCCGCATCCTCTCGAGCTCACGCCGCATGGCGCGGATGATCCGCGACCTGCTCGACTTCACGCGCGTGCGCGACGCGGGCGGGATCCCGCTCGCGCCGCGCGCCATGGACATGCGCGAGGTCTGCCGCCCGGTGGTGGACGAGGCGACGCTCCGGCACGGCCCCGGCGCGATCGCGCTCTCCTGCGACGGGAACCTCTCCGGCGACTGGGATCCCGACCGGCTCCAGCAGGCGATCGCGAACCTCGTCTCGAACGCGCTCCAGCACCAGCCGTCCGGCACGCCGGTGCGCCTGCGCGCCGCCGGCGAGACCGACGCCGTCCGCGTGGAGGTGGAGAACGACGGGCCGCCCATCCCGCCCGAGGCGACGCGCGCCATCTTCGAGCCGTTCCAGCGCGGCGACGTCCGCCAGGCCGGCGCGGACGGGCTCGGCCTCGGGCTGTTCATCGTGCGGACCATCGTCGAGGCGCACGGCGGCCACGTGGAGGTCGCGTCGGGCCCGGGCCGCCCGACCCTCTTCACCGTCCGGCTGCCGCGCACCCGCGCCTGGCTACCCGCGGCGTAGCTCGCCGCGGCGGGCGGCGCGCAGCGAAAGGAGGCCCCCGGCGACCCGGGGGCCTCTTCGTCCCGGCGCTGGCCGCTACTCGGTCTGCGCGATCGAGATCTCCACGCGCCGGTTGGCCTCGCGCCCCTCCGGCGTGTCGTTCGAGGCGATCGGGCGGCTCGGGCCGAAGCCCTTCGCGGAGAGCCGCTCCTTCGCGACGCCGCGCTCCACGAGCGCGGTCACGACCGAGTCGGCGCGCGCCTGCGAGAGCCGCTTGTTGAGCGCCGCGCCGCCGGTCGAGTCGGAGTGGCCCTCGATGACGACGCGGCTGATCTCCGCGTGCTCGGTGAGCACCTTCGCGATCTCGTCGAGGAGCCCGTTCGACTCGGGCTTGATGGTCGCCTTGCCGGTGTCGAACTGGACCTTCTCCCTGAGCTCGACCTTCTTCGCCTCCTTCTCCACGACCACGCGCGGGCAGCCCTGGTTCTCGGCGGGACCCGGCTCGGTCGGACACTTGTCGAGGTGATCGGGCACGCCGTCGCCGTCGGAGTCCTTCGCCGGGCAACCATTCAGCTCGGGGAGGCCCTTCTCCGTCGGGCAGGCGTCGTCCTTGTTGAGGACGCCGTCGCCGTCGTCGTCGAGGTCCGGACACTGGTCCGGCGTGTGCGCCTGGCCCGGCGCGCAGGGATCCGGCGGAGGAGGCGGCGGCGGGGCGGGCGCGGGCGCCGGCTCCTCGACCTTCCTCTCCTTCGGCTCGAAGCGGAGCGCTGCGCCGACGAGGGCGCGCCACTGAGGCGTGCCGTAGCGGTTGAACAAGCCCGGGCCGCCGAGGCCGAACACCTCGACCACGCCGACGTTCACGCGCAGCCCGGCGAGCACCTCGCCGTAGGCGGGGCCCGTGTCGCCGTCCACGCCCACCGCGCCGCGGTACGAGATCTCGGGCCTGAGGATGCCCTTGCGCGCGAGCGCCACCCCGTAGCGGATCTCCTTGCCGACCGTGCGGATCCCGACCACCTGCTTGTCCGTGAGGTAGTAGCCGCCCTCGATGCCGAGGGTGTGGTTCCCCATGTCGCGGCCGAGCTCGAGCCGGAAGAAGCCTGCGGGGTTCTCGGGCCGCGCGAAGAGGCTCCGCGTGCCCCACGACGGGAGGAACTCACCGGCGACGGCGAGGTTGAACGGCGCGCCGGAGGACTGCTGCAGCGCTCCGAGGCGCAGGCCGACGGACGGGACGCCCCAGCCCGACGACGCCGCCTGGAGCCCCTGCCCCTGGCTCATGATGAAGTTGGCGCGCCCGTAGAGCTCGACGCGCGGGACGACGACGTAGTCGAGCACGAGACGCAGCGTGTCGCGGTCCTCGACGAGCGCCGCGGTGTGATCGCCGCTCCGGCGGCCGAGGAGATCGTCCCCCAGGCGCACGAGCGATCGGTGCTGGCGCTCGGCTCCGAGGACTGCGCGAAGGGTCCCGGCGGGCGCGACCTCTCCGTTCCCCACGACGAGTGAGCCGCGTGCGGCGGGATCGAGCTGGAGCCGCTCGAGCTCGAAAGTGGTAGCCGCCTGCGCCGCCGCGTCCCCCGCGAGCGCGACGGCGAGCAATGCTCCCAAACGACGGACGTTCATGATGGCGCTCCCCCTGGTAAGCCAGCGAACAGACGAGGGGATGCTACGCGTGGGGTGGTGTGCGCACCTCCGGCAGTGCGGGTCACCGCCATCGGGCGAGACCTGCCGCCGCGGAACCCAGGACGGGTCAGCGAAGAACTGGCGGCCTGCGCGAGGCTCACCCGGCGCGACGATGCGACGGGGGGCGGGCCGGCGCGGCGCGCAGCGGACCCGCCCGCGATTCCGACGCGCGCGGCTCCACCTCGAGTACCTCCCCGACGGGGCGGCGAAGCGCCCTGGCAGTCGGTGGGGGCGCGACGGCGAGCCGGAACAGCATGGGCTCCCCGCGGTCTGCCGCCTCCGGGAAGACCGCGCCGACGCGGCCTTGCAGCTCGCGTAGCGTGGCGATCTCGGCTGGCGAGAGGCCCCCGGGCTCGCCGAGGTCCAGCCGCGCGAAGAGGTACGTGAGCGGCGTCATGGGCTGGAACGCGAGCCCGAGCGCAGTCGCCTGGAGCCAGACGCGCTGCATGGCGCGGCCGCCCGCGAAGTACGCCTCGCGCGTGCGGCCCTGCACCGACACGAGGCCCACGGCGCTCGCCGCCGAGATCGCCCGCGCTGCCGGCCTCTCCAGCGCGCGCCCGCCGCCGAGGCGGCCGACGAGCTCCATCGCGGCCCACGACGACATCACGCGGAGGCCGGCCAGATCCGCGCCGGAGAGCTCGAGCGTGGCGACGTCCAGGCCGTCGTGGGTCCTCCGTGCCTCCTCGGCCGTCCACCGGACCTCTCCCATCATCTCGCGATGCATGGTGCGAGAGAGGAAGCGGAGCCGGTCCCCGCGCCCGAGCACCTCGCCGAGCTCGGCGAGCCGCTCCGGATCCTCGACGAGGTGGAGCGCCGCTCCAGGGACGTCCGTCGCGACGCGGAGGAGCAGGTCGCGCGCGGCTCTGGCGAGCGGGGCGCGCGGAGCGAGCCTCCGGTTCGTGACGCGATCCGGGATCGCCGCCGCGAGCGCCGAGACGCTCGGCGGCGCGGCGGCGCGTGATGCCGCGAAGCGCAGGTCGCACACGAGCGCGCCGTCGCGCGGATCCGGGTCGAGGTCGACCGCGACGTCGAGACCCGTCGCCGCCGCGGCGAGCGTGAGGTTCTCGACCGCGGCGCCGAACGCGAGCCAGCTGGCGAGGTCGCGATGATCGAGGAAGGACCGCGAGCGGGCGGCGTCGTGGGCGAGGCGGAGGCGCCTGCCGTCCCACGAGAACCGCCACGGCTGGCAGTTTCCACCGGAGGGCGCGAGCGTGGCGAGCCGCACGAGCGCCCGGACGCGCTGCGCATCGAGCGCCGCGCTCGGCCGCACCACCGCCGGGGCGAGGACCGGGGCCGGCGCGGCGGTGCGCGCCTCGTCGAGCGGATCGAGGGGGGCGGGCGCGGGCTCCTGCGTGCCGGGCTGCACCGTCCCCGCCCCGTCGCGCACGAGGTCGTCGAGGTCCACGTAGAACCGCCCCGAGGACGTGAGCTCCCCGAGGGCGATGCGGCGCGCGGTGTCGGTGATGACCGCCGCGCCGAGCGACACGGCCGAGGCGAGCTGCGGCCAGGTCTTGAGCGTCGCCTTCACCTCGACGAGCGACGCGGCGAGCCGCGGCGAGATGCTCTGCTCGCCGAGGATGCGGAGCACGATCGGCACCTTCTCGGAGGTGTCGAGCCCGCGAAGCTTCTCGGCGTCGATCGGCCCGACGAGGCCATGTAGGAGGGGACGCTCGGGCTCGAGGTCGAACCGCTCGACGTCGAGGAGTCCCCGGTCGCTCGTCTCCATGAGCACGGGGATGCGCAGGGCGCGCGCCGCCTCCCGCACCCGAACCTTCACGTAGAGGTCGTCACACTCCTCCACGAGGAGATCGAGCGGACGCCCACCGGGCCGGAGGAACAGGTCCATGTTCGCATCCGTGATCCCGTCCGGGAACGGCCGCACGCGCAGGTACGGGTCGAGCTCGGAGATGGCGCGCGCGGTGAGGATCGCCTTCGGGACCCCGATCTCGTGGACGCCGGCCCGCAGCCGGTTCAGGTTCGAGAGGCTGAGACGGTCGTGGTCCGCGAGGTAGAGCTCCCCGCCCACCTGCTCCATCGCGAGGGCGACGGCGCTCGCGCTTCCCACCGACAGGCCGATGACGCCGAGCCGGACCGCGCGAAGCCGCTCCTGCTCCTCGGACGAGATCTTGTTCCTGTTCCGGCTCGCCCGGAGCTCGCGGAACTCGCCCTCCGGGAGCAGGTGCACCACGCGCCGGGACCACGGGTAGAGAAACCACGTGCCGTGGTGCGCGAGCGGCCTCCCCTCGAGATGGGCGGCGAGCCGGTCGCGCAGCCCGTCGGGCTCGAGCTCCAGCGCCGGCTCGCGGGTCTCGAGGAGCTCGACGAGCTGCTCGCGGAGGGCGTCGTGGACCGTGAAGCCCTCTTCCACGACGCGTGCGGCGAGCCGCCTGCGCGCCGCCGGGTCGCCGGCGGGGAAGGCCTCCGGTCGCCACGCGTCCGAGTCCCCGTCGGTGCCGGGCCGCAGGACCTCGTCTGGATCGGGGGCCCCGCCTTCCGGCCCGGGAAAGCCGAGCGGGCGTGCTCGCAGGGACTGCCCGAGGTCCAGGAGCTCCGACTGACGGTGGCTTGGCATGGGCTGTGCCTCCCATTGGGTGTGGGGCCCAGTCTACGGCCGCGGCCGGCCGAATGAACCCGGTGACGGGACCAGTCGTGGTAGACGAGGCGCGATGAGCGCGATCCGCAGGGATCCCGACACGTTCGACGACGTGCTCCTGCTCGTAGCCCCGGACGATGCCCACCGCCGAGTTCTCCGCGAGCGGCTCGCCCAGGTTCTGGGGCGGGAGCGACCGGGCGAGCCTGGCACTCACCGCCGGTTCAGGATGCTCACGGCCTCGAGCGGCCCCGAGTCGCTGAGGCGCGCGTCCGGGGCCACCATCGCGATGGTGAACCTCGAGCTGCCCAGGGGACCGGGGCTCGAGACGATCCGGGAGATGCGCGAGGCGCACGAGCGCCTCGCGATCCTGGCGTACGCGACGGCGGCGGGTGCGTCGGACGCCATGGCCGCGGTGATGGCCGGCGCGGATTTCTTCTTCGACTGCCACGACGAGTCCAGCGCAGCGCTGGCCCACGCCGTCGATCTGGCGGTCGAGCGCCGGCGACTCACGCACACGATCGAGAAGAACGAGGCGGACGTGGAGGAGGCCCGCGGCAGGCTGGCGCAGCTCGCTGGAGAGCTCGTCGGCACGATGCCGGGGCTCTGGCCTCTCCGGTCGCGCGAGGACGTTCTCCCCTTCCGTGAGGCAGCGCGCCGGTATCTCCTCGCCGCCACGCGCTTCTTCGACCGCGACCCCCGCGGTCTCGCCAAGGCGCTCGACATCTCCTACTTCTCGCTGCGCCGCCTGCTCGCGCGGTACGACGTCCCGTTCCCCGCGGCGCGGTCCCGCAAATAGTGTACGTGCACGGTCTGGTGAAGCCGCACGCTGAGTGGTAGTGTCGCTCGTGCGGGCCGCGCAATCGATGTTGCGGTTTCCGCAACAACCATCCGCTGGGCACCCGCTACCCAGGAGCATCCATGCCGCGTCTCGCCGACAAGTTCGCCCTGAACCTCAAGAGCGAACGTCTCCGCCGCAAGCTCTCGCAGGAGTCCCTCGCCGCGAAGGCGCGGCTCTCGGTGTCGTACATCTCGATGCTCGAGCGCGGGCAGCGGACGCCGCCGCTCGAGACGCTCGAGTCCCTCGCCAAGGCCCTCGCGGTCTCGCCGACGTCCCTGCTCGAGTGACCCCGCTCGCCGCCCGCGGCGGCGCGACGGTTCAGCGGTCGATGCGCATCACGATCTCGGGGAAGAGGGCCGTGAGCGAGCTCGCGAGCTTCTTCTGCCACGGGACGGCCGCGCTCCCGAAGAGCTTGACCTGGCAGCGCTTCTCGCGCGCGACGAGCAGCACGTCGGCGAGCGCACGGATCCCCGAGCTGTTCAGGAACACGACCTGCGAGAGGTCGATGGAGATCGAAGGGAGCTTCGCCAGCGAGGCGACGATGGGCTCGAACGCCCGCGCGTAGGCCTCGGGGGAATCGAGGCGCATCACTCCGCGCAACAGCCACGTCCCCGGTGACTGCCCAGCGTCGACCGAGTAGTCCGCCCGCTCCGACTTCATCGCTGCTCGACCTCCGCCGCGCTCAGTACCACGCGCAGGCAGACCGTGACCCTTCCATCCGGGCCGGCGGGCAGGACGGTGGCGCCCACGGTCGCTCCGTAGTCCCTGGCGAGCAGGGCGAGCCCGAGCCCGCGCCGATCCTGCAGCCGCTGCCGGAACACGGCCGTCGCCTCGTCGTGCGCGAGGACGGGGAGCAGCTCGCGCAGGCTCTGGACGTGCTTCTCGGTCGCCTCGTTCCGGACCTCGAGGTGTACGACCTCGCCGTGATGGCGGATCGACGCGCGCGCCGGAGACCGGGTGTCCGCGCTGAACTTGGCGGCGTTCTCGACCAGCTCGTTCATCACGGTCGAGAGGACGCTGCGGGCCGTCTCGCGCTGCTCGAACCCGGGCACCATGTAATCGGCCATGAAGTCGGCGATCATGCCGCATCGCCGCCACTCGGTCACGAGGTCTATCGGAACGAGGTCCATCTCGATCGCGCTGAGCGGCTGGGCGGAGGCCTCGGGGAACGCGCCGAGGACGGTGAGGGTGCTCATCGCTCGTCTCCCTGCCAGGGGGAAAGCTCGTGCTCCCCCGGGATGCGGAGGTCGCGGAAGGCGGCCGGCACGTCGAGCTCCGGGATGACGAGGTAGCTGTCCATCGGGTTCCGCTCCGACCGGTAGAGTTCGTGGACCTTGTAGTGGGGAAACGGCTTCAGGTGCCGTGGCCGGATCCCGTGCCGCTCGACCAGGCGCCTCATCGATCGGACGACGCAGAAGGTGACGAGCGGCGGCAGGGCGGCGTCGAGCTCCACGAACGCGCGCGCGTGGGCGATCGCGACGAACAGCGGGCCGAGGCCCGAGTTGCGCAAGCGCGGAGCGATGACGAGCTTCGTCAGCTCGCGCCTCGCGGCGGGGTCGTACCTTCCCTCGAGCCCCGCCTCGCGCAGGTGGGCGCCGATCTCGTCGTCGGTCACGCCCCCGAAGCGCTCCACGTACGTGTTGCGCAGGTACAGCCCCGACACCGCCGCCAGCTCGTCCTTCAGGAACCCCATCAGGAAGCGGTGCGGCCAGGGCTCGATCTTCCTGTCGAGGTCGTAGGTGTCGCTCGAGAACACCACGCCGTAACGGCGGTGGTACACCTCGCCCACGAGCTGCCGGCAGCGCAGCACGTCGGCGGAGCGCGCGGCGATCTCGAGCCGGAGCCTCACGCCGGGGCTCCCTCGGGGCGAGCGCGCAGCATGAAGAACGCGACGTCGTCCGCATAGCGCCCTTCGGTGAAGTCGTCGAGCCGCTCCACCAGCCGCCGCCGGATCTCCGCCAGCGGCTCGCCGCCGCACGCGGAGAGCAGCTCCACCACGCGCTCGGCGCCGAACAGCCCGAGCTCGTGGCGCCCGAGACGGGGCGCCTCGAACACCCCGTCCGTGGCGACGAACACCAGATCGCCGGGGCCGAGCTCGAGCGTGGCGTCGCCGATCTGCTCGAGGGCGAGCTCCGGCGTGAAGCCGACGCCGAGCGGGAAGTGCTCGACGGCGAGCGTCTGCACCTCCCGCGAGGCGGCGCGGTACACGAGCAGGTCCGCGTGGCAGCCGCTCAGGACGAGCCGGCGGCCGCGATCGTCGCGCCGGATCGCCACGATCGTCATGTAGCGCCGGTCGTCGAGCTGGGCGAGGTTCCGCCACAGCACCCGGTTCACGAGGTGGTTCAGCTCGCGCGGCGAGACCTCGGGGCGCGCCTCGATGATCGACGAGAGCGCGCTGTGGGCCATGAGGGCGAGGAGCCCCGCGTGGAACCCGTGGCCGACGACGTCGGCCGCGAAGAACCACTCGCTGTCCCCCATCTTGAAGTGCTGCAGGTAGTCGCCGCCCACCGAGTCGGCCTGCCGCATGTGGCAGGCGAACTCGAGCGCGTCGAGCCGGGCGTCCCTCGGCGCGAGCCGCGCCTGGAGCGTGCGCGCGATCTCGAGCTGGGCGGCGAGGCGCGCCTGCCGCTTGGTCACGACCTCGAGCAACGCCGCGGGCGCGCTGATCGAGATCGCGAAGATCACGAGGAACGCGACGGTGAACCCGACCGGCGCGAGCGACTCCCGGTCGCGCAGGAAGACGAAGTCGAGGTTGTGCGCCGAGAAGAGGACACAGCTCAGCGCGAGGGCGCGACCCTGGGCGTGGAGCGTGGACCAGCGCTCGCGGAGGACCTTGACTCCGACCGTCACGGCCGGCGCGGCGACCGCGATCGCGGTCGGCGCCGAGACGAGGACGAACGATCCCCCCGCCGCTGCGGCGACGGCGGAGCAGGCGAGCCCCCCGACGAGGAGGAGGACGAGCCTGCGCCACGGCACCGTGACCTCGACGACCGCGGCGAGGAGGCGCGCGAAGGCGGCGTTGTTGATGAAGACCGAGGCGAAGCCGAGCGTGACGATCAGGTGGTTGTGCGTGAGCGCGCTCTGGAGCAACGCGGACACGATGACCGTCGCCCACGCGACGAAGAGCATCCGGAACAGCGAATCGCGCGTGCTGCGCCACAGCGCCGCCGCGAAGACGGTGTTGATGAGGGCCGCCCCCGCCAGGAGGACGAGGAGGTTCTGCACGACTTCGGAGCGCATCCGGACCCGCGTAGTATGCCTCACGGTGGGCGAACGCGGCAGGTGTCTCCGTCGGCCGTCGCGTGCGTACGACGGCGCTCCGGCGAGCTCGCGCCGCTCGCGGGCGGACGGGGCACGCCCGAGCTCGCCGCGGCCGTGCGCGAGGCGGAAGCGCTCGGCTCGCTCGGCGGCGGTCACCTCGCGGGGAGGCGCTCGAGCGGCGCTGGCACGGTCGTGCTCCGCACCGCCGCGACGCCGCACGAGGCGCCCGCGCCGGCCGCCTGTCCCCGCGAAGGCAAGGTCGTGAAGAGCTCGCCCGCGACCGAGCCCTGGAGGATCGCGCCCGGGACGCCGGAAGGCGCGCACCGTCCTGCCGTTCCAGGTTCGCGGAGCGACGTCCACGGCGCTGGAATGCGCCGCACGCGCTGACGCGCTGACGCGATTCCCCTCTCCGGGAGCCGCAGCCTGAGGGTTGCCGCGGCGCGGCAAGCGAGCCGCGGTCGCGCACCCGCTTCCAGGAACCTGGAGCGGCGGCACCGAGGCGGCGAGCCAGCCCGTCGATCCACGGGACATTCTGGTGGTCCCCGGCTGGCGCGTTCGTTGCTCCACATAACGTCAGCCGGGCTGGCACCTGGCCCACGGCGTCACCCGGTCCGTACCGCCCTTCGCTGCCCCACTACGCCCGTCCCACGTCGGAGGTCGCCTCGTGACACCGAAGCCGATCGTCGTTGCACTGTTCGTCTGCTTCGCCTCTCTCGCCCAGGCACAGGAGACGAGGCCTGGCGCAGGCGAAGCCAAGCTCTCCGAGCAGGCCCCGCTCGCCGCTGCGCCCGCGGCTCGAGCCGCACCGCTCGCCGCCGCGCCCGCCAGTCCGGCTGCCGCGCCCGCGAGTCCGGCGGCGGCGGCCCCGCCGTTCACGTTCACGCTGCACGGCTTCGTCTCGGCGTCCGGGTACGTGCAGGACGCGAACCTCGGGCTCAGCGAAGGGCAGCAGGCGCTCTTCGTCTCTGGCGCGCAGCCGACGACCGACAAGAACGCGCTCGGCTTCGACGTCCGCCAGTCGCGCTTCAACTTCGGCGTGAAGGGCCCGGTGGTCCTCGCTGGCGCGACGCCTCAGGCGGTCCTCGAGATCGACTTCTTCCAGGGCTTCGGCGCGGGCGGGTTCGGCAACGTCTCGATCCTGAACCGAATGCGCCTCGCATACTCGGAGCTGAACTGGGGAAACCACCGCATCGACGTCGGCCAGCTGAACGACCTCCTCTTCGCGATGGGCCCCACCTCGCTCTCGCACGTCGCGTTTCCGCTCGGGTATGCGACCGGCAACATCGGCTGGCGCCGCCCTGGCGTGTTCGGCTTTCACACCTTCGGCGCTCCGGACATGAAGGTCGAGCTCGCCTGGGAGGTCGGCCGCAGCCAGTGGAACGATGCGTCCAGCGGGATCGGCGTGAACGTCCCGAACACTCCGTACGGCGTGTCGCTCGGTGAGGCGTCCTCCCTGCCGGCCGTCGAGGCGCGCGTCACCGCCTCGCGCGGCTCCGCGCTGAGCGCGTTCGCGGCCGGACACTGGAATCGCGTCGACCTGACCGGCGCGGGCACCGACGGAGCCGACGGCAACGCGGACAGGCTCGACGTCCTCGCCGGCAACGTCGGCGCGAAGGGAGCGTTCGGCCCGCTGAGTATCGCCGCGAGCGGCTACTACGGGAAGAACACGGGCCCGGTGCTCGGCAACCTCGTGCAGTTCCAGTCCGGCGGCGCGATCGGCACCCCCGGCGCGCCCGGCGCCACGCCGGCCGCGGGCGCGGTACAGGATGTGTACTCGTGGGGCGGGTGGGGCCAGGCGGGCTACAACGTCACGAAGGAGCTCTCGGTCTGGGGCTTCTATGGCCTGCAGAAGCTCGACGAGGACCAGGCGAAGAAGGCCCAGTTCAAGCTCCTCCGGAATCAGACGACGGACTTCATGCTGCAGTACCGCGACGGCGCCTACGCGGTCGCCTTCGAGTGGCTCAACTTCCGCACGAAGAACGCGACCTACACCGGGACCCCGGCCACGTTCGCGGGGGACGTCACTCTCGAGGGGAACCAGTTCGTCGCGACGGCGAACTACTCCTTCTAGCTCGCCCCGCCGCGCGAAGAGCCTCTGCCACCGCGCGGGGGCCGGGGCTCTTCGCGCGGGCCTGTATGCGCGTGCCGCGAGGGCGAGAGCCCTGCGGCGTGGTCGCAGCCAGCCGGCTGGCAGCTCGGCGCGCGCTCCCTCTCACGTGGTCACGAGGCGCATGGTGGGCTCGAACATTTCCGTGTCGGTGGTTCGAAGGCGCTCCCGGGCTGCCTCATCGAGTCCGGCATCCGAAGCGCGGTGGACGGGTGTGTGCGCCGGCTTCGCTGTTTCGGGTCCCGTGCGCGCCGCCGGTGGGCCGCCCGCGTCCGAAGGCTCCGACTGCCTTACAATGCCGCCATGAGGGTCCGGCGCGGAGGATTCACGCACCGCCTGCTGAGGCGCCTGGCGGCGCGCGTCGGCGCCTCGGAGCGCGCTCACGCCATGCTCGAGGAGGCCCTCGGCCATGCGTACGAGGGGCTCCTCATCACGGACGTGGACGGCAACATCCTCAAGACGAACGAGGCCTACGCCACCTTCCTCGGTCTGCCCCAGGCCGACATGATCGGCCGCCACGTCACCGAGGTGGTCGAGAACACGCGGATGCACATCGTGGCCAAGACCGGGGTCCCCGAGATCGCGCAGCTGCAGAAGATCCGCGGCCACGAGATGATCTGCCACCGGATCCCGATCTTCGAGAGCGGGAAGGTCGTCGCGGTCGTGGGCAAGGTCATGTTCCGGGACGTCGACGACCTCTTCACCATGACCGGCCGGTTCGCCGCGCTCAAGAAGGAGCTCGAGTTCTACAAGAACGAGCTGCACCGGCGTGGCGGCGCGAAGTACTCCTTCTCGCAGATCGTGGGGACGAGCGCGGCGCTCGAGCGCGCCAAGGCGCTCGCGCGCAAGGTGGCGCGGAGCGACACCACCGTGCTGCTCAAGGGCGAGAGCGGCACCGGCAAGGAGCTCTTCGCGCACGCCATCCACCTCGAGAGCGCGCGGGCGCTCGGTCCCTTCGTCAAGGTGAACTGCGCCGCCATCCCGGAGACGCTCTTCGAGTCCGAGCTGTTCGGCTACAAGGCGGGTGCCTTCACCGGCGCGAACCGCGGCGGCAAGAAGGGCAAGTTCGCGCTCGCGGACAAGGGCACCCTCCTGCTCGACGAGGTGAGCGAGCTGCCCCTCGCGATGCAGGTGAAGCTGCTGCGTGTCCTCCAGGAGCGGGAGATCGAGCCCGTGGGGGCGGTCGAGCCGGAGTCGATCGACGTCCGCATCATCGCGGCCACGAACAAGGACCTCGAGGCGCTCATCGCGGAGGGGACGTTCCGGCAGGACCTCTACTACCGCCTCAACGTCCTGAAGCTCGAGATCCCGGCGCTCCGCGAGCGCAGGGAGGACATCGCGCTCCTCGTCGAGGCGCTGCTCCGCGGCCTGGAAAAGGAGACCGGCATCCCGGTGGAGGGGGTCGACCCCGAGGCCGCCGCCTCGCTCCAGGCATACCGGTGGCCCGGGAACGTCCGGGAGCTGCGCAACGTCCTGGAGCAGGCGCTCTATGTGAAGGGGGGACGCGCCATCTGCAGGGCCGACCTCCCCAGGGCGGTCGGGGGCGAGCCCGACGCCGAGGACGAGGGCCCCACGCTCAAGGTCCTCCTGCGGCGGACGGAGCAGGACGCCATCCGGCGCGCGCTGCAGGACGCCGAGGGCGACAAGCTCGCGGCCGCCGCGCGGCTCGGCATCAGCAAGTCGTCTCTCTACGCCAAGATCGAGCAATACGGCATCGCGGAAGAGGCGCACCCGCCGGTCGCCGTTCCAGGTTCGCGGAGCGACGTCCACGGCGCTGGAACGCGCCGCACGCGCTGACGCGCTGCCGCGATTTCCCGCGCAGGAGCCCGCCCAGAGCGTTGCCGCGGCGCGGCAAGCGAGGCCCGGCTGCGCACCGCTTCCAGGAACCTGGAGCGGCGCCACGGGGCCGGCGACCCCGCCCCGGAGATCCACAGGACATTCGCGCGATCGCGCGCCTGGCCCGTTCGTTGCTCCGCATAGCGTCCGCCGGGCTGGCACCTGGACCACGGCGTCCGGGCGAGCCAGCCGGCCTCACCGACGCGGAGCGAACGATGACCGTGTGCGACTCCATCGAGAAGGCGCTGGCAGGGATCGAGGACGGCGCCACCCTCCTGGCCGGCGGGTTCGGGATCGTCGGGATCCCCCAGCGGCTCATCGAAGGGCTGCGCGACAAGGGGGTTCGCGGGCTCACCGTCATCTCGAACAACTGCGGCGTGGACGACTGGGGGCTCGGGCTGCTGCTCCGCAACCGGCAGATCCGCAAGATGGTCGCGTCGTACGTCGGCGAGAACAAGGAGTTCGAGCGGCAGCTGCTCGCACGCGACATCGAGGTCGAGCTCGTGCCGCAGGGCACGCTCGCCGAGCGCATCCGCGCCGGCGGCGCCGGCATCCCCGCCTTCTACACGCCGGCCGGCTTCGGCACGCCGATCGAGGACGGGCACGAGGTGCGGATCTTCGACGGGAAGCCCTACCTCCTCGAGCGCGGCCTCACCGCCGACTTCGCGCTCGTCAAGGCCTGGCGCGCGGACCGGCTCGGCAACCTCGTGTACCGGCTCACCGCGCGGAACTTCAACCCCGTGATGGCGACGGCCGCCCGCGTGACCGTGGCGGAGGTGGAGGAGGTCGTCGAGACCGGCAGCATCGACCCGGACCAGGTGCACACACCGAGCGTGTATGTACAGCGCGTGCTCGCCAGCGCCGGCGTCGAGAAGCGGATCGAGCGCAGGACCGTGCGGGCCTAGGAGGCGGGCGACATGGGATGGACGAGAGAGCAGCTCGCGCAGCGAGCCGCGCAGGAGATCCAGGACGGCTACTACGTGAACCTCGGCATCGGCATGCCGACGCTGGTGGCGAACTTCATCCCGCCCGGCCGGCGCGTGGTCCTGCAGTCCGAGAACGGGCTGCTCGGGATCGGGCCCTACCCGACGGAGGACCAGCTCGACCCCGACCTCATCAACGCCGGGAAGGAGACCATCACCGTCATCCCGGGCGCCTCCGTGTTCAGCAGCGCGGAGTCGTTCGCCATGATCCGGGGCGGCCACATCGACCTCGCCATCCTCGGCGCGATGGAGGTGTCGGCAACGGGCGATCTCGCCAACTGGACCATCCCCGGCAAGCTGGTCAAGGGCATGGGGGGCGCGATGGACCTCGTCCACGGCGCGAAGCGCATCGTGGTCCTCATGGAGCACGTCAACAAGCAGGGTCAGCCGAAGATCCTGAACCGGTGCTCCCTTCCGCTCACGGGCAAGGGCGTCGTCCAGCGGATCATCAGCGACCGGGCCGTCATCGACGTCACGCCGCGCGGCCTCGTCCTCGTGGAGGTCGCGCCGGGCCTCACCGCGCAGGACGTGTGCGCCTCCACCGAGCCGCCCCTCCTCCTCGCGCCGCCGTTCCGCAGCTGACGTCTTCCTCACCGAAGCCCCCAACACCCTGACCGGAGGCACCTCATGGCCGTCCCCGCCGTCTCCTCGGTTGAAGCGCACCCGCAGTCGACCTATCGCGAGAGCGTCAAGGTCGCGCTCGCGAGCCTCATCGGAACCTCCATCGAGTGGTACGACTTCTTCCTCTACGGCACGGCCGCCGCGCTCGTCTTCAACAAGCTGTTCTTCCCCACCTTCGACCCGCTCGTGGGGACCATCGCGGCGTTCGCCACCTTCGCGGTCGGCTTCATCGCGAGGCCCATCGGCGGCATCGTCTTCGGCCACTACGGGGACCGCATCGGCCGCAAGAACATGCTGTACCTGACGCTCCTCATCATGGGGATCGCGACGGCCGCCATCGGCCTGCTGCCGACGTACTCCAGCATCGGCGTGTGGTCCCCCATCCTGCTCGTCACGATGCGCCTCGCGCAGGGGTTCGGGCTCGGCGGCGAGTGGGGCGGCGCCGTCCTGATGGCGGTCGAGCACGCGCCTCCGAACCGCCGCGGCTTCTACGGATCGTGGCCGCAGATCGGGGCGTACATCGGGCTGCTGCTCTCGACGCTCGTGTTCCGCTACGTCTCGAAGATGCCCGAGGGCGACTTCCTCTCCTGGGCGTGGCGTGTGCCCTTCCTCCTCAGCTTCCTCCTCGTCGGCGTGGGCCTCTGGATCCGGATGAAGGTCGCCGAGTCCCCTGTGTTCGAGAAGGTGAAGCAGCAGAAGCACGAGTCCCGGATGCCGATCGTCGAGGTGCTGAAGAAGCACCCGAAGAACATCCTGCTCGCCGCGGGCGCGCGGTTCGCCGAGAACGGCCTGTTCTACGTCTTCACGACGTTCGCGCTCACCTATGTGTCGACGCAGCTCAAGGTGGACCGCGTCATCGCGCTGAACGGCCTGCTCATCGCCTCCTTCGTGAACATCTTCGTCGGCCCGCTGTGGGGCGCGCTGTCGGACCGGATCGGGCGTCGCCCGGTGTACATCTGGGGAGCGGTCGCCTGCGGGCTGCTCGCGTTCCCGTTCTTCTCGATGCTGGCGACGAGGCAGCCTGCCATGATCTGGCTCGCCATCGCGCTGCCGCTCTGCCTCGGCCACGCCGCGATGTACGGCCCCCAGGCGAGCTTCTTCTCGGAGCTCTTCTCGGCGCGGCTGCGCTACAGCGGCGCCTCGCTGGGCTACCAGCTCGCCTCCGTGTTCGCGGGCGGCCTCTCGCCGCTCATCGCCACCGGGCTGCTCGCCTGGACCGACGGCAAGCCGTGGCCGATCGCGGTCTACATGATCGTGCTCGTCCTCATCACGGTGGTGTCCGTCGCGCTCTCCGCGGAGACGCACCGCAGCACCATCGAGGAGTGAGGAGGATCGCATGCTCATCGGAAAGAGCGCCCTCGTCACCGGCTCCACCTCCGGCATCGGGCTCGGGATCGCCCGCGCCCTCGCGGCGCAGGGCTGCAACGTGATGCTCAACGGTTTCGGCGAGGCCGGCGCGATCGAGCGCACGCGGGCGGTGCTCGAGGCCGAGAACGCCGTCAAGGTGCGGTACGACGGCACCGACCTCACCCGCCCCGCGCTCGTCGCGAAGCTCGTCGACGCGACGGTCGAGGAGCTCGGCGGGATCGACATCCTCGTCAACAACGCGGGGATCCAGCACACCGCGCCGGTGGACGACTTCCCGGCGGAGAAGTGGGACGCCATCCTGGCGACGAACCTGTCCGCCGCCTTCCACAGCACCCGGCACGCGCTGCCGCACATGAAGCGGCGCGGCTGGGGGCGCATCGTGAACACCGCCTCCGTGCACGGGCTCGTCGCATCCGTGCACAAGGCCGCCTACGTCGCGGCGAAGCACGGCCTCGTCGGGCTCACCAAGGTCGTCGCGCTGGAGACGGCCGGCTCGGGCATCACCTGCAACGCGGTCGGCCCGGGCTGGACGCGCACCGAGCTGGTCGAGCCGCAGATCGCGGCCAGGGCGCAGGCGCTCGGCGTCTCCGTGGAGGAGGCGGCGCGGATCCTGCTCTCGGAGAAGCAGCCGTCGAGGCAGTACGTGACCGTCGATCAGCTCGGCTCTGTCGTGGTCTTCCTCTGCTCGGAGGCCGCGGCGCAGATCACCGGCGTGACCCTCCCGGTCGATGGCGGCTGGACCGCGCAGTAGCCGCTCCGCTCGCTCTGCCGGGGTGCGGGAGTGACCGAAGCTCGTGAGGAGGCGACGTGAGCCAGGTGAGCATCGTCGGGGCCTACAACTCGAAGTTCGGCGCGCTCGTCCGGAAGGACCGGGAGACGGGCGAGGTGTCCGACCTGAAGTCGATCCACGAGCTCGTGGTCGAGGCCGGCAGGGGCGCGCTCGCGGACGCCGGCATGGAGGGACGGGACGTCGACGGGGTGTGGCTCGGCGCCTGCGCGCCGGGGATCCTCGCGAACCAGGAGCACCTCGCCGCGCTCGCGACCGAGATCGATCCGGCGGGGCTCCGCTTCAAGCCGATGACCCGGTGCGAGGACGCCTGCGCGTCCGGCTCGGTCGCGCTCTACAACGCGCTCTACGCCATCGAAGCGGGTCGCGCGAAGGTCGCGCTCGTGGTCGGTGCCGAGAAGATGAACCTCCTCGACACCAAGGGCGTGACGCACGCGCTCGCCACGTGCTCGTACTGGCCCGAGGAGGGCGGGCGAGGCGTGACCTTCCCGGCGCTGTTCGCGAGCTACGCCAGGGGCTACCAGGCCCGGTACGGCATCGACGACGCGGCCCTCGCGCGCATGTTCGCGACCGTCGCCGCGCTCGGCTATCGCAACGGCGTGGACAATCCGCTCGCGCACTTCGGCAAGGGTGGGCCGAGCGACAAGCTCCGCCTCTTCACGGCCGAGGCGCTCCTGGCCCTGCCACCGGAGAAGAACCCCTTCATCGCCGCGCCGCTGCGGCTGCACGACTGCTCGCTCGTGACGGACGGGGCCGCCGCGGTGGTCCTCATGAGGACCGACGACGCCAGGAGCGCAGGGAAGACGGCGGTCGAGATCATGGGCATCGGGCACGTGAACGAACGCCTGCCGATCTCCTCGCGACCCGGCATGCACGAGCTGGAGGCGGGGAGGGAGGCGGCTCGCCGCGCCTTCGCCGAGGCGAGGGTCCAGGTCGCGGACGTGGACATCGCCGAGGTGCACGACTGCTTCAGCATCGCCCAGCTCCTCACGACCGAGGCGCTCGGCCTGTCCCGCGCCGGCCGCGCCGGCTTCGATTACCTGGAGGGCCGCTTCACGCGTGACGACCGGTGCGCCGTGAACCTGTCCGGCGGCCTCAAGGCGAAGGGCCATCCCGTGGGCGCGACGGGCGTCTCGATGCACGCGCTCCTGTACAAGCAGCTCTGCGGTCGGCCCATCGGAGCGACCCCGACGCGGAAGCAGCCGGAGATCGGGGTCTCTTTCAACGTCGGCGGATCGGGTGTGACGAACTGCGTGAGCGTCCTCGGCAGAGCGGCATGACGTAGCGGAACGCTCTCCCAGACGCAGGGCCGCGTCCGGCGCGAACACGGCGGGCAGGAGCCGTCCGGCGCGATCACCGGAGCACCCGCTCTCCAGCCGCGCCGCGGGCGGGCTGGAGAGCGAGCGCCGGCGTCTGCACGACGGCGACTTCGTGGCGTCGTCGCGTCAGCGACCCGCCGCCGACGCCTGTCCCCGCGCCGTCAGCGCGCCTCCACGGCGCGATAGCCGATGCGGACCGCGCCCCAGTGGACCCCGCGGACGAAGATCGGCACCGAGAGGTCCGCCATGGTCTCGCCGGTGTCTCGCTGGTAGCGCTGGATGAGGAACGGCGCCTCGTTCCGCGCCGCGGCGAGCCCGGTCCGATCGTTGAAGATCCGCTTCGTGCGGTTGTTCACGAGGTCGTTCGCCAGGTTCCCGGTGAGGGGCTGCGAGTAGCGCTGGTTGTGGGTGGGGAGGTAGCCGTTCCGATCGACCATCACCGCGAACTGGATGAGCGGCGACTTCGCGAGGACGCTCTCCTCGATGGGGAGGATGTCGCGATCCGACAGCCGGTCCCAGTCGGTGGTGAACTTCGGGGGATCCGTCGCCGGGACGGGGTAGTAGAGGAAGCTGAACAGCCGCTCCTGCGCGACCTCCTTGTCGATCCAGCCGTCCAGGACCGCGGCGCAGCGCGCGGCGAAGCGGACGGCGAGGTCGAGCATCTCGCGCTCCTGCGAGCTGAGGCCCTCGGTGGAGGTCACCGTGGCCGGGATCACCTGCGGGCGCGCCTCGCCCGCGGCGACCGGCGACGCGGCCGCGAGCGAGAGGGAGAGGATCGCGAAGCGCATGCGGGACATGGGCACCATGGTCGATTCTCCTCGTGCGCCTAGTGGCCGAGCCGAGCCATCGCCGCCTTCATGCTGACGCGCAGGCGATCGATGGTCTTCGTGAGCTTCCCGATCTCGTCGATGGCGTCCGACTTGATGGGCGTGTCGAGCGCCTCTCCGAGGCTGATCCGATCGGCGGTCTCGGTGAGCGCCACCACGGGCCGCATCGCCTGCCGCACGACGAGGAACATGGCTCCGATCGTCACGAGCGCGAAGGCGCCGAAGACGAGGAGGAGTGACAGGAGGAGCTCGCGCTTGCGCGCGCCCATCCGCTCCATCGACACGCCCACCCGGAACCCTCCCCAGTGCTTGCCCTTCACGTAGATGGGCGAGGACACGTCCCACATCGTCTCGCCGGTGTCGCGCTGGTACACCTGCAGCAGCGAGGGCTCCACGTTGCGCGCGGCGGCGAGGCCCACCGGGTCGTCGAACATGCGCTTCGAGCGGTTGCCGACGAGGTCCGCCTTCGGGTCGCCGGTGAGCGCCTTCTGGTAGCGGGTGTTGTGGGTGGGCAGGTAGCCGCGCTCGTCGACGCCCACCGCGAAGACGAAGTCCTCCTGGTCGAGGACCTTGTCCTCGAAGACGAGCACCGCGCGATCTGTCATGGCGTCGTAGCGCGTGTGGTACTTCGCGTGCGCGCCCCACTCCCATCCCTTGATGGGCGTGTAGCTCTGGTCGAAGACGTCGGCGACCGTCAGGAGACCGCTGTCGATGGCGTCGTCGAAGAAGTTGCCGTACTGCCGCGCGCCGAGGGAGGCGGCGACGCGCGCCTTCTCGAGCGTGAGCTCCTCCATTCGCCGCGTCTGCCCGACGGTGATGACCGTCGCGGCGACCGCGGTCAGGACCAGGGCGAGCAGCGCGAGCTTCAGCGAGACCGTCGCGGCGAGGCTCGCGCGCACGGATCGGACGATGGACATCGACTCACCTCCCGGACCGCTCTTCCGCGGCCCGCCTGCGGGTGAAGTGAACTAGGGCTTCTCCAGCGTGCGGAACCTGAGCCGGTCCCCCGCGGCGAGCGTCTCGCGGAACTTGAGGCGGTCCTCCACGTCCTCGATCTGGCCGGCGAGGTCCTCGACGAGCGCTCGCGACGCCGCGAGCGCGAAGGGGTTCTCGGGGGAGACGCGTCGGACGCTCTCCTCCACGTACACCTTCGCGATCGGCCCCACGTACCGGGCGAGCTCCTTCGCGCAGCTGGACAGGAAGGCGGCGGAGGCGGGATCGGCGACGGCGATCCGCGAGAGGCCGGTGCTCGAGATCTTCGACCAGCTCAGGCCGGAGTTGGCGAGGACGGGCCTCGAGTCGGAGGGGGGCACGGACGACGAGGCGGCGGGCTGGGGCGCCGGGGGCGCGCCGAGGTTCTGCGAGGACGCGGCGCCTCCTCCGTCGAGGGCCTTCTTCAGCTTGGCCATGGCCACCCGGATCGCGACGGTCGCGAACGACGGGTTCAGCGCGGCGTCCGCGACGAGGGCCAGGACGTGGCTCTTGCCGTCACGGGAGAGGCCCAGGCTCCGCAAGAGGAGCTTGCCGTCCGCGAACTGGGCGGTCATCGACTCCCAGTCGCCCTGCTGGAGCTGGACGGCGTCGACGGCCTTCGCGAGCCAGCCGCTCACCTGCTGGCACAGGTCGCGGTCGTAGACCGCGCGGCCGCGGTGGGCGAGGAGCTGCCCGTCCCCGTCGAAGACGAGCGTCGCGTTCACGCCGGGGAGATCGAGGAGCGACTGAAGGATCGTGTCCATGGTCACCTCCGCCCCTGGAGCGCGTCGTCCCAGGCCTTCTCGACCGCGGCGAGCGCGCCGGGGCGCTCGACGCGGGCCGCGATCACCGAGCTGCCGCGCAGGAGCACGGCGTGAGCCTCGGCGGCGCCCGAGAGCGACACCCGCTCGAGGGCGCCGAGGCCGAGCTCGTTGCCGACCTGGGTGACGAGGCTCGCGAGGAAGCCCATCACCGCACAGACGCCCTCCCCGTCCTGCTCCTCGACGGCGTCGAAGAAGGTGCCCGCGAGGTCGCCGAGCACGGCGCTCTTCACCTCCGGGAGACCGGTGATCAGCGTCAGGTCCGACATGCGCTCGCTCCTTGCGATGGAAGGCCGGCCGGCTCGCCGCGCGACGGCGTCTTTCGCATTCGTGTCGTCACGCTCGCGACGTCCTTCCCCGCGGCCAGGGAGGAAGGCCCGCGCCGCGCCGGCACGCGTCGATGACCTCGATGACCTCGGGCGGCGGCCAGACGTCCGGCGGCCGCGGCAGCGCCGCGGCGGCGCGGTCGGACCACCGCTCCGCGTCGGACGCGACCCATGCGTGCCAGGAGCGGAGGACGCGGCGCCGCTCCGCGGCGGCGAGCACGAGCATGTTCTCGGCGATGCAGTCGACCCGACCGAGCACGCCGTCGGAGCGGAGCGCGAGGAGGAGCATCGCGTCCGGCGAGACGACGATGGGGGGTGCGCCGGGCGCGAGCGCCGCCTCGATGGCGGCCCGCACGTAGGCCGCGATCCCCTCGCGATCGAGGGGGGGCACCGCGAGCTCGAGGTTGCGCTCGGTGGGGAGCTCGAGGCCGCCCCGCGCGAGGGCGTCCACGAGCCCCGGCGCGCCGGCGAGCAGGACCTTGAACGATCCCGACCAGCGCGCGGCCTCGAGGACGCGCGCCAGGCCCGCCGCCGAGGCGGGCTCCGCCGTCACGCCGTCGAGCACGAGGAGGGGCGTCGCCAGGCGCCGCTGCTCGTCCACGAAGCGCTCGACGAGCGCGTCGAGGCAGGCCTCCTCGGACGCCTCGTCGGCCAGGCCCGCCGCCCTGCAGATGCCCTGCAGGAGGGCCCGTGACCCGGCCGAGGGCGGCGCGGCCACGACGAGCGTGAGCCGCTCGCCGGCGAGCTCCCGCGAGAGCTCCTGGCAGAGGGCGGTCCGGGCCTCGGCGTCACCGGTGAGCGCGACGAGGAGGCGGCCCTCGTCCCGGACGGCCTCGACGAGCTGGCGCCGGAGCGCCGCAAAGGGCTCCCCCGCGCGCAGACCGGCGTCCGACGCCCCGCCGCCGAACGGACGGTGGATGAACCCGAGCCCTTCGGCGAGGAGGCGGGGCGCCGGTGGCGCCGAGGAGGCCGGCGGCGGCACCGGCGAGGACGCGGGGCGCGCCGCCTTCGGCGCTGCGCTGCGGGACGACGCGCCGGCCGCGACGATGTCCTGCAGCACCCGCCTTCCCTCCCAGAGGAGGATCTGCGCGGACGCGTGGCGCTCTCGCGGCGTCTTCGCGAGCGCCCGCGCGACGAGGGCCGCGCAGGAGGCGGGCAGCGTCGGCACGAGCGCGCGGACGTCGGGCACCCGGCCGCGGAGGTGGCCCTGCTCGACGGTCGCCACGTCAGGACCGGGGTACGGCGGGCGGCCGGTGAGCAGGTGGAAGTACGTCGCGGCCAGCGAGTAGATGTCCGAGGCCGGCGTCGCGGCGGCGCCGCTCCAGATCTCGGGAGCGGTGTAATACGGCGTACCGACGCGGAGGTGGGCGGTGCCGGTCCGAAGCTCGGCCGAGCCGAGGGCCATGCCGAAGTCGCCGAGCTTGGTCACGCCGCGATCCCCGACGAGCAGGTTCGCGGGCTTCACGTCGCGGTGGATGACGCCGGAGCGGTGCGCGGCGTCGAGCGCAGCCGCGGCCTGCAGCAGGATGTCCGTCGCCTCGTCCGGAGCGAGCCGGCCCCGCTCCGCGATCACGGCCTCCGCGGAGGAGCCGACCACGTACTCCATCGCGATGTAGCAGTGATCGCCCTGCCTCGCCGCGCCGTAGATCTGGACGACGCGCGGGTGGTTGATCCGCGCGACGAGGCGCGCCTCGGTGAGGAACCACTGCACGGGGTCGTGGCCCTGCGCGTCCGCGACCCTCCACGACAGGATCTTGATGGCGGTGGGGCGGAGCAGCGCCTCGTCCTTCGCGAGGTAGACGACGCCCATCCGGCCACGCCCGATGAGCCGCTCGAGCCGGTAGTTCCCGAGCTTCACGCCCGCGAGGCGGGTCAGGTCCTCCTGCTCGGGACCGCGGGGCTCGGCCGTCGGGGAGGTCCGGTTCATGCGCCGAGGACCTAGAGCTCCACGCCGGTGGCGACCGGGCGGCCCTGCTCGTCCATGTCCTTGAAGACGTTCAGCAGCACCGCCTGCGGATCGAGCGCGACGGAGATCCGGGTCGAGGTCTCGTCGCCCTCGGGCTCGCGGTTGAACGCGAACTCGCCGTCGTTCCAGTCGACGAGCTCGCGGATGGCGAGCCCGATCTGCTGCTCGAGCGCCTCCTTCACCGCCGCAGCCTCGGCGATGCCCTCGCGCACGAGCAGGTCGCCGATCACCTGGTCCGGCTCCTCCTGGACCGCGCGCAGGGCCAGCGGCGAGATCTTCCGCGCGCGGAGGAGGAGCTCGCCCACCCTGGGGGTGCCCGGCGAGGCGCCGCCGGTGATCCAGCCGTCGCGCAGCCTGAGTGCCGCGACACCGCGCGCGCTGCTGCACACGAGGAGCCCGGTGCGCTTCGCGCTGCGGAGGAACTCGAGCAGGTCCGGGAAGGCGAAGACGCTGAGGCGGCCGGAGAACACCGCGTCGAGCGGGCCGGGCGCCTGCGCCCCGCGGGCGAGGAGCGACGACCCGGAGAGCTGAGGAACGGGCGGCGGCTCCCGCGTCGCGGACGGCGCGGCGGGGGCCGGGGCGGACGCCGCCGTCACCACGGCGCGGAGCGCCGCGGGATCCTTCGAGGGCCGCTGCGCGTTCGAGATGCACCCGAGCCCGAGCATCACCGAGGCGCGATCGCCCGGAGCGAGGGGCTGGGTGAGGAGCCCGCGGAACACGCTGCCCGCCTCCGCGTACTTGCCGACCTTGAGCAGCATCCACGCGAGCGCGTCGCGCGCCGGGACGAACCGCGGCGACGCGTTCGCGATGCGCCCCAGCGCCTGGATCGCGCGCGCGCTCGGCGGCGCGTCGTGCTCTCGCAGGTACTCGCTCGCGTCGGCGCGGCTCACCGTGCCGCCGCGGATCGAGTCCATCACGGCGCGCAGGCGGTCGGCGGCCGGGGTCTTCACGGGCTCGAGGATCTTCTCCGCTGCGGCGACGTCGTCCCGGAGCAGCGCCCGGCGGGCGAGGAAGACCGGCGGCTCGTCCCAGGCGGCGTCGAGGGCCGACGCGCGGGCAGCGGCCTCGGCCGCCTCCTGCTCGCGCTCGAGCGCGGCGAGGGTGCGCGCCTCGGAGAGCGACACCTGCGCGAGGCCCCAGGAATCCCCGAGCCGCTCGAACAGCGCGTGGGCGTCGCGGAGCCAGGCGAGCGCGCGCGACGCGTCGCGGTCCTGCGAGAGGACGTCGCCGGCGACCCACTCGGTGACCGCCCTCGCCTCCAGGTCGAGCTGACGCCCGAGGGGAAGCGCCTCCTTCACATGGGCCCGCGCCGCGGGGAGGCTCCCGCTCTTCAGCGCGGCGCGCGCGCTCCAGTAACGGGCGAGCCATCGGAACGAGAGGTTCTGCTGCGCGCTCGCGGAGAGCGCGCGGAGGGTCCGCTCGCCCCCCACCCCGTCGCCCGCCATGATGCTTCCGACGCCGTCGAGGAGAGTCTGCAAGGAGCCGTCGAGCTCATCGCCCTGCACGGCCTCGCTGCCGGCGCGAGCGGGCGTCGACGGACGCTCGCCGAGCGCCGGCTTGAGCGTCACCGCCTCGCTGAGGTGGCCGCGCACGATGGCGCGGCGCAGGGCCGCCCAGCGGTCGCCCGCGGCCGCGCTCGGGCCGGGCGCCGGCGGGGTCCGGCC
>NZ_JALCYY010000003.1 GCF_022690685.1 Anaeromyxobacter terrae | reverse complement strand
CTCGCCCTGAGCGGGCGCGGGGCGCGGCGCGGGGGCGCGCTTCTCCCGCGCCGGCTTGTTCCGCTTCGGAGCGCCGCCGGCGGCAGCGCCGCCGGTCCGCGGGACGTAGATCACCGGCGTCATGAGCTCCGCCGGCGGGCCCTTCTTCTCGGCCTGCACGGTGGGGAGCTGGCCCCGCCAGATCTGCTGCTCGTACACGTTGTCCGAGGAGGTCCAGCGCTTCGAGCCGGTCTCCTTGGCCATCAGGTTCAACCAGGAGTTCACGCGGCTGTCGAGCTCGTCGATGTAGTGGGTGAGCAGCGCCTCGAGCGTCATCGGCGGCTTCGGCGAGCCGTACTCGAGCCGCCCGTGATGCGCGAGGATCATGTGAACGACGTGGTGCTCGAGGTCGCGCGGCACGCCCGCGCGGCGGGCCTTGTCGTGCACCCACTGCGCGGTCATGACCAGGTGGCCCACGAGCCGGCCCTCGTCGGTGTACTCGGCGTTCCGGTCGCCCTGGAGCTCGCGGATCTTGCCGAGGTCGTGGAAGAACGCGCCCGCGACGAGCAGGTCGCGGTCGACCTGCGGGTAGTGGTCGGCGATGCGGTGCGCGAGCTTGAGCGACGAGACGGTGTGCTCGAGCAGGCCGCCCGCGTAGGCGTGGTGGACCGACTTCGCGGCGGGCGCCCGGCGCATGCGGCTCGCGACGTCGTCGTCGTCGACGAACGCCTTCACGAGGCTCTTCACGTTCGGATCGACGATGACGTCGATGATGCCGAGGAGCTCCTTCCAGAGCGGGTCCTCGCCCTCGCTCGGCGCCGGCTTCTCGGGCTTCTTGGGCTCCGGCGGCGGCGCCCACACGAACTCGGCCGCGTCGAGCGCGGCGGCGTCGGCGACCTTGGCGGCCGTCTCGATCTTGAGCTGGGGCTTGCCCTGGAAGGCGCCGATGGGACCCTCGACCTCGACGTAGTCCTTCTCGTCGAAGAGCGCCGCGAGCTCGTCCACGTGCTCGAACGCGCGGGCCTCGAGCTCGCCCGTCTTGTCGTGGAAGGTGACCGACAGGTACGTCTTGCCGCTCTTCGCGGTGGGCACCGCCTTGCGAGCGACGAGGAAGACGCTCTTCAGCCGCTCGCCCTCCTTGACGTCCTTGACCCAGATCTTGTCCATGGTGCGCGCAAGCTAGCTCAGGCCCGCGCCCGAGACAACACGGATTCCGGCGGGTTCCGGGCCTTTTCCCGCCGCGCACGACGCCCTCGACTTCCCCCCGGCCGGGTGGCCGGGCGCGTCGCGCGCGAGCGAAGGATGGGATCGCCGGGCGCGCGCGCGTTAGACGTGATGGCATGCGGATCGATCGCGAACGCGACGCGCTCCTCGCCGTGGACCTGCAGCACGACTTCCTCCCGGGCGGCGCGCTGGCCATCGCGGGCGGCGATGCGATCGTCGCGCCGATCGCGCGGCTGGCGCCGGCCTTCGCGACGGTGGTGGCGACGCAGGACTGGCATCCGCCCGGCCACGTCTCGTTCGCGTCGGCGCACCCGGGCGCGCAGCCCTACGGGACGATCGCTCTCGCGCAGGGGCCGCAGGAGCTCTGGCCGGATCACTGCGTGCGCGGCACCCGCGGGGCGGCGCTCCACCCGGACTTCCCTGACGCCGCAGCGACGGTGATCCTGCGCAAGGGGACGCGCCGCGAGGTGGACTCGTACAGCGCGTTCCGCGAGAACGTCGGGCCCGACGGCCACCGCCCGACGACCGGGCTCGGCGCGCTGCTCGCCGCGCGCGGCGTGCGGCGCGTGTTCCTGTGCGGCCTCGCACGGGACTTCTGCGTCCTCTGGTCCTCCGAGGACGCCGCGGCGGAGGGGTTCGAGGCCTTCGTCCTCGACGACCTCACGCGCCCGGTCTTCCCGGAGCGGAAGGCGGAGGTCGACCGCGCCCTCGCCCGGGCGGGCGTCCGGCTCGTGTGCTCCTCGGAGCTCCGCGTCGCCTGAGCGCAGCCCTGCGGGCGCGCGAGCGCCCGCCCGCGCGCCCCGTTTTGCGCGCCAGGCGTGCACGCCGAACCTTTCCTCGGGGGAGGGCAGATGCGCGCGCTCGTGTACGAGGGGCCGTACCGGGTCCGGGTGCGGGACAAGCCCGATCCGCGGATCGAGCACCCCGACGACGTGATCCTGAGGGTGACGCGCGCCGCGATCTGCGGCTCGGACCTCCACCTCTTCCACGGCATGGTCCCCGACACCCGCGTCGGCACGACGTTCGGGCACGAGTTCACCGGGGTGGTCGAGGAGATCGGGCCGTCCGTGCGCGGCGTCCGCCCCGGCGACCGGCTGGTCGTGCCGTTCAACATCTCGTGCGGCACCTGCTTCTACTGCGAGCGCGGGCTGTACGGCGACTGCGAGTCGACGAACCCGATGAACGATCTCGCCTCGGGCGTGTTCGGCTACTCGCACACCACCGGCGGCTACGACGGCGGCCAGGCGCAGTACGTCCGCGTACCGTTCGCGGACGTGGGACCGATGATGATCCCGGACGACCTCGAGGACGAGGACGTGCTGCTCCTGTCGGACGTGCTGCCCACGGGCTACCAGGCGGCCGAGATGGGCGCCATCCGCGAGGGCGACGTGGTGGCGGTGCTGGGCTGCGGGCCGGTGGGGCTCGTCGCGGCGCGCTCGGCCTGGCTCCTCGGAGCGTCGCGGGTCGTCGCGGTCGATCGCGTCGAGGCGCGGCTGCGGTTCGCCGAGCGATGGGCCGGCGCCGAGACGATCGACCTGCGCCGGGAGCGCGATCCGATCTCGGCGCTGAAGGAGCTGAAGGGCGGACACGGTCCGGATGTGGTCATCGACGCGGTCGGGATGGAGGCCTCGGGCTCGGCGTGGCAGACGCTCATCGGTCGCAAGCTGAAGCTCGCGCCGGGGTCCTCCATCGCCCTCCACTGGGCGATCCACTCGGTCCGCAAGGGCGGGACCGTCTCGATCGTCGGCGTGTACGGACCGCCGGCGAACCTCGTCCCGATCGGCGTCGCGATGAACAAGGGGCTCACCTTCCGGATGGCCCAGGCGAACGTGAAGCGCTACATGCCGCACCTCCTCGAGCACGTGCGCGCCGGGCGGCTCGACGGCAGGGGGCTCATCACGCACCGCTTCCCGCTCGAGCACGCGCCCGACGCGTACGACCTCTTCGACGCGAAGGCGGACGGCTGCGTGAAGTGCGTGCTCGTGCCGAACGCGTAGGGGGGGGAAGGGATGGACGATACGGGTCGAGTGAGCGTCGCGGGCGCGGGCATCGACGGGGCGCCGAGCGTGCGGCCCGGCGTGCCGCGCGAGCGCCGCGCGCCGGATCCCGGCGCGCACTGGAACAGGCCCGAGCAGCAGCACGATCTGACGCCGCTCGCGCGGTCGGGGCTCCTGCACGCGACGCCGGTGTTCGGCACCGTCGCGCCCCCGCGCGCGCTCTCCGGCGCGGTGCGGCGCCTCGCGTACAGGGTGCCGGAGCACCGCTCGACCCGCTGGGCGCTGCTCCTCGCCGGCGACAAGCTCGACGTGCTCGAGCACCGCCTCGCGGCGGGAGTCTGGCTCCTGCCCGTCGCAGTGGCGCTCGCCGCGGGCTACGTCGGCGTGTCCCGCGCGCTGCGACGTTGACCGGGCCCGCGCCCCGGCGCCGGAACCGCGTCGAGGGACAGCTCGCGGAGGCCCCATTCGGCGCTGCGCAAGGCGTGCGTCACCTGCTCGGCCGCACGCAACTCTGGCGGGTACATCGCGAAATCAGGCGAGATTTCTTGAGGCACGCCTCGTGAAGAGGGGCGGACCCCATGAGTCGTATCGAGGCGGAGGCGCGCGAGGTCCTGCTGCGTCGCCGCCGCTCGCTCAGCCAGGGGACGACCCACACCGCGGCGGATCCCGCCGCGCGCTGGTCGGACTACGAGGCCATGCCCGATCCGATCTCCGAGGTCGTCCGCCGGGAGCTGGCGGACATCGACGCGGCGCTCGCTCGCATCCAGGAGGGGAGCTACGGCTGCTGCCTCAACTGTGGCGGCCCCCTCGGCCTGCAGCGCCTCCGCGCGATCCCCGAGGCCCGCTACTGCCTCGCCTGCAGCGGCCACGTTCACCTCGTGGACTGACGGCGCCCCGCTTCGCCCGAAATGCGACAGCCGTTCCCGCCGGTTGAAGGAGAGTCATCCCCCGCCGCAGGCGCCGGCGTGTAGCGCTCCAGGCGGGGGCCTGCTATTTCACCCGCCGGTGGTATCCGAGACCCCACAGCGCGAGCCGACGCTCGCGTACCCGCTTGGAGACGCGCTCTACCTGAATCTCACGAGCGCTTGCACGCTCGCGTGCGTCTTCTGCCCGAAGATCCGCGACGACGACTGGACGGTGGGCGGCTTCGATCTCCGGCTCACCCGGAACCCGAGCGCGGACGAGGTCTGGGCGGCGGCGCTGCGCGCCGGGATCTCGGGCCGTTCCGAGGTCGTGTTCACCGGGCTGGGCGAGCCGACGCGGCGGCTCGACGTGCTGCTCAACCTCGCGCGCCGGCTGCGGGCGGCGGGCGTCGCGCGCGTGCGGGTCGACACCGACGGGCTCGCGTCCCTGCGCGAGGGGCACGACGTCGCGCCCGAGCTCGCGGCCGCGGGGGTGTCGGCCGTGTCGGTCTCGCTCAACGCTCCGGATTCCGCGACCTACGCGCGGATCTGCCCGAGCCGGTACGGCGAGGCGGCGTACGATGCGATGAAGGACTTCATCCGCAGCGCGGTGCGCTGCATCCCGGATGTGGCGGCGAGCGCGGTAGCGCTCCACGCCCTGTCCGAGCAGGCGTGCCGGAGCGTGGCCGAGTCGCTCGGGGCTCGGTTTCGCTGGAGGCCCTACGATCGGCTCGGACGGGTCGAGGGCGCGGGATCCCTCCACGAGGGAAGCGGGTGAGTTGGTAAGCGGCTTTACCCCGTAGGATTGGGGACTTGCGGCGAGATCCGGTGGATCTCACGCGTGGAATCATGCATAACGTGCGGGACCCTGCACGGTTTGCGCTTGGTAGTGAGGCAACGGTGAACATTCCCAACACGGCCGGCCGCTCGGGGAAGGAGCGGATTCTCGTCGTCGACGACGAGCAGAACGCGCGCGTCGCGCTCAGGACCATCCTCACCGAGGAGGGGTACGAGATCGCGGAGGCGGCGGACGGGGAGGAGGCGCTCGCGCTCCTGCCCGGGTTCGCCCCCGCGGCGGTCCTCGCCGACGTGAGGATGCCGCGGATGGACGGCATCACGCTGCTCAAGCGAGCACGCGAGCAGGGCTCCGACGCGGTGTTCGTGATGATGACCGCCTTCGCGAGCGTCGAGGCGGCCGTCGAGGCGATGCGGGCCGGCGCGGAGAACTACCTCGTCAAGCCGCTCGACGTGAACGCCGTCATCGTCGTGCTCGAGAAGGCGCTCGAGAAGCTCCGCCTCCAGCGCGACACGGCGAACCTGCGCGAGCGCGTCCGCGAGCGCTACCGGTTCCACAACATCGTCGGCGACGCCCCGGAGCTGCAGGCCGTCTACGAGGTCGTGAAGCGCGCCGCGCCGACCCGCGCGACGGTCCTCATCCTCGGCGAGTCCGGCACCGGCAAGGAGCTCATCGCGCAGGCGCTCCACGAGGAGTCGCCGCGCTCCGACAAGCCGTTCATCAAGGTGAACTGCGCGGCGCTCTCCGAGACGCTCCTCGAGTCGGAGCTCTTCGGGCACGAGAAGGGCTCCTTCACCGGCGCGATCGGCCGCAAGGAGGGGCGCTTCGAGCTCGCGGACGGCGGCACGCTGTTCCTCGACGAGATCGGCGACATCTCGCCGGCGCTCCAGATCAAGCTGCTCCGCGTCCTGCAGCAGAAGGAGTTCGAGCGCGTCGGCGGCACGCAGACCATCAAGGTCGACGTGCGGCTCGTCGCGGCGACGAACCGCGATCTCGCCGCCGAGGTGAAGGGCGGCAAGTTCCGCGAGGACCTCTACTACCGGCTGAACGTCGTCGCGGTGACGCTGCCGCCGCTTCGCCAGCGCAAGGGCGACATCCCGGCGCTCGTCTCCCACTTCATCGACAAGTACGCGAAGGCCTACGGCAAGGAGATCCGCGGCCTCGCGCCCGGCACGCTGAACGCGCTCCTCTCGCACGACTGGCCCGGAAACGTGCGCGAGCTCGAGAACGTCGTCGAGCGGGCCGTCGTGCTCTGCAAGGCGACGGAGCTCACCGCCGACGACCTGCCTCCGACGCTGCGCGGGCCGCGGCCGCGCGAGCGGTCCCCGGGCGCGCTCATCCCGGGCGCGACGCTCTACGAGATCGAGCGCGAGGCGATCCTCCGCACCCTCGAGATGGTCGGGGGCTCGACCTCGCGCGCCGCCGAGATCCTCGGGATCAGCGTGCGCAAGATCCAGTACCGCCTGAAGGAGTACGCCTCCGGCAACCGCGAGCCGCGCGAGCACCCGGACCTCGAGCCGGCGGAGAAGGCCGAAGGGGCGGAGTAGGGCAGGGCGGCCCCGGCCCCGCGGCGTCGCGCTTCCCGGCGCGAACGCGCTCAGCGCCCGCGCGGGGCCGCCGCGGCGGAGGCGGCGATCGTCGCGAGGAACGCCTCCGGCCGGTCCGGCGAGAGGACGTACTGCACCTCGCCGGCGCGCACCAGCACGAGCCCGGAGCTGCGCGTCGCGTACATGCGAAAGCGCCCGAGGGCGCGCGAGCGGAACAGCCCGTAGTGCCCGAAGAGCCCGCTCGTGCCGAAGAGGCGGAGCGCGCCGCGCAGGGCGTCGGGCCCGAGGGGCTCCGCGGCGCGGACCGCCCGGAGCGGGACCAGGCGAGCCGGCCAGGCGTTCCGCTCGATGCGGAGGAAGCCCCCGCCGATCACGAACCCACGCGGCCCGAGCGCCCACGCGGCGAGCGGCACGGCGCAGACGAGCGCGGCGAGGCCGACCCTCGAGAGGGGCCAGCCCGCCCGCGCCGCGGCGGCGAGCGTCGTCGCGATCGCCGCGAGCATCAGGACGAGCACGAGGGCGGTCGTGAGCCGGAGGGCGCGATCCCATGGAGCGCGGAAGCGGTGCATGGGAGCCTAGCGCGCCTGCGGCAGCTCGAGGACGAACCGAGCCCCGCCCTCGGGCGAGTCCGCGACGGTGATCGTGCCCCCGTGCTGGGTGACGATCGCGTGCACGATCGAGAGCCCGAGCCCCGAGCCCTTCGCCTTGGAGGTGAAGAACGGCTCGAAGATCCGGTCGCGCGACTCGGGCGGCACGCCCGGGCCGTCGTCGTCGACGATGATCGCGACCTGGCGCGGGCCATCGCTGGAGCCGGCCGCGGCGGGGACCTCCCGGCAGGAGACGCGCACGAGGCCGCCGTCCTTCACCGCCTCGAGCGCGTTCAGCCCGAAGTTGACGAGCACCTGGCGGAGCCGCTCCTCGTCGCCCGCGACCGGCGGCACCGCCTCGAGGTCGCGCTCGAGCCGGACCTCCCGGCGCTCGGCCTGGGCGCCGAGCAGGTCGAGGATGCGGTTCAGGAGCGGAGCCACCTCGACCGGCCGCGCCACGAACTCGCGCGGCCGGGCGAACTGGAGGAAGTCCTCGAGGATGTGATCGAGCCGCCGGATCTCGTCCCGCACGAGCGTGAGCGGCTCGAGGAGCGGACCCTGGGTGTCCTTCTGGAGCCTCTGGATGCGGCGCTCGAGGACGGAGAGCTGCAGGGCGGCGGCGTTCAGGGGGTTGCGGATCTCGTGCGACAGGCCGGCGGTCATGGTGCCGACCGCGGCGAGCCGCTCCGCCATCTGCGCGCGCCGAGACAGCTCGCGCTTCTCGCCGTGGAGGCGCACCTGTCGCATCGCCTGCTCGACCGTGACGAGCAGCTCCTGCGTCGCGCAGGGCTTCACGAGGTACGCGCACGCGCCCGCGCGCACCGCCGCGACGGCCGACTCGAGGGTGGCGAACCCGGTGAGGAGCACCACCTCCCCGTCGGGCGAGAGCTCCTTCAGCTGGGGCGCGAGGGCCGTGCCGTCGCCGTCCGGCAGCCGCAGGTCGACGAGCGCGACGTCGAACCCGTCGCGGGCGGCCGCGAGCGCCTCCTTGCAGCTCCCGGCGCCGCGCGCGGAGTAGCCGGCGCCGTCCAGGATCTCGCAGAGGTTCTCGACCAGCCCCTCGTTGTCGTCGACGACGAGGATGCGCGCCGGCTTGGGGGCGTCCTTCATTCGCGCGCGACCGCCTCCCCGCGGCGACCGTGGAGCCGCTCGACGGCGGAGAGGAGCGCCGCCGTGTCGAACGGCTTCGTGAAGTAGCCTTCGTGCGGGAGCGCGGGGACCTCGGGGACGCCGGTCACGACGATCATCGGCAGCCCGGGGAACCGCTCGCCGAGGCGGCGCATCGCCTCCCCGTCCACGCCCCCGGGGACCCGGAGGTCGACGAGCGCGCAGAAGGGCTCCACCGGCCCGAGCCGCTCGGTCTCGAGCACCGACGCGGCCGTGACGGCGGCGAACCCGCGCCCGCGCAGCGCCTCGCAGAGGTTGTCCGACATGCGCGGGTCGTCCTCGACGACCGCGACGAGCCCGTCCCGGCGCGCGACCGAGAGCAGGTCGAGGAGCCGGCCCACCGCCACCGGCTTCGACAGCACCGCGAGGAGCCCCTCGCGGCGCGCGGCCTCGAGCGCGTCGTCCGCGACGTGGGCGGTGATCACCATCGCGGCGGCTCCGGGATCCAGGCGGCGGGGCGGCGGGCCCAGCACCCCGCCCCCCCAGAGCGGGAGACCCCAGTGGGGGTTTACCACCTGGGCGGCGGCGGGGGGCTCCGGGGGGGGGCGCGCGCCCCCGCCCCCCGCGCCGCCCATGAGCGGCATCCGCATGTCGGTGAGGAGCGCGTCGAAGCGCGTCCCCTGGGCGAGCTCGAGCGCCTCCTGGCCGTTCACCGCGATGGCGACCTCGTCGCCCGCGTCTCGGAGGATCTCGGCGAGGTTCTCTGCGAACTCGCGGTTGTCGTCGACGATGAGGTAGCGGCGCATGGAGCTCCCCCGCGCGTCACGCGGGCAGTCGGACCGTGAAGCGAGCGCCGCCGCCCGGACGATCGGAGTACTCGACCGATCCGCCGTGGCGCTCGGCGATGCGCTTCACGAGCGCGAGCCCGAGGCCGATGCCCTTGTCCTTGGTGGTGATGAGCGGCTCGAAGAGGCGCCGGCGCGTGGCGGAGTCGACTCCCGGCCCGGTGTCCTCCACCTCCAGCGCGACGGCCCCGTCGTCCGCGCGCGCGCGGACCGCCACGGCGCCCTCGGGGGAGGCCGCGAAGACCGCGTTCTCGAGCAGGTTCACGAACACCTGGCGCAGCTGGACCGGGTCGCCCTCCACCGCCGGGAGCCCGTCGAGCCCCTCGAGGTCGAGGGAGACGCCCGCGGGCCGCTTCACCACCGCCGCCGCGCCGCCCAGCACCTCCGCGAGCGCGACGCGCTCGCGCGCGAGCGGGCGGTTGCGGATCATGTCGAGCAGGTTCGTGATGATCCCGTTCGCGACGCCGAGCTGCTCGCCGATGCGGTCGAGGTGCTTCTTCGCGCGATCGTCCTCGCCGATCCGCGTCCGCAGGATGTACAGCGAGGTCTCGATGACGCCGAGCGGGTTGCGGAGGTCGTGGCCGATGGAGCCGACGAGCTGGCCGAACGTCGAGAGCCGCTCGACGCGCGCCTGCTGCGCGAGGAGGTCGTCGCGGTAGGTGTGCAGCATCACCGCCAGCTCGAGGTCGAGGATCTTCCCGAGCGCCGTGCGCACCCGCTGGAGCTCGTCGGGGTCGTCGTGGAAGCGCTCGTAGGCGATGCGCGCGAGCCCGGTCCGGTGCACGTTCATCGCGCCGAACATGTAGTGCTGCGGCAGGCCGATGCGGACGTGCACGCGGCCGATCCGGTAGCGCTGCTCCCAGTACGCCTCGTCCCACGGGCCGGCGAGGAGCCTGTCGAGCCAGGCGACCATCGTGACCTTCAGGTGCCCGACCTGGCTCTCGCCTCCCGCGAGCACCGCGCGCGCCTCCTCGTGCTTGAGGATGCGGTCGTAGAACTCCTCGGCGAGGAGCTGGAACTGCGGCACGGCGGCGCCGTGCAGGCTCCGGAGGGCCTGCTCGTCCGTCTCGGACCAGCGGACGTACCGTTTGAGCTCGTCGAAGACCGTCTCGGCCACCCCGCTCATCTAGCCGCGCGCCCCCCGCCGGTCAACGGGCGAACGGCCCGGCGCTGCCCGAGGCAGGAGTCGTCCCTCGCGCCGGTCAGGCGCGCCCGGCGCGCTCCTGGGCGCGGACCGCCTCTGCGACGAGGTCGAGGTCGCGCGCGACGTCGGCGGCGAAGCGGACGAAGTCGGCCTCCGTGACGATCCCGACGAGCCGGCCGTCGTCGTCGCAGACCGGGAGGCAGCCGAACTTCCGCTCGAGCATGAGCCGCGCCGCGTGCGCGAGCGCCATCGCCGGGCGGACCGTCGTGAGCTCGCGCGTCATGATCTGCGAGACGGGCAGCCTGCGCGCGTCGGCGCCACCGGAGTGGCCCGAGCGGAGGATGTCACGCTGGGTCACGAGGCCGACGAGGCGGCCGTCCTCCACGACCGGGAGGTGGCGGATTCCGCCGAGCCGCAGGAGCGACTCCGCGAGCGCGAGGTCGTCCGACCCGCGCACCGTCACGAGATCCTTCGTCATGAAGTCGGCGACGGAGATCATCGGCGCCGATTCTACACGACCCGGAGTGGACGGCTAATGCACCACCAGGACCGGCTTCGGGCTGATGTGGATGAGCCGGTCCGAGACGCTGCCGAGGAACATGCGCGCGACCGCGCCGTGGCCGCGGCTGCCGACGACGATCATGCCGACGTCGCTCGCCGCGCCTTCCTCGGCGATCGCCTCGGCTGGCGCGCCGTACAGCACGGACGTGCCGACCTCGATGGAGGGCTCCTCGATGGCCTCGACGGCCCGCTCGAGCAGCCGGTCGGCGTAGGCGCGGTGCTCCTTCTCGACCTCGGCGATGGTGAGCCCGTAGACGTCCGGCGGGAGCAGGAGCTTCGGGACCACGTGGACGAGCGAGAGCTTGGCGCCGAACCGCAGCGCGATGTCGGCCGCCATGCGCGCTGCCTTGAGCGAGGACTCGGAGCCGTCGACTGCGACCAGGATGCGCTTCATGGTGTTTCCCCCCTGCGTGACTATCGCACCTATTCAAGGGGGATGCCCTCGCGCCGCGCTCGGGCGCGAGAGCGCCCGGAGTGGGACGCGCCCGCCCGGCCGGCGCCGCGAGCCGATGCTGCGCTCGCGCTCGCGAACGCCCGGGCGTCTCCAGGCCGCTCGCAGCCAACCCGGTGCGAGCGAACGCGCAGGCGCGGCCGCGCGAGGCCTCCCGCGGGGGAGGGGCTCGAGCAGGGGCCGACGAGCGGGACGTGTCCCGCGGGCGATCGGAGCAAGGGCGAGGCCGGGGAAAGGCAGGCGCGCCGGTAAGGCCCGCAAAAGACGCGGGGGCGAGCGCGGTAGCGCTCGCCCCCGGCGAGAGTCGGAAGTTGGGGATCGCGCGTGTCGCGCGCGGGGCGAGGGACCGGCTACGCCTGCTTGCCGGCCTTCGACGCCTCATCCTGGGACGAGGCGCTCGGCGTCGCCGGCTTCTCCTCGTCCTCGCCGGCGAAGGACTTCTTGAAGCTCCGGATGCCCTGGCCGAGCCCGGCCCCGAGTTGCGGGAGCTTGCTCGACCCGAACAGGATCACGACGATGAGCAGGATGACGACGAGCTCGCCCATTCCGAGCTTGGGAAACATGCGGGAGTCCTTTCTAAACCTCGGTGCGACGGCCCTCTTCTAGCAGGGATCAGGCTGCGTTGTCTTCCATCGCGATGGCCGCGAGCCGGCGCTGATCGAGCACGCGAACGCCGCGCGACGCGTCGACCACGCCGTCCTTCTCGAGCTTGGTCAGGCAGCGGGAGAGCGTCTCGGGACGCATCCCCAGGAGCCGCGCGACCACCTGCTTGCGGACCGCGTTGGGACGATCGGCGAGGAAGCGGGCGTGGGCGAGGGCGAAGCGCGCGACGCGCGAGAGGCAGTCGCCCTGGCGCCAGTTCACCTCGTCCCGCTGCGCGCGCGACTCCGTGAGGAGCAGGTCGAGCACCACGCGCGCGGCGCTCTTCTCCGGTCCGATCCACTGGGACATCGCGTCGCCGCCGATCCCGCAGATCTTCACGCGCGACAGCGCGCGGACCTCGAAGGGCGACGGCTCGCCGTGGAGCGACTCGGTGCAGAGGAGCGACGTCGGGCCGCGGAGCGAGAGGAGCAGCTCGGAGCCGCGAGGGCTCACCGCCGACAGCGCGACGAAGCCCTCCTTGATGAAGTAGACGGTCCGGGGGCGCTCGCCCTGTGCGCAGATCGTGGCGCCCGACTCGCGCGAGGTGGGCGTCAGCCGGCAGCGTCCCTGCGACGCGAGACCCAGCGAGCAGGCATTACAGTCAGAGACCGGAGCGTTCGAGAGCACCGCAGTTCCTCCCCGCGACAGACTATTCTCTTACTTGATCGCCGTCTGTTTGCACGAGCTAGGCCCGCGTACGCCCGGGGTTTTATAGGGCGCCCCGTGCAGACAATGCGTTTGCAGTTCGGGCGCCCTCCTGCGTGCGCAAGGTTTGCGGAGGCGCATCCGGGGACCCGCTCGCTCGCCCGATCCCGGCGCAGCGCCACGACCGCCCGCCGGCGAGAGCTCCCGCGCGCGATCCGCGCGGGCGCTGCCGGCGCTCACGAAGGCGCCCGCGACACCGCGATGCGCCGCGCTGAAGGACGCGTCGTTCGACGCCTGCGGCGCCGCGCCGCCGCACGCGTGGCATGATGCGCGCGCATGCAGAGGCTCTTGCGCATCCGGGACGAGGTGCTCGCCGCGATCTCGCCGCTCGAGGCCGAGGAGGTCGCGCTCGGAGTTGCCGCCGGCCGGTACCTCGCCGCTCCCGCGCGCGCGCGCGTCCCCGCGCCGCCCGCCACGTGCTCGGCCATGGATGGCTACGCCCTCCGCGCGGAGGACGTGCCCGGACCGTGCGCGCTCGCGGTCATCGGCGCGCGCTACGCCGGCGAGGACGCTGGCGCGTCGCTCACGCCCGGCACCGCGGTCCGGATCTTCACGGGCGCGCCGCTGCCGCCCGGGGCCGACACGGTCGTGCGCGAGGAGGCGACGCGCGCCGAGGGCGAGCGGGTGCGGTTCGCGGAGGCGGCGCGGCGCGGCGACAACGTCCGGCTCGCGGGAGAGGACGTCGCCGCGGGCGGGCTCGCCCTGGACGCGGGCGCCCGCCTCGGCGCACGCCAGGCGGCGCTCCTCGCCGCCGTGGGCGCTGACCCGGTACGGGTCCACCGGCGTCCGCGGGTCGCCGTGATCTCCACCGGGGACGAGGTCGTGACCGGGCGCACGCCGGACTCGAACGGCGTCGCGGTCGCCGGCCTCGTTCGCGCGCTCGGCCTCGACGTCGCGCGGCGCACGGTCGAGGACCGGCTCGAGGCGGTCTCCGCGGCGATCGCGGAGGCGGCGCGGACGAGCGATGCGGTCGTCACGATCGGCGGCGTCTCGGTGGGCGAGCGCGACCACGTTCCGGCGGCGCTCGCCGGGCTCGGCGCGGACGTGCGCGTGCACGGCGTGCCGATGAAGCCGGGCAAGCCGTTCCTGTTCGCGCTCGCAGGCGCGACGCCGGTGTTCGGGCTGCCCGGCAGCCCCTCCGCGTGCCTCGTCGCGTTCGAGGTGTTCGCCCGGCCCGCGCTCCTCGCCCGGGCAGGCGCGGCGCGGCGCGAGCGGCCGGCGCTGCCCGTGAGGCTCGCGGAGGCGGCCGCGGGGAGGCCGGGGCGCGCGCGGCTGCTCTGGGCGCGCCTCGAGGCCGGCGGGCGCGCGCGGCCGCTCGGGAGGGACGCCGCGCAGGTGCGCGGGCCGGCGCTCGCGGACGCGCTCCTGCTCGTGCCCGCCGACGCGGGCGATCTCCCCGAGGGTGCGGAGGTGACGGCGTGGCTCCTCGGCGACGACGCGTGAGGCGTGCGCCCATCGTCGCGGTGTCCGGGTTCTCCGGCGCCGGCAAGACGCGGCTCCTCTCCCGGCTCATCCCCGCGCTCGTGCGCCGCGGCGTGCGCGTCGGGGCCCTGAAGCACACCGGCCACCCGCACCCGTTCGACGTGCCCGGCAAGGACACCGACGTGCTCCGCCGCGCCGGCGCGATCGCCGCGGCGATCGAGGGTCCGCACGGGCTCGCGTACTTCGGGCCGCCCGCCGGCGGCGCGCGGGCGCTCGCGCGGCTCCTGCCCGAGGTGGACCTGGTGCTCGCCGAGGGCTTCAAGCACGAGCCGCTCCCGCGCGTGGAGGTGTACCGGCCCGGCGTGTCGCGGGCGCTCTTCGCGGACGAGGACCCACGCGTGTTCGCGATCGTCGGGGCGCGGGCCGCTCTCCGGCGCATCCCGACGATCGATCCCGACGACGCGGAGGGGCTCGCCGATCTCCTCTGCGCGCGCTTCCACCTCTCCGGAGCCCGGTCCGGGGCCCGCGAGCGCTTGCCGGTGCGACCCACCGTGAGCAGGGTTCCCGCGAAGCGAAGCGAGCGCACGGGAGCGCTCGGGAGAAGGGAACGCATGCCGAAGAAGACGACGAACCGGAAGGGCGCCACGGCGCGCGCGCGTGGGGGCCGCCGCAGCGGCGCCTCCCGCAGCGACGCGGGGCGCAAGGGCGGGAACGCGACGCTTCGCGCGCGCGGCCCGGAGTTCTACTCGGAGATCGGCCGCAAGGGTGGCAAGAAGAGCCGCTCCAGCGCGCGCGGGGGGCGCTCCTCCACCGCGGCTCGCGCCACCACGAAGCGCGGCACGACGACCAAGCGCGGCGCGGCGCGTCGCGGCACGGCGCGGCGCACGTCCCGCACGAGCCGCACGCGCTGACGCCCTCGGGCGGTCACGCGATCACGGGCGCCGCCGGGAGCTCCTCGGCGGCGCCTCGCGCTTCTGCGCTGGGCTGCGTCGCGAGAGGCTCGTGCTAAGACATGGGCCCCCATGGTGACGCTCCTCTGCACGCTCCTCCTCGCCGCGGCGCAGCCCCCAGCGCCCGCTCCGCAGGACCCCTTCCTCCGCCAGCTCGCCGAGACCCGCGGCTTTCGCGCGGGGAGGCCGACCCTCGTCACGGTCGCGCCGGACGGCCGGCACGCGCTCTTCCTCCGCTCGGGGCCGCGCGCGGCCGTGCAGTCGCTCTTCGAGACCGACCTCCGCACGGGCGAGACGCGCGAGCTCCTGTCGCCGGCCGCGCTCCTGGGTGGCGCGCAGGCTCCGACGGCGGAGGAGGCGGCGCGGCTCGAGCGGCAGCGCATCCTCGCGCGCGGCATCACGCACTACACGACGTCGCCGGACGGGCGCCGGATCGCCTTCGCGATCGGCGGGCGCCTGTGGCTCCTCGAGCGCGCGACGGGGAAGGCCGCGCCGGTCGCGGGGGCGGAGGGGGTGCTCGATCCGCGCTTCGCGCCGGACGGTCGCGCGCTCGCCTTCGTGAAGGACCGCGACCTGTTCGTCCTCGAGCTCGCGTCCGGACGGACGCGGCGGGTCACGCACGCGCGCGCCGCCTCCGTCTCGAACGGCCTCGCCGAGTTCGTCGCGCAGGAGGAGATGGGCCGGCAGGAGGGGTACTGGTGGGCGCCCGACGGGCGCCGGCTCGCGTACGCCGAGGTCGACGAGGCGCCCGTGCAGCACCTCGCCCTGTGCGACCCGGCGCGCCCGGAGCGGGGCTGCGAGGAGGTCGCGTACCCGCGCGCGGGGACGGCGAACGCGGCCGTGCGCCTCGCGGTGGTGCCCGCCTCGGGCGGCCGGCCGGTCTTCGTCCGCTGGGACCGCGAGGCGTTCCCTTACCTCGCCACCGTGCGCTGGGAGAAGGGCGGCCCGCTCGCGCTCGTCGTGCAGAACCGCGCGCAGACCGAGCTCCGGCTCCTCGCGGCCGATCCGGCGACGGGCGCGACGCGCGTGCTCCTCGCCGAGCACGACGACGCGTGGGTCGAGCTCTTCCAGGAGTTCCCCCGCTTCCGCGGCGACGGGAGCTTCTACTGGGTGACCGAGCGGAACGGTGGGCCCGAGGTCGAGCTGCGCGGCGCCGACGGGGCGGCGCGCGGGAGCGTCGTCCCGAAGGAGGCTGGGTTCGTCGATCTCGCCGGCTACGACCGCGACGAGGACGAGCTCGTCTACACCGCCGCGCCGGACCCGACGCGCACGGTGGTGCAGCGCGTCCGGCGCGGCGGGCCGCCCGAGACGATCGCCCTCGGCGAGGACGGCCCGGCGCTCGCGCGCGCCGTTGCGGCGGAGAAGGGCGGCGCGGTGGCGGTGACGTGGACGACCCTCACCCGCACCGCGCGCACCGCCGTGTTCGCGCGGGGCGGGGCGCGGCTCGCGGAGCTGCCGAGCGTCGCCGAGGAGCCGCCCTTCGCGTCGACGACCGAGCTCAGGCGCGTCGGCGCGGGGGAGGGGCTCTGGACGGCGGTGCTGCGCCCGCGCGGCGCGGCGCCGGGCGCGAGGCTCCCGGTCGTCGTGGACGTCTACGGCGGGCCGTCCGGCCCGCGCGCGGTGAACGCGCCGATGATCGCCGAGCAGTGGCTCGCGGATCAGGGGTTCGTCGTCGTGCGGATCGACGGCCGCGGGACGACCGGGCGCGGCCGCGCGTTCTCTCGCGCAGTGAAGGGCGACTTCTCCGAGATCGTCCTCGACGATCAGGTCGCGGGCCTGCGCGCGCTCGCCGCGGAGGTCCCGGCCATGGACCTCGGGCGCGTCGGCATCACCGGCTGGTCCTTCGGCGGCTACGCGTCCGCGCTCGCGGTGCTGCGCCGGCCGGAGGTGTTCCACGCGGCGGTGGCGGGCGCGCCGGTCGCGGAGTGGCGCGACTACGACACGCACTACACCGAGCGGTACCTCGGGTCCCCCGACGAGAATCGCGCCGGGTACGACGCGAGCTCGCTCCTCACCTGGGCGCCGGGGCTCTCGCGCCCGCTCCTCGTCCTGCACGGCACCGCCGACGACAACGTGTTCTTCTCGCACGCGCTGAAGCTCGGGAACGCGCTGTTCCGGGCGGGCCGGCGCTTCGAGCTGCTGCCGGTCGCGGGCGCGACGCACATGATCCCCGAGCCGACCGCGGTCGTGCGCCGGTGGGAGGAGACCGCGGGATTCCTGCGGCTGCACCTCGCTGCAAGCGCGGCGCGGACGACCGCCGCCGCGCCTTGACACCCCGGATCCCCGGTCGTTACCCTCCGCCGTCCATGACCTCGAAGACGGGCAGCGCGGATCGCTCCGCGGCGGGGCGCGCGGCGTTCGTCTCGCCGGAGACGCGCACGCTGGAGCTTCCCGGCGGGCTCGAGCTCGAGCTGGGCGGCCGCCTCGAGCGCGTCCAGATCGCGTACCGGACCTGGGGCACGCTCGCCGCCGACGGCGGCAACGGCGTCGTCGTCTGCCACGCGCTCACCGGCTCGGCGGACGTCGACCAGTGGTGGGCGCGCATGTTCGGGCCGGGGCGCGCGCTCGATCCCTCCCGCGACTTCGTCGTCTGCGCGAACATCCTCGGCAGCTGCTACGGCACGACCGGGCCGACCTCGATCGATCCCGCCACCGGCCGGCCCTACCTGGGGGCGTTCCCGTCCATCACAATCCGCGACATGGTCCGCGTCCAGCGCGCGCTCGTCGACGCGCTCGGCGTCCGCCGCGTGCGGATGGCGATCGGCGGGTCGCTCGGCGGCATGCAGGTGCTCGAGTGGGCGCTCCTCTACCCGGAGCTCGTCGAGTCGGTGGTGTTCATCGCGTCGACCGCGCGGCACTCGGCCTGGTGCATCGGGCTGTCCGAGGCGCAGCGGCAGGCGATCTACGCCGATCCGCGCTGGCGGGGCGGCGCCTACGACCCGGCCGATCCCCCCGCGGCCGGGCTCGCCGCCGCGCGGATGATGGCGATGCTCTCGTACCGGAGCCAGCCGTCGTTCGAGCAGCGCTTCGCGCGGCGCCCGCAGACCGAGGACCTGTTCGCGATCGAGAGCTACCTCCGCTACCAGGGGCGCCTGCTCGTCGACCGCTTCGACCCGGCCACCTACGTCGCGCTCACGCGGGCGATGGACACGCACGACGTGTCGCGCGCGCGCGGCGACTTCGACGACGTGCTGCGCTCGCTGCGCCAGCCGACGCTCGTCGTGTCGATCGACTCTGACGTGCTCTACTGGCCCTGGGAGCAGCGCGAGGTCCAGGCGCTCCTGCCGAACGCGCGGCTGGCGGTGCTCGACTCGCCGCACGGCCACGACGCGTTCCTCATCGACGTCGACCGGCTCTCCGAGATGGTGGCCGACTTCCGCGGCCAGCGCCGGCGGCGCGAGGAGGAGACCGCGGAGGGCGAGGCGCCGATCGATCGGGCCTACGCGGATCACGGCGTGTCGCTCCTCGTGCTCGGCAAGGGGAAGGTCGGCGCGGAGCTCCTCGAGCAGCTGCGCTCGCAGCGCACCGAGCTCGAGCTCGACTACGAGACGGTGCTGCGGGTGGTCGGCATCGCCGACCGCCACGGCGCGCTCGTCCAGCCGGAAGGGGTCGATCTCGATCGCTGGCGGGAGCAGCTCGCCGCCGCGCCGGCGACCGGGCCCGTCGACGCAGCGAGCGCGCCGGCGATCCTCGACCGGCTCGCGGGTCTGCCCCGGCCGGTGCTGGTCGACCTCACCGCCGCGGAGGGGATGGAGGAGGTCTACGAGCAGGCCTTCCGGCGTGGCATCGACGTGGTCGCCGCGAACAAGCTGCCGCTCGCGGCCCCGCCGCGCCGGCGCGAGCAGCTCCGCGAGGCGCGCCGCCGCCACGGGCGGCAGTACCGCTACGACACCGCCGTCGGCGCGAGCCTGCCGGTCATCGGCACGCTGAGGCGCCTCGTGCGGAGCGGCGACCGGGTCCGGTCCATCGTCGGGTCGCTCTCCGGCACGCTCGGCTACCTCTGCACGGAGCTCGGCCGCGGCGTGCCCCTGTCGCTCGCGACGCGCTGGGCGATCGGGCTCGGCTACGCCGAGGAGGACCCGCGCGACGACCTCTCGGGGAGGGACGCCGCGCGCAAGGCGCTCATCCTCGCCCGCGAGATGGGCGCGCAGCTCGCGCTCGAGGACGTCTCGGTCGAGCCGCTCGTGCCGCCGGAGGCGCTCGCGCCGGGCCGCCCGGACGCGCTCCTCGCCGCGCTGCGCGCGCACGACGAGGTCCTCGCCGCCCGGGTGGAGCGGCTCCGCGCCGAGGGCAAGGTGCTGAGGTACCTCGCGCGCGTGCAGACCGGCCCGGACGGCCGGGTCTCCGCGCGGGTGGGCCCGGAGGCGGTGGAGCTCGCGGATCCCGCCGCCCGGCTCGTGGGCGTCGAGGCCTACGTGGCGTTCACGACCGCGCGCCACGCCGAGCGGCCGCTCGTCGTCCAGGGCGCGGGCGTCGGCGGGGCGAGCACGGCGGGAGGAGTCCTCGCCGAGATCCTCGCCATCGCGGGGGGCGGAGAGGCGGCCTAGCCGTCCCGTTGGCCGCGACCGCCGGTCCTCGGGACCGGCGCGGCCCGGGCGATCGCTACGGCCGCGCGCGCGAGGGCGCGACGCCGTACTTCTTCATCTTGCCTTGCAGCGTCGTGGGGCGGAGGCCGAGCAGGGCCGCCGCGCCTCCGGGGCCGTAGACCCGGCCCCCCGCGTGCGAGAGCGCGCGCTCGATGAGCCCGCGGACCTCCTCCTCGAACGTGCCGGGCGCCGCGGCGTCGGACGCCGCCGCCGGCGCGCCGTCCTGCGTGAGGCGGACGGGCAGGTCGGGGAGGGAGAGCTCGGGCCCGGGCGAGAGGATGAGCGCGCGCTGCAGGAAGTTCTCGAGCTCGCGGACGTTGCCGGGCCAGTCGTGCCCTTCGAGGGCGCGCCAGACGTCCTCGGCGACGCGCGGCGGGCGGCGGTGCATCCCCGCGGCGTGGCGGGCGAGGAAGTGCATCGCGAGCGGCCGGATCTCGTCGCGCCGCTCGCGGAGCGGCGGGAGCTCGATGGGGAACACCGCGAGTCGGTAGTAGAGGTCCGCGCGGAAGGTGCCGCGTGCGACCATCTCCTCGAGGTTCCGGTTCGTCGCTGCGACGACGCGCACGTCGACCTTCACCGGCTCGGTCCCGCCGACGCGCTCGACGACGCGCTCTTGCAGGACGCGCAGGAGCCGAACCTGCACCGAGGGGGGCGCGTCGCCGACCTCGTCGAGGAAGATCGTCCCGCCGTCCGCCTGCTCGAAGCGGCCAGGGCGGCGCCGGCTCGCGCCGGTGAAGGCGCCCTTCTCGTGGCCGAACAGCTCGCTCTCGATGAGCCCCTCGGGGATGGCGCCCAGGTTCACCGGGACGAACGGCGCGTTGAAGCGTGGGCTGAACTCGTGGACCATCCGCGCAAGCCCCTCCTTGCCGACGCCGGTCTCACCGCGGACGAGGACGGTGGTCGTGGAGGGCGAGACGAGCCGCACCCGCTCGACGACGTCCTTCATCGCCGGGCTGTCCGCGACGTAGCGGGCGTCGCGCTTGATCTGCCGAATCTCCTCCTTGAGGAGCGCGTTCTCTCGGCCGAGGAGCCGGTTCAGCCGCTGGACCTCCTCGACCATCAGAGAGTTGTGCAGCGCGATCGCGACGAGGTGCGCGACCTGCTTCGCGACCTCGTAGCAGCAGTCGAGGAGCCCCTCCGCGGGAGGGTGGGCGATGTCGAGCGTACCGAGCACCTCGTTCTCGAACACGAGCGGGAACGAGACGAGCGAGCCGTAGCCGTACGCGGCGAGCAGCGGCTCCTCGCGGTAGCGCGGCGACTTGGGCTGGAGCGGGTCGACGATGCACGGGGTCCGCTCGCCGAGCGCCTTTCCGGCCGCGGAGCCGGCGAGCGGGAAGGAGGTTCCGAGCTCCGGCGACGGCTGCCGGGGATCCGACACGAGCACGACCTCTGCACGGGTCGGGTCGGTCGGCGAGATGCGGTTGATCGCGACGCGGGTCACGCCGAAGTGGCGCCGGAGGAGCTGCCCCGTGCGATCGAGCACGGAGGCCAGATCGACGGTCGACAGCACGGCCTCGATCGCCTCCTCGACGATGCGCCGGTGGGGGTCCTCGTGCGAGACGACGGGCAGGATCGAACCAACCATGGGCCGGTGAGTAACGAAATGCCGGTGCGCGCGTCAACCTCCCGGCGGTGCGAGTTCCCCCGTTCGAGAACCAAACTTCCGCAAAACCAGGAGGTTCGGCGGTTGGCAACGCCCTTGCTCTAGCTCACGGACGGGTGCGCTGCTGCCCCAAGCACGGAGAGCAAGCCATGGACGCCATCGAGACCCTCATGAACGAGCACCGCGTGATCGAGCGCGTGCTCGACGCGCTCGTCGGGTTCGCCGACGAGGCCCGTCGCAAGGGCACGACCGACAAGGAGGAGCTCGGCCGGTTCGTCGGGTTCATCCGCGAGTTCGCCGATCGCTGCCACCACGGGAAGGAGGAGGACATCCTCTTCGCCGCGATGGTGTCGCACGGGTTCCCGAAGAACGGCGGGCCCGTCGCGGTGATGCTGCACGAGCACGCGCAGGGCAGGGCGCTCGTGGGCGCCCTCGCCGCCAGGGCCGCGCAGGACGGTGAGTGGACCCCCGCCGACCTGCAGGGCATCGCCGACGACGCGTACGCGTACTCGAACCTGCTCCACGCCCACATCCACAAGGAGGACGCCATCCTCTACCCGATGGCGGAGCAGCGCCTCCCGCCCGAGGCGATGGAGCGCGTTGGCGAGGACTGCGAGCGCTTCGAGCGCGAGCAGACCGGCGCGGGCGAGCACGAGCGCTTCCACGCGCTCGCCGACGAGCTCGTCCTCCGTCACGCCGGCACCATCCACCCCGCCGCGACCACGACGGACCCGCACCGCCACGGCTGCTGCGGCTAGCCGCCGTCCCCTGACCCTTCACGACCCACCGCACGGCTGCCACGGCACGCCGCTGCGCGAGCTTCATACCCCGCAGTCCGGAGAGCCCATGAGCCACAAGGGACGCGCCATCCTGCTGTTCACCATCGTCGCCGCCTTCTCGGTCCTCATCTTCGGCGGCGCGAAGATCAACGAGCACAAGCCGCCCATCCCCGACCGCGTCGTCACCTCGACGGGCGAGGTCGTGATGACCGGCGAGGACATCCACCAGGGCCAGCTGCAGTACCTGTCCCGCGGTGGGCAGCAGACCGGCTCGATCTGGGGCCACGGCGCGTACCTCGCACCGGACTGGTCCGCTGACGCGCTCCACCGCACGGGCCTCGCCGCGGCGGGGCTCGCGGCCGGCCGCGCGCCCGCGGACGCCGCGGCCTTCACGCAGGGAGAGCTCGAGGCGCTGCCCGCCGGCGAGCGCGGTCGCGTCGACGCCGAGGTCGCCGCCGAGCTGCGCCAGAACCGCTACGACGCCGCCACCGGCACGCTGACGCTCTCGCCGGGCCAGGCCGCCGCGTTCCCCGCGCTGGTCGCGTACTACACGAAGCTCTTCGGCGAGGGCTCCGACGCGATGTCGATCCCGAAGGGCTTCGTCGCCGATCCCAAGGACGCGCGGGCGATCACCGCGTTCTTCTTCTGGACCGCATGGTCCGCGGGCACGAACCGCCCCGGCGAGACGTTCAGCTACACCGCGAACTTCCCGTACGACCCGCTCGTCGGGAACCGCCCGCTGCCCTCGTCGCTCGTCTGGTCCATCGTCTCGGTCGTCCTGCTCATCCTCGGCACGTTCGCGGCCATCTACTTCTACCTGCGCCTGCGCGGGAGGGATCACGAGGAGCCCGCGAAGCTCGCGCCGCTCGCCGAGCCGAACCCCACCCCGAGCCAGCGCGCCGCGCTGCCGTACTTCCTCGTCGCGATCGTCCTCTTCATCCTGCAGGCGGCGCTCGGCTCGGTCACCGGCCACTTCGCCGTCGAGGGCAACAAGCTCTTCGGCATCGAGATCGGTCAGCTCCTGCCCTACGCCGCCACGCGCGGCTGGCACCTCCAGCTGGCGGTCTTCTGGATCGCGACCTGCTGGCTCGCCACCGGCCTCTTCATCGGCCCCGCGGTGAGCGGCCACGAGCCGAAGGGCCAGAAGGCGCTCGTCTACACGCTCCTCGGCGCGCTCGTGGTGGTGGTCGTCGGCGCGCTCGCCGGCACCTACTTCGGCGTCCGCGGCAAGCTCTCCGGGCCGAACGGCTGGCTCATCGGTCACCAGGGCTACGAGTACATCGAGCTCGGCCGCGTGTGGCAGCTCGCCCTCATCGGCGGCATGCTCCTCTGGCTCGCGCTCGTGTACCGCGCGGTGAAGCCCGCGCTCGCGGCGGAGAAGGACAAGGGCGGCCTCACGCACCTGCTCCTCTACGCCTCGGTGACGATCCCGCTGTTCTACTCGGTCGGCCTCTTCTACACGCCGGGCACGCACATCGCCGTCGCCGACTACTGGCGCTGGTGGGTGGTGCACCTCTGGGTGGAGAACTTCTTCGAGGTGTTCGCCACCGTCGCGCTCGCGTTCATCCTCGCCCGCATCGGCGCGGTGGGGCAGAAGTCGGCGCTCCGCGCGACCTACTTCTCCATCCTGCTCTACCTCGGCTCCGGCATCATCGGGACCTTCCACCACCTGTACTTCACCGGCTCGCCGCTCTTCATCACCGCGCTCGGCGCGACGTTCTCGGCCCTCGAGATCGTGCCGCTCACGCTCCTCGGCTTCGAGGTCTACGAGAACCTGAAGCTCGCGCGGTCGGGCCCGAACGCGCAGCCCTGGAAGTGGCCGCTCTACTTCTTCGTCGCGGTCGCGTTCTGGAACGCGGTGGGCGCGGGCGTGCTCGGCTTCCTCATCAACCCGCCGATCGTCCTGTACTACGCGCAGGGCCTCAACACGACGCCCATCCACTCGCACGGCGCGCTGTTCGGCGTGTACGGCTTCCTCGCCATCGCGCTCATGCTCTTCTCCATGCGGAACATCGTCCGCAAGGACGCCTGGAACGACGGGCTCCTCAAGGGCGCGTTCTGGGGCCTCAACGGCGGCCTGGCGGGCATGATCGTCTTCTCGCTCCTCCCGGCGGGCATCTACCAGTTCGCGATCGGGATCGAGAAGGGGCTGTGGTACGCGCGCAGCCCCGAGGTGACCGGCAGCGCCTTCATCCACGCCGTCACCTGGGCGCGCGTCGTGCCGGACGTCGTGTTCCTCGGCGGCGCGGTCCTGCTCCTCACCTTCGTGGTGCGCGCCATCGCGAAGGACGCGGCGCTCCGGCGCGCGGACGCGGCCGGCGAGCGGGCGGCCGTGCGCCGGGCGGCGTAGAGGCACGGCAGGGCGGGATCCGTGAGGCGTCCGTTCCGGACGCCCGCGCGCCGGCGGATGCCTCCCCCGCCCGCCTGCGCGACGAGAGGGGCGAGGCCGGTCCGCCGGTCTCGCCCCTCCGCCTCTCCGGCGGCCGGTGCATACGCTCCCTCATGGGAGGAAGACCGTGAACGCCATCGACCTGCTGGAGCAGCAGCACCGTGAGGTGGAGGAGCTCTTCGAGGAGTTCGAGAGCGCCGGGGACCGCGCGAAGAAGAAGAAAGAGCAGCTCTGCCGCGAGATCTCCGACCAGCTCGCCATGCACGCGGAGATCGAGGAGAAGCTCTTCTACCCGGAGTCGAAGCAGGAGAACACCGAGGAGATCCTGCGCGAGTCCGTGGAGGAGCACCTGTCCATGAAGCGCATCCTCTCCGACCTCCTGGAGGTCGGGGCGGAGGACGAGCAGTTCGACGCGAAGATGTCGGTGCTCAAGGAGCAGGTCGAGCACCACGTCGAGGAGGAGGAGAAGGAGCTCTTCCCCAAGGTCCGCAAGGCGCTCTCGAAGGACGAGCTCGAGGACCTCGGCGACCGGATGGAGCAGATGTTCGAGCGGCTCGAGGCCCAGGGAGACGCGAGCGCCAAGATCCCCGGGCAGACGGATGCCCCGTCGCAGATCTGACGGGCGGGTTGCCGGATCTCCCCGGCTCCCTTAAAACCGCTCCGTGAACGAGACCGAGCTGCTCGCGCGGGCGCGGCCGGGTCGGAACGACCCCTGCTGGTGCGGGAGCGGGCAGAAGTACAAGAAGTGCCACCTCGACGAGGACGCGCGCGGCGCCGCTCCGGCGGGGTCCGCGCGTCCTCGCCGCCGTCCCCTGCGAGCGGGCGTCGTGTCGCCGCGCCGCGCGGTGCCGGCCGCGATCGCGCGTCCGGACTACGCGACGAACGGGCGCCCCAAGGCGCAGGGCCGGGACGTGAAGACGCCGGAGGAGCTCGAGCGGCTTCGCCGCGCCTGCCGGGCGGCCGCCCGCGTGCTCCGCGTCACCGGGGAGGGGGTCCGGCCGGGGGTCACCACCGACGCGCTCGACGAGCTCGCCCACGCCGAGACGCTGCGGCTCGGCGGCTACCCGAGCCCGCTCAATTACCGCGGCTTCCCGAAGTCGCTCTGCACCTCCGTGAACGAGGTGATCTGCCACGGCATCCCCGACAGCCGGCCGCTCGAGGACGGCGACATCGTGAACCTCGACGTGACCGTCTACCTCGACGGCATGCACGGGGACTGCTCGGCGACGTTCCTCGTCGGCGAGGTGGACGGCGAGGGCCGCCGGCTGGTCCAGATCGCGCGCGAGTGCCTCGCGAAGGGCGTCTCCGCCGTGCGGCCCGGGCGCCCGATCTCGGACATCGGCCGGGCCATCGAGTCGCACGCGTCGCGCCACGGCTACGGGGTCGTGCGCTCCTACTGCGGTCACGGCATCGGCGAGACGTTCCACACCGCGATCCAGATCCCGCACCACTACGACCCGTCGGTACGCCGCGTCATGGAGAAGGGCATGACGTTCACCGTCGAGCCCATGATCACCGAGGGGACCTGGCAGGATCTGCTCTGGGACGACGGCTGGACCGCCGTCACCGCGGACGGGAAGCGCTCGGCGCAGTTCGAGCACACGCTCGCCGTGACCGACGACGGGGCGGAGATCCTCACCGTCGAGGAGTAGCCCCCGCCCGTCGCGGACCGGCGCCGGCGCTCACACGCTCAGGCCGACCGCGCGCATCAGCGCGAGCGCGTTCGAGTGCGCGACCACTCCCGGCCGCAGCCGGTAGTCGAACGCGATCTCGCCGTCCTTCACCTGGTCCTCGAAGTGGCCGTTCGCGAGCGCGCCGTCGGCGCCGGCGAGCTCGGTGAGGGCGAGGTCGTGCGTCGTGACGAGCCCCAGCGCGCCGCGGGCGAGGAGGCCGCGGACGATCGCCTCGGCGCCGATGCGGCGGTCGTGCGAGTTCGTGCCGTGGAGGATCTCGTCGAGGAGGAAGAGCAGCGCGAACGGCCCCGCCGACAGATCGACGAGCTCCTTGAGCCGCGTGATCTCGGCGTAGAAGCGCGACTTGCCGGCCTGGAGCGAGTCCTGGATCCGGAGCGTCGCGCCGGGCTGGACCGGCGTGAGGCGCATGCGCGCGGCGCGGACGGGCGCGCCGGCCAGCGCGAGCACGACGTTCACGCCGACCGTGCGGAGGTACGTGCTCTTTCCGGACATGTTCGAGCCGGACACGAGGAGCACGCGCGGGCCGTCGCCGCCGAGCCGGAGGTCGTTCGGCACCGCCCCGGGGAGCAGCGGGTGCCTGAGCGCCTCGCCCTCGAGGATCGGCGCGCGGCCCGGGCCCCCGTCGAGGAGCTCCGGCCAGGCGTCCTCGGGGTGCTCATGGGCGTAGCCCGCGAGCGAGGAGAGCGCCTCGAGCTCCGCCACCGCCTCGAGCCAGCGCCGGATTCCGCGCCCCGACGCCGCGCGCCAGCGCTCCACGGCGGCGGCGTGCAGCGGGGCCCACGCGAGGGCGAACGCGACCGGCGCGAAGAACTGGTTCCGGCTCCACTCCATGCGCGCGACGACGCGGACGAGCGCGGCGATCCGGCCGGAGGCCGGCGCGCCCGCGCCGCGCAGCGACGCCTGGAGCGCCGCGAGGCGCGCGTCCTCGAGCGGCTCGGCCTCGAGGCGCTCGAGCAGGAGCGCGAGCACGCGCAGCTCCGCCGCGGGACGCTCGACCCCGCCGAGGACGCGGGCCATCCGATCGCGCAGGCCGCGCGAGAACGCCCACTCGCCGAGGAGGACCAGGAGCAACGGCGCCGGGCCGAGCCCGGCACCCCACGCGAAGGCCGCGGCGACGGCCAGCGCGGCGAGCGCGAGCGCCGCCGGGCGCACGAAGGCGGGCACGAGGGGCGGGGCCTCGCCCCAGGCGGAGAGCCCGGCGGCGTCGACGCCGGCGCGCACGTCCTCGCCGAGCACCGCCAGGTCCTCGCGCAGATCGAGGCGCGGCGCGAGGGAGGCGATCGCGCGCTGGCGGGCGCGGACCTCGGCCGCCGGCGCGGGGTGGAGGAGCCAGGCCGCGAGCCGCTCCGCGCCGGGGCGCGTGCGCGCTGCGCACAGGAGCTCGAACAGCGATCCCCGGCCGAAGAGGTCGAGGTCGAGCGCGTAGGGGTGGGCGGGATCGGCGAACCGCTCCCCAGCGTCGCCGGCGCCGGCGAACGCTCCGTCCATCCGCGCGAGCGCGGCGGCGTGGAACTCGACGGCGCGCCGGGCGCGGGCGCGCGCGGAGAGGACGCGATCGTGCACGACGGCGAGCGCGACGAACGCGGCGAGCGGCGCGAGGAGCCAGCCGGCCGACAGCCGGTGCTCCCCCCACGCGAGCCACGCGACTGCGGCGCCCGCGGCGAAGATCGCGAGCCGGCCCCAGGCGATGCGGGCATCGGCGCGATCGAGCCGCGCGACCGCCGCGCGGCGCGCCTCGAGGCGGCGGGTGATCTCCTCCCGGGGACTTTTCACGGCGCGGGAGGGTAACGCGGAAGTGGCGCCTCCGCACCGGTCCGTACGGCGCGGTGGGGCGGAGGCGTGGACCCGCCCGGGCGTCGATGCCGCCCCGGACCGCGCGAGCGCGCCGCCTCCGCGGGGGGTAAGCGAAAGGGGTCCGCCGCGTTGCCTCGCCCTTCGCGCGTGGAAAGGTTCAGAGCCGGCGTTTACGCGGACCGGCCGTCCGGCGCGCCAGGGGAGGACGGGTGAGGGCAAGCGAGGGGGACGCACGAGAGGCGGTTCGCGCGGAGACGATCGCCGCGCGCCTCGCGGCCGTCCGCCGCCGCACCGTCGCGCTGGCGTCCCCGCTCTCGCCCGAGGACGCGACCGTCCAGTCGATGCCCGACGCGAGCCCCGCGAAGTGGCACCTCGCGCACACCTCGTGGTTCTTCGAGGCGTTCGTGCTGCCCCGGGTGGAGCGGTCCTTCCGGCCGTTTCACGATGCGTACGCCTATCTCTTCAACTCCTACTACGAGGCGGTCGGGCCACGGCAGCCACGGCCGCAGCGGGGCCTGCTCTCGCGGCCGGCGCTCGAGGAGGTGCTCCGCTACCGCGCGAACGTGGACGAGCGGATGGCGGCGGCGCTCGCCGCGCGCCTCGACGACGCGCTCCTCGCGGTGGTGGAGGTGGGGATCGCGCACGAGGAGCAGCACCAGGAGCTCCTCCTGACCGACGTGAAGCACGCCTTCTCCTCGAACCCGCTCCGCCCCGCCTACGCCCCCGGAGCCCTCCCCGGGAGGCCGCGGCCTGCGACGGCGACGCCGCTCGGGTTCGTCCCGCGCGAGGGCGGCGTCGTCGAGATCGGCGCCGCGGCCGGCGGGTTCGCGTTCGACAACGAGCGGCCCCGCCACCGCGCGCTCGTCGAGCCGCACGCGCTCGCGTCGCGCCCCACGACGAACGGCGAGTGGCTCGCCTTCATGGACGAGGGCGGCTATCGCCGGCCCGAGCTGTGGCTGTCGGACGGGTTCGCCGCCGTGCAGGCGGGCGGCTGGCAGGCGCCGCTCTACTGGGAGCGCGGGGAGAGCGGCTGGAGCGTCTTCACCCTCGCGGGCCCGCGCCCCCTCGACCCGGCGGAGCCGGTCGCGCACGTCTCCTACTACGAGGCGGACGCCTTCGCGCGCTGGGCGGGCGCGCGGCTGCCGACCGAGGTCGAGTGGGAGGCGGCCGCGGCGGGCGCCGAGGAGGACGGGACGTTCGCCGACGACGGACGGTTCCATCCCGCGGCCGCGGCTCCCGGCCCCGGTCTTCGCCAGCTCCTCGGCGACGTCTGGGAGTGGACCTCCTCCGCCTACGCCCCGTACCCGGGCTTCCGCCCGCTGGCGGGCGCGCTCGGCGAGTACAACGGGAAGTTCATGGTCAACCAGCTCACCCTGCGCGGCGGCTCGTGCGCCACGCCGCGGGGCCACGTGCGCCCGACGTACCGGAACTTCTTTCCTCCGGGCGCGCGCTGGCAGTTCACGGGCGTACGACTGGCGAGGGACCGGGCGTGATCGGACTCGAGGGTGCGAGCATCGGGGTGGGGCAGCGGACGAGCGAGTCCGCCCGGTTCCGCGAGGACGTGGTGCGCGGCCTGTCGGCGCCGCGAAAGGCGCTGCCGCCGAAGTGGCTCTACGACCGCCGCGGGTCGGCGCTGTTCGAGCTCATCTGCGAGCAGCCGGAGTATTACCCGACGCGGACGGAGCTCGGGATCCTGGAGGGGCACGCCGACGAGATCGCCGAGGCGGTCGGGCCGGGTGCGCTCGTCTTCGAGCCCGGCGCGGGCAGCGGCAGGAAGACCGCCCTCCTGCTCGCGGCGCTGGACCGCCCTGCCGGCTACGTGCCGGTGGACATCTCCGGGGAGGCGCTCCTCGACGGCGCCGAGTCGCTGCGCCGGCAGTTCCCCCGCCTCCCGGTCCTGCCGCTCGTCGGGGACTTCACCGGGCCCATGGCGCTGCCACTCGGGGAGCTCCCCGCGAGGCGACGCGTGGCGTTCTTCCCGGGCTCGACCATCGGCAACTTCGATCCGCCCGAGGCCGTGGCGCTGCTCCGGCGGATGGCCCGCGACGCCGGGCCGGGCGGCGCGCTCGTCATCGGCGTCGACCTCGCGAAGGACGAGCGGACGCTGGTCCGCGCCTACGACGACGCGCGCGGCGTCACCGCCGCGTTCGACCTGAACCTCCTCACGCGCATGAACCGCGAGCTCGGCGGAGACTTCCGGCTCTCGGCCTTCCGGCACCGCGCCATCTTCGAGCCGGACTACTCACGCGTGGAGATGCACCTCGAGAGCCTGGAGCCGCAGATCGTCACGGTCGCCGGCGAGCGCTTTGCCTTTCGCGCCGGCGAGACCATCCACACGGAGAGCGCGTACAAGTGGGAGACGCGCGCCTTCGACGCGCTCGCGCTCATCGCCGGCTGGCGGCCGGAGCGGACCTGGACGGACGAGCGGGCGTGGTTCGCGGTGAAGCTCTACACCGCCGCGCGCTGAACGGCCCATCATGAATCGCGAACGGTGGACGCACGGAGCGAGCTCACCGGGGTGCTGATCGCCCATGCGCGCGCGGCGGACCGCGGCCGAGCTGGAGGCGCGCGCCGCCCGGGCGGCGCCGCCGGGCGCGGCGCCGCCGCCGCTCTCGGAGCCGCTCGCGATGCTGCAGCGGCGCGGGCTCGACCCGCGGCCGTCGCGCCCCGACCTGCCGTTCCCGCCCGGGTTCGATCCAGCCGCCGTCGCGGCCCTCGTCGATCGCCTCCGCCACTACGCGTTCCGCCTGTTCCTGCGCGGGGCGATCCTGCGCGGCGCCGGGTTCACGCCGGGTCAGGCGACGCGCTACGTCGTCCCCGAGAAGGCGCGCGAGATGGCCGACGCGCTCGTCGCGATCGGGCTCGCCGCGCCGCTCCCGCGCGGCCGCTACCGGCTGGTTCACCGTCCGAGGACCTTCGGTGGCACGCTCGAGTGGTGGCTCGGCGAGGAGCTGCGGGAGCGGCTCGCGCTCCAGGTGGCGACGGGCGTCCGCTCCGGTGCGCCCGGAGTCGGCGGCGACCTCGACGTCGTCGCGGCCGGGGAGGGAAAGCTCCTCTATCTGGAGGTGAAGTCGTCCCCGCCCAAGCACGTCACTCAGGCGGAGGTCGGCGCGTTCCTCCGTCGCGTGGCGGCGGTCCGCCCCGACGTCGCGCTCTTCGTCGTCGACACCGCGCTCCGCCTCGGGGACAAGATCGTCCCGATGTTCGAGCTCGCGCTCGCCCGCGGCGGCGGCGCGGGTCCGGTCCGCCGCCTGTTCCGGGAGACGTGGTCGGTCGGGCCGCACGTGTACGTGGTGAACGCCCGCGAGGACCTGGTGGACAACGTGTGCCGCGCGATCGCGGAGGGGATCCGGGCGCTCGCGCCGCAGGCGCCGTAGGGCGCGAGTCGAGGATCGGGCCGCGTTCGAGATCGCTGCGGTCGCGGTCGGAGTCGGGGTCGTTCTGGGCCGACATCGCCGCTGCCGAGGTCACCTTGGCGCGCCGCCGGGACGGGACCTCACGTCCTCGGCGGGCCACGATGGACGGGGGCAAGGTACGGGGGGCGGTGCCGTCCGCCAGACGCCGCCGGCAACGCGGGGCTGCGGGCGCTGGCTGCACATGGGCGACGGTGCCGAGGCCGACCGCGTTGCATTGCGGTCCGTGGGTCGGGGCGGTGCCTACCGCGTCCAGTGGCCCGCCTGCGGGCGCGAGGTCCCGCCACGTAGGGCGGCGCGCTGCGAGCGGGGTGGGTGGGCGGTTCGGCGTGCTCGTGTCCGTCGCCGCAGGTTTCGACGCGACGACGCCCGCCCCGGTTCGGTCGGAGCGGGCGTCGTCGTTTGCCTCCGAAGGCTCGTCAGGAGACCGGCTGCGGCTCGGCGAAGACGGGCCGCACCCCCGCCTCCCCGACGGCCGCCGGCCTCGCCGGCGCGGCCCCCGGCAGCTTCGGGCGGAGCTCCTCGACCGTCACGTCGAGGCCGATCCCGCCCTCCTCGAGCCAGACGTGCTTCCCCTCGAGGACCTCGCGGCCCATCGCGTAGCTCTTCGCGTCGTCGTTGCTCCAGAGCGCGCCGAACAGCGCGCGCACCTTGCGCCGGGTGCCGAGGCAGAAGTGGTCGGCGAGCCGCGCGGCGTCCGCCGCCTCGGGCTGGCCCGCCTCCTTCATCGCCTGCGCGCGGGTCACGCTCGCCGCCATGGCGAACAGCTCGTTCGCGATGTCGACGAGGCGGAACAGGAACGCCTGCTTCCGCTCAGCGGCGGCCTGGAAGACCACCATGGAGTGGAAGATCTCCCGCGCGAGCTTGCGGCTCGAGCGCTCGACGAAGCGGAGGTGGCTCGCGTTCTTGCCGAACTCGCCGTAGCGCGGCGCGAAGAGGCCCCGCGCCCACAGGCCGAGGTACCAGGGGACGTAGAAGGCGCCGAGCTTCGGCAGCTGGGCGAGCTTCTTCGAGACCGGCACCTCGGGATCGATGAGGGCGCCCGCGATCTCGAGGTGCTTGTCCACCGCCTCGCGCGCCATGAAGAGGTGCATCACCTCCGAGGAGCCCTCGAAGATGAGGTTGATGCGCAGGTCGCGCATCGCGCGCTCGACGTCGACGCCCGCCTCGCCGCGCGCGGCGAGGGAGCTCGCCTTCTCGTAGCCGCGGCCGCCGCGGATCTGCATGGTCTCGTCGACGAGCCGCCACGCCTTGACGGTGTTCCACTCCTTCGCCGCCGCCGCCTCGAGGCGGATGTCGTAGCCCTTCCTGTCGGCGAGCGACTGGGCGAGATCGGAGACCGCCTCCATCGCGTAGACGGTCGAGGCCATCTCGGCGAGCTTGTGGGCGATGGCCTCGTGCTTGCCGATCTCCTGGCCCCACTGGACGCGGGCCTGGGACCACTTGCGCGAGAGCTCGAGGAACCGCTTGCCGCCGCCGACCACCGCCGCCGGCAGGGAGAGACGGCCGGTGTTGAGCGTCGTGAGCGCGATCTTGAGCCCGCGCCCCTCCTTGCCGATGAGGTTCTCCACGGGGACCTTCACGTCCGTGAAGCGGATCGCGGCGTTCGCGAGCGCGCGCAGGCCCATGAACCTGCAGCGGTGCGTGACCTCCACGCCCTCCGAGTCCGCCTCGACCACGAACGCGCTGATGGCGCCCGTCCGCGGGTTCTTCGCCATGACGACGAGGAGCTCGGCGATCGTGCCGTTCGTGCACCAGAGCTTCGAGCCGTTGATGACGTAGTGCTTGCCGTCCGGGGTCAGCTCGTAGCTCGTGGAGAGGCGGGCGGGATCCGAGCCGACGTGCACCTCGGTGAGCGCGAAGGCGCTCACGGCGCCCTTCGCGATCCGCGGCAGGTACTTCTGCTTGAGCGCGGGCGAGCCGAACAGCTTGAGCGGCTGCGGCACGCCGATCGACTGGTGCGCCGAGAGCAGCGCGGTGATGTTCGCGTCGTAGCCGCCGACGAGCTGCATGGCCTTGCCGTACTCGACCTGGTTCAGCCCCAGGCCGCCGTACTCGACCGGCACCTTCATCCCGAAGGCGCCCAGCTTGCGGAGCCCGTCGAGGACCTCCGGTGGATACTCGCCGGTCTCGTCGATCCGGACCGGATCCACCTGCTCGCGCAGGAACCGCTCGAGCTCCGCGTAGAAGCGCTGGAACTCCGGGCGCTCGGCGCGGTCGAGCGGGTAGGGGTGGATGAGATCCAGCCGCAGCTTGCCGAGGAACAGCTCGCGGAGGAACCCGGCGCCCTGCCACTCGGCCTCCCGCGCGGCCTCGGCGACCTCCCTGGAGCGCTGCATCTCGTCGTTGCGCTGCGTCATGGCCATGGACTCACCTCCGCTGATTCACTAATCAAATTAACGCAGCGCGCCTTGCCAACTGATACGACCCCTCGGGGCGCGGGTCGGCGGAGGCTCGCCCGACGGGGCGAGGTACAGGTTCTGGCGCAGTGACGCGATCGATCCTATCGCTGGCCCAACGATGCTGAAGCCGACTCCTCGCGAATCTCCTGCCTTCCTCGCGCTCCTCGCCCTCGGTCTCCTGGCGGTGCTCGGTGCGGACGCCGTGGGCCCCCGCGGCTCCGCGGAGTGGGCGCTGTACGCCGTGCCGGTCGCCCTGGCGCTCCTCGCGCGCACGGGCTGGACGGCGATCGCCGTCGCGGCCGGCGCGACCGTGCTGCTCGCGATCGGCTACGTGGTCTCGCCCGCCGCGCCGGCGGGCCTCCCAGCCTGGCTGCCGCTGACGAACCGGGCGATCGGCTTCGTGATGGTGTGGGTGGTCGCGCTCATCGTCCGGGCCTCGGTGCGCGCGCGCATGGTCGTGGCGCGGGAGCAGTGGACCCGGGAGGGCATGGCCGCGGTCCGCCGGGCGCTTCAGGGCGACAAGCCCGTCGAGGCGGTGGGGGCCGACGCGCTCCGCGCCCTCGCGAACCACCTCGGCGCCGAGGTCGGCGCCCTCCACGTCCAGCGCGACGATGGGCGCTTTCACCCGTGCGCGACCCTCGCGGGGGAGCCGGGCGCCGGCGCGTCGTTCGCGCCGGGGGAGGGGCTCTCGGGTGAGGTCGCGGTGGCGGGGCGGGTGCGTCTCGTGAACGACGTCCCCGCGGGTTACCTGCGCATCACCTCGGGCGCGGGCGGCGCCGACCCGCGGGCGCTGGTGCTCGCGCCGTCGAGGGTGGACGACGAGGTGATCGGCGTCGTCGAGCTCGGAGCGTTCCGCGCGTTCGACGACCTCGACGTCGAGGTCCTCGACCGCATCGCCCAGCCGCTCGGCATCGCGCTCAGGTCGGCGCGGGACCGGGCGCGGCTCGAGGAGCTGCTCGCGGAGACCCAGCGGCAGGCCGAGCGGCTCGAGATCCAGCAGGAGGAGCTGCGCGTCGCGAACGAGGAGCTGCAGTCGCAGGCCGACGTGCTGCGCGACTCGCAGGCCCGGCTCGAGGCGCAGCAGGCGGAGCTCGAGCAGGCGAACGTGCAGCTCGAGGAGCAGGCCGCGACGCTCGAGGACCAGCGCGCCCAGCTCGCGGAGCGCGGCGAGGAGCTCGAGGCGCGCGCCCACGAGCTCGAGCGCGCGAGCCGGTTCAAGTCGGAGTTCCTCGCGAACATGTCGCACGAGCTCCGGACGCCGCTCAACAGCGCGCTCATCCTCGCGAAGCTCCTCTCCGAGAACGCGCCCGGGAACCTCACCGAGGAGCAGGTGAGGTACGCGCGCACCATCCACCAGTCGGGCACGGACCTGCTCGTGCTCATCAACGACATCCTCGACCTCTCCAAGATCGAGGCAGGCCGGCTGGAGGTGCACCCGGAGGCCGTCCCGGTCGCGCGGCTCGTCGAGCAGCTCGCGCTCACGTTCGGGCCCGTCGCCTCCGAGCGCGGCCTCGCGTTCGAGCGGGTCGTCGAGGCGGGGGCGCCGCCGGAGCTGACGACCGATCCGCAGCGCCTGCTCCAGGTCATGCAGAACCTCCTCTCGAACGCCTTCAAGTTCACCGAGCGCGGCGGCGTGACCCTGCGGGTCTCGCCCGCGCCGGACGATCACGTCGCGCTCGTGGTCCAGGACACCGGCATCGGCATCCCCGAGGAGAAGCAGCGCCTCGTGTTCGAGGCCTTCCGGCAGGCGGACGGGACGACCAGCCGGAGGTACGGGGGGACGGGGCTCGGGCTCTCCATCGCGCGAGAGCTCGTGGCGCTGCTCGGCGGGACCCTGTCGCTGGAGAGCGCGCCGGGGCGGGGGAGCGCCTTCACGGTCACCCTGCCGCGAGCGATCGGCACCCGGGCGCGCGAGCGCGTACCGCTCGCGGCGCAGGCGCCCGCGACGGCCGCGGCGGTGCCGGCGTCGGTTCCGGCGAGCCGCGCGCCGGCCGTCCTGCGCGCGATGCCGCCCGCGGCGCTCGCCAAGGCCGAGGCAGCCGCCGGTTCGGGTCCGGCACCCGCGAGGGTGGACGGCGCCCGCCGCGTGCTCGTCATCGAGGACGACCCGGCCTTCGCCGAGGTGCTCTGCGGGCTCGCCCGCGAGCGCCTCTTCGCGTGCGAGCTCGCCACGACGGCCTCCGCCGGGCTCGAGCGGGCGTTCGCGGAGCCTCCCGAGGCGATCGTGCTCGACGTGGGCCTGCCGGATCTCTCCGGCCTCGCGGTGCTCGACCAGCTGAAGCGCGACCCGCGCACCCGCCACGTCCCGGTCCACGTCATGTCGGTCGAGGACTACACGCACGCGGCCCTGGAGATGGGCGCGGTCGGGTACGCGCTGAAGCCGGTGAAGCGCGACGAGCTCCTCGAGGCGTTCGAGAAGCTCGAGGAGCGCCTGCGCGCGGGGGTGCGGCGAATCCTCGTGGTGGAGGACGATCCCGTCCAGCGGGAGAGCCTGTCGAGGCTGCTCTCGGGGCGCGACGTCGAGACGGTCGGCGCCTCGACCGTCGCGGACGCGGTCGCGAAGCTCCAGGGCCAGACCTTCGACTGCGTGGTGATGGACCTCGCGCTCCCCGACGGCTCGGGCTTCGACCTGCTCGAGCGGATGGCCGCGAGCGAGGGGTCGCCGTTCCCGCCCGTCATCGTCTACACCGGCCGCTCGCTCGACCCGGACGAGGAGCAGCGGCTGCGCCGCTACTCGCGGTCCATCATCGTGAAGGGGGCACGCTCTCCGGAGCGGCTCCTCGACGAGGTGACGCTGTTCCTCCACCAGGTCGAGGCCGAGCTGCCGCCGGAGCGGCGCCGCATGCTCCAGGTGGCGCGCAGCCGCGAGGCGGTCTTCGAGGGGCGGCGCGTGCTCGTGGTGGAGGACGACGTGCGCAACGTCTTCGCGCTCGCGGCGCTCCTCGAGGCGCGCGGCGCGGTGGTCGACATCGCGCGGAACGGGCGCGAGGCGCTCGAGGTGCTCGCGCGCGCCCCCCGGACCGACCTCGTGCTGATGGACATCATGATGCCGGAGATGGACGGGTACGAGGCGATGCGGCGCATCCGCGCCGATGCGCGCCTCGCGAAGCTCCCCATCATCGCGCTCACCGCCCGCGCGATGGCGGACGACCGCCAGCGCTGCCTCGACGCCGGGGCGAACGACTACGTCTCGAAGCCCATCGACCTCGAGAAGCTCCTCTCGCTCATGCGGGTCTGGATGCCCCGCTAGGACCGACGGGTGATCACTCAGGACGTCGACCTCGAGATCCGGCTCCTCCTCGAGGCGATCTTCGAGAAGTACCACTACGACTTCCGCCGCTACGGCGGCGCCTCGATGAAGCGCCGCCTCGTGCGCGCCGCCGGCCGCTTCGGCTGCCGCACGATCTCCGCGCTCCAGGAGCGGGTGCTCCACGAGCCCACCGTGTTCCCGCAGCTGCTCGAGGACCTCACGATCCAGGTGAGCGATCTCTTCCGCGACCCCTCCTACTTCCGGGCCGTGCGCGAGCGGGTGGTGCCGATCCTCGCCACCTATCCCTCCGTGAAGCTCTGGATCGCCGGCTGCGCCACGGGGGAGGAGGTCTACTCGTACGCGATCCTCCTCCGGGAGGAGGGGCTCCTCGAGCGGACGATCATCTACGCCACGGACATCCACCCCCCGGCGCTCGCGCGCGCGGAGGCGGGCGTGTTCGCGCTCGAGCGCATGCCCGCTTTCAGCGAGAACTACCAGCGCGCCGGCGGGAAGGCGTCGCTCTCCGACCACTACGTGACCGGGTACGGCGGCGCCGCGTTCGACCGCTCGCTCCGCGCGCGCGTCGTGTTCGCCGACCACAGCCTCGCGACCGACGAGGTCTTCGCCGAGGTGCAGATGGTCTCGTGCCGGAACGTGCTCATCTACTTCGACCGGGCGCTGCAGGACCGGGCGCTGCGCCTGTTCGCCGACGCGCTCTGCCCGATGGGGTTCCTCGGGCTCGGGTCGCGGGAGACGGTCCGCTTCTCCGCCGAGGCGAGACGGTTCACGGAGTTCGACCGGAGCGAGCGGATCTACCGGAGGGCATGACGTGGCCGAGCCGCGCATCGTGGTGATGGGTGGATCCGCGGGGGCGATCGAGGCGCTGCTCGAGATCCTCCCCGCGCTCCCGGCCGGTTACCCGCTGCCCGTGCTCGTCGTCGTCCACCTCCCCGGGGGGCAGCAGAGCATGCTCGCGGAGGTGCTCGGGGCCCGGACGCCCCTCGCCGTGATCGAGGCGGAGGACAAGGCGCGGGCCACGCCGGGGACGGTCCACGTCGCCCCGCCCGACTACCACCTGCTCGTCGAGGCGGACGGCACGCTCGCGCTCTCCGTCGACGCCCCCGTGCACCACTCGCGTCCGGCCATCGACCCGCTGCTCGAGTCGGCCGCGGACGCCTACGCGGAGGGCGTCGTCGGGGTGGTGCTCTCGGGCGCGAGCGCGGACGGCGCCGCGGGCCTCGCCGCCGTGCGCCGCGCGGGCGGCCTGGCGATCGTCCAGGATCCGGCGACGGCGTGGTCGCCCCACATGCCGGAGGCCGCCCTTCGCGAGGCGGACCCCCAGCTCGTGCTCGCGCCCGCAGCGATCCGGGCGTACCTCGTCTCGCTGGGCGGCACGGAGGTGCGGCGGTGAGCGGCCCGGAGAAGATCCTCCTCGTCGACGACCGGGAGGAGAACCTCGTCGCGCTCGAGGCGCTGCTCGCGCGGGACGGGGTCGAGATCCACTGCGCGCGCTCCGGCGAGGACGCGCTCGAGCTCGTCCTGCGTCACGAGTACGCGCTCGCGGTGCTGGACGTGCAGATGCCGGAGATGGACGGCTTCGAGCTGGCCGAGCTGATGCGAGGGACGCGGCACGCGCGCGGCGTGCCCATCATCTTCGTGACGGCCGCGGCGCGGGAGCCGGGGCGCGTGTTCCAGGGGTACGAGGCCGGCGCGGTGGACTTCCTCCACAAGCCGCTCGATCCGCACGTCCTCAAGGCCAAGGTGGACGTCTTCCTCGAGCTCGCGCGGCAGCGGCGCGAGCTCGCCGCCCGCCTCGAGGAGCGCGACGGGCTCGTGGCCCGGCTCCGCGAGCAGCTGCGCATGAACGAGACCTTCGCGGGGATCCTCGGGCACGACCTCCGGAACCCGCTCTCCTCGATCCTCGCCTCGGCCGATCTCATCCAGCGCCGGGCGGAGAGCGACTCTACCGTGAAGACGGCGCAGCGGATCCTGTTCTCCGGGCGGCGCATGGCGCGGATGATCGAGGAGCTGCTCGACTTCACCCGGCTGCGGGTCAGCGGCGGGATCCGGCTGGAGCGGCGGCGCGCGCGGCTCGGGGAGCTCGCGCGGCGAATCGTGGGCGAGCTCGAGGGCGAGCACCTCGAGCGGACGGTCGTCGACGCGCGCGGCGACGACTCCGGCGAGTGGGACGTCGACCGGCTCGGCCGGGTGGTGTCGAACCTCGTCGCGAACGCGCTGCAGCACGGCGAGGACGGGCCGGTGCGGGTCGAGATCGACGGCGGCGACCCTCGCACGGTGGAGCTGCGGGTCCGCAACGCCGGCGCGATCCCGCGCGAGCTGCTCCCGTCGATCTTCGACCCGTTCCGCTCCAGCGCGCGCCGCGGCAGGCGCGGCGGGCTCGGGTTGGGGCTCTTCATCGTGAGGAGCCTCGTGGAGGCGCACGGAGGCGACGTGGGCGTGGTCTCCTCGCCCGACACCGGCACGACCTTCACGGTCCGGCTTCCGAGAGCCGAGCGCGCGCCGGCGCGCGACGGAGCCGCCGACGGGCCGTGAGCGGGCGGGGAGGGGGACGGCGCCGCCCGGCGGACCGCGCAGGAGGACGGCGCGGGCGCGCCGCGTGGCGAGGGCCGCGGAGGCCCGGACCCCGCGAGCGCGAGCAGCTCAGCCCCGTCGGGTCGCGGGCCCGCGCGGGTATCCGGCGGCGCCCACGCCGGTGCCGGCCGAAAGTCGTGGGGAACGGAGCCGTCATCGGTTACGCCTTGGCGGGTGCGCCGCCCGGCGCGCCGAGGACCGACCCGATGCCCCACCCCACCGACGACCGCACCTTCCGGCTCCCGCTCCACCTCCGCCCGCTTCGCTACGAGGCCTCCCTCTCGGTCGATCTCGAGGGCAAGCGCTTCGCCGGGACCGAGCGGATCGAGCTCTCCTCCGCGGAGGTCGCGGACGAGATCGTCTTGCACGCCGCCGAGCTCGACGTGACCCGCGCCGTGCTCCACGCCGGCGGCCGGGCCCTCGAGGCGGCAGCGGTCACTCCCGTCGCCGCGAGCGAGACGGTCATCCTGCGCTTCGCGGAGCCGGTGCCGAGCGGCGGGAGCTGGCTCGAGCTCGCCTGGAGCGGCCGCATGAGCCCGGGGCTCCGCGGGCTCTACCTCGCGGGGCCCGGCCTCTGCGCGACGCAGTTCGAGGCCGCGGACGCGCGGCGGGTGTTCCCGTCGTTCGACGAGCCCGGTTTCAAGGCGACCTGGCGGCTCACGATCGAGGTGCCCGCGGGAGGGGCGGTCCTCTCGAACGGCGCGCCCGAGGGGGAGGAGGTGCTCCCCGGCGGGCGCCGGCGCGTGGTCTTCGCCGAGACGCCGCCGCTGCCGACCTACCTCGTCGCGCTCGTCGCCGGCGGGGTGGAGGGGTTCCCGCCCGTGAACGTGCGCGGCGTGCCGGTCCGGACCTGGGCCTCGCCCGAGAAGCTCCCGCTCACCGGCTTCGGCCAGGACGTCGCGGTCGAGGTGCTGCCCCGCCTCGAGGACTACTTCGGCGCGCCGTACGCCTTCGGCAAGGTCGATCAGGTCGGGCTCCCCGAGTTCGAGGCGGGGGCGATGGAGAACGCGGGGCTCATCACGTTCCGCGAGGTCGCGCTGCTCCTCGACCCGCAGACGGCGTCGCTCGCCCAGAAGAAGCGGGTCGCCGAGGTGGTCACGCACGAGCTCGCGCACCAGTGGTTCGGAAACTGGGTCACCATGACGTGGTGGGACGACCTCTGGCTCAACGAGGCGTTCGCCACCTGGATGGCGTTCAAGGTCGTGGATCAGTGGAATCCCGCCTGGCGCGTGTGGCTCGAGTTCGACCAGGGCAAGGCTGCGGCCATGCACCTCGACGCGCTGCGGTCCACGCACCCCATCCGCGCAGAGATCCGCGACGTGAACGCGGCGGGCGAAGCGTTCGACCTCATCACCTACGAGAAGGGCGGGGCGGTGCTCCGCATGATCGAGGGCTACCTCGGCGCGGAGCGGTTCCGGGACGGGATCCGGATCTACATGCAGCGGCACGCGCGCGGGAACGCCGTCGCCGACGACCTGTGGGGCGCGCTCGCCGAGGCGTCGCGCGAGCCGGTGGTCGAGCTCGCGAACGGCTGGATCGGCCAGCCCGGCTTCCCGCTCGTGCACGTGCGGCGGGAGGGGCGCGTGCTCACGCTCGAGCAGCGGCGGTTCTTCTCGGAGGGGAGCGCGGCGGCGGACGACACGGTCTGGCCGGTGCCGCTCGTCCTCCGCCACGGCGAAGGCGAGCGGATGACGGAGCAGCGCTACCTGCTGCGCGAGCGGCGCGCGGAGGTGGAGCTCGCGGGCGCCGACGCGCCCGCGTTCGTCTGCGCCAACGCTGGCGCGACCGGGTTCTACCGGGTCGCCTACGACGCCGCGGGGCTCGAGGCCCTGGGCCAGAACCTCGCCTTCCTCGCGCCGGCGGAGCGGATCCAGCTCCTGTCGGACGAGTGGGCCCTCGTGCGGAGCGGCGAGCGGGAGGTCGGGGCGTTTTTCGATCTCGTGACGCGCTTCGGGGGCGAGGAGGACCACGCGGTCCTCGACGAGCTCGTGGCGCGACTCTCCGCGATCGAGTACCGGCTCCTCGGCGACGGCGAGCGGCTGCGCTTCGCGGCGCTCGTCGTGACGCTGTTCGGGCCGCGGCTCGCCGCGTGCGGCTGGGACGCGGTGCAGGCCGAGCCGGACGACGTGCGGCTCCGGCGCGCCGCCGCGGTGCGGGCGCTCGGAGTCGTGGCCCGCAGCGCGGGCGTCGCCCAGGAGGCGACGGTCCGGCTCGACCGCTGGATCGCCGGCGACCGCGGCGCGCTCGAGCCGAACCTGCACGATCCGGCCGTGGCGATGGCTGCGCGGGGCGGGGACCTCGCGCGCCTTGAGCGCTTCCGCGGGCTCTTCGCCAAGGAGACCGACCCCGCCTTCCGGCGCCGCTGGCTCCTCGCCCTGGCGTCCTTCGAGGAGCCGGCGCTCGCGGCGCGCGGCGTGGACCTCGTCTTCACGGACGAGGTCCCGCTCCAGGACGTCGCCTCGTTCGTCGCGGCGCTCCTGGCGAACCGCACCGCGCGCAGGCCGTTCTGGGAGCGCCTGCGGGCGGACTGGGAGAAGCTCCACGCGCGCGTGAAGGGGGCACCGATGCTGCTCCGCCGCGTCGTCGAGGCGATGGGGGCGCTCGTCGAGCGCCGCGAGCTCGAGGAGGCGGAGGCGTTCCTCGCGGCCCACCCGCTCGACGAGGCGCGCCAGGCCATCGCGCAGACGCTCGAGCGGCTCCGCCAGGACGTCGCGCTGCGCGAGCGGACCCAGGCCGCGATCGGCCGCTGGCTCGAGGCGAGGTAGACTCCGCCGCGTGACCTCGACGCCCGCGGCCTCGCCCGCCCGCCCGACGCCCCCCTGGCTGTTCCTCTTCCTCGACCTGCCCTTCGGCGCGGCCGTCGGCTACGCGATGATCGCGATGCCGTTCTGGCTGCGCCAGGGCGGGCTGCCGCTCGACCAGGTCGGCGCGATCAGCGCGGCGGTGTTCGCGCCGCACGCGTTCAAGATCCTGTGGATCCCGGTGCTCGACATCGGCTCCTTCAAGCGCACCTGGTACCTCGCGATGACGACGGCGACCGCCGCGCTGCTCGTCGCGGCCTCGCTCGTACCCGATCCGCTCCGGAACCTCGGCCTGTACACGACCCTCATCATGCTCGCGCAGGCCACCGCGACGACCGGCCACGCCGCGAACAACGCGCTCATGGCCATCACCACCCGCCTCGAGGACAAGGGCAAGGCGGGCGGGTTCTCGATGGCCTCGAACGTCGGCGGGACGGGCCTCCTCGGCGCGCTCGCGCTGTGGGTGTCGGAGCACGTCTCGCCGCGGGCGGGCGGGATCGCGCTCGCGCTCGTCGTCCTCGCGAGCGCCTCGCTCGCGCTGCGCATCGTCGAGCCTCGCTGGGTGGACGCGGCGGTGGCGCGGGCGGGGAGCGTCTCGCGCGCGCTCGGGCTGCACCTGTGGGAGATGCTGAAGGACCTCGGCCGCACGGTCCGCAGCCGCGCGGGGTTCACCGGGCTCGTCATCTGCCTCGCCCCGGTGGGCTGCGGCGCCCTCACGAACCTCTTCGCCGGCATGGCGCCGGACTTCGGCGCCTCGGCCCGGGTGGTGGAGCTCGTGAACGGGCTCGGCGGCGGCATCAGCGCCGCGGCGGGCTCGCTCGTGGGCGGCTACGTCGCGGATCGGATGAGCCGCCGCCTCGCCTACGCCCTCGCCGGCGGGATCACCGCGCTCTCCGCGATCGCCATGCTGCTCGCGCCGCTCACGCCGGCGACCTACGCCTGGGGCACGCTCGCGTACTCGTTCGCGAACGGGATCGCCTTCGCCACCTGGGCGGGCATGGTGCTCGAGCTCATCGGCCACACCGCCGCGACGACGACGAAGTACGCGCTCTTCAACGCCGCCTCGAACCTCGCCATCAGCTACGTCACCTGGCTCGACGGCTGGGCGGCGAGCGCGGCGTTCTTCCCCGCGGGGCTGCGCGGCTCGCACGGCTCGCTCGCCATGGACGTCGTCCTCACGTTCGCGGGGATAGCGGTGCTGCTCGTGATGCTCGCGGTGGTGCGGAGGCGCGGGGCGCCCGCGACCGCCGCGGAGCCGAGCTGAGTGATCTAACGGGGGCGCAGCCCTCAGGATTCATACATCTCAGGGCCGACCGCCCGAAGGGCCGTACGCCGATGGACCGGCGTAGGGATGCGCACACCGGACTCGGGCATCGACGAGGTGGGACCGCGCTGTCCGGGCACGGTTCCGAACGGCGCAGCCGGGGTGGCGGGTGCTGGCGAGCGTCTCCACCGAGAGCGCTTGCCGTGAGCGCTCGCGCCCCCACGCGCGGAGGCGACCCCGGAAGCGGCGCATGAGCTTGCGAAAAGTCACTGAACGTGAAACCTATCGCCAGAGGTAGTGCCGGCCGTCGTACGCGCTTCATGGCGATGTGAACAATCCGTCCCAGTTGCGGTGCGTGAATGAACGCCCTTGACTGCTCCCAGCCGAAGTTCCGGTCCTGGGTTCGAGGCGGCGCGACAGAGCCACTCACGCGCGCGCAGTTGGGCCGGGCGCGCGCGTTCGACCGCGGCAGAGGGTCGCCGAGGGCACACCGAGAAATACCGCGCTCGCGCGAGCCTGGAGCGCCTCCGGAGCTCTCGAAAACGCGTGTTACGAAGGGTGCATCTGGAGGTGCACTTCCTGTCTTCGCCCGTTCCCGCCACCCTCGACTCGAACGTCCTCGCCGTTCGCCTGCGCGAGCTCGCCGGAGAGGAACGAAACGTCCAGGTCGACTTCCTCCTCCACCTCAACGAGTTCGACCGACGGCGCGCCTTCGTCGAGGCTGGGCCGGAGCCGACGGCGGCGGCGTCCCCGGAGGCGACCTCCACGATCCCAGCGATAGTGCGCCGCGCGGTGTGGAAGCGCGACGGCGGGCGCTGCGCCTGGGTCGGTCCGGACGGGTGTCGCTGCAACAGCCGCTGGAAGCTCGAGCTCGACCACATCCGCCCTCTGGCGCTCGGGGGGCCCTCGACGATCGACAATCTTCGGCTCGCCTGCCGAGCTCATAACCTGCTTCACGCCGAGAGGACCTTCGGACGCGAGCACATGGATCGCTTCCGCCGCAACCCGGGCCACCGGCCGACGCCGCGGGAACGCGCTGGCGTCGCGCCGCCCCCGCGTCCCGCCATTCAGCTGGGAATGTGGGCGCCGTGAGACTTGCGCGCGCCAACGAAGGACGAGTGACGCTGCGCCCGGACGGCGCTCGCGCGGCCGCGCGCCATAGCGACGGCTCTCCAGCTGTGGTCGGGCCGAGCGTCGCGGCGCCGCGCCTCGGCCAAGCGTCCGACCCATCGGCCGGGTCCCCGCGGTCACCGCTCGCCGCGACTTGCCGCCCGCGTACCGCTCCGAAGGCGCGTTCCCGGGCCGCACGAGCACACCTCGTCGATTCCCCACCGGCCTGCGCGCTGGGCCGCTCGTCGAACGGCAACCGCGTGCACGGCCGCATCCCCAGGATGTGATGAATGATGAGGGCTGCGCCCCCGCTCCGCCGACGGCTGGCCGCTGTCGTCGGGCCCCGCCCCTGCTCGCCGGGGGGGTGCCCCGCGCTCATCGCGGCGGATACTCCGACTGCGCCTCGAGCGACCAGTCGCCGGGCGGCGCGGGCACGGGCACGCGCACCTCGACCTCCTCCCCGCGGTGCACCTCCGCGGTTCCCTGGGCCGGGACGGTGCGGCCCGTCGCGCGCTCGCGCAGGCGGAAGTTCACCTGGATCTCGCCATCGCCGCCGGCGTTCCTGATCCGCGCGGCCGCCACGTAGCCGGAGGGCCCCGACTCCAGCCAGGACGCCGCGACCGACGGGCGCGGGCCGGCGCAGGCGCGCACCGCTGCGGCTCCGGCCACGACGAGGGCGAGGATGACGAGCGCGCGCCTCACGTCACTTCCCGGGAACCCACGGCGGGTAGAGGATGAGCGCGGCGAGGAGGGCGGTCGCGAGCGCGACCACCAGGGCGAGCGCGGTGAGCGAGGGCAGGGGGTCGGCGCGCTTCTCGGTCCGCCCGAGGCTCGCGAGCCCGAGCGGCTCCGGCACGATGGGGAGCTTGTGCTCCGCTTCGTACTCCCAGTGCGGCAGGAAACCCTCGTCGCGCAGCGCGGGGCAGATCGCCGCGAGGCGCCGCTCGAGCTCGGCGCAGTCCTCGGCGGTGAGGACGACCCGCGGCCACAGGCCGTCCCTGCCGAGCGCGGCGCCCAGGTTGCGGCCGAACTCGGCGAGCGCGAGGAACCGGCGCGTCGCCTCGTCGTCGAGCGTTCCCCACTCGACCACGTCCACGTCGCGTCCCTGGCGTCGCCCCGCCACCTGATCGACCTGGCGCGCGAAGTAGGCGAGGAGGTTCGCCGAGCCGTCCCGCCGGTGCGGCGCGTGCTGGACGCGCGCGCCGTCGACGCGCAGCCGCCCCATCGAGCCTGCCGCGTCCTGGACGGCGAGCTCGAACGGGCGCGCGGGCGAGTCCTGCCGCTCGAGGACCACGCTCAGGGCGGCGATCGGCCCGTCACCCCGGGGTAGGCCGAGCGCCTCGTGCTTCGCCCGCTCGGCGGCCTCGCGTCCGCGGATTCGAGCGAGGAGCGCGAAGCGCACGACGCGCAGCGCGCCCGGGGCGCCGCGCAGCCCGAGGAGCCCCACGTAGGCGAAGAACACCGCGAAGAACGCGAGGGTGAGCGTCTCTACGTTCGAGCGCTGGGCGAGGGTGACGAGCACCTTCCCGCGCGCGAAGAGGACCCCCTCACCCGTGACCGCGCCGAAGGCGAGCGCGAGGTGCAACGCCGCGAGCTGCCTCGCGCGCCTGGCGTATTGCCGCGGAGTGAGCGCCCCGGGCTCCTCGATGAGCTGCTTCAGCGGATCCACGCCCGGAAGCTTGCGCCCCGGCTTGACGGACGGTAGAGCCCTCGCGGCGGCGGCCGTGCCCGCGTCCGCTCGAACGCGACTCCGGGGCGGGCCTCCCGGCCAGGGCCGGTTGCCGGGGCGCCCGTGGCGGCCGATCTTGGGGACACGGGGCGGCGCGCGCACGCTTGGCTGGCATCGAGACAGGTCGTGGAGGGGGGATGCCCGCCGGTGGCGCGCCGCCCCTGTTCTTCCGATCGCTGCGCGACTTCCTCCGCATCCTGCCGGGCGCCGCGCAGCGCTTCTGGGTGCTCGTCATCGCGACCGGGTTGCTCTCGGGGCTCGGCGCGGGCGCGCTGCTCTACGTCCTGAGGCTCGTCCAGGGGCTCGCCTGGCCGGACGCGGACCGGTTCATCGCCGCGGTCGAGGCCGCCCCGCCCCTCCAGCGCGTCCTCGTGCCCACCCTCGCGGGCGCGCTCGTGACGGTCGTCTACCTCTTCTGGCGACGGCCGATGGGCGGCCACGGCACCGCGCGCATCATCGAGGCGATCTGGCACCGCGACCGGCAGCTCGCGCTCGGGCCGACCATGGTGCGGGGGCTGCTCTCGATCGTCGCGGTCGGCATGGGCGCCTCCCTGGGCCGCGAGGGCGCGCTCGTGCAGGCCGGGGCGTCGTCGGGATCCTGGCTCGCGTCGCGGCTCAAGCTCGACGAGCGGCAGGCGCGCGTGCTCGTCGCGTGCGGCGCCGCGTCGGGGATCGCGGCCGCCTACGACACGCCGATCGGCGGCGCGCTCTTCGGGCTCGAGGTGCTCCTCGGCTCCTTCGCCCTCGAGCTGCTCGGGCCGATCGTCGTGTCGTGCGTCGTCGCGACCGCGGTCTCGCGCATCCTGCCCGGCGCGCACATGACGTACATCATCCCGGAGTACGAGCTGCTCCACCCGCGGGAGCTCGTCCCCGGGCTCGTCCTCGCGCCGTTCCTCGGCCTCGCGTCGGTGATCTACATCCGCGTGATGGGCTGGGTGGAGGTCACGTTCGAGCGGTTCCCGCGCTGGATGAAGCCGCTCCTGCCGGTGCTCGGGCTCTTCATCGTCGGGCTCATGTCCATCCGCTGGGCGCCGGTGCTCGGCAACGGGTTCGACAGCGTCCACGCGATGCTGCTCGGCACCGTGCAGCTCAAGGCGCTCCTGCTCTTCCCGATCCTGAAGCTCACGGCGAGCGCGCTCTGCACCGGCTCCGGCGTGCCGGGAGGACTCTTCACGCCCTCGCTGTTCTACGGCGCGGCGATCGGCGGCGCGGCGGGTGAGCTCCTCGCCCTCGTCTTCCCCGGCCTCGCGCCCCCCGGCGCGCTCGCGCTCGTCGGGATGGCGGGCGTGCTCGCCGGCACGACGCACGCCGCGGTCTCGTCGGTGCTCATCATCTTCGAGATGACGGGCGACTACGGCGTCATCCTCCCGCTCATGCTCTCCGCCGCGATCGCCGCCGCGACGAGCCGCGCCATCGAGCCCGACTCGCTCTACACCGCTCCGCTCCGGCGTCGCGGCGTGCGGCTCCCGGAGCTGCCGCGCCCCGACTGGCTCCGCCGCACGCCCGTGGCCGCGCTCGTCGTGCCCGACGCGGAGCGCGTCGAGCCGACGATGCCCTTCGATCAGATGCTGAAGAAGCTCCTCTCCCTGCCGCCCGGCCACGATCTCTACGTGACCGCGAGCGACAACGAGCTCCTCGGCGTCATCCAGCTCGACGCGCTCAAGGGCACGATCTCCGATCACGCCCACCTCGGGATGATCGTGGCGGCGGACGTCGTGAACAGGGACGTGGTGCCGATCACGACCACGATGACGCTCGCGGAGGTGGCGGAGCGTTTCCGCGAGACCGACCTCGAGCGGCTTCCGGTGGTCGACGACCGGCGAAGGCTCGTCGGAACGGTCGCGATGCGCGCCCTGCTCGCGCAGGGGACGTTCTAGGCGCCGTACGCGGCCCCGCCAGGGTGCTCCGTGGGTGAAGGTAGGCGCGACGGGTTCGAGCCAATGGGGTTGACAGCGGGCGCGACGCGCGGCGAAGTGACCGGCTGCGGTCGTTTGCCGCGCGGAGGCCCACCATGTCCGACAGCTCCAGCGCCTCGACTCCGGGTACGCGCATCGCAGGGAAGGTGAAGGGGACGCTGCTGCTCGCGCGCCTGAAGTACCTGGAGGCCCAGGGACCGGAGAAGTCGGGGCGCGTGGTACGCCACCTGTCGAAGGCCGATCAGGAGTCGCTCCGGGGGATCGTCCTCCAGAGCGGCTGGTATCCGGCGGACCTGCTCCTTCGCCTGGAGATGACCGCGGCGGCGATCCTCGCGAGCGGTGACCGGACGCGACTCTTCCTGGACATGGGCCGGTTCAGCGCCGCGACGAACCTGGGGCCCACGGGAGTCCAGCGCGCGTTCGTGCGCGAGGGAGACCCGCAGCGGTTCCTCGCGGACGTGCCTCGAATGTACGCGTCGCAGCACTCCTCCGGGCACCGGGCGCACGAGCCGAAGGGAGAGCGCGCGGCGCTGGTCCGCACGCTCGGCGACGAGGAGCTCGCCGCCGAGGACTGCCTCACGACGATCGGGTGGCTCCAGCACGCGATCGAGATCTGCGGTGGGAAGAGCGTCAGCGTGGTCGAGACGCGCTGCCGGGCGAGGAAGGCGGACTGCTGCGAGTTCCGCTGCGAGTGGCTGTAGGGGCGGTCGCGCCTCGCTCGATCGCCCTAGTCCCAGCAATCCTTCCGGATCGGGATGTTGCGCCCGCTGGGCTCGCCGCCCGCGCCGCCGGTCTCTGGGCGGCAGGGGCCCTGGCTCGGAGCCCACAGTGCGCCGGACCCGCGCGAGGTGCTCCCGTCGGACGCCACGACCGGCCGGCGCGGCGGCCGCTGCAGCGGGGAGATGGGGGGACCGTCGGCCGGGTTCCAGGCCTCGGGGCGGCGCGGCCGAATCACGTCGAGAGAGCGGGTCGCCATGGCGGGGCTCGTAACCGCGACGCCGGTCGCGTGCCTCGCCTGCGAAGGGGCGCGAGCGCTTCGCGCTCTCCGGCGCCGCCGGCTCACTGCTCCGGGCCGTCGAAGAGGACGCGTGCTCCGCCACGAGCGCGCCAGACCTCGGCCCGCACCACCCACGCGAGCGCGAGGAGGGCTACGAGCAGGGTCGGCACCGCGGCCTCGAGGCCGCTCGGCGCGCCGGCAAAGAGCGTCGGCCGGTATTCGACCGCGAGGAGGCTCGTGCCGTAGCTCATCCCGCTCGCGCGCGAGCCGAGCAGCGCGGCCTGGACGAGGTTTCCGGCAAAGTGGAAGCCGATGCAGGTCCAGAGGCTACGCGTCCTGACGAGCAGGGCGCCGAGGAGCACTCCGTAGAGCACCGTCGCGGCCGCGCCGAGCGCGGTGACCCCGGGGTTGGGGTAGTGGATCGCACCGAACGCGGCGGAGACGAGCACGATCGCGGGCCAGGGACGGAGCCGCTCCGCCAGGGCCTGGAAGAGATACCCGCGGAACAGGAGCTCCTCGTACAGGCCGACGAGGAGCGTTGCCGGGACCGCCTGCAGCGCGAGCGCGCGCCAGTCCGGCGTCGCGCCCGTCACGCGCGCCGCGCCCGTCACGGTGAGTGCGGTGAATCCGGCGAGGAAGATCGCGGTGACGAGCGCTGCGCCCCTCGCTCCGTCTCGCGCCGCCTCGCGGACGCCGCTGCCGAGCCCGAGGTCGCGGAGCCTCCGTCCGTCGAGCAGGCGCAGCACGAGCCACGTCGCGACGAGCACCGCCCCCACGCCAGTCAGGCGATACAGGAGGAAGTAGGGCTCCGCGCTCGACTCTGGACCGGGCGGCAGGCGCGCGCGGCCGGTGAGGAAATACCGCACCGCGCGAGCGAGCAGGGTCGCGGCGAGGAACGCAGCGACGAAGGCGAAGAGGCGAAACGCGAGGCCGTGGCGTGGGGCACGCTGGGACACAGTGAACGCTGAAGGTTGCATGGCGGGTGACACGAGGAGTGTAGCCTACGGCGCGCGAACGCGACGAAGTCGACGAGTCACTAATTGAACCCGCCCCGCGACGCGCCGCCCTACGTGGCTGCGAGGCCGACGACTTCGACGACGATTGCAGCGAGCCCATCACCGACCCCGCCCGCAGCGCGCCGCCCCACGTGGCGGGACCTCGCGCCCGCAGGCGGGCCACTGGACGCGGTAGGCACCGCCCCGACCCACGGACCGCAATGCAACGCGGTCGGCCTAGGCGACGTCGCCCACGTGCAGCCCCCCGGCACCGCCCCCCGTACCTTGTCCCCGTCCATCGTGGCCCGCCGAGGACGTGAGGTCCCGTCCAGGCGGCGCGCCAAGGTGACGTCAGCCGCGGCGATGTCGGCCAGAACGACCCCGACCTCGACCCCGACCTCGACCCGGACCTCGACCCGGACAGGCCGACCCCGACTCCGGCCGTCCACCAAGCCCGCTCGCCCGCCCTTGCCGCCCGCCGCGCCCCGGAGGCACGCTGTCGCCGCGGTGACGACCCTCGTCCTCCACTACCGCAGGACCGCCCGCCACGCGCTCAACGTGCTCCTCGGCGCGGTCGAGGCGCACCCCGCCACCGCAGAGGTGCCGGTCGTGTTCGCCCCCTCTCCCGAGGCGGTCGCCGACGCCGCGCGGGCGGCGCTCGCGGCGGGGAGGCGGCCGGTCGTCGCGTGGTCCTTCTACACGGCGAGCTTCGACGAGGTGGCCGCCGAGCTGGCGCGCGTGCGCGACACGGTGCCGGATGCGCGCGTGCTGCACGTCGCGGGCGGCCCGCACGCCAGCGCGGATCCGGCCGGCACGCTCGCGGCCGGCTTCGACCTCGTCGCGATCGGGGAAGGGGAGGAGACCCTGCCGGCGCTGCTCGCGCGCGTCGCGGTGGGCGACGATCCGCGCGCGGGTCCCGGGCTCGCATGGCTCGACGGCGGCGGCATGCGGACGAGCGGGCGGGGGCCGCCGGTCGACCTGGACGCGCTGCCGCCGTTCGCGGTGCGGGCCGGCCGGATCGGCCCGCTCGAGATCACGCGCGGGTGCGTCTGGGCGTGCCGCTTCTGCCACACTCCGTTCCTGTTCCGCGCCCGCTTCCGCCACCGCTCGCTCGACACCCTCGCGCGCTGGGCCCGCGCCCTGGCGAAGGTCGACACGCGGGACCTGCGCGTGCTGACGCCGTCCGCGCTCTCCTGGGGCTCGCCGGACGGAGGCTGCGACCTCGCCGCCATCGAGGCGCTGCTCGCGACGCTGCGCGAGGCGCTGGGGCCCGGGCGGCGGCTCTTCGTCGGCTCCTTCCCGTCGGAGCTCCGGCCGGAGCACGTGTCGCCGGAGGCGCTCGCGCTCCTGCGGCGCTACTGCGACAACCGGACGGTCGTCATCGGCGGACAGTCGGGCTCCGATCGGCTGCTCGCGTCGATGCAGCGCGGCCACGACGCGGAGAGCGTGACGCGTGCGGCGCGCTTCGCGCTCGAGGCAGGCCTAACACCCTCCGTGGACTTCATCTTCGGCCTGCCAGGGGAGATGGAGGACGACCGCAGGGCCACGCGGGCGGCGATGGGCCGCCTCGCGGCGGCGGGCGCGCGGGTCCACGCGCACGCGTTCATGCCGCTCCCCGGGACGCCCTGGGCCCGCGAGCCGCCGGGCAGGCTCGACGCAGCGACGCAGGCGCTCCTCGGGCGGCTCGCGGCCTCCGGGGCGGCGCACGGTCAATGGCGGCGGCAGGAGGAGCGGGCGCTCCGGATGCCGCCTAAGGGTGCGTAGACGCGGCCTCACTCGGCGCTCACGCCCCAAGCGAGCGAGCGTCGAATTGACCAGGATCAAACGACAGATCAAGGCGCGGAGTAGCTTCCCCCGAGAGTGGGAGACTTCATGCGCCTCGACATCATCCATGCCCTGACGATCCTCGCGGTCGCCGCCGCTCTCGCGTCGCCCCAGGCCGCGCGCGCCGCGGGCACGAAGCCGGACGCGACTCCTGCGGAGACGGTGAAGAGCCCGCCCAAACTCGATCCTGCGCACGGCGCGAAGGCGCTCGAAGAGTCGTCGGCGGTGCGAAAGGTCGCGCCCCCGCTGATCCAGGCGGAGCCGCCCCCCTTCTCGGAGGGAATCTTCCCGTGCAGCGGGTGCCACGTCGATCCGGGTGATCGCACCCGGCGCGAGCTCACGTTCCACGAGGACATCCAGAAGGTGTTCGACCACGACTCCAACGCGCGCTGGTGCCTCGACTGCCACGACGCGGAGAACCGCGACGTGCTGAAGCTCGCGAGCGGCGAGACGGTGCCGTTCACCGAGTCGTACCGGCTGTGCGGCCAGTGTCACGGGGACAAGTACCGCGACTGGCGCGCGGGCGTGCATGGCAAGCGCGTCGGCCAGTGGGACGGCGAGAAGACCTATTTCCTGTGCGTGAATTGTCACAACCCGCACACCCCGGGGTTCAAGGGCGTGAAGGAGATCGAGGTGGACGGGAAGAGGACCACCGCGCCGACGCTCGAGATGCTCCGCCCCGAGCCGCGGCCGCTCCGCCCCGACGAGATGCGTCGCACGGCCCCGGCCAAGGCGACGGCCCCCACGACCGCCGCGGGCGGGAGGTAGCCATGTCCGAGCGGAAGAGCCTGCCCGTCGTGGCGGACGAGCCCATGGACCCGTCGCGCCGCGCCTTCATGCGGACGGCCGCCGCCGGCGCCGCGGTCGCGGCGCTGTCCTCCTGCGGCGTGGAGATGGAGGACTTCCTCCGCAGCCACTTCAAGGAGCTCTCACCCGACGAGCTCCGCCGCGTGCTCGCCAAGGTCGAGCGGAAGAACCTCGAGCGCTTCGGCAAGAAGACCACGGTGTCCGCGACTGGCCCCAGGCCGGGCGTCGAGTTCGGCTACGGCCTCGATCTCTCGCGCTGCGTCGGCTGCCGGCGGTGCGTGTACGCGTGCGTGGCGGAGAACAACCAGTCGCGGCAGAGCCCGCAGATCCAGTGGATCCGCGTGCTCGAGATGGACAAGGAGCACGGCGTCGATCTCGCCCACGCGAACCACTACTACGAGGCGGACGCCGTGCCGCGGCCGGGCAAGTTCTACATGCCCGTCCAGTGCCAGCAGTGCCGGAACCCGCCCTGCGTGAAGGCCTGCCCGACGCAGGCGACGTGGAAGGAGAAGGACGGCATCGTCGTCATCGACTACGACTGGTGCATCGGCTGCCGCTGCTGCATGTCGGCCTGCCCCTACGGCGCGCGCCACTTCAACTGGGCGACGCCGACGTTGCCGGCCGAGGAGCTCAACCCGCACCAGCACTACCTCGGCAACCGGCCCCGCCCGAAGGGCGTCGTCGAGAAGTGCACCTTCTGCATCCAGCGCACGCGCGAGGGGCGCTACCCGGCGTGCGTCGAGGTCTGCCCGGTGGGTGCGCGCAAGTTCGGCAACCTCCTCGACCCGGAGAGCGAGATCCGCCGGGTGATGGAGACGAAGCGGGTGTTCGTCTTCAAGGAGGAGCTCGCGACGCACCCGCAGTTCTACTACTTCTACGCGACCTAGCGAGGCGGGCGATGAGCGGAGCGGTGGAGTTCGTGAAGGGCAGCGCGCGCCTCGTGGTCTCCGGCGGGCGCGCGTACAAGGCGTGGGTCGCGGCGCTCCTCGCGCTCGTGGCGATCGGCGGGATCGCCTATGTCCACCAGGTGCGCACCGGCCTCATCGCGACGAACATGCGCGATCAGGTCTCGTGGGCGTTCTACATCGGCAACTTCACCTTCCTCGTGGGCGTCGCGGCGGCGGCGGTGCTGCTCGTCATCCCCGCCTACGTCTACCAGTGGAAGCCGATCAAGGAGGTGGTGGTGCTGGGCGAGCTGCTCGCCATCAGCGCGCTCACGATGTGCCTCCTGTTCATCCTCGTGGACATGGGCCGCCCGGACCGGTTCCTCCACATCATGCCGCTCCTCGGCACGCCCAACTGGCCACGCTCGCTCCTCGCCTGGGACGCGCTCGTCCTGAACACCTACCTGCTCCTGAACGCCGCGCTCGTCCTCTACCTGCTCTTCAAGACGTACCGCGGCGAGCACTACGACCGGCGGATCTTCCTGCCGCTCGTGCTGCTCTCGATCCCGGTGTCGATCTCGACGCACACCGTGACCGCGTTCCTCTACAACGGCATGGCCGCGCGACCGTACTGGAACGCCTCCATCCTCGCGCCCCGCTTCATCGCGTCCGCGTTCTGCTCCGGACCCGCGGTGATGATCATCCTCTTCCAGATCCTGCGCCGCACGAACCGGTTCCCGATCAAGGACGAGGCGATCTGGAAGATCGCGGAGCTCATGAGCTACGCGATGTTCCTCAACCTGTTCCTCCTCGGCGCCGAGCTGTTCAAGGAGTACTACTCGGCGACCGAGCACCTCAGGTACACGCAGTACTTCTGGGGTGGCCTCGACGGCCACCGGGCGCTCGTGCCGTACGCGTGGCTCTCGCTCACGTGCAGCGTCGCCGCGTTCGTGCTCTTCCTCATCCCGCGCACCCGGAGGAACTACGTCACCCTGAACCTCGGCTGCCTGCTCATCTGGGCGGGCGTCTACATCGAGAAGGGGATGGGCCTCATCATCCCGGGGTTCACGCCGGACACGCTGGGCGAGATCTACGAGTACACGCCGACCGCGACGGAGTGGGCCATCGCGGCGGGCGTGTTCGGGGTGGGCTTCCTCGTCTTCACGGCGCTCGTGAAGATCGCGGTGCCCATCCTCGTCGGAACCTTCCGGGCGCCGGAGCGGGTGGCCGCGCCGGGCCCGAGCAGCGCCGGGATTCCGGCGCAGTGAACCACGCACAAGGGAGGAGCACCATGAAGCGCATCGCCGTCGCCCTCGTCGTCCTCGCCGCCGCCGCCATCGCTCGCGCGGAGGGCGCTGCCCCCGCGGAGATCTTCGCCAAGCGCTGCGCCGCCTGCCACGGGAAGGACGGCAAGGGCAACACGCCGATGGCCCAGAAGCTCGGCGCGAAGGATCTCACCACGCTGAAGGCGAGCGAGGCCGACATCGCCAAGGTGATCGAGAACGGCAAGGGCAAGATGACGGCGTTCAAGGGCAAGATGACGGACGCCGAGATCCAGGCGGTCGCGAAGTACGTGAAGGACGGGCTCAAGTAGGCAGGGAGCCGACCGTCCGGGCCGCTCCGAGCGGAGCGGCCCGGACGGGAGCGCGGAGGGCAGGGCCGTGTTATAGGTTCGGCCGCTCGCGCCCGGAGCCGACCGACCGGGCGCTCGCCCGCTTCCGCGAGTTGCACCGTTGCAAGCGACCCATCAGACGACAGAGCCGCGCCGCCCTTCCGCTGTCGCGCCACCGCTCCACGCAGTCCCCGGGGCGGGAGCGCCTCCCCCGCGCGGCCGGATCGCGGCGCTCGACGCGGCGCGCGCCCTCGGCGTGCTGGCGATGGTGTTCGGCCACACCCTCGACGCGCTGCTCGCGACCGCGGTGCGCGCGACCCCGGGCGTGGAGCTGTACTGGAAGGCGCGCGGCTTCACGGCGCCCCTGTTCCTCATGGTCTCGGGCTGGGCCGTCACGGTCGCGATCTCGCGCGGGCGCGCCCGGGGCCTCGCGATCCCGCGCGGCCGGATCGGCCGCGTCCTCCTCCTGCTCGGCATCGGCTACGCGCTCCGCTGGCCGGGCTGGGGGGTGGAGCGGCTCGCCGCCGGCGACGTCGAGGTGTGGGCGCACTTCCTGTCGTTCGACGCGCTGCACACCATCGCCGTCGCGCTCCTCGCCGCCTCGCTCGTCCTCGCGCTGCCGTGGTCCCGCCGCGAGCACACGTGGGCCATCGGCGCGCTCGCGCTCCTGTGCGTCGCGCTCGGCATGCTCGCCCCGGCGCCGATCGTGCCGGGGATCCCGCAGCTGTCGCGGTCGATCGCGGCGCTCGTGGTCGAGCAGGCGACGGGCGGGACCTCGCCGTTCCCGCTGTTCCCGTGGGCGGCGTACTTCTTCGTGGGCGCGCTCGTCGGGCTCCTCGCCGGCACGGGCGGCGGCCGCAGCGCCGCCGGGATGGCGCTCGTGGGGGCCGTGCTCGTCGCGGGCACGATCGGGACGGGCGTGGGCGAGATGCCCATGGGGCACCCGCTCCTCTTCACGTTCCGCTGCGGCGCCGTGCTGCTCGTGCTCGCCGCCCTCTCCACCGTGCCCGCGGCGTGGGCGGCTCGCGTCGCGCCGATCGGCCGCGCCTCGCTCGGCGTCTACGCGATCCACGTGCCGGTGGTCTACGGCTGGTCGACCTTCACCGGGCTCACGGGGCGGATCGGCCCGCACCTCGGGCTCGGGCACGCGCTCCTCGTCGCCACCGCGGTGCTCCTCGGAAGCTTCGCCGTGCACCTCGCCTTCCAGCGCGTCCGGAGCGGCCTAGGCGCCGCGGCAGGTGCGGTCTGGGAGCGCGTCGGCCTCCGCCTGGAGGGCGGCGGCAGGGGCGGGACCGAGACCGAGGGCGAGTAGGCGGCGAGACTCACTCGCGGAGCGCGGCGTCGAGGAACTCGATCGCGCGCCGCTCCGCCCAGAAGTCGGGCCAGAACGGCCAGCCCGAGACGAAGGCCACGTGTCCCCCGGCCTGGGTGGCCTCGAGGGTGACGAGCGGGTTCGCGCGCGCCTCCTCGACGGGGAGCGTGTCGCCCGGCACGATGGGATCGTCGATCGCCGCGATGGCGAGCAGGGGCCGGCGGACGCCCGGCAGGAACCGCGCCGACGAGCAGCGCCACCAGTAGTCCTCCGCGGAGGCGAACCCGTGGAGCGGCGCGGTGAGCGCCGCGTCGTACTCGGCGAAGCTCGCCGCGGCCCGCACGCGGGCGACGTCGAATGCTCCCGGGAACCGGCGCGCCTTCGCGAGCGCCTTCTCGCGCAGGCGCCGCAGGAAGCGCTCGCGGTAGACGCGGTTCCAGAAGCCGGGAGCGTCGAGCGCGCGCGCCGAGCGGAGGAGGTCGAAGGGGACCGAGATGCCGGCGGCGGCGCGGACCTCGGGGGCGAGGGACTCCCCGCGCTCGCCGACGTACTTCACGACGACGTTCCCTCCCAGCGAGAAGCCGGCGAGGACGATGGGCCGGCCGGGCCGCTCGGCGGCGAGCCGGGTCACGACCTCGTGCAGGTCCCCCGTGTCGCCCGAGTGGTAGAAGCGCGGCAGCCGGTTCGGCTCCCCCGAGCAGCCGCGGAAGTTGAGCGCGAGCGCGTCGAGCCCGCGGGCGAGCCCGGCCGCGACGAGGCCGCGGACGTACGGGGCGCGCGAGGAGCCCTCGAGGCCGTGGCAGACGACGAGCACGGGGCGGTGCGCGGCGCCGACGCCGCTCGCGGCGTAGCGATCGACGTCGACGAAGTCGCCGTCCGGGAGCTCCCACCGCTCGCGGCGCGCCCGCGGGCGCGGGTACACGCGGGCGAGGCTCGCGAAGATCGTCATCGCGTGGCCACCGCGGAGCCCGCGCGCGGGGGTGTAGGGCGGGAGGGGTGGGGACATCGAGGCCGGGTCGGGGACGGGGTCGGAGGGTCGCTTCACCTGAACTGCGGGTGTGCCCGGATCCGCTCGAGCGCATCCGGCGGGGCGTCATCGGGGAACGGCGCGCTGGAGCGCTCGAGCCGCGCGAGCCAGCGCGCGTCGAGCGGGCGCGCGAGGAGCGCGGGGTCGGTCGCCGCCGCGGTGGTCTGCTCCTTCGGGCCGCTGGGGTCGCCCTGGCCGACGTGGAATCCGGCGAGCAGGAGCGCGGAGCGGGTCGCGGTGGCGGTGCTGTACGTGTAGAGCGTGGCCGCGTCGCCGCAGCGGGCGCGGGCGGCGGCGAAGGCCGCCCAGGTCCAGAGCGACGGGTTCGCCTTCGGCGAGAAGGGATCCCAGAAGACGACGTCGGCGCGGACGTCCTCGCGCGGGAGGGTCTCGAGCAGGTTGCCGGGGATGAGCCGCCAGAGGACGCGCGGCGACTCGTGGCGGCCCCGTGCGAGGAGCGCCCGGGCGGCGGAGAGCGAGGCGGGATCGAGGCCGAGCCGCGCGGCGCCGTCCTCGGAGGTCGCGAGCGCGAGCGCGCCGAGCTCCTGCTCGAAGCTGACGATCTCGAGGCCGCGGCCAGGGGCCGGGAGCGCCTCGGCGGCGCGCAGCGCGGCGAGCGCGTTGGAGGCGGCGCCGAGGCCCACGTCGAGCAGCAGGAGCCGGGGGCCGGGAGCGCTGAGCCGTTCGCGGAGCCGGGACTGGGCCACGTAGAGCCGCTCGGACTCGACGTCCGGACCGATGACGGGGTGCATGACCTCGCCCGCGCGGCCGTCGCGGACCGCGGCGGCGCCGAGGGAGGTGGTGACGATCTCGAAGCGCGGGGCGTCGGGCACGGTCGGGGTCGGGGTCGGGGTCGAGGTCGAGGTCAGGGTCGGGGTCGGGGTCGGGGTCGGGGGGGCCGAGGTCTGCTTCCTGCCCGGCGGCCGCCGCGAGGCGTCGTGCTCGTGCCGGTCGATCGCGTCGAGCTTCGCCTTCGCGAACGCCGCGTACGTGCCCGCCTCGATGGCGGCGCGCGCCTCGCGCATGAGCTCGAGGTAGTGGTGCAGGTTGTGGACGGAGAGGAGCCGCGGGCCGAGCGGCTCCCTGCACTTCACGAGGTGGTGCAGGTAGCCGCGCGTGTGGGTCCGGCACGTCGCGCAGCCACACGCGGCGTCGAGCGGCGCCTGGCTCGCGCGGTGCTCGCCGCGGGTGAGGCGCACGCGGCCGGTGGAGGTGAACGCCGTGCCCTGCCAGGCCATCGTGGTCGGGAGCACGCAGTCGAACATGTCGACGCCGTGCCCGATGGCCTCGAGGATGTCCGGCGGGGTGCCGACGCCCATGAGGTAGCGCGGGCGCTCGTCCGGGAGGAGCTCGGCGGTTCGGCCCACGACGTCGAAGCGCTCGGCGCGCGTGTCGCCGACCGCGAGGCCGCCGATCGCGAACCCGTCGAAGGGGTGCTGGGTGAGGAAGCGCGCCGACTCGGCGCGCAGCTCCGGGACGAGCCCGCCCTGCACGATCGCGAAGAGCGCCTGCTCCGGGTTCGTCCGCGCGGCGAGGCTGCGCAGGGCCCAGCGGTGGGTCCGGCCCATCGCCTCGCGGATCGCGGCGGGCTCGGCGGTGGATGGGAGGCACACGTCGAGCACCATCATCACGTCCGAGCCGAGCGCGGTCTGGACCTCGATCGAGCGCTCCGGCGAGAGGAGCTGCGTGCTGCAGTCCACGTAGCTGCGGAAGCGGGCGCCCTCCTCGGAGATGACGCGGTCGTGCGAGAGCGAGAAGATCTGGAACCCGCCCGAGTCGGTGAGGATCGGGCCGGGCCACCGCATGAAGCGATGGAGCCCGCCCATGTCGCGGACGAGCTCGGGTCCGGGGCGGAGCAGCAGGTGGTAGGTGTTCCCGAGGATGATCTCGGCGCCGAGCGCGTGGAGCTCCTCGGGAGTCATTCCGGTCACGCTCGCGCGCGTGCCGACGGACATGAACGCCGGGGTCTCGACCCGGCCGTGAGGCGTCGTGAACGCGCCCCGGCGCGCGCCGGTCGCGGCGTCCTTCGGGCCGGGGTGGTGGGGTATGGGCTGCGGCTCTCCTTTTGCCGCGGGGGGGCCCGGGGCGGGGGCCCCCCGCGGCGGCGGAGTCGGCGTCCCACATCCCCTTGAGCCGCAGGACGCGCTCGACGCCGGCGTCGTGCAGGGTGAGGAGCCGCTCCGACGCCTCGCCCGCGCCGAAGGCGGCCAGCGCGCCGGCGATCGCCTCGAGGGTGGACATGCCGTCGGGCCACGGCGGCCGCCGGAGGCGCAGCCCGGCAGGCGGGCCCGGGAGCGACAGGCGCGGGAGCCGCTGCAGCGCGGGGAGGCGCTGCATCATCCGGCGAGCCTGCGTCCAGGTCCCGTCCGGAACGACCACGATCGGCGGCGGCGTGGCCGGCGCCACCCCGTCCTCCGGGCGCGGGGAGGGGAAGAGCGCCACCGCGCCCGGCGCGCGGAGCAGCGTCTCGTCGAGCGGGACGCCGGGGAGCGCGTGCTCCAGGATCTCCGCCCCCTCGAGGGCGAGGGCCGCCCAGCGCGCCGTGTTGGACATCCGCTCGCGCTCGCTCGCGTGGCGGACGACGACGAGCCGGAACGGCGCCGCGAGCCTCGGGACGGCGGGGCAGAGGCAGAACTCGGGCGGAAAGCGGCAGCGCGGACAGCGCGGACAGCGCTGGAGAGGGCGTGGCACGGGTTGCCGGATCTACCACGGCGCGGGACCGCGCGCCGCGCTGGCCGTACCCGCGCCGGGAGTGGAGCGGAGCGGCCGCCCCCGTTACACGCCCCACCCATGGGCGCGATCGTGCGGCTCTTCTCCGACTTCGTCTGACCGTTCTGCTTCGTCGCGGAGCGGAGCAGCCTGGTCAGGCTGCAGGCGGAGTACGACATCGAGGTGGACTGGGTCGGCTACGAGCTGCACCCGGGGACGCCGCGCGGCGGCCTTCCGCTCGCGTCCTACCTGTCGGACGCCGGCGCGATGCTGGGGTACGTGAAGAGCTTCGCGGCGGGCTTCGGCCTCCGCGACCTGCGCGCGCCGGACCGGCTCCCGAGCACCCGCCGGGCGCTCGCCGCCGCGCAGTACGCGCGCGAGGCCGGGAAGCTCGAGGTCTTCCGCGCCGCCGCGTTCGACGCGTACTGGCGCGAGGGGCGTGATCTCGACCGCGACGAGGATCTCGTGCACGTCGCGCGCGCGGTGGGGCTCGACCCGGCGGCCGCGCTCGCGGCGGCGGACGAGGCGGGCGCGCTCGCGTGCGTGGACGCGGCGCGGCGCGCGGCCCGAGAGGCGGGCGTGACCGGCGTGCCGACGTTCGACTTCGTCGCGGCGCCGGGCGCTCGGCCCGTGACGCGCGTCGTGGGGTGCCAGCCGTACGAGGTGCTGGCGGAGGCGGCGCGGCGCGCGGGCGCGCGGCGCCGGGGAGAGCGGTGAGCGGCCGCCCCGGCTCGAGAGCCGCCTAGACCCGGTAACGCTGCACGGCCGAGGCGAGCTGCTTCGAGATCTCCGTCAGCGCTGCGGTGCCCTGCTCGATCGCGCGCGTGCCCTCGGCGCTCTCGTTGATCGCCTGGGAGAGCTCGGAGATCGCGGCGACCATCTGATCCACCCCGATGGTCTGCTGCCGCGTGTTGTTGGCGATCTGCCGGGCCGCGACGGCGGACTCGCGGATCACCATCGCGAGTCCCTCGATCGCCTCGCCCGCGCTCCGCGCGAGCCCCATGGCCGCGGTGGCGCGCTTCGCCCCCTCGTCGGTCGCCGCCGCCGCGTCTCGGGCGCTCCGCTGGATCTCCTGGAGGATCGCGCGGATCTGCACGGCGGCCTGGCGCGACTGCTCGGCGAGGTTGCGCATCTCCATGGCGACGACCGCGAACCCGCGCCCGTGCTCGCCCGCCTTCGACGCCTCGATGGACGCGTTCAGCGCGAGCAGGTTCGACTGCTCGGCGAGGTCCTTCACCGAGGAGATGATCTCTCCGACCTGGAGCGTGCGCTCGCTGAGCCCGCTCATGCTGGAGGCGATCTTGTTGACCTGCTCGCCGAGGCTCGCGCTCGCCTTCACCGCCTCCTCGACGGTCTGGAGCCCCTCCTGGGAGAGGTCGTCGGAGCGGCGCGTCATCTCGATGACCGAGTCGGCGTGCTGCGTCGCCTGCTTCGAGGTCTGGGCGATCTCGGAGGCGGTCGTCGAGGTCTCGTTGATCGCGGCCGCCTGCTGCGCGGCCATCGCCGCCTGCCGGGTGACGGAGCCGAGGATGTCGCTCGAGCGGCCGTCCAGGGTGAACGCCGCCTCGCGCAGCTCGGCGATGGTGGCCTGCAGCCCCTCGATCATCGCGCCGAAGCTGGCCGCGAGGTCCGCCGTCTCGGCGGTCGCGTCCATGTCGATCTGGCGGCCGAGGTCGCCGGCCGCGATCGCCGCGGCCGTGTCGCGCAGCCGCTCGAGGGGCCGGGTCAGGCGGAGCGCGACCTGGTAGGCGACCCCCGCGGCGACGACGGAGATCACGATCGCCACGGCGAGCCCGCGCGCGAGGTCGGACGTGGGCGCGTTCTCGTACAGAAGATGGAAGACGACGGTGTCGAGGATCGCGGTGACCCCGGTCGCCACGCCGACCAGCCCCGCGATCTTGAGCCGCATGGAAAGGCGCACGGACGAGCCTCCGCTCGAGAACGTTCGCGCCGTTCTACCCCGGATGGCCGGGGGTGGGCCACTCGGCGACCGGTGCGTGCGGGTGGGCGGCGCCCGTACGCACCGGCCGGAGCGGCTACGGCAGCGCCCGGAGCACCGCGGCGCCCGACGCGGTCGCCACGTGGAGCGCGGGCGGGTCGACCATGCGATCGAGCTCGAGCGCGCTCACGCGATCGCTGGGGATGAGCCCGGACGAGGCGCGGATGGGCTTCGCGCTCGCGGTGGCGGGGTCATAGATCGCGAGCCCCGTCGTGTAGCCCGCGATCGCGAGCCGCCCGTCGGGCAGGCACGCGAGATCGCGGACCCCGGCCTCGGCCAGGCCGACCTGGGACGCGGTGTAGTAGGCGAACCGCCTCCCGTCCCACACCGCGACCGCGTCCTTGCGGGCCGCGGCGTTCCCGGTGGTGGGCCCACGGCTCGCGAACCAGACCCGGCCGTCCGGGCACGCCGACACGGCCGTCAGGTACACGGGGTCGCCCGACTCCGTCACGTCGAACACCGGCGGGCTCGTCCGGGCGCCGTCCATCCACGGATCGCCGAACGCGGCGTCGAAGGCGGCGCCGTAGCGATGGTGCCACTCGTACGCGTCGTCGACCCAGGTGATCCGGCCCGCCGTCCACTTCCCCGCGTGCCAGAGCCGCCCTTCGGCGTCGATCGCGAGGCCGAGCCACTCGCCGACGCGCATGCTCGCGCTCTCGCCGTCCGGACCGCAGACCTCGTGGTAGCAGACGCGCGCGTGCTGGTGATCGCCCATGTACTCGGAGTACGCGAGGTCGAACCACTCGCCCGGCGCGGGCTCCCGGTACTTCGCCGGGAAGAGGATCGACACGCCGTGGTTCGCGCCGGTGTAGAGCGTGCCCGGGTGGACGAAGTGGTCGTAGGCGAGCCGGCTGATCGTCCGGTCGTGCCAGTACTTCGCGCCGTAGCGGTTCGACAGGAGGTCGAACCTCACCACCTGCAGCGTGCCGTCCTCCTGGACGCGCACCCAGTCCACCTTCCCGCTGTGGCGGAGCGGGTCGCAGTAGTCGAAGCCCTTCCAGCCGACCGGATCGTCCGCGTCGAGACAGGGGATCGGCTCGCCGTCCGCGCCGCGGGTCTGGTCGCCGTCGTACCCGATGAACACCTCGTTCTTGCCGCCGCCGACGATCGCCTTGATCCCCTCGGGTCCGGCGCCGCCCCACACCAGATCGCCGTTGCAGGGTCTGTCGTCGGGGATCGGCGCCTTGTCGCAGTACTTGGCCCAGCCGACCGCGCCGGGGGTCCGCCCGGTGATCGCGCCGAGGTGGAGACCGTCCACCTCGTCGAAGCGCCGGAAGGTCGTCTCGCCCGGCCGGAGCAGGTAGAGCGCGCGCGGCGTCGCGACCCAGCGGTTCTGCGCCTCGTCGGTGGTCATGGCGACGACGGGCGACTCCTCGATCCCGTCCTTCGCGCCGTAGACCGCGTTCTCGACCGGCCAGGGACCCTTCGTGCCGAACTGGAACCCCGGCGGCTGCTCCGGCGGCGGCGTGGTCGGAGGCGGAGTCGAGGGTGGAGTCCCGCCGCCCCCGCCGCCCCCGTTGTCTCCGCCGGTCCCGCCCGCCGGCGTCTTGCCGCTCGATCCCGAGCCGCCGCACGCCACGAGCAGGACGCCCAGGAGCGCGCCGAGCCCCATCACCCCACGTCTCGTCATCCGTTCTCCCCGCGCTCGCGCCCGGCTGGGCGGAGAGCGCACGAGTGCCGCTCGTGCGAGTTGCGAGCCGCGGGCCACGCGCAAGGTCGCGGACCGGCGCGCTCGCGCGGCAACGCGGTGCGCGCGGGTGGAACGGCTTTGCGCCGAGGCGGCAAGGTCGAGGGCGGGTCGGCCCGTCCAGGGGCGGGCGCGGGATCGCTCGCTCGCACGCACCGTGACGAGCCGCTCGCGGCCCAGGCGACCGGGCGGGCCCGATGGACGCGGGCGTCCGCCGGCAGGGCACCGCGGGGCGGTGCTAGGCTCGCCGCATGACCCCGCCGACACCACCCACCGTGCACCTCGCTCCGCGCGTGGCGCTGGCGCGCCTGCCGACGCCGCTCGAGCGCTCTCCGCGCCTGGGCGCGGAGCTCGGCCTCGAGCTCCTCTACAAGCGCGACGACCTCACCGGCCTCGAGCTCTCCGGCAACAAGGCCCGGAAGCTCGAGTTCCTCCTCGCCGAGGCCGAGGCGGCCCGGGCCGACACGCTCATCACCTGCGGAGGCGTCCAGTCGAACCACTGCCGGGCGACGGCGTTCGCGGCGGCGAAGCGCGGCCTCGCCGCGCTGGTGCTCCTCCGCGTCCCCGACCCGTCGCGGCCGCCGGCGCTCGAGGCGAACGCGCTCCTCGACCGGCTCGCCGGGGCGGAGATCCGCTGGGTGTCGCACGACGAGTACCGGCGGCGGGCGGAGGTGATGGAGGCGGTCGCGGCGGAGCGGCGCCGCGCGGGCCGGCGGCCCTACGTCATCCCCGAGGGCGGCTCGAGCGCGCTCGGGAGCCTCGGCTACGTGGCCGCGGTGGCCGAGCTCCGCGCGCAGCTCCCGGAGGCCTGGCGCACGGGGCCCTTGACGATCGCCTACGCGGCCGGGTCCGGCGGAACCGGCGCGGGGCTCGAGCTCGGCGTTCGGGTCGCGGGCTGGCGCGAGGCGCGGCCGGTCGGGTTCGCGGTCTGCAACGACGCCGCCTATTTCCGCGCGGCGATCGCCGGCCTCTGCGCCGACGCCCGGCGCCGCTGGCCGGAGCTCCCGGAGGTCCCGCCCGCGGAGATCTCCGTGGACGACGGCTTCATCGGGCCCGGGTACGCGCAGACGACCGACGAGGCGCTCTCGCTGATCCGCCACGCCGCGCGGGCGGACGGCGTCCTCTTCGACCCGGTCTACACCGGCAAGGCGCTGCTCGGCGTCGCCCGTCGCGCCTCCGAGCCGGGCGGGCTTCCGTCATCGCGCGTCGTGTTCCTGCACACCGGTGGCGCCTTCGGCCTGTTCCCGTTCGCGGAGCGGCTCGCCCGGGCGGAGTGACAGGGGCGCTCGCAGAAGCGAGCGGGCGGACGGGGGCTGTACGCCTGGACGCTGGACGTTCGGACGCGCCGGGTTATGAGCTTCGTTCACGGACCGCGGATCTCGCCGCGGCCGAGGAGGCGCGCATGCCCAGGGCGAAGCAGATCTCGGCGTGGGTGGAGGATCGGCCCGGAACCCTCGGCAAGCTCGCCGACGCGCTCGGGGAGAAGGGCGTCACGATCCGGGCGTTCATGGCGGCCGCCATGGACGGCCGCGGCTTCGTCCGGCTCGTGGTCGACCGTCCGGCGGCCGCGAGGAAGATCCTCACCGCGCACGGCTGGGAGAGCACCGAGGACGAGGTGGTCGAGGTCACCGTTCCGGACCGACCCGGCTCGGTCGGGACGGTGGCGGACCGGCTGGGCGCGGCGGGAATCAACGTGCAGTACGCCTACGTCGGGACCGCCGGCAGCGCCCGGAGCATGAACCTCTACCTCGCCGTCCCGGACGTGAAGGCGGCGCTGAAGGCCCTCCGCTGAGGTGCCGGGGTCCGCGGTTCGGGACGCCGCAGCGGGCCGACGTGGTGCGACATTCCGGGCAGTCAGGATGCCGCGCTGCGTAGGCGGCGCTACCTTTGGACCGTGGGCCACACGGGCCTCGTGCTGACGGGCGGAGGCGCCCGCGCCGCGTATCAGGTCGGGGCGCTTCGCGCCCTGTCCGACGTTCTCGGGCCGGGTCCGCTCCCGTTCGACATCATCGCGGGGATCAGCGCCGGGGCGATCAATTCGCTGGTCATCTCGACTGGCGCCGAGGACTTCAGCCGCGCGACCCAGCGCCTGCGCGCGACCTGGGAGTCCCTCACGCCCGACCGCGTCTACCGGACGGGTACGCTCCGGCTCGCGAGCATCGGCAGCCGCTGGCTGCGCGATCTCTCGGCGGGCGGCCTCATCGGCAAGTCCGGCATCAACTACCTGCTCGACCCCGCTCCGCTCCGACGGCTGCTCGAGAGCGAGGTGCCGGTGGGCCGGATGCGACGTCACCTCCGCGCCGGGCGGCTGTACGCCGTCGCGGTCTCCGCGACGAACTACCACACCGGCGGCGGCGTCACCTTCTTCGAGGGCGCGGCCGAGATCGCGCCGTGGATCCGCTCGACGCGAATCGGGGTCCGCGCCCGCCTCACCCTGGATCACGTGATGGCCTCCGCCGCGATCCCGGTGTTCTTCCCGCCCATCCGCGTGGACGGTACGTACTACGGGGACGGCTGCGTGCGGATGAACCACCCGATGAGCCCGGCCATCCATCTCGGCGCCGAACGGATCCTCGCCATCAGCGTGCGTTACCTCCGCCCGCCCGGGGAGACGCTGAAGCGCCAGGCGAAGGAGAAGGACCAGCAGCTCCCGCTCTCCGAGATCGCCGGCGTCCTGCTCAACGCGGTGTTCCTCGACTCGCTCGACTCGGATCTCGAGCGGCTCCAGCGCATCAACAAGACGCTCGCGCTCATCCCGCGCGACAAGCTGAACCACCAGGACGTGGACCTCAGGATGGTGCCCGCCCTCGTCCTCCGTCCCTCGCAGGATCTCGGGAAGCTCGCGGCCGACGAGTACGAGCGTTTCCCGGCGATGCTGCGGTACCTGCTGAAGGGCATCGGCGCGACGGGCCACGCCGGCGAGGACCTGCTCTCGTACCTCGCCTTCGAGCCCATCTACCTGAAGCGCGTCATGGACCTCGGCTACGTCGACACCCTGGCGCGCAGGGAGGAGCTCCAGGAGTTCTTCCTCGGGGCGCCGCAGCGGGAGCGGGCGCGGGGGTAGTCACCCGCTACCCCTCGATCCCCACGCCGCCGCGCGCGCGGCGATCACAGGCGCGACGGTCCGCCAGGCGGTCGCGGCGAGCACCACGGCGCCGCCCGCGATCGCCCACGGACCCGGGCGCTCGCCGGCGGCGAGGAAGGTCCAGATCGGGTTCAGCACCGGCTCGAGCAGCATGAGCAGCGACGCCTCGACGGCGGGCGTGTGCAAGAGGCCGCGCGAGAAGCAGAGGTAGGCGAGGCCGAGCTGGAAGATGCCGAGGTAGAGGACGAGCGCGAGGTCGAGCGCGGTCGGGGCGGGGCCGCCGAGGCCGACCGGGAGCGCGACGAGCGCCGCGAGGACGTTCCCGTACACGAGCGCTGCGGGACCCTCGTCGCGCAGGAGCCGGAGCCCCACGATCGAGAAGGCGAACGCGACCCCCGAGCCGACGGCGATGAGGTTCCCCGCCACCTGCCCGCCGGAGAGCTCGTCGAGGAAGAACATCCCGAGCCCGAGCGCGTAGACCGGCACGGCGAGGAGCTCGCCGCGGGTGGGGATCTCGCGCAGGAGGAGCGGCGACAGCAGCAGCACGAAGAGCGGGGCCGCGTCCTGGATGAAGATCGCGTTCGCCGCGGTGGTGAGCTTCGTCGCGACGACGAACAGCACCACCGTGAAGGCGTAGGCGACGGAGACGAGGAGGATGCGGAGGGTGGGGCGACGCCGCGCCTCGCGAACGGCGGCGAGGAGGAAGAGGCCGGCGACGAGCGAGCGGCCCCCGGAGAGCTGCCAGCCGTCGAGGCCGCTCGTCTTGATGGCGGCGCCGGCCGTGGACCAGAGGACCGCGGCGGCGAGGATGAGGAGGCGGCTCGTGAGCACGGGTCCCTCGGCTGCTCGCCCCGGGGCGGGGCGCTACGCTCGGGATGAGCGGCCGCCTTGTATCACGCGTGGCCGGCGGGCATCACGCCGTCACCCAGTCGCGGAGGACCTCGTCGATCTGGGCCTCGGAGAGCTCACCCGCGTCGGCGAGCTCCTTGATCCGCCGCGTGATCGCCTTCAGCTCCGACTCTCCGAAGGTGATGCCCATCTCGCGGGCGCGGTAGGCGATGGCGTGGCGGCCGGTGAGGCGGCTCCCCAGGATGAAGCGGCGCGTGAGACCGAACGCCTCCGGCGGGATGATCTCGTAGGCGCCGGGGTTCGTCATCATCGCCTTGAGGTGCATGCCCGCCTTGTGGGAGTAGGCCGTCTCGCCGGTGACGAAGTTGTTGAAGGGGATCTCGATCCCGGTGACGCGCGCGACGAGCCGCTCGAGCTCGCGGAGCTGGCCGACCCGGTAGCGCTCGGCGACCACCTGCGGCTCGAGCGAGAACATGCGGGCGATGAGCCCGCCGAGCGGCGTGATCCCGTTCCGCTCGCCGATGCCGAGCACGGACACGTCGACGTGCGTCGCCCCCGCGGAGATCGCCTCGTAGGCGTTCGCGATCGCGCAGCCGGTGTCGTTGTGGCCGTGGTAGCCGATGTCGCACTTCACGGTGCTGCGGACCTCGCGCACGAGCGCGTAGACCTGGCGCGGCGTCGCGATCCCCACCGTGTCCGCGATGCCGACGCGGTGGACGCCGAGCTTCTCGGCCGCGCGGTACACCGCGAGGAGGTCCGAGACCTCGGAGCGGAAGGCGTCCTCGGCGGAGAAGCGCACCTCGAGCCCCGCGGAGAGCGCCGCCTCGATGGGCGGTCCCATCGCGTCGACGATCTGCTGGAGCGACTTCGCGTGGGACGCCTCGCGGAGGATGCGGCTCGTCGCGAAGAACAGGCCGACTCCGCGGACGCCGGTGTCCATCGCCGCCATCACGTCGTCGAGGATGCAGCGCGTGTGGGTGATGATCTTGGCGGCGAGGCCGAGCTTCACGATCTGCGCGAGGTCGCGCTGCGACTGGGGCGAGGCCGCGGGGGTGGTGACCTCGATGTACTCCACGCCGAAGGTGTCGAGCGCGCGCGCGATCTCGAGCTTGTCCTCGGAGCGGAACGCCGCCTTCGCGAACTGCTCGCCCTCGCGGAGGGTCGTGTCGATGAGCTTCCAGGTGGTCTTGGACATGGCTGTCGCCCTAGAAGCGGATCCCGTCGTGGTCGAGGTCGCAGACGAGCCCGCCGGAGGTCGGGTCGGTGCGGAAGCCGTAGCGGCGGAGGTACTCCGGCTGGAAGTAGCCGGTCTCGAGGCGCCTCACGCCGCGCGCTCGGAGCCGCCGCACGAACTCGCGCATGAGCCCGTCCGACACGCCCTTGCCGCGGTGCCGCCGCGCGACGACGATCTTCTCCATGTGGATGCGGTCCGGGCTCACCTGCCGGTAGAAGAGGCCGGCGATGGGCGTGTCCTTCGCGTCGAGCGCCACGAGGAACTCGTGCTCGGTCGTGAAGGTCACCTGCAGGTTCGCCTCGTGGAACATGTGGAGGAGGCGAGCCACCTCGCGCGGCGAGATGGGGCCGCGGACCGCGAAGCGGTTGCCCTCCTCGTCTGCGAGCGCGACCACGACCTCGGTGACGTAGTGGCCGCCCGACGGCATCGAGATGAGCGCCACGTCGTCGGTGGGAGCGAGGTAGCGATAGGTCATCCGTGCCAGGAAGTAATCCTCCTCGGCGGTCGGCCGCACCGCGGAGCGCACCGCGGCCACCTGCTCCTCGAGGTCGAGGCCGCCGGAAGGGAGCGCGCGCGCGCGGTGCATCAGGCGATCGAGCGCCGCGCAGAGCTCCGGCCGGGCGTCCTCGAAGACCGTCTTGCGGAAGAAGCGGAGCCGCGTGTCGGGCCAGGACGCCTCGACCTCGGAGAGGCGGTAGGTGCCCCACAGCTCGCCGAGCATCTTGCCCTTCGCCTCGACCGTGGCGCCCGGCGTCGCGGCGAGCCAGCGCCGGTACCGGCGCGACGCGAACCAGACGCGCTGCGGCGTGAAGCCGTTCCCGCGGAGCCGCTCGAGGAAGGTCTCGATGGCGACGGCGCGCCGTGAGCTCTGCGCCGCGTCCTCGAGGAGCGCGACCCCGCGCTCGTAGCCGAGCGCCTCGATCACCGCGGAGAGCACGACCCGATCGTCGATCTCTCCCTGAAGGTCCGGCCGCTGCGCCTCGACGCGCTGGATGAAGGACCGCTCGAAGCGCTCCACGAGCTCGTCGAAGGTCCGGCACGCCGAGCGATCGGAGATGGACACGAGCCGCGCGCCGGTCTGGTAGTCGTGCGAGGGCACGATGAACGCGGCGGGGGAGGGCTCGCGGAGCGCGAGCCGCCGGCCGGTCCGCCCCCAGAACCGGACATGCAGCTCGAGGGCCGTCCAGACGAGGAATGGCCAGAGCAGCTTGAGGCGCGCCGCCTCGCCCTGGCGCAGGAGCCGCGCCGCCTGCCGCTCCACGTCGGCGCCCGGGATGAACTCCTCCGTGAAGATGCCCCACTCCGCGAAGTACCCGGCGAACTGCTCGACGAGCGGCGGCGGGGCGCCCGCGGCGAGCAGCCACGAGACCTCCTGCTTCAGCTCGTAGAAGTTCATGTCCTCGGCGACGTTGATGGCGACGTCGAAGATCTCCTTCGCGCGGGTGTGGATGGAGAGCCGGTAGACGCTCTTTCCGTGCTGGCGGCCGAGGAGCGACACGGCCGCGCCGCCGGGCGGGATGTCCGCGAGCGAGATGAGCACGCCCTTGCCGAGGACGAACACCGAGGCGCGGACGATGGTCGCGTCCGCGAGCGCCTGGAGGAGGTGGGTGCGCCCCTCCTGCGGGACGCTCTCGTCGAAGACGAGCACGTCCTTCCACCCGTACTCGGAGCCGGTCTGCGGATCGATGGCGAGCCGGAGGTTCGGGCCCACCCAGTTCGAGAACCCGCGGCGCAGGCGATCGAGCTCCTCTCCGGCGCGGGCGGAGATCTCGGCGTCCTCGTGGAGGGTGAGGCGCGCGAGCGGGATGCGCACCCGGGCGAAGTACTGCGGGTGGGCGATCGCGGTCGCGGTGAGGAGTCGCATCGTCCCGACGAGCTGCCGGCGGTCGGAGGGATCCGCGAGCTCGAACCGCACCTTGTCGGAGGAGAGGTGCGAGAGGAGCGCCTGGACCTGGGCGTCGGTGAGGCCGCGCTCGCCGAGGTCGGCGAGGTCCTCGTCGCGGAGCGCGAGCGCGCCCATGCGGTCGAGGAACAGGCGGAGCGTGTGGAGCGTCTCGGCGGGCTCCTCGTTCGGGAGCAGCACCCGGAACGCCCGCCGGCGGACGTCCTCGTCCGGCGCGTCGGCGGCGCGCCGGAGGAGCGCGCGGCAGAGCCCGGCGTGCTCGCTCTCCGAGACGGCGAGGCCGATGTGCAGGTGGCTGATGGCGCGGCGGGCCTCGGGGCGCTCCGCGCGGAGCAGCTCGCCGGCGACGTGGATCGACCAGAAGCTCACCTCGGCGCGGTCGACCACGTCGAGCATCGGCCGGAGCCGCTCCGGCTCGGGCGCCGGCCAGACCCGGGAGTCGAGGCGGAGGTCGGAGGCGCCCTTGCGGCGCCGGGAGACGAGCGAGACGAAGGCCTCGTCGCCCAGGAAGCGCCGGAGCGCCTCGTTGCCGAGCCAGAGCGTGGGGCGGGCGAGGAGCGCGCCGAGGTCGATGACGGTGCCCTCGGTCGCGTAGGCGAGGTCGCCGATCAACATGGCGCCGGGCGCGTCGGGCGCGAGCCCGACCCTGAGCGTGCGGTCGCGCGCGCGCAAGAGATCGCCGTCGAGGGAGACCTCGTGCTGGAGGACGCCGATCTCGCGGAGGACCCAGTTCGGGATGCGCAGGAAGCTGCCGTCGAGCGCGAGCGCGAGGTGCTTCTGCTCGTACATCTTCTCGATGAGCTCCTTCCAGTTCTTCTCGACGACCTCGCGCTTGAACGTGTGCTTGTGGGTGAGCTCGCCGTGCTCGAGGTCGAGCGCGCGCGGCAGGAGCTGGAACGTCACGACGCGCTCGAACGGCGCGAGGAAGCGGTTCGCGCTCGCGACGAGCGACGACAGGAGCTCGCGCAGCTCCTCCGGCGAGCGGTCCTGCACCGCCGTCGAGGCGTGGTTCGGCCAGACGAGGAGCGTGTTGTACTCGCGGTGATCGCCGACCAGGAACGCCTGGGCGACCGCCTCGAAGTCGCGGAAGAGGTTCTCCACCCGCTGCGGCGCGATCGTCTGGCCCTGGCGGTTCTTGTAGATCTCCTTCTTGCGGCCGGTGATCCGGAAGTGGCCGGCGGCGTCGATCGAGACGAGGTCGCCGGTGTGGAACCAGCCCTCCGCGTCGGCGCCGTGATCCTCGGGACCCGGATCGTAGTAGCCGGGCGAGACGTACGGGCCGCGGACGAGGAGCTCGCCGTCGTCGGCGCGGAGGCACTCGATGCCCGGCAGCGGCAAACCGATCGAGTCGTCCGTGTACTCGCCGGGCGGGGTCATGGTGATCCCGCCCGTCGCCTCGGTCATGCCGTAGCCGGAGCAGAGCTCCGTGCCGGCGCGGTGGAAGGCGCGGAATACGCCGGGGTCGAGGTAGCCCGCCGCCGAGAGCCCATAGCGCAGCCGGCCCCCGGTGATGCCGCGCAGGTGGGCGGCGATGTCGTCGGGATCGTCCGACGCCGCCTCCCAGACGGCCGCCTCCTGCAGCTCCATCCACTTCTTCGGCACCGAGATGAAGACCGTGGGCTTCACCCTGCGAAAATCCTCGAGCAGCGTCGCCTGCGCCGTCGAGCGCGCGAACACGTAGGTCGCGCCCCAGAACAGCGTGCCCGTCATCTCGAGCCAGCGCCCGAACGTGTGGTAGAGCGGCAGGTAGCAGAGGAAGACGTCGCCCTCGTTCACCTCCCGCAGCGCGAACGCCCGGCAGAAGCGCTTCGAGACGAGGTTCTCGTGGGTGAAGAGGATGCCCTTCGGCTTCCCGGTGGTGCCGGAGGTGTACATCACCGTCGCCACGTCGCGGGCGCGCACGCGGGCGGCGCGGGCGGCGCGCTCGCCGTCGTCGAACTCGGCGCCCTGACCGACCATCTGCTCGAGCGTGAGCAGCCCGTTCCGCTCGGCGGCGGTCCGGGAGAAGACCACGATCTCCCGGAGCTCGGGGAGGGCCGGCAGGGAGGGCAGGACCTTCGCCAGCTGCTCCTCGTCGGACGCGAGCAGCACGCGCGCGCCCGAGTGCTTCAGCATGTAGACGATCTGCTCGGCGACGGCGTTCGCGGGTAGCGGCAGATCGACGATGCCGTTCGTGAGGCAGGCGAGGTCGCAGAGCGCGGCCTGGAGCGAGTTCTCGGAGAGGATCGCGACCTTCGCGCCCGGCTCGTCGTCCACGAGCGCGAGGATCCCGCGCGCGATCGCCCGCGTGCGGCGCGCCACCTCGGCGACGGTCAGCTCGGCCGGGTCGTCGCCGAGCACCCGGAAGGCGACCGTCTTGGGATCGGTCTCCTCGCGGGAGCGGAGGAGCTCGCCGACGGTGTAGTCGATCGCGGTGAGCACGGGCAGGACGACGTCGAGCCAGGGCGCGATCGCGTCCGGGGCGAGCGAGCCGGTGAAGAAGCGCCGCCGCACACCGTCGAGGAGCGCGTGGAGCGAGCGGCGCGCGCCCCTTCCCGCGGCGGGCTCCGCGAGGCGGGCGACCAGGCGCTCGGCGAGCGGGCGGACGGACGAGAGGTCGTCGGGGCGGACCGAGGCGAGGGCTTCCCGGGTCGAGTCGAGCAGCTGCGGATCGGGCGCGCCCGGCGCGCTCCAGGCCGCGAGGAGGGCCGGGTACGGCGAGTCTTGCCTCACCTGGAACATGGCCGGAGGAAACCATGCTCCCCGGCCCCTGTCGATGCAGGAGGCGCAGGGGACGGGCGCAGGTGCGGCCGTTGGGCGTCGCACGACCGTGGGGTGACGGCCGGGGTAGCCGAAACCGGGGTGGGAGCGAAGATTTGCGGCAGATGGTCATGACCCGCACATCCGTCCTCCTCGTCGAGGACGACCCCGGCATCCGAGAGGCGCTCTCGGATCTGCTCGAGCTCCTCGGCGCGAGGGTCGAGGTGGCCGTCGACGGCGAGGACGCCTGGGAGATCCTTCACGACGCGGGGCTCCGCCCCGGACTCGTGCTGCTCGACCTGTTCCTCCCGCGGCTCGACGGGATCGCGCTGCTCGGCCGCATCCGCGCCGACGTGCGTCTCCGCTCGCTGAAGGTCGTGACCATGAGCGCCGCGGTGAAGGAGCGCCCGGCCGGTGCGGACGGTCACCTCGAGAAGCCGTTCGACCTCGAGCGGCTCGTCTCGGTCGTGCGCGCGCACTGCCCACCGCCGGCCGCCGAGCCCGGCCGCGCGCGGCAGTCCGCCGGGCACGTCGCCCGGAACTGAACCGCCCCCCGGACGGACGAGCCCGCCCCGTAGGTGAGCTGTCTGTCGGATGCGCCGCCCGGCCAGCGAGCGACGCCCGGGTCTCCCGTCGAGCCCGGCCGGGCGCCCGTGGGCCCGGGGGGACGGTTGCAACACAAATCGATCGATCGCACCATGCCCGGGTGCGAGCCTTCGTTCGGGTCCTCATCCCACTGGTGGGCGTCCTCGCGGCGCTCGCCTGGGCGGCTGCCGCCCTCCTGAACGGGACGGCGCGGGCCTGGTACGAGAAGGACGTCAGCCTGCGGGCGCACCTCGTAGTCGCGGGCGCCCGCGAGGCGCTCGTGACGCACCTCTCGGGCGGGGATCGCAAGCGGGTGGGTGCGCTGCTCGCCGAGATCGCCCGCGACGATCGCATCATGGCGGCGTCGGTGTGCGGGCGCGGGATGCGGACGCTGGCGCGCACGGGGGTCGGCCCGAGTGCGTACGAGTGCGACGGGCTCCGCGAGCGGTTCGGGGACCCGGGCGAGGGCGGTCGGCTCGAGCTCGATCGGGTCGAGGACGCGGAGGGCGGGCTCGTCCACCTCACCGTCCAGCCGCTCCTCGACGACGGCGGTGAGGTCCTCGCCCACGTCGCGCTCGTGCACGACCTCAGCTTCGTCGCGCGTCGCGAGGCCGCGCTGCGGCGCTACACGGCCGGCGCGTTCGCGATCGTCGCGATCCTCGCCTCGATCCTCACCGTGTTCGTGCGGCGCCTCTCGTGGCGGACGTGGAACGAGGAGCTGCGCCGGCTCCTCACCCTCGGATGGGCGGCGCCGGGGGCGAGCGCGCGCTCTCCGCGCAAGGAGTTCCAGCCGCTGCTCTCGGACGTCCGGCAGCTCGTCTCGGACCTCGCGGCGGAGCAGGGACTCGGCGCCGGCGGCCGGTGGTCGGCGGAGAGGCTGCACCGCACCCTGACCGAGACGCTCCACGGCGAGGGCATCGTCACCCTCGCGAACCGCGAGCCGTACATCCACGACCGCGCGCCGGACGGGAGCCTGCGCGTGCTCCACCCCGCGAGCGGGCTCGTGACCGCGCTCGAGCCGGTGATGCGCGCCTGCTCCGGCGTGTGGGTCGCGCACGGGAGCGGCACGGCGGATCGCGCGGCCGTGGACGCCCACGACCGGGTGCGGGTGCCGCCGGGCGAGGAGTCCTACGCGATCCGGCGCGTGTGGCTCACGCCGGAGGAGGAGCGCGGCTACTACTACGGCTTCGCGAACGAGGGGCTCTGGCCGCTCTGCCACGTCGCGCACACCCGCCCGGTGTTCCGCGCCCAGGACTGGCGCGAGTACCAGCGCGTGAACCGCCGCTTCGCGGACGCGGTCTGCGAGGAGGTGGACGGGCCGGATCCGATCGTCCTCGTGCAGGACTACCACTTCGCGCTCGCGCCGCGGATGATCCGCGAGCGGCTGCCGCGCGCCACGATCATCAGCTTCTGGCACGTCCCCTGGCCGAACGCCGAGCGCTTCGGGATCTGCCCGTGGGCGAACGAGCTGCTGGACGGCCTGCTCGGCTCGAGCGTCGTCGGCTTCCACACGCAGCTCCACTGCAACAACTTCACCGACGGGGTGGATCGGTACCTCGAGGCGCGGCTCGACCGGGAGCGCCAGTCGGTCGTGCTCGGCGGCCGCGAGTCGCTCGTGCGCGCCTACCCGATCTCGATCGACTGGCCGAATCGCTGGGCCGGAGAGGCGCCGCCGGCCGCGGAGTGCCGGCGGCAGGTGCTCGCGGAGCTGGGCCTCCCCCCGGACGCGAAGCTCGGCGTGGGCGTCGACCGGCTCGACTACACGAAGGGGATCGAGGAGCGCCTCATCGCGGTGGAGCGGCTCCTCGAGCGCTTCCCTCACCTGCGCGGCCGCTTCACGTTCGTTCAGCTCTCGGCGCCGAGCCGCACGCTCATCGACAGGTACCGCGAGCTGTCCGAGCGGGTCGACGCGATCGCGGCCCGCGTGAACGCGCGCTTCGCGGAGGGCGCGTGGCGGCCGATCGCGCTCATGCGCGCGCACCACGAGCCGCCCGCGATCTTCCGCTACCTCCGCGCCGCCGACGTCTGCTACGTCTCCTCGCTGCACGACGGCATGAACCTCGTCGCCAAGGAGTTCGTGGCGGCGCGCGACGACGAGCGCGGCGTGCTCGTGCTCTCACGCTTCACCGGGGCGGCGCGCGAGCTCACCGAGGCGCTCCTCGTGAACCCGTACGACGTCGAGGAGGCGAGCGCGGCGCTGGCGACGGCGCTCGCCATGCCTCCCGACGAGCAGGCCGCCCGCATGCGCGCGATGCGCGCGTTCGTAGCCGACTTCAACGTGTACCGATGGGCGGGGCGCATGCTCGTGGACGCGGCGCGCCTCCGTCAGCGGGACCGCCTCTCCACCCGGCTCAACCTGGGCCTGCACAGCGTCCACGAGGTGAAGCCATGATCCCCGACGTCCTCGCCCCCGCGTCGCGGCCGGCGGTCGCCGCGCTCGCGCACGACCGCGCGCTCCTCGCCTTCGACTTCGACGGCACGCTCGCGCCCATCGTGGACGAGCCCGGCCGCGCGCGGATGCGGCCCGACACGCGCGCGCTCCTCCGCGTCGCGGCGCTGCTCTACCCGTGCGTCGTCGTGTCGGGGCGCTCGCGCGCGGATCTCGCCCCGAGGCTCGAGGGCGTGCCGCTCGTGGCGTGGGTCGGGAACCACGGCGCCGAGGCGGGGTTCGGTCCGGTGGACCGCTCCCCGCGCGGCGCCGTGATCGCCTGGCGCACGGCGCTCGCGGCGCGGCTCGGTGCCCTGGCGGGCGTGGAGATCGAGGACAAGGGGCTCTCGATCGCGATCCACTACCGGCGCGCCGCCGAGCCGGCCGCGGCCGAGCGCGCCATCCGGGAGGCCGCCGAGGCGTTGCCCGGCGCGCGCGTCTTCGGCGGCCACGCGGTCGTGAACGCGGTGCCCGCCGACGCGCCGACCAAGGGCGACGCCATCGCCGAGCTCCTCGAGCGGAGCGGCTGCAGGACCGCCCTGTACGTCGGGGACGACACCACGGACGAGGACGCGTTCCGCGCGCCGGGCGTGGTCGGGGTGCGGATCGGGGGAGGCGGGGGGAGCGGCGCGGCGTACCGTCTCGCCGGACAGGAGGCCATCGACGACCTCCTCCGGCTCCTCGTCGAGGAGCGCAGCCGGCTCGACGGGCGCGGGACCCGCGCGGAGTCGCTCGCGCGCGCCGTCCAGCCGGTCCGCGAGGTGTAGGCGCGCTAGGCGGGCTCGCCCGGCGCGGGCGTGCCGGGAGGGGCGCCCCCGAGCTCGAGCTCGAGGGCCGCGCGCGCGAGCTCGCGCTCGCCCACCCAGCCGAGCACGGCGCCCGCCTGGACGACGGGGAGCTGCGGGAGGCCGTGCCGGTGGAGCGCCGCGATGGCGTCTCGCCACGAGGCCGAGGGCGAGAGGGCCGCGAAGGGGACCATCGCGTCGGCCGCGCGCGTCCAGCCGAGCTCGGCGGGGCCGAGGGCTCCGAGGAGCGCGAGATCGACGAGCCCCCGCGGGCGGCCGTCCGCCCCGCGGACGAGCGCGACCCGCTGCGCGGCGCCCGCGCTCGCCGCCGCGACGGCGGAGAGCGGCGTCTCCTCGCCGAAGTCGGGCAGATCGGGCAACTGGAGCAGCTCGGCGGCGGGGCGCGCCAGCGCCACCCGGAGCGCCTCGCCCGCGGCTCCGGCGGCCACGGCGCGGCTCGCCGGCTGGCTGGGGTAGAGCGACCAGCGCCTGAGCGCCACGTAGGAGATCCCGACCGTCAGCATCATCGGGACGAGCAGGTCGTAGCTCCCGGCCAGCTCCGCGACGAGCACGAGCGCCGAGAGCGGCACGTGCGCCACGCCTCCGTAGAACGCGCCCATCCCGACGAGCGCGAAGGCGGCCGGCTCGATCCCCGGATCCCCGAGCGCCGCGCGCGCGGCGTACCCGAACGCGGCGCCGACCAGGGCGCCGACGACGAGGGACGGCGCGAAGTCGCCCACCGCCGCGCCGAAGCCGATGGTGAGGGCGGACGCGAGCGCCTTCGCCGCCGCCATGGCGAGCAAGAGCGCGACGAGCTCCCACCCGACCGGGAACCACGGCGCGCCATCCATCGCGACCTGGGCGGTGCCGTAGCCGCCGCCGAGGACGCCGAAGCCGCGGGCCTCCGGGCCGAGCCACACCCCGAGGGCGACCGCGATCGCCGCTCCGAGAACGCCCGCCCCGAGGCCGCCCAGGGCGGGGCGGAGCCAGGGAGGGCCGGGGGTCCTGCGCGAGAGCGCCTGGACCGCCCGGAGCAGCCGGACGAAGCCGGCCGCGGCGAGCGAGACCAGGAGCGCGAGGAGCACGAAGAGCGGGAGCTGGCGCGGGGAGAACGGGAACCGCAGCGAGAGGCCGAGGAGCGTCGTCTCGCCGAACGCGGCGATCACCACCGAGTAGGCGACGACGCTCGCGAGGATCGCCGGCACGAGCGCGTCCGCCTCGAAGTCGTCCCGGTAGAGCATCTCCGTCGCGAGCAGGGCGGCGCCGAGCGGCGTGCGGAACACCGCCGCGATGCCGGCGGCGATGCCGGCGACGAAGAGGACCCGCCGCTCCCGGCGGCTCGTGGGGAGGAGCCGCGCCGCGACGGAGCCGATGGCCGCGCCGATCTGCATCGTCGGGCCCTCGCGCCCCCCGGAGCCACCCGAGGACAGCGCCGCGAAGGCCGCGGCGAACTTCACCGGCACGACGCGCCAGCGGAACAGTCCGCCCCGGTGGTACGCCTCGATCGACGCGTCGCCGCCGCCGCCCGCGGCCTCCGGCGCGAGCACGCTCGTGAGGACCCCGCTCACGAGGCCGCCCGCCGCGGGCAGGAGGGCGAGGAGCCACGGCCGGAACACCGCGGTCCTCGCGGCCGCGACCACCACCTCTCCACGGGCGCGCGCCGGCTCGAAGCCGGCGAGGCCGTGCAGGAGCACGCGCTGGCCGAGCTCGAGCGCGGCGAAGAACGCGGCGCCGACCACCCCGGCGAGCAGGCCGACCACCGCCGCGTGGAGGAGCACCCGCCCGGCGATGCGGAGCTCGAGGGGGGCCTCCGGGACGAGCAGCGACAGGCCGCCCTGGAGCGCCCGTCCGGTCGAGCCCGCTGCGTCTGCCCAGCGGGAGAGAGCGCTCGCGAGCGCGCGCCAGGGGGCGGGGCGCCGGGGGCGTTCGGTCATGACGCGAGAGGATACTCCGCGGCGCCCTCGCGTAAAGCGGCAGCGAGGTGCGGCCGCGGCGACCGAGGATGACCAGCTTGTCCGGGCGCGCGACATCGCGAGACGGTGACCGTTGGTGTCGCAACGGAAGGGCCGCCGTTTCGAGTTGAGCTTGAACCGCCGGGCGTGCAAGCTCGCTCCTCGCCCTCGCCGAACCCGGAGCCGGAACGATGAACGAACGAGCCCCCACGCGCGCCCCGCTCGCGCCGCTCTTCGGCGCGGTCGCCCGGCCCATCGTGGCCTTCTTTCGCCTGGAGGCCGCGAGCGGGATCGTGCTGCTCGCCGCCGCGGTCGGGGCGCTCGCGTGGGTGAACCTGGGTGGCGCAGCCGTGTACCAGGACGTGCTCGGGACCGAGCTGGCGCTGGGGGCGGGCGGCGCCGTCGCGCGGTTCACGCTGCTCCAGCTCGTGAACGACGGGCTCATGACCGTCTTCTTCTTCGTGGTGGGGATGGAGATCAAGCGCGAGCTCGCCGTCGGCGAGCTGCGCCGGCCCGCCCAGGCGGCGCTCCCGGCCATCGCCGCGCTGGGCGGGATGATCGTCCCGGCCGCGGTGTTCCTCGCCTTCAACGCGGGCGGACCCGGAGCCCGAGGGTGGGGCATCCCGATGGCGACGGACATCGCCTTCAGCATCGGGGTGCTCGCGCTCCTCGGCCGGCGCGTGCCGCACGCGCTCGCCGTCTTCCTGACCGCGCTCGCGATCTTCGACGACATCGGGGGCATCCTCGTCATCGCGCTGTTCTACGGGCACGGGCTCGACGCGCGCTGGCTCGTCGCCGCGGCGGTCGCGGCGGCGGGGCTCTGGGGGATGTCGCGCGCGTTCGTGCGGAGCTGGGCCGCGTGGGCGGCGGGTGGCGCGCTCCTCTGGTGGGCGCTCCACCACGCCGGCATCCACGCGACGATCGCGGGCGTCGTGCTCGGCCTCGCCATCCCCGCGCGTCCGCGTCGCCGCCCGCGGGAGGTGCTCGCCCGCCTCGGCGACCACGTCGGCGGGCTGCTCGCGACGTCGGGCGACGACGAGCTCGACTCCGAGGCGCTGCTCCGGATCGAGGACTCGATCGAGGACCTCGAGGCGCCGCTCGCGCGGTTCGAGCACGCGCTCCACCCGTGGGTGGCGTTCGGCGTGATGCCGCTCTTCGCGCTCGCGAACTCGGGCGTGGTGCTCGGGGGAGGAGAGGGCGTCGAGCCGCTCGGCGAGGTGGCCGTCGGGACGGCGGCCGCGCTGTTCGCCGGCAAGCAGGTCGGGATCTTCGCCTTCGCTGCGGGTGCGGTGCGGCTCGGCCTCGCGCCCATGCCCGGCGGCGCCTCGTACGCGAAGCTCCTCGGGGTCGCCATCGTCGCCGGTATCGGCTTCACCGTCTCGCTGTTCATCGCGAGCCTGGCGTTCGCGTCCGACCCGGCCCTGCTCGCCCAGGCGAAGATCGGGATCCTGGTGGGCTCGCTCGCCGCAGGCGTGGTGGGCGCGCTCGTGCTCCGAGTCACCGCGGAGGTGAGGCCCGCCACGGCCTGACCGGCGCGGGCCTCGCCCGGCGAGCCCGCGCGCCCGCGCCGCATCGGGAAGAGGGACCCCGCGTGCATCGCCGACACCCGCGCGCGCATGCGGCCGAGAGCCCGACCCCCCACCAGAACGGAGGGGTGCGCTTCACGGTTCGGAACGTCGATCCCTATCCCTGGGGCGAGGAGCTTTCGTACGAAGACGAGCCTGCAGGCGAGCCTCATCGCCGTCCTGGTCGGTTTCGCCGGCATGGGGATCCTCTCGGCCGCTGCGCTCGCGGTCATCACGGCAGCGGTGCAAGGGGCGAACAGCGGGATCCTCGCGTCCGCGGAGAGCGTGCGGCAGGCCGAGGAGGCGGCGATCGACCTGCTCGTGCACGCGCGCTCGAGCGACCCGCTCGTGCGCATGGATCACGAGCGGCGCCTCGCCTCGCACCTCGTGGACGCCGATCGGCGGCTCGCGACCCCGGAGGAGCACGCCGCGGCCCACGAGGCGGTCGACGCGGTGGGGGAGTACCTCCTCGCGAGCCGCGCGGGTGCTCCCGGCACCGAGGCGAGCCTCGAGCAGGCCTACGCCGCGGTGGGGGCGCTCGTCGACGTGAACATGGCGCACGTACGGGCCGCGCGCGCGAGCGCCGCGCGCTGGCAGATGATCGCGAACGGCGCAGGGATCTCCCTCGCGCTCGCCATGGTGCTCGCGTCCTGGCTCCTGGGCTGGTGGCTGAAGACGCAGGCGCTCCGGCCGGTCCTGGAGCTCTCCGACGCGCTCGCGCGCTTCGGCGGCGGCGATCCGCTGGTGCGAGCGCGAGAGGTGGGGCCGGAGGAGGTCGCGCGGATGGCGCGCGACTTCAACCGGATGGCGGACGCGCTCGCGCGGCAGCGGCAGGGACAGGCGGCGTTCCTCGCGAGCGTCGCGCACGACCTGCGCAACCCCATCTCCGCCCTGAAGCTCACGGCGGCGGCGGTGCCGGTGGGCGGGCCCCTGCCGCCCGAGGCGCGCACGCGCCGCGCGTTCGACGTGGTGCGGCGGCAGGCGGTGAAGCTCGAGCGGATGCTGAACGACCTGCTCGACACCGCGCGCATCGAGGCGGGCGAGGTCGAGATGCGGGTGGAGCGCGTGGACCTGCGCGATCACGTGCGCAGCGCGCTCGAGCTGTTCGAGGGCACCTCTGCGCACCACCGGCTCGTGTCCGAGGTCCCCGATCACCCCGTGCCCGTCTACTGCGATCCCCTCCGGATCGAGCAGGTGCTCGCGAACCTGCTCTCGAACGCGATCAAGTACTCGCCGGGCGGCGGCGAGGTGCGCGTGACCCTCCGCGTCGCTTCCGGCGAGGCGGTGATCCAGGTGGCGGACCAGGGGATCGGCATCTCCGAGCGCGATCGGGCGACGATCTTCGAGCCCTTCCGGCGGACCGGCAGCCTGCGCTCGGCGGTGGCGGGCACGGGGCTCGGGCTCTACGTGGTCCGGCGGCTCGTCGAGGCGCACGCCGGCTCCGTGGCCGTCGCGAGCGTGGAGGGGATGGGGACGATCTTCACGGTCCGGCTCCCGCTCGCTCACGACACGCCGCAGCTCGTCCCCGAGAGCGCGCCGGCCGCGCCCGCGGCGCCCTGAGGCGCCGGCGGACGCGGCCGGCCGATGCGCGAAACCGAAGGTGATCGCGAATCGCGAACTGTCATCTAGGGCACGATGAAGACGCCCTTCAGGTCCTCGGTCTGGGAGATGTACTGGGTGACCGGAGTCGAGGTGCCGGTCGGGGTGCACGTGCCCTTCACCGACTTCACCTTGAACTGGTAGTAGCCGGGCGCGAGCGCCGGGCCCGCGTACGGAACGGAGGGGTTGCTGCCACTGCTGCCCGGCAGGGTCTTCGTCCAGACCACGTCACCGAAGGCGTTCACGACGGTGAGCTCGTAGGCCGACTCCGAGCTGTCATCCACCCACGAGAACGTCGGGGTGGCGTTCGTGAGGAGCTCGGGCCCGTCCGCGCCGGGCGAGATGACGTCGAGCGAGCCCGTGATCTTGAAGGTCGTGAGCGACACCGGCAGCGCGCCGGTCACGTCGAAGCTCACGAGCTCGGTCCCTCCCTGGCAGACGTCCGGGTCGCGCACGAGGAAGTCGTTCTCGAACGCGGCGAGCGCGACGTAGCGTCCCGGGGGAACGCCCGCGATCTCGAAGGCGCCGTCGAGGTTCGGCGCAGTGCCCGGCCCCGGCGCGCGGAGCCCCGGGGGCGTCTCGCCGCGGAGGAGCTTCGGGTCGAAGGTGGACTCGACCACGAGGACGACGGAGGTCCCGGTGCCGGCGCCGCGGTTCACGAGGCTGACCTGGCCCGTGACGTTCGCGCCCGCCGCCCCGGAGACGAGCGCGAGATCCACGTCGGTCACCGCGTCCGCCGCCACCGTCGCGGTCTTGGGCTCGTGGACCGCGCCGCGCGCGTACGCCTGGACCGTGTATTCGCCGGGCGCGAGGTTGAAGATCGCGTAGTCGCCGTTGCGGTCGGCGAGCGCGCTGAACCCAGCGCCGCCCGCGGCCCACTCCGCGACCACGAGCACGCCCGGCTGGTTGGCCGGAACCGCGGCCGTGCCGGAGATCGTCCCGGTGCCCGCGGAGGGGAGCTCGAGGAGGCCGATGTCCGTGGTCTGCGGATCGGCGAGCTCGTAGCGCGTGTCGACGCGGGTGGCCGCGGCGGTGTCGATCGGCAGCGCCTCGCGGATGCCGGAGGGGAACGTCGCGTAGCCCTGCGCGTCGGCGCGGAGGAAGAGGTCGCGCGCGAGGGGCGTGCCGTCCTTCGCGCGGGGGTTCGCGACCTGGATGCTGAAGTCGCCGGCCGCGTCGGTGATCGCGACGGTGCTGATGGGCGAGCGGTTGGCGTCGAGCGCGACCACGCGCGCCTTCTCGACGCCCACGGCGGTGCCGAGGTCGAACACGTTGCCGCGGATGACGAGCGGCTGGGTGCAGAGGCTCGTGCCGCCCTCGACCGCCTCGCACACCTGGCCGGACGCGCAGCCGGTCTGCTTCGCCACGTCACACGAGGCCTTCTTGTCGGATCCGCTGCAGGCGGCGGTCGTCGCGATGAGCGCGGCGACGACGGCGAGCGGGGTGAGGCGCGGAGATCTGCGGAGCACGGTTCCTCCAGGATTGGGTTTCACGCGTCCCTTCTTACAACGACGCGGGCGGCCCGTCGCGCGCCCGGCCGGTAGACGATCGTGCGGCGAACAGGGCGGATGTGCTCCCGTGTGCGCCGAGGATCCCGCGTCCGCCGTTCGTCGCCTCGCTGCTGAGATCCGCGGCAGGAAGGACCGTGTCGGTGTGAGCTCGGCCACCGCGATCGCGGCGCTGGCAGCGTGCTGCTGGGCCGTCGCCCCCCGCGCAGCAGGCGACCCCGGGGGCGAGGTCACCGTCGCTACCCCGATCCCGTGGCAGGAGCCGGCGCCGCTGGCGCGGCTCTTCCTCCAGCTCCCCTTCGAGGCGCCGGAGGTGGTGCCGGCCCGGCAGCTCGAGCTGGAGCTGCGGCTCCTGTACTCGAACAGCCTCCTCGCCGCGGAGAACGAGAGGTTCACCCTCGACATCCAGGTCGAGACGGCGCAGCCCACGGTGATTCTTCGCCAGGGCCTCGCGCAGCGCGTCGAGGCGCAGCTCGCGATCCCGTTCGTGGTGGACTACGGCGGGTATCTCGACCGGCCCATCGAGCTCGTGGAGGGCCTGGTCCACGCCTCGAACCCGCAGCGGAGAGGACGTCCCCGGAACGTCGCCCGCCTCGAGCTCGCGCGGCGCGACGGGGGCGGCCTCTCACGGAGCGGTCCGGGCGCGGGGCTTGGGGATGTCTGGGCTGGACTCAAGGTGTTCGTCGCGGGCGATGGACGCGGCGGCGAGCTGGCGTTGCGCGGCGCGCTCAAGCTCCCCACGGGACGCCTGCCCTACGGGAGCGAGGAGCTCGAGCTCGGCGCGAGCGTCCTCGCGGGCTTCCGCTGGACCTCCACCGCGGTCCGGCTCCAGCTCGACCTCATGCTCCCCACCGCCCGCCTCCCGGTCGTGCACGTGAAGACGCGCCCGTACGGAGCGGCGAACCTCGGGGTGACCCGGCGCCTCGGAGCGCGCCTGGCGCTCCAGCTCCAGGCGAGCGGTCATCTCTCGCCGCTCGGCGGCACCGGCCTCGGCCAGCTCGACGGCTCGACCGCCTACGTGCTCGGCGGAGCGACGGTCGCCCTCTCCAGCCACGTCGACCTGGAGACGGGGATCGCCGAGAACATCTTCAGCCCATACCGGGGGGCCGACATCACGCTCGTCGCCGGGTTGAGGTCGCGCCTGTGAACGCCCCTCACGTCCGCGAGAACGGCTCGATGCGGCCGCGCGCCGCGAGCTCCTGCGGGAGCAGCGCCGCGAGCAGGGCCTCGTGCACCGGCACCGGCAGGCCCGCGAGGCGGGCGAGCCGCACCACCGCGCCGGGCTGATCGGCGAGCTCCGACGGACGGCCAGCCCCGATGTCGCGCTGCATGGAGATCGTGCCGTCCGGCTGGACCCCGTCCACGCGCGTGAGCGCGCGATGGGCGGCGCCGGGCGGGAGCGCCACGCCGCGGGCGCGGGCGAGCGCCGCGATCTCCTCCTGGGCGGCGGCGAGGAGGGCGCGCGTCTCGGGGACGGCGCGGAAGACGCCCACGGGCGCCCGCGTCACCGCGCCGATCGCGCCGAGCGGCTCGACGAAGAGGAACTTCTCCCAGACGGCCGTCTCGATCTCCGGCGTGACCGCCGCCTCCACGCCGGAGGCACGCAGCGCGGCGGCGACCGCCTCGAGCCGGGGCGAGGGCGCGGTGGCGAGGGCGCCCCGCTCGCCGAGGGTGACGCGCGGCGGGGTGCCCACGTGCTGGACGCGCCCGGCGCCGGAGATCCAGGCGAGGACGTTGATCGTTCCCCCCGCGACGTGCTCGGGGCCGAGCGCCTCCGCGAGCGTGCCCGCCGCCTCCACGCCGTTCTGCAGCGGGATGACGACGCCACCCCCCGCGACGAGCGGCGCGAGCGAAGGGGCGACCTCCGCGACCTGCCACGCCTTGACCGCGACCAGCACCGCGTCGGCGCGGCCGAGCGCGCCGGGCGCCGCGTCCGCCGCGACCCGCACCGTGAAGGTGCCGAGGGGCGACTCGACCGTGAGCCCGTCCCGCCGGATCGTCTCGAGGTGCGCGCCGCGCGCGACGATCGCGACCTCGACTCCCGAGCGGGCGAGCAATCCCCCGAGCAGCCCGCCCACTCCTCCCGCCCCGATGACCACGATGCGCATCCCGGCTCCTTACCAGAGCAGCCGCTCGGCGGCACGGGTTCGCCTGCGCCGGGGGCGCTGCGCCGTCAGGGCCCCTCCTGCTCCGGGCCGCCGTCGCCGGCGTGGCTCGCGAGCAGCGAGTAGAGGCGGCGCCGGGAGACGCCCAGCATCCGGGCGGCGTGCGTCTTGTTCCCACCTGCGCGCTCCAGCGCGGCGTGGAGGAGCTCGCGCTCGAACGCGTCGAGGCTGAAGCCCTCCACGAGCACGTCGGCCACCCGGCGCGCGCGCTGCGCGCTCCCCGTCGCGACGTGCTCCGCCCGGAGCTCGTCCTCGCCGGCCAGGATGAGCGCCCGCTCGAGGACGTTCTCGAGCTCGCGCACGTTCCCCGGCCAGCGGTGCAGCGCGAGCCGCTCCCGCGCGGTCGGGCCGAGCTTCTCGGCCGGCAGGCCGCGGGCGGCGAGGAAGCGCTCCGCGAGCGGGACGACGTCCTCGGGGCGGTCGCGCAGCGGCGGCACCGCGATGGCGAACACGTTCAGGCGATAGAACAGGTCCTCGCGGAACGCGCCCTGCGCGACCGCCCCGGCGAGGTCGCGGTTCGTCGCGGAGACGACCCGCACGTCCACCGAGCGCTCCTCGGTCGCGCCGAGCGGGACGAAGCGGCGGTCCTGCAGGAAGCGCAGGAGCTTCACCTGCGTCGCCTGGGTGATCTCGCCGATCTCGTCGAGGAACAGCGTGCCGCGATCGGCGGCGGCGAGGTGGCCGGCCTTCCGCTGCGTCGCGCCCGTGAAAGCGCCCTTCTCGTGGCCGAAGAGCTCGCCCTCGAGGAGTGTCTCCGGCAGCGCGGCGCAGTGCACCTCGACGAGCGGCCCGGCCGCCCGGCGCCCCTGGTAGTGGATGAACCGCGCGAGCTGAGACTTGCCCGTCCCGCTCTCGCCGAGGAGCAGCACGGTCGCGTCGGTCGCCGCCACCTGACGGGCCGCCTGCAACGCCGCACGCATGGCGGGGCTCTCGGCGACGAGCTCGGGCGTGAGCCGCGCGACGAGCCGCGCCTCCCGCGCCTCCGCGCCGCGCTGCGCGGCGAGGCGGCGCACCCGGAGCCGGAGCTCGTCCATCGAGAACGGCTTCGTCACGTAGTCGACGGCCCCCGCCTTCATCGCCTCGACCGCGGACTCGGCGGAGGCATAGGCGGTCATGACGACCACCTCCGGCGGCTGCGGAAGGGCGCGGGCGGCGCGGAGCACGGCGAGCCCGTCCACGTCGGGCATGCGCAGGTCCGTGACCACCACGTCGAAGCGCGAGGCGGCGAGCCGGACGAGCGCGTCGCGCCCGCTGGCGGCGCGCTCGAGCTCGTGCCCGTCGAGCTCCAGCATCTCGGCGACGAGCTTCCCGAGCTTCGGCTCGTCGTCCACGACCAGGATGCGCGCCATGACCGGTACTCCTATCCCGCGCTCCGGGGCAGGCGCACCTCGAACGCGGCGCCCGGTCCGGGCTCCGCGACGAGGCGCAGCTCGCCGCCGTGCCGCTCCACGATCCTGCGGGCGATGGCGAGCCCCAGCCCCGCGCCGTCCTTGCGCCCCGTCGCGAACGGCTCGAAGAGCCGCCCGCGCAGCGCGGGATCGACGCCGCGCCCGTCGTCCCGCACCTCGAGGACCACCGCCCCGTCCACGGCCGAGCCGCGGATCTCGATCCGAGCGGCGCCGGCCTCGGCCGCGTTCTGGAGGAGGTTCGAGAGCACCTGCCGCAGGCGCGCTGGATCCGCGCGGACAGGCAGCGCCGGGACCGCGACCCGGACGTCCACCCGCGGGTGGGAGCGTGCGAGCCCGCGGGCCGCCTCCTCCGCCACGGCGGCCGCGTCCACCTCGGCCGGCGCGATCGACGGCTCGCGCGCGAGGTCCAGGAAGTCGTCGGTGAGGCGCCGGAGCCGCTCGACCTCGCCGAGCACGTCCTCCAGGGCCTCGCGATCGCGCGCGGCGAGCCCATCCCCCGTCCGCTCGCGCACGAGCTCGACCGCGCCGCGGATGACGCCGAGGGGGTTGCGGATCTCGTGGGCGACCATGGCGCCCATGCGCGCGAGGGCGTCGCCGCGCGCCGCCCGCTCCGCGCCGGTGCGCCGCTGCGCCTCGCCCCGCGCCCAGTGGACCCCCAGGGCGGCGAGGCTCAGCGCGCCGAGCGCGGAGACGACCATCGCCACGATGAGCGCGCGCCGGACGCCCGCGCGCGCCTGCGCGAACGACTCGCCCGCCTCGAGCGCCAGCACCGCGCGCGGGGCGCCCGGACCGCGGATGGGGAAGTAGCCGGTCGCGACGGGCAGGTCGCCGACGGCGTAACCGAACGCGATCGTCGCCTCGCCGTGCAGCGCGCGCGCGACGCGCCCGGCGTCCACCCGCAGGAGGTCCGCGCGGTCGCCCGCGGGACCCGTCGCGTCGGCGAGGACGACGAGGTCGGGCGAGAGCACGTACGCCCCCTCGAGCGCGTTCGCGTCCATGATGGCGCGCAGCCGCTCGGGGGTCGGGGGGACGTCGGCGAGGAGCTCGGCGGCGGCGGTGCCCGCACCGCGAAGCCGCTCCGCGAGGACCCGATCCAGCGCACCGGTCGCGGAGCGATGCAGCGAGAGCGTCGCGGTGAGGGCGACGGCGAGGCCGACGGCGGCGGCGGCGAGGGGGATCCGCGCGAGGGACACTACAGCCCCAGCGTGTACCCGATCGCCACCGAGGGCGCGAGCTGATCGTAGGAGAGGGCGCCGACGCTGGAGAGCGCGTGGCGGCCGACGACGCCCGCCCGCGCGCTCCAGCGGTCCGCGAGCTCCACCTCCAGGAACGCCGCGCCGTCGAGGTAGGTGTCGCGGCGCCGGTCGCCCAGGGCGACGTCGAACGCGTCGTAGGCGCGGAACGTGAGCCCCAGATCGATCCCGAGCCGGGCGCGCCCGAGCAGGACGCGCGCCTCGGCGCGCGGGCCGTGCTCCCAGAAGGAGAGGACGGGCTCGTCCGCGGCGTCGCGCGCGCCGGCGTACGCGACGCCGAGCCTGAGCCGCGGCGTCGCGTCGAGCGCGACGCGCGCCTCGGCCCGCTGCAGGACGCCGGAGAACGGCGACCAGTTGCCGGCATAGGACTCGAAGCGCACGGCGTAGCTTCCGGTCGCGACCGCCCGGCCGCGTCGGAGCCAGCCGGACGCGAGGAGGCGGTGGGCGCCCAGGTAGTCCTCGCCGCCGAGGGCCCGGTGCGCGTACTCGTACTCCGCAGCCGCGCCGCGGTTCCCGCCCCGGAGCTGCCAGCCGGCGGCCGCCTCGATGCCGCCGAGATCGTAGGCGTCGAGCCGGGCGAGCTCGTGCCAGAGCCCGCCCGCGCGCAGGTAGGGTCCCCGCGCGCCCTGCGGGCGCCACAGGGCCGAGGCGGAGAGCGACGCCGTGCCGTCGGACTCGGGGGCGACGCCCTGGGGACCGCCCGGCCCGAGGTTCACGTTCGAGTCCCAGCCGGACTCGGCGAGGAACGACAGGACGAGCCGGCCGTCTCTCCGGGCGAGGCGGGCGAGATCCAGGGCGGGGCTCGCGAGCGACGGGTTCACCGCGGCGCCCTCGAGGAGCGACGCCGCGCGCGTCCCGTCGCCGGCGCGCAGCGCGAGGAGGCCGAGGTAGAAGCGCGCCTCCTCGCGGTGCGCGGGCGCGCGCTCGGCGGCGCGCAGCAGCCGCTCGGCGGCGGCGTCGTCGCCGAGCTCGAAGCGGGCGATGCCGCCGAGGAGCGCCGCCGGGGCGCTGCCGTCCGCGGCGTACGCCGCCTCGAACGCGCGCGCCGCGCCGGCGAGGTCCTCCGCGTCGAGCTTGCGGAGCCCGTCCTGGAACGGATCCTCGCCGCGCGCGACGCAGAGCCGCGCGAGCGCGGAGCGCGAGGCCTCGTCCGCGGGGTCGCGCGCGAGGGCCTCCCGGTAGGCCGCCGCGGCGCTGTCCCGCGCGCCCGCAGCGAGCTCGGCGTCCGCGACCGAGCGGTAGGCCTGCGCGGCGGCGGCATCGGGCGAGAGCGCCTCGACCGGCGCGCAGGGGTCGATGGCGGCGAGGGCGAGCGCGAGCAGGGGAGCGAGCACCTCAGCCTCCGTTCCGCGGCGGACCGGCGCCGTCCGAGCCGGCCGCGCGCGTCGCGGCGCCGCGCCGCGCGGCGAGGGCGTCCGCCTCCCGGCAGTACGCAGCCGCGAGCGCGGCGCGTCCCTCTGCGCGGCGCGCCTCGCAGCGGTCGCGGTACCAGGCGAGGCTCGTCTCGGAAGGAGGTGCCTCGAGGGTGGGGGCGAGCTCTGCGCGGATCGCGCGCGCCTGCTCTGCGATGCGCGGTCCGGAGCGATCGCCGAGGCCGGCGAGGAGCCGGTCGGCGCAGGAGTAGAGCCGGGCGCCGTAGCAGGCGAGGGCGCGATAGTAGTCGTGGAGCGGATGCCCGCCGGGGCTGGCGGTCTCGAACGTCTCGACCGCCTCCTCGAAGCGCTCGAGCTTCACGAGGGCCGCGCCCGCATAGCCCGCCGCCTCGGGCTCTCCGAGCCGCTCGGCGACGCGGAACTCGACGAGCGCGGCGTCGTAGCGCTCGGCGCGGAAGTGCGCCGCTCCGGCGAGGAGATGTGGCTCCGCGCCGCCCTCGGTAGCGCCCGCGGCGACGAGGACGGCGAGCGCGGCGGCCTGGAGCGCGACGCCTCCGGTCATCTCCCGCCCATGTGCCCGCCGCCCATGTGCCCGCCTTCCATCCCGCCGTGCATCTCGCGGGTCCGCACCGCACCGGCCGCATCGCGGCAGTCGCCAGCGGAGTCCCCGGGGTGCATCCCGCCGCGGTGGCCTCCCGCGGCGCCGTGGTCGCGGTCGCCGCCGGCGTGACGCGCACGCTGCTGCTCGCCGTGGCGGGCGGCGCGGTCGTGCGCGGCGCGCTCCGCCTCGTCTCGGCGAGCCCGGTCCGCGCGGGCTCCGGACTCCATCATCTCGCCGTCGGGGAGCGCTGGCGGGCGCGCCGGGAGCGTGGCGCGCTCGAGCAACGCCTCGCGGACCACCTCGTGGGCGGCGCGCATCGCACGGTCCCCACCTGAGCGCGTCACGTCGTCCTCGGCGAGCGCGGCGACGGGGAGCGCAGCGGCGAGAGCGAGGACGGCGAGGGACGCGTGGCGCATGGGTTCATTCTCCTGAGAGCCGCTCCCGGCGGCAACGGTGCGGAGAGCATGGTCCGTGCCGTGCGTAAGATCGCGCCGCCGCGCGGGATTCTTGCCGGCAGTGTCCCGTGCCGTACGATCGACCGTACCGGATGGTACGGCGCGGCGTCCCGGGAGATCGCGCCAGGGCCCGGAAATGCTGCCGTTCCGGGGCCGCCGGGCGGATGGCACGCCGACTGCGATGGGGGGCGTTGCGGCGCGCCGGAGCACGCCGCAGCGCGGAGCAGGAGGCGAGCGCCCTTCCGCGGAGATCCCTCGCTCGCAAGAGGCAGAGCCGTGAGGACGAAGAGCTGGATGATCGGGGTCGTCGCCGCGCTGGCGAGCGCGTGCGGTGGCACGGAGAGCGGCGGAGTCGATTCGCAGGTGCAGGCCTACCAGGCGGCGCGGGGTGACCTCGCGGCGGCCGTCACGACCTACCAGGCGGAGGCGGCCACGGCGGACACCGCGGACGCGTGCCGGGCGGCGGAGATGCGCTACGGCGCGGCAGCCGGTTCGGCGCTGGAGCGCATGAGGCAGATGGGCGGCGCGCTCGCGGGCGACGGGCAGCACATGAGTGGGACGAGTGGGATGGGCATGACCGGCGGCGGCATGGGCATGCAGGGCGGCGCCGATCTCGTCTGCGGCGTCGACGCGATGGGGGCGGAGCTCGCCCGTCACCAGGGCGTCGCGTGCGCCGGGGACGTCCTCGCGAACCGCACGGAGATGCAGCAGCACGTCTGCCAGATGGGCGGCTGGCTCGAGCAGCAGCGCGAGCGCTGCCAGGCGATGCTGGGCGGCGCGACGGCGCCGGGCGCCTGCGAGGCGAACCCGGACGGTACGTACGGGATGGGCCTCTGCGCAGGCGGCGCCGTGTGTCCCTATGCGTGCGACGGAACCACCGGCGTGCCACCCGCGACGACGCCCTGACTTGGGGCGCGGACGCCGGCCGCGGTGCGCGGCTGGCGTCCGTTCCCGACGGCGCACGCCGCGTCGCGGGGTTACCACCGGAGCATGGCGCTCCGCATCGAGGACTACGCGCTCGTCGGCGACATGCAGACCGCCGCGCTCGTCGGTCGCGACGGATCGGTGGACTGGCTGTGCTGGCCGCGGTTCGACTCGGACGCGTGCTTCGCCGCGCTGCTCGGCGGCCCGGACCACGGGCGCTGGCGCATCGCGCCGAGGCTCGAGCCGCGCCGCGTGACGCGCCGCTACCGCCCCGGCACGCTCGTGCTCGAGACGGAGTTCGAGGTGGAGGGCGGGCGTGTCCGCCTCGTCGACTGCATGCCGCCGCGCCAGGACGTGCCCGACCTCGTGCGGGTCGTCGAGGGCGTGGAGGGGCGCGTCGCGATCGACTTCGACCTGCGGCTCAGGATGGAGTACGGCGCACGACGGCCGTGGCTGCGCCGGCTCGACGGCGGGCTCGCGGCGCTCGCGGGGCCCGACGCGGTGCTGCTCCGTTCGCCGCTGCCGTGCGAGCTCGAGGATGGCTGTGCCCGGCGCACCTTCGAGGTCGACGCCGGGGAGCGGGTGCCCTTCACGCTCACCTGGTTCCCCTCGCACCGGAAGCCGCCCAACCCGATCGATCCGCTCGCCGAGGTCGCGCACACCGAGCGCTTCTGGGCGGCGTGGACGGCGCGCTGCACGCACGTCGGGCCGTGGCGCGACGAGGTCGCGCGCTCGCTCGTCACGCTGAAGGCGCTCACCTATGCGCCCACCGGCGGCCTCGTCGCCGCGCCCACGACGTCCCTGCCGGAGCGGCTCGGCGGCGTGCGAAACTGGGATTACCGGTACTGCTGGATCCGCGACGCGACCCTCGTGCTCACCGCGCTCGTCGACGCGGGCTACGGCGAGGAGGCGGCGGCGTGGCGGGACTGGCTGCTCCGCGCCGTCGCGGGCGATCCTGGGAAGCTGCAGATCATGTACGGGCTCGCCGGGGAGCGGCGGCTCGACGAGCGCGAGGTGCCGTGGCTCCCGGGGTACGAGGGCGCGCGGCCGGTGCGCGTCGGCAACGCGGCGCACCAGCAGCTCCAGCTCGACGTCTACGGCGAGGTCATGGACTGCCTGTTCCAGGCCGAGGAGGCCGGACTCTCGCCCGTCCCGGAGGGCTGGCGCATGCAGCGGGCGCTGCTCGAGTCCCTGGAGCGGCGCTGGGACGAGCCGGACGAGGGGATCTGGGAGATCCGCGCGGAGCGCCAGATGTTCACCCACTCCAAGGTGATGGCGTGGGTCGCGTTCGATCGCGCGATCCGGGCGGTCCACCGGTTCGGGCTCGAGGGCCCGGTCGAGCGCTGGCGGGCGCTGCGCAAGCAGATCCACGAGGAGGTCTGCCGCCGCGGCTACGACGCCGAGCGCGGCGCGTTCGTGCAGCGCTACGGCGCGAAGGATCTCGACGCGAGCCTGCTCGTGATCCCGGTGGTCGGGTTCCTGCCGCCGCGCGACCCGCGCGTGCTCGGGACGATCGACGCGATCGGGCGGGAGCTCGTGGACGACGGCCTCGTGCGCCGCTACGACACGAGGACCACGCCCGACGGGCTGCCGCCGGGGGAGGGGATCTTCCTCGCCAGCTCGTTCTGGATGGTGGACGCGCTCGCGCTCGCCGGGCGGCGGGAGGAGGCGGTGCGCCTGTTCGAGCGGGTGGCCGGGCTCGCGAACGACGTGGGGCTCCTGAGCGAGCAGTACGATCCGCGCACGCGAAGGCTCGTCGGGAACTTCCCGCAGGCGTTCAGCCACATGGCGCTCGTCGGCAGCGCCGAGGTGCTCGCCCGCGGGTGCGGGCCCGCGAGCCGGCGGTCGCGCTGACGCGACGGGCCGGGCTCGCGAGACCGCGAGGCTCCGTCACGGGCCCCGGTAGACGGTGAGCCCGCCGTTCGCGCCCTTCCAGGTCGCCATGTGGCTGAAGTAGACGATCCGGCTCTCCACGCCGGCGAAGGCGTCGATCTGGATCGAGCCGACCGGGTTCTGCTGCGCGAAGAGCGGCGCCGTCTTCGGGACCGGGAACGTCCAGGCGCCGTCCTTGTACCGGCCGATGACGCCGTAGCCGAGGCCCGCCCAGACCGAGCCGTCCTTGGGGTCGCAGGCGACGGAGTACACGGCGCACACCTGCGTGCCGGCCTCGTCCCAGCAGTACTCGGGCGGGATGGCGACGTGCTCGAACACGTCGTCCACCAGCGGCTCGCCCGGCGCGCGGCGCGCGAGCCCGTGGATCTCCGAGGCGATCCAGAGCGTGCCGTCCGGGCAGAAGGAGATCGAGCTCACTGCGTCCTGGTAGGCGGGGTTGTTCGCCCAGAACTCGGAGGCCGTCGTGAAGATGGGGTCGGGCCAGACGTCGTAGAAGCCGCTCGTCGCGCTCCAGTCCCCGTTCCGCGGCGGGAACATCGGCGCGTTCCAGCCATCGGCGCGCGCCCCCGCGCCCTTCTTCACTGCGAGGCGGATGCCGTTCGCGGCCCACGGGTCGCCCGTCGTGGGATCGATCGCGAGCGCCGTGGCGGTGCCGGTGATCATCTCCCCGCCCGGCTTCCGCGGGACGCCGTTCTCGTAGATGACGCCGCGGAGGTCCGGGTGATCGTGCTCCCACACATCCTGGGCGGCCTCGAAGCCCGGGTACTTCGTCGCGTCCAGGCTCCAGCCGCGCTGCGCCGCGTTCGCGATGAGCACCGAGAAGGAGCCGTGCGAGCCCGCGAACCACACGTCGCCGTAGTGCGAGCCGCGCGCCGGGTCGTGCTCGACGGCGATGCGGTGGACCTGGCGAACCTTCTTGCGGCCGAGGTTCCAGAAGTCGTAGGCGCCGGTCTCGTTCACCTGCTCCGGCGGCGCCGCGATGAAGACGTGCCGCGCGCGCGCGAGCGTGCCCGCGGTGGCGTCGAAGCCGACCACGTCCGCGCCGCCGGACGACATCCACCACTCGGGGTCGAGGTCGCCGTCCGTGCCCATCCCCATGAAGCCCAGGACCGCGTGGCCCGGGTCGGCGCCCGCGACCGAGATGACCGGGCACATGAGCGTCTGCGCCTCGTCACAGTTCGTCGTGAGGCCCGCGCTCTTCGCGTCGAAGGCCTTGAACTCCGCGTCGGCGCGCGCCTTCGCGAACACCGCCGCGCCCGCCGCGACGTACACGTTGCCGGCCTCGTCGGCCGACGCGTCGAAGACCCCGACCTTGTCGCCCTCGGCGGCGTAGAACGTCCAGCTGGCCACGGTGGTGGGGGACGCGAGCGTCACGGCCGGCTGCGCGTCGGGCGGCGGCACGACGATGGGCGGATCCACCGGCGGCGGCTGCACCGGGGGAGGCTCCACCGGCGGGGGTTGCTCCTGCGGCGTCTTCGCGCCGCCCCCGCCGCCACCGCACGCCGCGAGGACGGTGGCCGCCACGAAGATCCACTTCCTGCCGAGACGTCCGCTCACTCCGCTTCCCCTTTCACCGAGGCTCAGCTCGCCCTCCCGTCGGACGAGCGCGTTCACGTCGGGACGCTGAGCGTCGCGGCGCGCGGCGCCAACTGCCGGCGCGTGACGAGCCACGCCCGAGGCGCGCGGAGGATCCCCGGCTCGGGGAGTTGCGTCCGGCACGACGCCGCACGGTCGCGCGAACGTCCGCTCGCGGGGGCCTCGAACGGACCCCTCGCGGCCGGCCAGGCTCCCGCCGGCTGACCGGCGAGCCGGCCGAGCGTCGCTCGGATGCTTGCGACCCGGCCCTCCGGTCGCCTACGGTGATCCCCCCGTCTGGAGGCGCCGTGGAACCGGAAGGAAAGCGCGAATCGGTGCTGCTCGTGCGCGCCGGCGGGCGCGCGTGCGCGATCCCGCTCTCCCACGTGATCGAGACGCTCCGTCCGCTGCCGACGACCCCGTGCGCGGGGCTCCCTCCGTTCGTGCTCGGGGCGGCCGTGGTGCGCGGCGCGGCGGTCCCCGTGGTGGAGCTCGCCGCGTTCCTCGGCGCCGCCGCCGCCGCGACGCGCCGGTTCGTGCTGGTCCGCTGCGGCGACCGGCCCGCGGCGCTCGCGGTCGACGCGGTCTCGGGCGTCGCGTCGCTCGCGGGCGTGGAGCGGACGGCGGCGCCGCTGCTCGGCGCCGCGGACGGGGGCGCGATCGAGGCGCTCGGGGCGCTCGACGGCGAGCTGCTCGTCCTCCTCCGCGCGGCGCGGATCGTCCCGGAGGACGCGTGGCGCGCCATCGCGGGACAGGAGGACGTCGCGTGACCGCCGCGGGCCGAGAGCAGCTCGAGCGCTTCCGCCGCGCGGTTGGGGCGCGGCTCGGGCTGCGGTTCGACGACGACAAGCTCGAGCAGCTCGCCCAGGTCGCGGAGGAGCGGGCGGAGGCCACCAAGGCCCGCTCCATCGACGCCTACGTGGCGCGGCTCTCGGGTGAGGGCGGCGGGGACGAGGTCCGCGCCCTGGCGGAGCGGCTCACCGTGGGGGAGACCTACTTCTTCCGGAACTCCAACGACCTGGAGGCGTTCTCCGGCGCGGTGCTGCCGGACCGGGTGCGGCGGCGCGGCGCCGATCGACGCCTGCGGATCCTGTCCGCGGGGTGCGCCTCGGGCGAGGAGCCCTACACGCTCGCGATGCTCGTCCGCGCCGACGCGCAGCTCGCCTCCTGGGACGTGCGCGTCCACGGGATCGACGTGAACCCGGCCGCCATCGCCCGCGCGCGGGAGGGCCGCTACTCCGCCTGGTCGCTCCGCCAGACCACGCCCGCGCTGCGTGCGCGCTTCTTCCGCGCCGAGGGCCGCCACTCCCGCGTGGTCGACGACGTGCGGGCCCTCGTCTCGTTCGAGGAGCGGAACCTCGTCGACGACGATCCCGCGCTGTGGGCGCCGGGGAGCTGGGACGTCGTCTTCTGCCGCAACGTCGTCATGTACTTCTCGCCCGAGGTGTTCCGGCGGGTGGTGGCGCGGATCGCAGGCGCCCTCGTCCCCGGCGGCTACCTGTTCCTCGGCCACGCCGAGACGCTGCGCGGCGTCTCGACCGACTACCACCTGCGGCAGTCGCACGGGACCTTCTACTACCAGCCCCGGGGCACGGAGGAGGGCGCGCCCGCGCTCGGCCCGCCGGACGATACGCTGCCGTCGCCGTCGCCGTCGCCGTCGCCGTGGCCGTCGCCGACGCCCGCGCCCGCGCCCGACGCGCGAACCGCGTGGGTGCAGGCGATCCAGGAAGCATCCGAGCGCGTCGCGAAGGTCGCCGCGGCGGCCCGCGCGCCCGAGCCGCGTGAGGGGACCGCGGCGAAGGACGCCCTCCCGACGCGAGGCGAGCCGGACGCGCACGGCGACGGCGCTCGCGTCGCCCTCGCGCTCGAGCTCCTGAGGCGGGAGCGGTTCGCCGAGGCGCTCGCGGCGCTCGGCCCGCGCGCCCCCGCCGCCGAGGAGGACGTCGACGCGCTGCTCCTCCGCGCCGTCCTCCTGACGAGCAGCGCCGATCTCGCGGGCGCCGAGCGCGTCTGCGCGCGCATCCTCGAGCGGGACGAGCTCAACGCCGAGGCCCATTACCTCCGCGCGCTCTGCCGCGAGCACGCGGGCGACCCAGTGGGCGCCGCGGACCACGACCGTTACGCGCTCTACCTCGATCCGACGTTCGCGATGCCGCGCCTCCACCTCGGCCTCCTCGCCAAGCGCGGCGGCGACCTCGAGCTCGCGCGCCGCGAGCTCGCGCGCGCGCGCGTGCTGCTCGCCGGCGAGGACGGCTCGCGGATCCTCCTGCTCGGGGGCGGGTTCACGCGCGAAGGGCTGCTGGAGGTGTGCCGCGCCGAGCTCGGCGCGTGCGGGGGGATGGAGTGAGCGACGAGACGATGCTCGAGGGCACGGTCGAGGCGCTGCGGGCGGCCTTCGACGCCGCGTTCGCGGCGCCCCCGGCGGGCGCGCGGCGGGATCTCGTCCCGCTGCTCGTGATCCGCGCGGGCGGCGAGGCCATCGCGGTTCGCGTGCTCGAGACCGCGGGGCTCCTCCCGGCGAGGCTCATCGTGCCCGCCCCGAGTCGCCGGCCGGAGGTGCTCGGGGTCTGCGGACACCGCGGGGCGGTCCTCCCCGTCTTCAGCCTCGCCCGGCTGCTCGGGGTCGCCGATGGCGGCGAGCCACCGCGCTGGATGCTGCTCGCCGGCCGGGAGGAGGAGCGCGTCGCGCTGGCGTTCGACGTGCTCGACGGGCACGTGCTCGTGGCGCCCTCGGCCCTGCAGCGTGCGGCGGGGCAGGGGCCGGGCCACCTCGCCGAGATCGCGGAGCTCGGGGGCGCGGGGCGCCCGGTGGTGAGCATCCCATCGGTCCTGCGCGCCATCACGGAACATCGACGTGGAGAGTGACATGGAGCGAAGGCTCACGTTCTCGCAGAAGGTCGCGCTGGGGTTCTTGCTCGTGGTGGTGGTCGCGCTCGCGATCGCGGGCGTCGCCGTCCTCGCGCTCCGCGAGACGGTCGCAGGAAAGGACGAGATCATCGAGCTCGCGACGCGGCGGCTCGTGAACGCCGAGCGCCTGAACGCGATGAGCTTCAGGAAGGCGGCGGAGGCGCGCGCGTACCTCATGACGAACGACGCGCGCTACCTCGACGCGATGCGGACCGCGCGGAGCGAGATGCGCCGTGTCCTCGACGAGCTACGGGGCCAGCAGCACGACGAGTCGCTCCGGCCGATGCTCGACGACGTCGCCCGCGTCGAGGAGGAGCACGGGACCGCGGTGGATCGGATCCTCGCCGACGCTCCCCGGGAGAAGCTCGAGGTCTCGGCGGCGCGGCTCGAGCGGGAGGTGCGCCCGCTGCGGGAGCGGCTCAACGCCGCGGTCGACGGCTACATCGCCCGGCAGCGTGAGCTGCTCGAGGCGCGGCGGCGCCAGTCCAGCGAGGCCGCGGCGGACGCGAGCCGGATCGTCGTGGTCCTCTCGGTGGCCGGCGTCGCCCTCGCGGCCGCGCTCGCGCTCCTGCTCGGGCGCATGCTCTCGCGGCAGATCGCCGGCGCGGTCCGACACGTGGAGACGTCCTCCGCGGAGCTCAAGGCGGCCGCGGGGCAGCAGGCGACCGGCGCGAAGCAGCAGGCGAGCGCGATGGCCGAGATCACGACCACCATCAACGAGCTGCTCGCGACGTCGCGGCAGATCTCGGGGAGCGCGCAGCGCGTCGCCTCCATCGCGTCCGACACCGCCTCCGCCGCGCGGGCCGGCGACCACGCGGTCCAGCGCAGCCAGGAGGCGGTGGGAGGCATCCGCCGGCAGGTGGAGCTCATCGTCGACCACATGCTCGACCTGGGTCGCAAGTCGCAGCACATCGGCGGCGTGGTCGAGATCATCAACGAGCTCGCGGAGCAGACCAACATCCTCGCGATCAACGCCACGATCGAGGCGGCAGGCGCGGGCGAGTCGGGGAAGCGGTTCCAGGTGGTCGCCGAGGAGATCCGCAAGCTCGCCGATAGGGTCGCGGGCTCGACGAAGGACATCCGCTCGCTCGTCGACGAGGTCCGGGCCGCGGTGAACACCACCGTCATGGCCACCGAGAGCGGCTCCAAGGCCGCGGAGGCGGGCGCGCGCCAGTTCGCGGAGCTGGCCGCGGCGTTCTCGCAGATCGCGCGTCTCGTCGGCTCGACCACGGACTCAGCCCGCGAGATCGAGCTCTCGACGAAGCAGCAGGCGACCGCGGTCGAGCAGGTGAACGAGGCCATCGCCAACGTCGCGCAGGCGACGCGCGAGGCGGAGGCGAGCTCCGGGCAGTCGCTCCAGACCGCCTCGGAGCTCGCGACGATGTCGCGCGATCTCGCGCGGCTCGTCCAGAAGCGCGACGCCGCGTGAGCGCGATGGCCCGCGACCGCTACAGGTACTTCCGGATCGAGGCGCGCGAGCTGCTCGACGGGCTCTCGCGCGGGCTCCTCGAGCTCGAGCGGTCCCCCGGGGACCGGGCCGTGGTCGCGCGGCTGCTCAGGTACGCGCACACGCTCAAGGGCGCGGCGCGCGTGGTGCAGGTGCAGGTGATCGGCGACCGCGCGCACGCGGCGGAGGACGCGCTCGCCGAGCACCGCGACGAGGGGGCTCCGCCCGTGCCGCGCGAGCGGACGGACGAGCTCCTGCGGCTCGTGGACGAGATGGCGGCCGCGGTCGCCGCGCTCGAACCGCCCACGCCCGCGGCGGCCACACCCGCGCCGGCCACGCCCGCGGCGGCGGGCGCCGCGCCGGCCCCCCGGCCGGACGAGCCGATCCGGACGGTGCGCGTCGATCTCCACGAGGTCGACGTCGTCGTGGAGACCACGCTGGAGGCGGGCGTCCACCTCGCGACCCTCCGGCGGCAGCTCGGGCGGCTCGACCACGCGAAGGAGATCGCGCGCGCCCTCGCGGACCAGCTCTCGGTGCGGCGAGGCGACGGCGACGGGCCGCCCTCCGTCGCGCGCCTGCGGCCGCTCGTCGACGAGCTCGCGCGGGCGCTCGACGGGACGCAGCGCTCGCTCGACGCCCGGGCGGATCAGGCCGAGCGCGAGCTCGGCGAGGTCCGGCGCGCCGCCGACCGGCTGCGGCTCCTGCCGGCCCGGGCGATCTCGGGGCCGCTCGAGCGGGCGGCGCGCGACGCCGCGCGGGCGCTCGACCGCACGGTGACCTTCGAGCTCGCCGGCGGCGGCGTGCGCGTGGACGCGAACGTCCTCACGGCCATGCGCGAGGCGCTCCTGCACGCCGTGCGCAACGCCGTGGCGCACGGGATCGAGCCGGCCGCCGAGCGCGCCGCGCGGGGCAAGCCCGCGCCGGGCCGCGTCCGCATCGAGGTCGAGCGCCGCGGGACCCGCGTCGTGTTCCGCTGCGTCGACGACGGCCGCGGAGTGGACCTCGAGGCGGTCCGGGCCGCCGCCGCGCGCAAGGGGCTCGTCTCCGCCGGGGAGTCCGCCGGCCTCGACGACGCGGCGCTCACCGCGCTCCTGCTGCGCGGCGGCCTCTCGACGAGCGCCACCGTGACGGACGTCGCCGGGCGCGGCGTCGGCCTGGACGTCGTGCGCGACGTCGCCGCGCGCCTTCACGCGGAGGTCGCGATCCGCACGGAGCGCGGGCGCGGTACGCAGGTGGAGGTGGTCGTGCCCGTCTCCCTCACCGCCCTGACCGCGCTGCAGGTCGAGGCCTCGGGCGCGGTGGCGGCGCTGCCGCTCGACGCGGTCCGCAGCGCGGCGTTCCTCGAGGGGGACCGGGTGACGCGCACGGCCGAGGGGGCGACCGTCGCGTACGGCGGCGCGCTCGTCCCGTTCCTGCCGCTCGCGAGCGTGCTCGGTCTCCCGCGGCCCTCCGGCCCCCGCCGCGCCTGGTCGGCGGTCGTCGTGGAGGCGGCGGGGGGACGCGTCGTCCTCGGGACCGATCGGCTGGTGGGCACGGCCGACGTCGTCGTGCGGCCGCTGCCCGCGTACATGGGGCTCGATCCCGCGGTGGCGGGGGCGGCGCTCGACGGCGAGGGCAACCCGCGCCTCGTGCTCGACCCGGCGGGGCTCGTGGCGGCGGCGCGGGGCCGCGTCTCCCAGGAGGAGGCGGCGCCATCGCCGCGCGCGCCGATCCTCGTCGTCGACGACTCGCTCACGACCCGCATGCTCGAGCAGAGCATCCTCGAGTCGGCGGGCCACGAGGTGGACCTCGCCGTCTCCGCCGAGGAGGCGCTCGAGAAGGCGCGCGCGCGGCGGTTCGGCCTCTTCCTCGTCGACGTCGAGATGCCTGGCATGGACGGGTTCGAGTTCGTGCGCGTCACGCGCGCGGACCCGAGGCTCTCGTCCATCCCCGCCATCCTGGTGACGTCGCGGAGCGCGCCGGAGGACAGGGCGCGCGGCCTCGCCGCGGGGGCGAGCGCCTACGTCGTGAAGAGCGAGTTCGATCAGGCGCGCCTGCTGGCGGCGATCGAGGAGCTCCTGGGGTGACCGTGCCGATCCGCGTGCTCGTGGTGGAGGACTCGCTCACCGTCCGCAAGCGCCTCGTGGAGGTGCTGTCGGCCGATCCCGAGCTCCAGGTCGTGGGCGAGGCCGAGGACGGGCGGCGCGGCATCGAGCTGTGCCAGCGGCTCCGGCCGGACGTCGTCACCCTCGACATGATGATGCCGGTGATGACCGGCGTCGCCGCGGCCGAGTACATCATGGCGTACTGCCCCACGCCGATCCTCGTCGTGTCCGCGTCGACGAACCGCGGCGAGCTCTTCCGGACCTACGACGCGCTCGCGGCGGGCGCCATCGACGTGCTGGACAAGCCCCTCGGGACGGAGCCGGACGGTGAGTGGGAGGAGCGGCTCCGCGGCACGGTGAAGCTCATCTCGCGCCTCAAGGTGATCACGCACCCGCGGGCGCGGCTCGGGGCCATGTCGCGTCCGGGCGCGGCGCCGCCCCTCGCGGGAGAGCCGGCGGCGCCGACGAACCTCGTGGCGATCGGCGGCTCCACGGGCTCGCCGGCGGCGCTGGTGGAGATCCTCCGCCGGCTCCCGCCGGAGTTCCCGCACCCGATCCTGCTCGTCGTCCACATCAACGAGCCCTTCGGCGCCGCGTTCGCCGAGTGGCTGGACGGGCTCTCCCCGCTGCGCGTCCGGTATGCCCGCGACGGCGAGCGCCTCGCGGAGCGCGGTCGCTCGACGGTCCTCATGGCGCCCCCGGGCCGCCACCTCGTCGTCGAGCGCGGCGTCCTCCGGCTCGACGATCGCCCCGAGCGCCACAGCTGCAAGCCCTCGGTGGACGTGCTGTTCGACTCGGTCGCGCGGGACTGCGGCGCCGAGGCGCTCGCGTGCCTGCTCACCGGGATGGGGCGCGACGGCGCGCAGGGACTCCTCGCGATCCGGCAGGCGGGCGGCGCCACCATCGCCCAGGACGAGGCGACCTCCGTCGTGTTCGGCATGCCCCGTGAGGCGATCCTCCTCGGTGCGGCGCAGCGCGTCCTGCCGATCCATGAGATCGGCGCGGCGATCGCGGCGCGCGCGGGCACGCCCGGGAGGCCGCCATGAGCGCCGTCCTGGTCGTCGACGACAGCCTGACCGTGCGGATGCACCTCGAGGAGGCGTTCTCCGCCGCGGGGTTCGAGCCCGTGCTCGCCGCCGACGTCGCGAGCGCGCGCCGCGCCCTTGCGTCCCGGCGGTTCGCGCTCGCCGTGCTCGACGTGCTCCTCCCCGACGGCGACGGCCTCGAGCTGCTCGCCGAGATCAAGGGGTCCCCGCAGCACGCGGGGACGCCGGTCGTGCTCCTCTCCACGGAGACGGAGGTCCAGCATCGCGTGCGCGGCCTGCAGACCGGGGCGGACGAGTACGTGGGCAAGCCGTACGACGCCGCGCAGGTCGTGGCCCGCGCCCGCGAGCTCGTCCGCCGCCGCGCCGGGGTCGACTCCGGCGCCGCCCCGCGGCCGGTGCTGCTCGTGGACGACAGCGTCACGGCCCGGGAGGAGCTGCGGGAGGCGCTCGAGCGCGCGGGGCTGCAGGTGGTGACGGCCGGCAGCGGCGAGGAAGGGCTCCGCGTCGCCTCGGAACGGCGGCCGCGCGCCATCGTGGTCGACGGCGTGATGCCGGGGATGGACGGCGCCACCTTCATCCGCGAGGTCCGCGCCGACGCGGCGCTCCGCACCACGCCCTGCATCCTGCTCACCGCGTCGGGCTCCGTCGGCGAGCTCCGCGCGCTCGACGCCGGGGCGGACGCGTACGTCCGCAAGGACGAGGACGGGAACGAGCTCGTGCTCGCCCGGCTGCAGGCCCTGCTCCGCAGCGCGACGTCGGCGCCGGAGGGGAGCGCGGCCGGCGCGCCGGCGGCGAGGCGCATCCTCGTGATCGGGGCGGGGACCGCCCCGCTCGGCGACGTCGCGGAGACGCTGCGCGTCGACGGCCACGACGTGGTGGTGGCCGCCTCGCCCGAGGAGGCCCTCGCGCTCCTCGCGGTCGACCGAGTGGACGCGATCCTGGTGGAGGCGACGGAGCAGGGCAAAGAGGGGGCCGCCGCGTGCCTGCGCATTCGCGGCGACGGTCGATGGCGCCACCTTCCGCTCCTCGTCGTGGGCGAGCGCCCGGACCCGGAGGCCACGGTCGACGCCCTCGCCGGGGGCGCCGACGACTACGTTCCGCTGGCGAGCGGCCCGCTCGTCGCGCGCGCGCGCGTCAACGCTCAGCTGCGCCGCAGCCAGTTCGAGGACGAGAACCGGACGCGCGAAGGGTACGCGCGGAGCGCGGCGATCCTGGAGACCATCTCGGACGCGTTCTTCGCGGCGGGTCGCGACTGGCGCTTCGTGTACGTGAACCACGCGCTCGAGGAGATGGTGGGCTCGCCGCGCGACGCGCTGGCCGGCGCGGTCCTGTGGGAGCGCTGCCCGTTCCTGGCGCGGGGCCAGCCGCGCGCGGAGTTGGACCGCGCGGTCGAGGCCCAGGTGCCGGTGACGTTCGAGGCGCGAGGGCCCGCGGAGCGGTGGATCGAGGTCCGCGCGTTCCCGCACCGCGACGGCCTCACCGCCTACCTGCGCGACGTGACCGAGCGCCGGCGCACGCAGGAGGTGCAGGCGCACCTCCTCGGCATCACCGGGCACGACCTCCGGACGCCCATCTCGGTGGTGCGCGTCTCCCTCGACGTCGCCCTCCGGGACCCGCAGCTCTCCGAGCGGAACCGGCGGGTGCTCGCGCGCGCCTCGGGCGCTGCCGCGCGGATGTCCCGGCTCGTGAACGACCTGCTCGACTACTCGAGGGCTCGGCTCGGCAAGGGGATCCCGATCGCGCGGCGGCCGGCCGAGCTCGACGCCATCTGCCGGGACATCATCGAGGAGGTGAGCAGCGCGAACGCCGGCCGGAAGATCTCGTACCAGCCCGGCGCCGACGGCGCGGGCGAGTGGGACCCGGACCGCATCGGACAGGTCCTCTCGAACCTGCTCACCAACGCGGTGCGCTACAGCCTGGAGGACGCGGCGGTGTCGCTGGAGTGGCACACGGACGGCGACCGAAAGGTGATCGCGGTGCACAACGACGGGCCCCCCATCGATCCCGCGCTCCTCGCGAACATGTTCGAGCCGTTCGAGCGCGGCCGGACCGCCGCGAGCGGCGGCACGGGTCTCGGCCTCTTCATCGTGAGGGAGCTCGTGCGCGCGCACGGCGGGAGCGTGGCGGTCACCTCCGAGGCCGGGCGCGGCACGACGTTCTTCGTGACCCTGCCGGCGCGGGCGGGGGGGAGCTCCGCGTAGCGCCGTCCGCCTGCGTCGATCCAGGCGAACGCCGCCGTCACGTCCCGCGCTGGATGAGCTCGACCTTGTAGCCGTCGGGATCCTGCACGAACGCGATGACGGTCGTACCGTGCTTCATCGGCCCCGCCTCGCGCGTGACGACGCCGCCGCGCCGCTTGATCTCCGCGCACGCGGCGTAGGCGTCCGGCACCTCGAGGGCCACGTGGCCGTACCCGTTGCCGAGGTCGTACGCCTTCGTGTCCCAGTTGTGCGTGAGCTCCAGCGCCGCCTGCTCGGACTCCGGGCCGTAGCCCACGAAGGCGAGGGTGAAGCGGCCGTCGGGGAAGTCCTGCCGGCGCAGGAGCCTCATCCCGAGGACCTCGGTGTAGAACGCGACGGAGCGCTCGAGGTCGCCGACGCGGAGCATGGTGTGGAGGATGCGCACGGGGGTCTCCTCGCCGCGGGAGCGCGGCGGGACGTGCCTTAACACGAGACGGAGGGCGGCGCGACGCGTCCTGGGCGGAGAGGAAGGACGCGCCGCGCCGCGACCTCTCAGCGCAGGTACTTCTGCGCCGCCAGCGCGGCGATGGTGCCGTCGGCGACCGCCGTGGTGATCTGCCGGAACCGCTTCACGCGGATGTCGCCCGCCGCGTAGACGCCGGGGATCCTCGTCTCCATGGCGTCGGTCGTCTCGACGTAGCCCCCCGGCGCGAGCTCGACGTAGCGCGCGAGGAGGTCGGTCCGCGGCACCATGCCGACGAACACGAACACCCCGTCCGTCTGGAGCCGCTTGCGCTCGCGGGTCCGCAGCGCCTCGACCTCGAGCGCCTCGAGCGCGGTCTCGCCGTGGAAGGCGCGCGGCTCGTGGCCGAACAGGACGCGGATCTTCGGGTTCGTGAGCGCCTCGCCCACCGAGGCGGGCTCCGCCTGGAACTGCTCGAACTGGTGGACGATGGTGACGCTCCGCGCGAACTGCGTGAGGAAGAGCGCCTCCTCCACGGCGGAGTTGCCGCCGCCGATGACGTGGATGTCCTTCCCCTCGAAGTAGGCGCCGTCGCAGGTCGCGCAGTAGGAGATGCCGCGCCCCTTGAACGTGTCCTCCCCGGGGACGCCGAGCGGTCGGGGCTTCGCGCCGGTGGCCACGATGACGGCGCGCGCCTCGACCGTCTCCGACTCGTCGAGCTCCAGGGTCTTCACGAAGGCGGAGAGGTCGTGCGCGGTGATCTCCACCGAGCGGCGGATCCGCGCGCCGAAGCGCTCCGCCTGCCTTGCGAACGCCGCGGAGAGCTCCGAGCCGTGGACGTCCTCGGGGAACCCGGGGTAGTTCGACACCTTGTGCGTCGTCTTCACCTGCCCGCCGGGGACGCTCTCGTCGAGCACGATCGTCCTGAGCCGCGCGCGCGCCGCGTAGATGCCGGCGGTCAGCCCGGCCGGTCCAGCCCCGATGATGGCGACGTCGTAACGCTCCGACATGGCAGGAGTCTCCGGGCTCACGGGAGGAGCGCCTCGACCGCGGACTTGAGCGCGGACCGCTTGATGTCCTCGCCGGTCATGCGCGCCCCGACCTCCCGGCCGGACTTGAAGAAGAGGAGGGTGGGGCTGCCGCTCACACCGAGCCTCGTCGCGAGCTCGCGGTTCCCCTGCCGGAAGATCTTGAGGAAGCGGACCTTCCCCGCGAACTGCTCGGCGACGGCCTCGTACTTCGGCGCGAGCGCCTCGCACGGAGGGCACTCGGTGGAGAAGAAGTCGAGCACCACCGGGGTCTCGGCCCCGAGCACCCGCTCGTCGTACTGGTTCGCGCTGATCTCCTCGACGGCTGCGGACATTCGGATCTCCAGGCAAGCCCCTCCCGCGCCGGGTGGCCCGGCTACCGGAGGGTGAGGGTGAGGGAGGGTGCGGGGCGGACCCCGCGGTGCTTCAGTCGTGGCAGCCCGACACGAGCGGGGATGCCTTGGCGCAGCACTGCGCGACCTTCTCCGGCGCGCAGCAGGTGGGCTTCTTGAGCGTGGTGAGGAGCTTCATCGCGCTCTCCTTCAGGGTTCGAGGTGGGACTCGAGCTTCTCCTTCAGGGCGCGTGCGGCGTCGCAGTCCTCACACGGTGCGTCCGGCTTCACCGCATGTGTCTGGCAAGTCGCGAGACAGTTCACGAGCGACTGGACCATGATCCGCAGCTCCCGCGGGGAGAGCGTGAGGACCGTCTGCGTTGCCGCGGGGACCATGTGCGCCTCCAGGAACGGGTGCGTCGGATCCTCGCGCCACCCGGTACGAGCCGCTCGAAGCGGGTGGGGTTCGCGACACGAGGTCGCAGCCCCGTGGGTTCACCCGAGATGTGGGCTGCGCAGGTCCGCTTCTCCGCGCCAGCCGCTCACGCGTCGAGGCCGTAGTAGCGCGCCCCCAGGCCGTAGAGCTCGGGCACCGGCCGGCAGTCCGGCGCGAGCGGGGTCCCCTCCCGATCCCAGGCGATCGCGCCGCACCCGCCCCCGCACACCGGCGCGGCGGCGCACTCGGCGCAGCGCGGGATCGTTAGCGTGCTGCGCGCGCGCCAGCGGGCGATCGCGGCGTCGTCGCGGGAGACGACCGGGTGGTACCGGCCGAGCACGTGCGCCGGGTGGCCGACGGTCGCCGTGCAGCCGTACAGGCTCCCGTCCGGGCCGAAGGCCCACTCCTTCTTCGCGGCCGGGCAGGCGTCGAAGTTCGGCGCCGGCAACTCGCCCGTGTCGGCGAGGTGGCCGATCCCGTGGAACCGTGGCCTGTGGAAGCGGCGAAGGATGGGGTGCGCCTCGGCGAGCTCGAGGTAGCGCGCCCAGAGCTCCACGCGGTCGAAGAGGTCCTCGCGGCGCTGGCGGGAGGCGCAGCCGAACAGCTCGTAGTTCCGGCCCACCTGGGTCTTGAAGCGCGAGGCCGGGAGCTCGAGCCAGCCCTTCGCGGCGGCGAGCTCGGCGAGCTCCGGGAGCGCCGGCAGGTTCCCGCGATCCGCGACGACGCGGAGGTTCACGGGGATGCCGGCGCGGACGAGCGCGTCGATGCCCGACACGATCCGGTCGAAGGTGCCTCGCCCGCTCGCGTGCGGCCGGCGCGCGTCATGGACCGGCCGCGGGCCGTCGAGCGTGACCTGCACCTCCTTCACCGGACCTGCGGCGAGCGCCGGGAGGAACGCCTCGAGATCGTGGCCGTTCGTGACGAAGGCGAGCGCGAGGCCCCGCTCCGCCGCGCGGCGGAGGAAGCGGCCGATCCGGTCGTGGTGCGCGGGCGTGTCGCGCAGCGGCTCGCCGCCGAAGAGCGTCACGTACGGCCGCGGGGTCTCGGCGGCGTGGTTCGCGTCGACGTAGGCGAAGAACGCATCGATGACCTCGGGCGCCATCAGCGCCGCCGCGGAGGGATCGAAGACCTCCTGGTAGCAGTAGGTGCAGGCGAGGTTGCAGCCGAAGCTCGGCACGACGATGAGCTGCGTCGGCGCCCGAGCCGCCTCCCGCTCGAACTCCGCGCGGGCGCGCTCGAGCAGCGCCCGATCGTCCTCGTCGGACTCGACGACGAACGCCGCCGCGCGGAGGGTCTCCTCGGGCAACGACGCCGGGAGCGCGCCGCCCCGCGTGAGCTCGCGGAGGGCGGCGGCGTCCTCGGCCGAGACGAGCGCCGCCTGGCCGGTGAGCGGCTGCACGAGGAGCACCCGGGGCGAGCCGGGGATGGGCGCGACGAGGGTGGAGCGCGAGAGCCGCATCGGAGACCTTCCCCGGCGCTACGGGCGCCGGCCCTTCACGGTGATCGAGAGGACGCGCACGCCGCCCTTCTCGTAAGGCGCCGTGCGGCGCACGACGCTCACGTCGGCGAGGCCCGCGGCCGTGATCGCCGCCAGGTAGTCCGCCTCGGGGATCGCGCCGCCGTAGCAGGCGGCCCATGCGGCCGGGTCGCTGCGGACGGAGTCCGGGAGCGTGGACTCGGAGACCACGTCGGAGACGACGAACCGCCCGCCGGGCCGGAGCAGCCGGTGCACCTCGCGGTACACGGCGGCCTTGTCCGGCGCGTGGTTGATGGCGCAGTTCGAGACGACGACGTCGGTCTCGCCGTCGGGCAGCGGCACCGTGGCGACGTCCGCGCGCACGAGGCGTACCTGCGCGAGGCCCGCGGCGAGCGCGCTCGCCCCCGCGATCATCGCCTCGTTCGCGTCCACGCCTATCGCGCGGCCGCCCGGGCCGACCGCGCCGGCGGCGCGCAGGAGCTCCCGGCCTCGCCCGCAGCCGAGGTCGACGAGCGTCTCGCCCGCGCGCGGCGCGGCGTGCTCGAGCACGCTCCCGCAGGAGAGCGAGCCCGCCGCAGTCGCGAGGGGGGAGTAGCGCGCCTCGAGTGCGCGGTCGAGGTCCGAGGGAGCGTCGCCGGGGCAGGCCATGTCGAGAGTCTCGCCCCCGGGAGAGCCAGCGGGAAGCACGGAGGTTCGTGGCGGGCGCGCCTCGACCCTGGTATGCAGAGCCGCGCCAGGGACGGGACGCTGCGCGCGCGACGGAGTCGCGACGCCGCCGCGCTCGTCTCATCGCTCGGGATACGACGATGCTGAGGGCGAGGACCGAGGGCCAGCGAGCGCACGAGCGGACCGCGACCACGACCCGCTCGATCCCGACCCACTGGGAGCTCGCCCGCGCGTCGCTGTGGCTCGGGCTCGTCGGGTTCGGCGGAGGCGTGAGCGTGCTCGGGATGATCGGGCACCTCGCGGTCGAGCGCCGCCGCTGGCTCACCGAGCGGGAGTTCACGAACACCTCGACGGTCTCGCAGATGCTCCCGGGCGGCGCCGCCGCGAACGCGCTCGCGCACATCGGCCTCCGGCTGCGCGGGATGAGCGGCGCGCTCGCCGCCTACGTCGGCTTCGTCTTGCCGGGCGCGCTGCTGACGCTCGCGCTCGCGTGGGCCTACGTCCGGTTCGGCGTCGCGCCGCGCGCGGAGGTCGTCCTCTCCGGCCTCAACGCGGCGGTCGTGGGGATCGTGGCGGCGCTCGCGCTGCAAATGGTCCGGACGTCAATCGGGCGGCCGTGGCAGATGGGGGTCGCGGCCATCGCGCTCCTGCTCAGCATCGCCGGCGGGGCGGCCTCCGGCGAGATCGCGGGGCTCGGGATCGCCTCCGGACTCGTCATCGATCTCCTGCTGAAGCGCGCGCGGCTCGCCCGCATCCGCCGGGCGCCTCGCAGGCCGTCGCCGCCGGTGGCGCTGCCGGACGAGGGCCAGCGGCTCGAGCCGCTCAGCGAGACGCGCCCCGCCGAGGAGAGCGCGCCGCTCGCCGCGGTGGCTCCCCTCGGCCTCGTCACCCAGGTCGGCCTGGGCGGGCTCGTGGCGCTCGGGGCGCTCTTCTTCCGCACCGGCCTCGGCGCGTACGGGGGCGGGTTCGCGATCGTCCCCCACCTGCACGCCACGGTCGTCGATGCCGGCTGGATCACCGAGCATCAGTTCACGAACGCCGTCGCCGTCGGGAAGCTCACGCCCGGCCCCGTGCTCCTCATGGCGACCTTCATCGGCTACGTCGCGCGCGGGTTCCCGGGCGCAATCGTGGCGACGGCCGCGATCTTCGCCGCGCCGTTCGCGCTCGTGGTGGTGCTCGGCGGCTGGCTCCTCCGCATGCGCTCGCGCCGCGCGATCCGGGCCGCGCTGCGCGGGCTCACCCCGGCGGTCGTCGGGCTCATGGCCGCCGCGGCCGTCACCCTCGGCGCGTCGATGCGCGGGCCCGCCGAGGTCGGGATCGCCGTCGCGACCACGCTCACGCTGTCGCGCTTCCGCGTGAGCCCCGTCGTCGTGCTCGTCACCGCCGGGGCGGTCCGCTGGGCGCTGACGCTCGCGGGGGTGTGAGGGCCGGTCCTCCGCAGAGGCTTCCCGCTCGCCATTGCGACGGACGAGACGCGTCAGAATAGATGCGCGGTCGCGGCCCGGGTCGGAGCCCGAGGCGACCGCGTCACGGAGGTGTCGGCTGCGGCAGCGTGACCGGGCCGCGGCAGTCTGCGTCGCATGCTCGTCTTCGAGATCATCATTGCGCTGCTGCTCGCGGGCGCGGGCCTCACGGCCCTCTCACGACGGATCGGGACTCCTTACCCGGCGCTGGTGGCGCTCGCGGGCGCGGTCCTCGCGCTCGTTCCCGGCACGCCGACGCTCGTCCTGGAGCCGGACCTCGCGCTCACGATCTTCGTCGCGCCCGTGCTGCTCGACGCCGCGTTCGACTCGTCCGCGCGCGACCTCCGGGCAAACTGGCGGACCGTCGTCGGCCTCGCGGTCGGGGCGGTCGTGCTGACCGTCGCCGTCGTGGCGGTGGTCGTCCGCGTGCTCGTGCCCGGCATGCCCTGGGCGGTGGCGGTGGCGCTCGGAGCGATCGTGGCACCTCCCGATGCCGCGGCCGCGACCGCCGTACTGAAGCAGCTCCGGCCCCCGCATCGCCTCCTCGTGATCCTCGAGGGGGAGAGTCTCTTCAACGACGCCAGCGCGCTCCTCATCTACCGACTCGCCGTGGGCGCGGCGCTCGCGGGCGCGCTGGCGCCGGCGAAGGTCGTTCCCCTGCTGCTCGTCGTGACCGTGGGGAGCGTGGTGCTCGGGTTCGCGCTTTCACGCGTGATCGTGCCGCTCATCGCGCGGATACATGACGTCCCCATCGTCGTGGTCGTCCAGTTCTGCGGGACGTTCGCGGTCTGGATGCTGGCCGAGCGACTCCACCTCTCGGGCATCCTCACCGTGGTGGTCTTCGCGATGGCGAGCGCGCAGCGCGCCGCGGGCGCGGTGGCGGCGCGCGTACGCATCCCGTCGTATGCGGTCTGGGAATTCGCCGTGTTCGTGCTGAACGTGCTCGCGTTCATCCTGGTCGGGTTCCAGCTGAAGGCGATCCTGAGCCGGGTCGATGCGCCCACGGTCGTCAGGTATGCCGGCGTTGCGGCCGCGGTGTGCATCGCGACGATCCTCGCGCGCATCGCGTGGGTGTCCGGCGCCGCGGCGGTCAGCCGGCTGCGGTGCCGCCCGGCGAGCGACGGCGCAGACGGACGGCGCGACGCGGTCGGCCTGTCGCCGCGCGCCGCAGCGGTGGTCGGTTGGTGCGGCATGCGAGGGATCGTGACCCTCGCGGCGGCGCTCGCGCTCCCCGCCGGCGGGCCCGACGCGCCCGCGTTCCCGTACCGGGATCTGGTGGTGTTCACCGCGTTCGCTGTCGTGCTCGGGACGCTCGTCCTGCAGGGGATGACGCTGCGCCCGCTCATGAGCCTGCTCCGGCTCGAGGGCGATCTCTCCGTCGAGCGGGAGGTCCGGCTCGCCCGCGTCGAGCTGTTGCGCGCCGCGCTGTCCGCCACGGATGGGGTGGCCAGCGACGAGATGTCGGGTTTGCTGCGGCGCCGGTACGAACTGCTACTCGGGCGCGCCGAGGCGGATCTGGGTGGAGTCGCCGCCGATCCGGCCCGGCCGGGCGAAGGTGACGGACGGTCGCTCACCATCGATGCGTCCGTCGCACGCAAGGCGGTCTCCGCGGAGCGGCAGCGCCTGCTCGCTCTCCGGGCGGACGGGACCATCGGCGATGCGGCGTTCCAGCGCGTGGAGCAGGAGCTCGACCTGGAGGAGCTGGACCTGCAGCAGCTCGCGCCAGGGGAAGATCCCGGGAGCCCGTAGCGTGGCTCCGGAGAGGCGGTGCACCGTGGAACGCGGAGGAATGGGGCGTTCGTCACGGCGGGGGGCCTCCGCTGCGCGCTCATGCTCGGGAGGTGAGGGGAGGCGTTCGTCCGCAGAGGCGTCCCGCCGTTCCGTGTGCTATATCCGCCGGCCCGTAGTCCGATGGCCCCGTAGCTCAGCTGGATAGAGCGGCGGTTTCCTAAACCGTAGGCCGTGGGTTCGAGTCCCGCCGGGGCCACACACATTCCAGTCGGCAAGTCAGGCGGGGTTCCCGGAGCTCCCGGGGACCCGCCGACGCGTCTACGGCCGCGCTCCCGTGTGCTTCCGGGCCCGTCCGATGGTCAGCACCTCCGCCAGGGCGATCAGCGCCGGGACGGCCGCGGCGCGGAACCGGTCGTTTAGACTTTTCGGATCGAAGAACGCTCGGCCATGGCGACCAGGACCCGCCGCTAGACCGAACACGCATGGAGCGATCTGATTCACGCTGCAAACCGGATGGAGTTCCGATGATCGATCACGTGAGCGTCATCGTCAGCGACTACGCGAAAAGCAAGGCGTTCTACCTGCAGGCGCTGGCGCAGACCGGCCATTCGCGGCTGGTGGAGCTGCCTGCCGCGCTCGATGGCCGTGCGCAGACCGCGGGCTTCTGTCATGCCGACGGATCCGATTTCTGGATCAGCCAGGGCGATGCGAACAGGCCGCCCATCCACATCGCATTTCGCGTGTCCTCGCGCGCAGCGGTGGATGCCTTCTACGAGGCGGCCATCGCAGCAGGCGGCAGGGACAACGGTGCGCCGGGCTTGAGGCCGCACTACCACCCGAACTACTACGTCGATCCGGACGGTCACAACATCGAGGCCGTCTGTCACGAGGCGCAGTGACTCCGGGCGGGACGCGGCGGTGGCAAGCGACTCCCTCACCGCGCGTTCTGCTTCCCGTCTTCCGCTTCGCCACGGGCGCGACGAGCGGACCAGCGCGCGAACCCCTGCAGCCCCGGGATCTGGTAGCTCCAGAACGCCTCGATCGCCTCGCGCAGCGCGCGCTCGTCGGCGTGAGCCTCCAGGATCGCCGCGAGCATTCGCCGGGTGTTGTCGAAGATCCGCGCGAGCACGAAGCGCGCTGTCGCGCTCTCCCCGCGCCGCGGGCGCAGATCCGCGAGCGTCGAGGCGACGAGCCGCTCCACGAAGCGCGCGCCGAACGCGGCGTAGTCGGTCCCCTCGGCGCGGTCGAGGAGGATCACCACCGCGAGCCGGTGCTCCGCCCAGAAGCTCAGCAGCTCGTCGCCGAGGTGGGCCGCGCCGCGGGTCGCCTCCGCCCGGAAGGCGCGGGAGAGGGCGCGCACACGCCGGTCGAGCAGCGACTCGAACTCCTCGGCGAGCGCCGGCGTGACGAGCGCGTCGAAGAGCTCGCGCTTCCCGGCGTAGTAGCGGTACGTGCTCGCCGTCCCGACTCCGGCGCGCTCGGCGATGGCGGTCATCGTCGCGCCGGCGTATCCGCGCTCCGCGAAGACCCGGAGGGCGGCCGCCTCGATGCGCGCACGCACCTCGTCCTTGAGGACCTGGGGCATCAGGCCTCGAACAGCCGGGGGTAGGAGAAGGGCGCCCAGCGATCCCTCCACGGGCGGGCCTCCTCGAGCTGATAGGCGAGGCCGAGCAGGAGCGCGTCGGCACCCGGCGCGGCGGCGAAGTGAACGCCGACGGGGACGCCCTCGTCCGTCCAGTGCAGCGGCACCGACATCGCCGGGCAGCCCGCGATGTTGTGGATGGGCGTGTAGCCGACGGCGTGCCCGGTCCGCCGGATCAGCTCGTCGCGCGGGAGGATCGGGGACAGGTGGCCGATGCGCCAGGGCGTCGTCGCGAGCGTCGGGGTGAGGACCGCGTCGCAGCCGCGGATCGACGCGAGGTAACGCTCGGTGCCCGCGGCGAACGCCGCGCGGGCCGCGGACAGCGCGCCAGGGCCCCGGCGCTCGAGCTCGTCGACGAGCGCCCAGCTGAACGGCTCGAGCTCGTCCCGCTGCACGGGGTGGCCGCGGAGCCGGTCCACCATCTCGACGAGGCCGGCCACCGCCGCCCCGGCGACGATGAAGAACGCATCACCCAGCGCCGAGCCGTCGATGTCGGGCGGAGGGACGGGTTCGACGCGGTGTCCGAGGGAGGCGCACAGCCCGGCCGCGTCGTCCAGGGCGCGTCGCACCGCCGGCTCCGGCTCCTCGCCGAGGAGGGTACGCGTCCAGGTGGCGATCCGCAGCGGACGCGCGAGCGCCTCCCGCACGTATCCGACGGCGGGGAACGGACCGTCCCGGTCCTCGGTGACGGAGAGGAACAGGGCGCTGTCGCGGACGGTGCGGCTCACGCAGTGGTCGGAGACGAGGGCGCCGAAGTCGGAGGGGAGGCTCGCCGGCACGCAGCGCCCTCGGCTCGGCTTGAAGCCGAAGAGGCCGCACACCGAGGCAGGGATCCGGATCGACCCCCCGCCGTCGTTCGCGTGGGCGAGGGGAACGATCCCGGCGGCGACCGCTGCAGCGGCGCCGCCGGACGAGCCCGCGGCGGACAGGGAGAGATCCCACGGGTTGTGCGTCACGCCCTCGAGGAGGGTCTCCGTGCTGCCGAGGAGCCCGAACTCCGAGGCCGCGGTCTTCCCGACGGTCACGAGACCGGCCTCGTCGATGCGGGCGACGTACGGGGTGCGGGTTTCGGGTCCGGCGACGTTGCGGGCGAACACCCGCGAGCCGCAGGACCAGCGCAGGCCCGGGTACGGGGTCACGTCCTTCACCAGGAACGGCACCCCGGCGAACGGGCCGGGCGGCACCTTGGCCATTCGCGCGCGCTCGAGGTCGACGGCCGTGACCGCCCGTAGCAGAGGGTTCAGAGCCTCGATTCGCTCGGCGAACGCCTCGAGCAGCTCGGACGCGGTGAGCTCGCCGCGCGCGACGAGCGCCGCCTGCCCGGCCCCGTCGAGCAGCGAGAGACCGCGGAGCTTCGCCATGGGACTCCTCCTCGCGTGGTCGGAAACGCGAACAGAGTGTTCCCGTTTCCGGCGCGCGTCAAGGAGCCGAATCGGGGGCGCCGTGGCGTGTGACGCCGGTGGAGCGGGGCGGCGCTCGCGCCCGTGAGGCCTCACCGCGCGAGGCCACGGTCAGCCGGACGGAGGTCCATGTCTCCAAGGCGAAAGCGCCTGCCCCGCGCACGGGGCGGATGGCGGACGGCCGATGCGCGACCTGTCGTCAGACGGAGCTGCGGTCGGCCCTGCGGCCTCAACGCCCGCCAGTGCCCGGGCCCTTCGTGCGCTCGATGGCGATGTCGACCTCCGCGAGGATCCGCCGAGCGTGGGAGAGAAAGACCTCACCGGCGGGAAGGAGCTTCATCCCGCGCGGCGTCCGCTCGAAGAGGCGTGTCCCGAGCTCATCCTCGAGCGCGAGGATGTGTCGCGAAAGGGGCGGCTGCGTGAGGTGAAGCTTCCGGGCAGCGCGACCGACGTGGCCCTCTTCCGCGACCGCGACGAAGGACTGGATGTACGTGAGACTCACGAGCGGAACGGTACCTGAAGGTCGGCCTGTGTGTCAGGTACTCGAGGCCCACGGGCCGGCCCTCAGCAGGAAATCGTGTCTGCAAGCGGGTTTCCCGAGCCCACTGCAGCGAACCCGATACCGAGACAGCATTGGATCGCCTCTGCAGCTTGCTGGCAGCTTTGCCAGCATGGGAATCCCGCTTCTGGGTGAACGAGAAGTCGAACGGATGAGGCACGCCGGGAAGGCCGCTGCGGCGACACTGGCGCACGTGGGCGAGCGACTCGCCGCGGGAATTGCCACCGCGGACATCGACGTCTGGGTGCGCGAGGACACAGCACGTCGGGGAGGCAAACCGAGCCAGCTCGGCTTCCACGGCTTCCCCGCGGCGGTCTGCACGAGCCGGAACAACGTCGTCTGTCACGGCATCCCGCGCACCGACGAGCGGCTGCATCCTGGCGACATCGTGAACGTGGACGTGACCACGCTCCTGGATGGCTTTCACGGGGACACCTCGGCGACGTTCTGCATCGGCGCGGTCTCCGCAGAGGCGCGGCACGTCGTCGAGGTCGCCCGCCGCTGCCGGGATGCTGGAGTGGCGGTTGTGCGGCATGGCGTCCGGTTCGGGGACATCGGCGCAGCCATCGAAGAGCTCGCGCGAGCTGAAGGCTGCAGCGTGGTGCGCGAATACGGCGGTCACGGCATCGGCAAGATGATGCACGGTCCGCCGCTCGTGATGCACGTCGGCCCGAGGGGACAGGGCGTGAAGCTGAAGGCAGGAATGGCCATCACCATCGAGCCGATGGTGAACCTCGGCCGAGCAGAGGTGGAGCTGCTGGCCGACGGATGGACCGTCGTCACCGCGGATGGAAGTCTCTCGGCGCAGTTCGAGCACACGATCGTCGTGACTCGCGACGGCTGCGAGGTGATGACCGGATGACGCCGCGCAGCGCGGGATCTGGGCGCTAGTCCGAAGCGGAACGCTCGCCCTGCGCCGCCGCGCGGGGGCTCTCTGCCCGCGGCGCCGGAAGCGACGCGGGTGGGTACAGCGCCGTGACGTCCACCCAGGTCTGGGAGGTGTCCCCGGCGAAGACCATCTTGTAGCGGCGAACGGTGCCGCAGACGTCGAGGTCTGCCTGGGCGCCTGCTTTGCGCAGCACGACGATCCCGTCCTGCGCGCAGCCGTGATCGAACGCGACCGCGCTGGTGAGGAACTCCGACACCGTCGTCGTTCCGCCATGTGCCGACGCGACACGGGCAGCACAGCCCGTCGATCCAGCGACGACGATCCAAAGGAACAGCGCAGTAGTGGCTCTCACGGTTCACCCCTGGGCGATGGTACTGGCGGCATGACCCCCGCACGCACTGACCGTTACAGACCGGCCCATCTGGAGGGCGCCAGGAAACTGGCACGCCAGGCAGCCGTCGCGGCGTTTACGCCCCCGACAGGCGCCCCGCGTGTAGGTGACTTGGTTTCATGCGCTCTGAGTGCAAGCCTCTCCCCCGCTGGCGTGCGTCCATGCGGTAGCCCTGGATTCGACGAGGTGGGCGCCCGCCCGCAGGCAGCACGTCGGCTCATGTCGGTGGGGGGGTCCCAATGCAGCTCTGTTTTCGAAGGGTTCTCTGGCTTGCTTCGGCTCTCGTCGGCGCGCTCCCGGCGGCCCCTGCGCTCGGCGCACCCAGGTGCGAGGTGATCGCGAGGACGTCCGGCGCTCAGGTCGTGACGGAAGGGGCGATCTCGGGCGGCACGTTCGTCCCGACGACCGTCACGCTCAACGCGGAGCCGTCACAGCCGAAGGCGGTCGTGTACTCCTGGACTCAGGACGCGAATGACGCCTACGGCGTCGTCCTGAGCGATCCCAGCGCCGCGAAGCCGACGTTCACTGCTCCGAACGTCGGAGCGGCGGGCGCGACCCTCCACTTCACCGTGACCGTGACGGGCTGCGATCCCCTCCAGACCCAGACCGCGACCACGACGGTCACCGTCACGGACGTCAACAGCCCGCCACTCGTCGCGGCCAGCGCCCCGTCGACGGTGAACGAAGGTGACCTGTTCCTCCTGGACGGCAGCGGCTCGAGCGATCCCGACGGCGATCCACTGACGTACCGGTGGGATCGGGTCGTCGGGGGCAGCGTCGAGCAGGTCGGGGCGACGGCGGTCGTCGAGCTCCAGGCGCCCGCGGTGCCTTACCCGGCCGGCGCCAGCTTCACGTACCGGTTGACGGTCTCGGACGGCACGCTCTCGAGCTCCGCAGATGTGGTCGTCACCGTCAAGTGGGTGAACGACCCGCCGATCGCGAACGCGGAGTGCACGTCCCCCGTGAACGAGGGCGCCTCGATCCTGCTGGACGGCGCTGATCCCTCGAAGCCCTCCACGGATCCCGACGACGGCATCGCGTCCTACGCCTGGCGCCAGAGCTCGGGCGGCCCGGACGCCAACCTCGCGGCGGAGGCGCTGTCGTACCCCGCGCTCGCGTTCGACGCGCCCCAGCTCACGCTGGGCCATGGCGACACGATGACGTTCGAGCTGAAGGTCACCGACAACGGCGGCCTGTTCAGCACCGACAGCTGCCAGGTCGTCGTGAAGGACGTGACCGCGCCCGTGCTGAGCCCGCCGAACATCACCCGTGAGGCGACCTCGGCCTCTGGGGCGATCGTCGTCTTCTCGGTCACCGGCAACGACGCGTTCGACGGTGAGGTGCCGGCCGCGTGCGATCCGCAATCCGGCGCGACGTTCCCGGTCGGGGACACCGTCGTGACGTGCACCGCCTCCGACCAGGCGGGGAACCGGGCGGGAGCGAGCTTCACCGTGTCGATCGTCGACACGACGCCGCCGGACGTGATCGTCCCGGCGAGCCTCACGGAGGAGGCGACGAGCGCCGCGGGCGCCGTGGTGACGTTCAGCGCGTCCGCGTCGGACCTCGTCGACGGCGCCGTGACCCCCGTGTGCACGCCCGCCTCCGGCAGCACGTTCCCGCTCGGGACGACGACGGTCTCCTGCACGGCGACCGACGCGCACGGCAACGGGAGCGACCCGAAGACGTTCACGGTGACGGTCCAGGACACGACCCCGCCCGCCATCACCGTCCCCGGCGACATCACGACGCTCGCGACGAGCGCAGCAGGCGCGCCGGTGTCGTTCGCTGCCTCCGCGACCGATCTCGTCGACGGCGCCGTGACCGCGAGCTGCACGCCGCAGTCCGGGAGCTCCTTCGCGCCCGGCACGACGACCGTGTCCTGCACCGCGAGCGATTCTCGCGGGAACGCGGCAACGCCGAAGACGTTCACGGTGACCGTCCAGTTCGCGTTCCTCGGCTTCTTCCAGCCCGTCGACAACCTCCCGCTCGTGAACACGGTGAAGAACGGCGCGACGGTGCCGGTGAAGTGGAAGCTGCAGGGGCAGGGCGGGGTCGAGATCACGGACGTGGCGGCCGTGGACCTGAAGAACACGAGGGCCCAGGGCATCGCCTGCGGCGCGCTCACCTCGGTCGAGTCGCAGATCGAGCTCACGACCACCGGCGGCACGGCGCTGCGCTACGACCTCGGCGCGGCTCAGTACGTGCTGAACTGGCAGACGCCGAAGCAGCCCGGGAGCTGCTGGCGCCTCGACCTGGTCTTTGCGGACGGCTCGACGCAGAGCGCGAACTTCAAGCTGAAGTGATCCGCGAGCGCCCCCGGCGGGCTCGTAGGAGCGCGTCCGGCCGGTGCGGGGATGCATGAGGGGGATGCCGAGGGCGGGACGCGAGTTCCGCCCTCGGCGGCCGCTCGCCGCATGACGTCGGCCTGCCCGACCTGAGCGGATACGAGATCGCTCGCGCGCCCCGGGCGGACCCTGCGCTCCGTGATGCAGCGGGCCGCCAGGGCGGAGCTCCGGCGGCCGTCGTGGCGCCGGACGTGCGGGCGAGCCGCGGCCCACCGCGCGCTCTCGCGTCCGCGCGTTGCACCCCTGGCGCGCACGCCTCAACGTCCCGGCGGGAGCACTCGCGGAGGACGCCCGCAGCGAGGGCGAGGAGGAACCATGGCCAGGGTGGAGACGGTGATGAAGTCGGCGATGTGCTGCCGGCCGGACGACACGGCGCGCGACTGCGCGCGCCTCATGAAGGAGGAGAACATCGGCTTCGTGCCCGTCTGCAACGAGGCGGACGAGCCGGTCGGCACGCTGACGGATCGCGATCTCGCGCTCCGGGTCCTCGCCGAGGGGCGCCCGCCGGACGCGAAGCTCGAGGACGTCATGACCGCGGAGGTCGTGAGCTGCAAGATCGGCGACGATCTGCGCGACGCCGAGCGGCTCATGCGGGAGCACCGCAAGTCCCGCATCATGGTCTGCGACGAGGAGGGCAGGCTGCAGGGCGTCATCAGCCTGTCGGACATCGCGGAGGAGGAGGACGAGGAGATCGCGGGGCGCACGCTCAGGGAGGTCGCGTCGCGCGAGATCTCGCAGCCGCACGCGTCGTAGCGCGACCGGCTCGGGCGGCCGCAGCGCGGGAGCCGGGCCGCTGCTCCCACGCCTCTGCGCGTTCAGCCGAGGAAGGCGATGACGAGCGGGGCTTTCTCGCCGCCGTCGCCTTCCCCCTCGTCGCGCGCCGCCTCGGCGCTTCCGTACTCCGCGAGCGCGTCGAGCAGCTCCAGCTCGGGAGCGATCGCGAAGGTCTCGGCGTCCTCGGGGGGCTCGGTCCTCGGCGGTGCCGCTGCGGGCGCGCGCGCGCCCTCGGCCCGGGCGCCGCGTCCCTCCAGCGTCGCGACGAGCTCGATCTCGCCGCCTTCACCGGTCGCCTCGTCGGCGGCGACGCCTTCGACGAGGGCCTCGAGCTCACCGAGCTCCTCGTAGCTCTCCGCGAGCTCGTCGCCGGTCCACCGCACGTCCCAGCCGCTCACCTCGATTCCAGGACGGGCCATGAGCCACACCTCCTTCCTGGTCTCGATGCGAGTATGCGCCGCTGCGGGAGCGGTGGTTTCCGCGCGTCCGCGTTCCCGTGTGGCGACCCCGACGGAGGAGCTCCGCGGCGGCTGCGGCGCTTTCGCGCGCCGGACGGCGAGGGTCCCTCCGTCCGACCGGGCGGAGGCGAGCACCACCGCGCGCCGGCGCCGCCGCGAGGCCACCGCTGGCGTCCGATCCACCGGGAGGCGCTCGTGCGTCCGGCGCGGCAGCTCCTCGTCCGCTTCACACCGCGCCGCAAGCGCTGCGCGGAACCGCTCGATACCACCGGGCGCGCCCGCGCTTCTCCGCTTGCACGCGCCCACGCGGGGCGGCATGGTGGCGGCGCAGCGGGGAGGGGATCTCGATGGACGACAAGCTCGCGCCGGGGCACCTGTCCCTCCGCATCCAGGAAGGCCTCCGCGGCCACCACCTGCTGTTCGACGCGGAGCAGATCCGCGAGGCGTTCGCCGTCGCGGATCGCGCCGTCGCCCGCGAGGACGCGGACGAGATCGGCGAGGTGCTCCTCTCGATCTGCCGGGATCCGCTGGAGGTCGCCCGCCTCGCCGTGGACGGGCTCGCGCCGGAGGCGCGGCTGGCCCTCATCCGCCTCTACTTCCGGCTCCTCGACCGCGCGGAGCAGGAGCGCGGCCTCACGCACTGACGATGCCTCTCCCGGACGCCCTCGCGCGCGCCACCTTCCCGGAGTCCGTCCTCCACGTCCTGCGCCGGCTCGGCGCGGCCGGACACCGGTCCTGGCTCGTCGGCGGCGCGGTCCGCGACCTCCTCCTCCACCGCGGTCGCGACGCCAACGACTTCGACGTGGCGACGCCCGCCCGGCCGGACGAGGTCGCGGCGCTCTTCCCCCGGGTCATCCCCACCGGCATCGAGCACGGCACGGTGACGGTGCTCGTGGACGGCGAGCCGATCGAGGTCACGACCTTCCGCGGCGAGGGCGCTTACACGGACGGCCGGCGGCCGGAGTCGGTCACCTTCCACGAGGACCTCGAGGCGGATCTCGCGCGGCGCGACTTCACGATGAACGCGCTCGCCTTCGATCCGCTCGCCGGGGAGCTGCGCGATCCGTTCGGCGGCGAGGCCGACCTCCGGCGGCGGCTCGTCCGCGCGGTCGGCGATCCGGTCGCCCGCTTCGGCGAGGACGGGCTGCGCCCGATGCGGGCGGTCCGCTTCGCCGCCCAGCTGGGCTACGACCTCGACCCGGCTACCCAGGCCGCCATCCCGGGCGCCCTGCCCGTCGTGCGCAAGGTCTCCCTGGAGCGCATCGCCGACGAGCTCACCCGTCTCGTCGTCGCCCCCGACGCCGCGCGGGCGGTCGAGCTCATGCGCGCGACCGGCCTCCTCGCGACCGTCCTCCCGGCGCTCGCGGCGCGCCCGGCGGAGGAGGTCGAGCACGCCATCGCGGTGCTCGCCGCGACGCCCGCCGAGCCGGCGCTCCGGCTCGCCGCGCTCCTGCACGCGCTCCCGCCGGACGACGTCGGGCGCACGCTCCTGCACCTGCGCCTGTCGCGCCGGGTCTCGGATGAGACCGCCACTCTCGTGCGCGCGCACGCCTGCCGACTCGGCGGCCGGGCGCACGGGCTCCCGGTCTCGGCCGTGGAGGTCAGGCGCTGGCTCTCCGCGGCGGGGCCGTCCCGCGCGGCGCCGCTCATCGAGCTCGCGCGCGCCGAGGCCGCCGCGCTCGCCCCCGCGCAGGCGGAGGCCGCGCGGCGGGAGATCGAGGCGCTGGCCGAGACGATCGCCCGGATCCGGCGCGACGGCGATCCGCTCACGCCGCAGGACCTCGCGCTCGACGGACGCGCCGTGATGCGGATCCTGGGCGCCAGCCCGGGACCCCACGTCGGCGAGGCGCTCCGTCACCTGCTCGAAAGGGTGCTCGAGCACCCCGAGGAGAACGACGAGGAGCAGCTCTCGATCGCCCTCCGTCGATGGTGGGGCGCGGAAGGGCGAAGCTTATAATTCAGGCGGGGCGAACCACATGCCGCGCCGCGTGCTGTGCATCGAGGGAGACGCCGACATCCGGGCGCGGGTGAAGACCCGCCTGGAGCAGGACGGCTACGTGGTCGACACGAGCGCGTCCGGGCTCGAGGGGATCGAGCGCGCCCTCACGTCCCGGCCCGATCTCATCCTCGCCGACGTCCACCTGCCCGACCTCGAGGGCTTCGAGCTCGCCGCGCGGCTCAAGCGCGAGAAGGCGCTCGAGGAGGTGCCCATCGTCGCCGTGGGCGAGTCGCGCGACGATCACGACGTCGCGCTCGCCGCGGGCGCGGACGGCTTCCTTGAGCGCGATCGCCTCGACGGCAGGCTCGTCGCGGAGGTCCGCGAGTTCCTCGAGGGCAAGCGCGAGCGGCTGCCCGCCGAGGGCGAGCGAGAGCGGCTGCGCGCGCTCTCGGGCCTCATGGCCTCGCACCTCGAGTCCGCGCTCACCGGCGCCCGGCGGGCGGGCGCCCGGCTCGTCGAGCTGGACGAGCTGAAGAGCGCGTTCATGCACAACCTCGCGCACGAGCTCTCGACGCCCCTCACGCCGCTCGCCGGGTACCTGCGCATCCTCTCGTCCGAGAAGCTCGGCCCCATGTCCCCGCAGCAGCGGCGGGTCGTCGACTCGATGATCCAGTCGGTGACCCGCCTCACGCGGATCGTCGACAATCTCTCCGACTTCGCCAGCCTGGAGGCGGGCCAGGCGCCCGTCCTCGCGGGCCCGGTGGATCCGGACCGGCTCGCCGACGAGGCGGTCGCGGAGCAGCGCTCGATGATCCGCGACGCGCGCCTCCACGTGGTCGTCGCGCACGGCGGCGGAGGGGAGGTCGTCGCCGATCCCCGCAAGCTCCGCCAGGCGGTCGCGAACCTCGTCTCGAACGCGGTGAAGTTCTCGCCCCACGGCGGCGAGGTGCTGGTGGAGGTCACGCGCCCGCCGGGCAAGCTCCGCTACACCGTGTACGACCAGGGGCCGGGCATCCGCGACGGGGAGCAGGAGCGCATCTTCGAGCCGCTCCACCACGCGCACGCGCGCGGGCGGGAGGAAGCGAGGGCGCCGGGCTCGGGGCTCGGCCTGCCGGTGGCGCGCCGCATCGCCGAGGCCCACGGCGGGCGCGTCTGGGTGGAGAGCCCGCCGCGCACCCAGCCCGGCTCCCTCACCCGCCAGTTCACCGGCTCCAAGTTCGTGCTCGAGATCCCGGTCCGGCCGGCCGATCACCCCACGGCCGGCAGCACCACGCCCGCCGCCACCCTCGCTTGATCCCGGCGGCCGGCGCGAGTACACCGCCCGCCGAGGCCTTTCGACCGATGCGCGTCCTCGTCGCCCTCTCCGGTGGAGTCGACTCCTCCACCGCCGCCGCGCTCCTCGTCGCCGAGGGGCACGAGGTCATCGGCGTGTCCATGCGCGTCGCCGACTACTCCGACGCCCGGCGCGGCCGCTCCTGCTGCGCCCCCGACGACCTCGAGGACGCCCGGGCGGCGGCGCGACGGCTGGGCATCCCGTTCTACGTGGCGAACGTGGAGGCACGCTTCCGCGAGAGGGTCATCGATCCGTTCGTGCGCGACTACGTCGAGGGCCGCACGCCGAACCCGTGCGTGGCGTGCAACTCGGACGTGAAGTTCGACTGGCTGCTCGCCCGCGCGCGCGCCCTCGGCGCGAAGCTCGCGACGGGGCACTACGCGCGCGTCGAGAGGCGCGGCGGCCGGCTCGCGCTCTGCACCGCGGGCGATCCGGCGAAGGACCAGACCTACTTCCTCTACGGCCTCGGCCAGGACGCGCTCGAGGACGTGATGTTCCCGGTCGGCGCCCTGGCGAAGCGCGACGTCCGCGCCGCCGCGGCGAGGGCGGGCCTGCCCAACGCCGAGAAGGCGGAGTCGCAGGAGATCTGCTTCGTCACCCAGGGCGACGCCGGCGACTTCGTGGCCCTCAGGGCCCCGGGGCAGGTGCGGGCGGGCGAGATCGTGTCCACCGAGGGCGAGGTGCTGGGGCGGCACGACGGTGTGCACCGCTTCACGGTCGGCCAGCGGCGCGGGCTCGGGCTCGCCGGCCCCGCGCCCCGCTACGTCGTGCGGCTCGAGCCGGAGACGGCGCGCGTCGTGGTGGGCAGCTCCGACGAGGCCTCGCGCGATCGCTTCGCGGTCGCCGAGGTGCGCTGGGTCGCGGGCGCGTCGCCTCCGGGCGCGCTCGCCGCGCGCGTGAAGGTCCGCCACCGCCACGAGGGCGAGCTCGGGACGGTGACGCCGGCAGGCGACGGGGTGGAGGTCCGGCTCGCGAAGCCGGTCCGCGGGGTCGCGCCGGGCCAGGCGGCGGTCTTCTACGACGGCGACGAGGTGCTCGGCGGTGGACGCATCGTCTGAGCGGCTCCGCCCGCGGGTGGCGATCGTCGCGCTCGGCTGCCGGGTGAGCCGGGCCGACGCCGACGCCGTCGCGAGCGCGCTCGGCGAAGGGGTCGCGATCGCGCGCAAAGGCGAGCGCGCCGACGTGGTCGTGGTGAACACCTGCACCATCACGGCGGACGCCGACTCGGCCGCCCGCCAGGCGATCCGCCGGGCCGCGCGCGAGCACCCGGGGGCGGCGATCGTCGCGGCCGGCTGCTACGCGCAGCTGCGGCCCGAGGTGCTCGCCGCGCTGCCCGGGGTCGCGGCGGTGGTCGGCGCGCGCTCGCAGGGAGAGGTCGCGGGCACGGTCGCGCGGCTCGTGGCCCGCGGCCAGGGGACCGATGGGCCGGACGCGGCCGGCGAGCCGGCGGGGCACGCGGCGTGGGGCGAAGCGCCCGTCGTCCGCGCCCGTCACACCCGCCCGTTCCTCAAGATCCAGGACGGCTGCGACGCCCGCTGCAGCTACTGCATCGTTCCGCTCGCGCGCGGAGACTCGCGCTCCCTCCCGTTCGACGAGGCGCTCCGCCGGCTCGCGCTGCTCGGCGCGCGGAATCCGGAGGTCGTCCTCACCGGCGTCCACCTCGGCGCCTACGGGCGCGAGCTCGCCCCGCGCCGCTCGCTCGCGGAGCTCGTCCGCGCCGCCGTCCGCCGCGGGCTGGCGGCGCGGCTCCGCCTCTCGTCCATCGAGCCGCTGGAGGTCCCGCAGGAGCTCCTCGCCGATCCGGAGGTCTCACCGTCGCTCTGCGCGCACCTCCACCTGCCGCTCCAGAGCGGCTCGGATCGCGTGCTCGCCGCCATGCGCCGGCCGTATCGCGCCGACGGCTACCGCCGTGCGGTGACGGAGGCCGCGGCGCGCCTCCCCGGCGCGTGCCTCGGCGCGGACGTCCTCACCGGCTTCCCCGGCGAGACCGACGTGGACCACCGCGCCACCGTCGCGCTCGTCGAGGCGCTCCCGCTCGCGTACCTCCACGTCTTCCCGTTCTCGCCCCGGCCCGGAACGGTCGCGGCCGCGCTCCCGGGCGCCGTCCCCGCCGCCGTCGCGCGCGCCCGGGCCCAGGAGCTCATCCGCCTGTCCGACCGCCGCTGGCGCGCCTTCCTCGCGGGCCTGCGCGGGCGGGAGGTGGAGGTGGTGGTCGAGCGCGTGAAGGACGGCGTCGCGCGGGGAACCTCGCGCGAGTACGCGACGGTGTGCTGGCCAGCGGATCCGGCGGCGGGAGACGTGCGCGGCGCGCTCGTGCGCGTCCGTGTCGGCGGAGACGACGGGAACGTCTGCGAGGGCGTCCGGGCGGACCCACCCGCACGCCGCGCCTGACGCCCCGCCGAGGCCCGGCCGGAACCTTGCCCTCGCGGGCCGTCCGGCCTAATCCATCCGCCATGCTGCTCACCGACGGTCGCCACGTCCCGGACCTTCCGCTCGATCGCGCCGCCGTCGACCGCTGCCGCGCCCTCGCCGACCAGGTCACCGCGCAGGTCCTGGGCTTCGTCGGCCGCCACTCGACGGTCTCCATCGAGCGCACGGTGCTGCGCCTCTACGGGCTGCACGACGCGGGCCCGCGCGGCGTGCCGCTCGTGAACCTCGCGGTGGACGCGCTCCACGAGAAGCGGCTCCTCGGCCGCGGCGCCGCCTACTGGATGGGCTACGCGCTGCGGCGCGGCGCGACCGATCCGATGGGCGTGGTCGAGCGGCTCGTGGCCCTGCCCGCGAACCCGGAGCCGCTCCCCGAGGCGGAGGAGCGGGCCATGCTCGAGGAGATGCGCCGCGAGGCGCGCGCGAACGTGGACGAGCTCCGCGCCCGCGTGCGCCGGCGCAACGCCCTCAAGGACGAGCTGGGGGTCGGCCCCCGGCCGCACAAGTACCTCATCGTCGCGACCGGCAACATCCACGACGACGTGGAGCAGGCCCTCGCGGCCGCCCAGGCCGGCGCGGACGTCATCGCGGTCATCCGCTCCACCGCGCAGTCGCTGCTCGACTACGTGCCGCACGGCGCCACCACGGAGGGCTACGGCGGCACCTACGCGACGCAGGAGAACTTCCGCATCATGCGCGAGGCGCTCGACGACGAGTCGCGCCGCCTGAAGCGCTACGTGCACCTCACGAACTACTCCTCCGGCCTCTGCATGCCGGAGATCGCGTTCGCTGCGGCGTGGGAGCGGCTCGACATGCTGCTCAACGACGCGATGTACGGCATCCTCTTCCGCGACATCAACATGAAGCGGACGCTCTGCGATCAGCACTTCTCGCGCCGCATCTGCGCGCTCGCGGACGTCATCATCAACACCGGCGAGGACAACTACATCACCACCGCCGACGCGGACGAGGCGGCGCACACCGTCATCGCCTCGCAGTTCGTGAACGAGAGCTTCGCCCACCGCGCCGGCCTGCCCGACCGGCTCATCGGCCTCGGCCACTCGTTCGAGATCGACCCGGGCCGCGAGGACACCGTCGCCCGCGAGTTCGCGCAGGCGCTCCTCGTGCGCACGCTCTTCCCCGAGGCGCCCATCAAGTACATGCCGCCCACGAAGCACAAGCAGGGCGACATCTTCTTCAGCCACGCCTACGACGTCATGGCGGACGTCGTCGGGTACGTGACGGGGCAGGGGATCCAGCTCCTCGGCATGATGACCGAGGCGATGCACAACCCCTTCCTCATGGATCGCTACGTCGCGCTGAAGAGCGCCGACTACGTGTACCGGGCCTGGCGGTCGATGGGCGCGGAGATCACGTTCCGGCCCGACGGCGTGGTCCAGCGCCGCGCCCAGGAGACCCTCCGGGAGGCGCTGGCGCTCCTCGAGGAGGTCGCCCGCGACGGGCTCTTCCAGGCCATCGGGAAGGCGCGCTTCGGCGACGTCGCCCGCGAGGAGGACGGCGGCAAGGGGCTCGCCGGCGTCCTCGAGCGCGGCCCCCGCTACTTCAACCCGTTCCTCGAGCTCATGGAGGCGAGATGAGCCGCTCCGCGTCCCGGGCGCGCGCCACCCGCGCCGCCGCCTTCCTCCTCTGCGTCGCCGTCGCGACGCTCTCCGGTTGCGCCTCCCTCCGGCAGGCGCTCTCGCCCGCGCCGAGGGGCGCGCCGAGCGGCCGCGAGGGCTGGCTCGTCTACACCGTCCACGCGCTCCGCTTCGAGGCGCCGGCCGGCTGGCGTGCGTCCGGCGGCGAGCAGCACCTCACGCTCGAGGCGCCGGACGGCGCGGCGCGGGTGGAGATCTCGACCCCCGGCACGAGCTACGCGGACGAGCCGGCCTGCCTCGCCGGCGCCGACGAGGTGCTGAAGCGCGGCGCCGCGTTCGAGCGGATGCGCCGGCACCCGACCCGGCTCGCCGGGGTCAGCGCCGTCACCCTCGAGGGCGACTCCGGCGGGTGGCACGTGTGGGCGTACGCCGCCTGCGACGGCGGCACGCAGTACCGGATCTTCTTCACCGCGCGCTCGCCCGCGTCGGCGGAGGCGGTCGAGGCGTACCGCACGCTCGTGCAGACCGCCAAGATCGGAGGGCAGGCGTGAGGCCGCGCGACTGGGAGCCGGGGCAGATGCTGCGCCCCTACGGCGATCGCCGCGACGACGGCGTGGTCCAGCTCTCGTTCGTCCTGCCGGTGCCGCCGGGGGAGCGGGCGCGGGAGGCCGCGGCCGAGGTCGCCCGCAAGATGGGCATGGAGCAGGTGCACGTCGCCGCGATGGAGCCGGCGGCGGAGCGCTACACGTTCTTCGTCGTCTACGGTCGGACCTCGGTGTCCGTGGACTACGCCGCCCTCTCCGTCCCCGAGGTGGTCGTCCGCAAGAAGGGCTTCGACGAACTCAACGAGTACGCGCTGCGCGAGGTCGGGCGGCGGATCGTCGTCATCGGCGCGTGCACGGGCTCCGACGCGCACGCGGTGGGCATCGACGCGATCATGAACATGAAGGGCTTCGCCGGCGACTACGGCCTCGAGCGCTACGCCTGCTTCGAGGCGGCGAACCTCGGCGCGCAGGTGGAGAACGCCGAACTCGCGCGCATCTGCAAGGAGCGCGAGGCGGACGCGGTGCTCGTCTCGCAGGTCGTGACCCAGCGAGACGTTCACAAAGAGAACGCGCGGCAGCTCCTCGGCGAGCTCGAGCGGCTCGGGATCCGGGGGCGGGTGACCGCGATCCTGGGCGGGCCGCGCATCGACCACCGCCTCGCCGTCGAGCTCGGCTACGACGCCGGCTTCGGCCCGGGCACGAAGCCGTCCGAGGTCGCGAACTTCATCGTCGGCGCGGTGCTGAAGCGCATGGGCAAGGAGATGCACTGATGGCGCTGCACGAGAAGGTGACGATCCGGCTGCGCATGTCCCAGGCCGACGCGCACTACGGCGGCGCGCTCGTCGACGGCGCGCGGATGCTCGCGCTCTTCGGCGACGTGGCCACCGAGCTCCTCATCCGCCACGACGGCGACGAGGGGCTCTTCCGCGCGTACGACGCGGTCGAGTTCCTCGCCCCCGTCCACGCGGGCGACTACGTCGAGGCGGAGGGGGAGATCGTGAAGGCGGGGAACACCTCGCGCGCGATGCGGTTCGAGGCCCGCAAGGTCGTCTCGCCGCGCCCGGACCTGTCCGACAGCGCCGCCGAGGTGCTCGCGCCTCCGGTCGTGGTCTGCCGGGCGACCGGCACCTGCGTCGTGCCAAAGGACAAGCAGCGGTTCCCGCGGTAGCGGGCGTCATGATTCGGCGACGTTCGTCATGAAGGATCGAGCTTCGCGAACAGGCGAGCGAAGCGAGCCCGCTGGGGCGCCCCCGCGATAGCGGCGAAGCCGCCCGCGGTGGCGCACGGCGGCCAGCCGTCGGCGGGGCGGGGGCGCAGCCCCCGCAAGAAGGAGGACACATGGCCGAGAAGGTGATCGTCACCGCCGCCGTGGTCGGCGCCGAGGTGACGCGCGAGCAGAACCCCGCCGTGCCCTACACGCCCGCGGAGATCGCGCGGGCGGCCGTGGACGCCTGGCGCGCGGGCGCCGCGGCGGTCCACCTGCACGCGCGCTGGCCGGACGGCCGCGCCTCGCAGCAGCCCGAGCACTTCCGCGAGATCATCGATCGCATCCGCCAGGCGGGCAGCGACGTCGTCGTCCAGTGCTCCACCGGCGGCGCGGTCGGCATGTCGGTGGACGAGCGGCTCGGGTCGCTCGTGGACGGCGCCGAGATGGGCACGCTCAACCTCGGCACCATGAACTTCGGGGACGCGGTGTTCCAGAACACCCGCCCCGACATCGTCCGCATCGCGGGCCGCCTGCGCGAGCGGCGGCTCGTTCCGGAGTGCGAGGTCTACGACGCGGGGATGCTCGATACCCTCCGCTGGCTCCTCGAGAAGGGCCACCTGGCCGCCCCCTATCACGTGCAGTTCGTGCTCGGCGTCCCGGGCGGCATGTCCGCGAGCGAGCGGAACGTCCGTTTCCTGCTCGACGGGCTCCCGGAGCGGACGCACTGGAGCATCGCCGGGGTGGGGCGCTTCCAGCTCCCGATGGTGGAGCTCTCGCTCGCGCTCGGAGGCCACGTGCGCGTCGGCCTCGAGGACAACCTGTACGCCGCGAAGGGCGTGCTCGCGAAGGGCTCCGACGAGCTCGTGTCGCTCGCGGTGAACCTCGCCGCGCGCGCCGGGCGTGAGGTCGCGACGCCTGCCGAGGCGCGGCGCGTCCTCGGTCTCGCCTGAGGGTGGGGCCTCCCCGGCGCGGGCGGCGCACGGGCGCCGGGGGCGGACCGCGCACGAGGAGGCGCCGCGAGGGCGCGCCGCGGGGCGCGCGCCTGTCAAGCTGGAGCGGTGCTTGACGGCCCCGCGGGGCCGAGGCTAGCTTCCGCGCCTCTGACGGGAGCGCAGATGACGAAGGCGGAGCTCATCGAGAAGGTGCAGGCGGCTCACGACGACCTCTCGCGGCGGCAGGTCGCGCTCCTGGTGGACACGCTCTTCGAGCACCTCGCGAAAGGCATCCGCAAGGACAAGCGCTTCACCATGCCGGGCTTCGGCACCTTCGCCGTGAAGAAGCGCGCCGGCCGCGTCGGCCGCAACCCCCGGACCGGCGCCGAGATCCGGATCGCGCCCACCAAGACCGTCGGCTTCAAGCCCGCGCCCGAGCTCAAGAAGGCGCTCTAGGGAGCTCCGCCGTGACGACCCTCGCCGCCTGGCTCGCCGCCTTCCGCACCCTCCACGAGAAGGCCCGCAAGGGCGCGCTCGTCGGCGTCGACCGCGACGACTATCACGCAGGCCGCGACGAGCTCGCCCGGGCGCTCCTCGCGGCGCAGCGGCTCACGGTCGCTCCGGGGCAGCCGCCGCGCCAGGCGATCCGTGTCGCGCGCGCCCTCCAGCTCGACCTCGACCTCCTCACCTCGCGCGAGCGCGCCATCACGCTCGATCTCTCCACCGGCGGATTCTCCTGCCTCCTCGCGAAGGCGCCGCCGCTCGGCGACGAGGCCCGCTTCACGCTCCGGCTGCCGGGCGCCGAGGCGCTGTCCGGCCACGCGCGCGTGACGGACGCGAAGCCGAATGCGGGCAACGTGCGCGTCTCGTTCCAGATGATCGGGCTCTCTCCCGAGGACCGCGAGCGCGTCGAGCTGTTCGTGTTCGACACCCTGCTCTCGCAGCTCGCGCCGTAGCGTCCTCGCCGCCTGCGAACGAAGACGTGGGGCGCCCCCCGTCTCCGGGAGGCACCCCACGGGACCGCTGCGGCCCACCCGCGAGCGGCTCAGCGCTTCGCCAGGAGCTCGACGTCCACGTCGAGCTGGAACGACCACATCCAGTCGGCGCCGCCCGGCTGCACCCTGGAGTTGAGGAAGAACACCGGGCCGGTGATGAGCCCCACCGACGGCGTGAAGCTGAGCGCCGCGCCGAGGCCCACCGCGCCGAGCGAGCTCCGCCCGGTCATCACGTCCGCGACCGGGACGATCTTCTGCAGCCCGGGCGCACCGAGCTTGAGCTCCGGGCCGGTCCAGCTCGCCATGAACCCGGCGTTCTCCGCGTCGCCGTTCTCGTCCACGAGCAGCTTGTCGTTCAGGCCGTAGTACCCGCCCACGGCGAGGTTGCCGATGACGGGGAACGTCTTCCCGACCGTCGCGTGCAGGATGTCGTAGTCGTTCACGTCCTTCTCGAACCCGAGGCTCTGGACGCCGAAGGAGAGCCCGGGCGCGTACGCGCCGAGCGCACCCTCCGGCACGGCGAGCTTCGCGTTGACGAGGAACCCGTTCTTCGTGACCCCCGGGTAGAACAGGTCGAACCCGATCTCGCCCTGCAGCTTCTCGAAGGGCAGCACGCCCATCGTGAGGCCGGTGTCGATCTGGTACGCGCCGCGCTCCGCGAAGTAGGTGTCGTACGTGAGGTGCGGCACGAGGTACGGCTGCACGTACGTCGTCGCCGGGCTCCACATCGTCGTGGAGGGAGTGGCCAGGGCGGCCGGCGCGGCGAGGACGAGCGCGGCGACTGTGAGCGCCTTCAGGACGGTCTTCATCGAGGGTCTGTCTCCGGAGGGGGGAGGGAGCTGCGAGGGGGCTACGCCGTGGTGCCCGCGGGCTGGGGAGCCGGGACCGGAGGCGCGTGGTGAGGGCTGATGGCCCCGGCCGACGACTCGAGATCGGTCGAGATGTACCCGCGCTCGCCCGCCTCGGCCTGATCGAGGCCCGTCCACTCGTCCTGCTCGTCCGCGCGGAGCGGGGTGACGAGCGCGACGAGCTTGTAGAGCGCGAACGAGACCACCCCGGAGTAGACCAGCGTCACCGCGACGCCCACGGCCTGCTTCCCGACGAGGGCGAGGCTGCCGTCGGCGCCGGCGGAGTTCACGGCGGTCGAGGCGAGCGCCCCGGTGAGGAGCGCGCCGAGCGTCGCCGCGACGCCGTGGACGGCGAAGACGTCGAGGGAGTCGTCGAGGCCCAGCCGCGGGCGCAGACGCACCGCGCCGAAGGAGGCGAGCGCGGCGAGGCCGCCCATGAGGAGGCTGGAGATGGGCGGGATGAACCCGGCGGCGGGGGTGATGGCGACCATGCCGGCCACGGCGCCCGAGGCGAGGCCCACGCCGGACATCTTGCCGTAGAGGAACAGCTCGAGGAGGCCCCAGGTCAGCGCCGCGGCCGCCGGCGCGAAGAACGTGTTCACGAACCCGGTGCCGGCGAGCCCGTTCGCGGCGAGCGCGCTGCCGCCGTTGAACCCGAGCCAGCCGAACCAGAGCAGGCCCATCCCGAGGATCGCGAACGGCACGTTGTGCGGCATCACGGACGGCATCCGCAGGCCGCGGCGCTTGCCGATCAGGATCGCGCCCACGAGCGCGGCGGCGGCGGCGTTGATGTGCACCACCGTCCCGCCGGCGAAGTCGAGCACGCCGAGGCCGCGCAGCCAGCCGCCCGGCGCCCAGACCCAGTGCGCGACCGGCGCGTACACGACGAGGCTCCAGAGCGCGACGAACAGGAGGTACGCCTTCATGCGGACGCGCTCGACGATCGCGCCGGAGATGAGCGCGGGAGTGATCACCGCGAACATCGCCTGGAACAGCATGAAGGCAGAGTGCGGGACCGTCGCCGCGAGCGAGGGCTCGGGCGCGGCGCCGACGCCGCGCAGCCCGATCCAGCCGAGGCCGCCGACCACCTTGTCGAGCGCGCCTCCCGGGGAGAACGCGAGGCTGTACCCCACGAGCGCCCAGATGACGCCCGCGATCCCCATCACCACGATCGAGAGGTTCATGGTGTGGACGACGTTCTTGGAGCGGACGAGCCCGCCGTAGAAGAAGGCGAGACCGGGGGTCATGAGCATCACGAGGCCGGCGCTGACGAGCACGAGCGCGGTGTCGCCCGTGTCGATCCCGTCGGCAGCGAGCGCGGCCGCGGGGAGCGCGGCGGCGACGGCGAAGAGCAGCAGCTTTTTCAAGGGTTCCTCCGGTGAGCGGTGGCGAGGGCCGTTGCGTCCGGACGGGTTCCCTGTGCAGCCGACATGCCGCGAGCGGACCGCCTGGAAATCGCGCATTCCAGCGAGGCGGGGGTGGGGGATGCCCGAGGGCGAGGCACGTGCTGCCGGGCGGGCGTGCACGCGCGGCCGTGCGGCCTCGCCGCCAGGCAGGCGGCCGGTGGGGCGTGCGCGCGCTCGTGCCCGCGGGGGCCCCCGCAGGCGTTCAATCACTCACGGTGACGGGATCTCGCCGACGACGGGGCGGGCAGCGCGGAGCCCGGTTGATCTGGTCGCGTCGCGAGGCGCGCCATGGCGTCGGCGCAGCCAGCCAGCGTGCGCCGCATTAGCGATCCAGATCGACTGGTCTCCGCCTCAGTGCCGCGTCGAGGTCGTGGGGCCCGCGGTGCGCTTCGCGAGAGCGGCGCGCTTCGCGCCCTTGGCCGGCGCGGAGCCCGGCTTCTTCTTCGCGCTCGTCGCCTTCGCCTTCGCGGTCGGCTTCACCCCGGGGCGCTTCGCGGTCGTCGCCTTCGCCTTGGGCGCGGGCGCATACCCGGCGGCCCTCGCGGTGGGCGCGGGGGGCGCGGGGGGGGGGGGGGGGGGGGGGGGGGGGGGTGGAACGGCGGCGAGCACGGGCGGGTCGTCGTCGCTCGCGCTCCGGATCCCGGCCGGCGCGCCCTCCACCGCGCGGTAGGGCCCGCGCTGCGCCGCCTCGACCGCGGCGCCGCGCTCCGCCCAGCTCCGCGCGCTCGCGTCGAGCGCGGCCGCGTCGAGCGCCGCGGCGGCGGCGGTGCGATCCCCTGCCCGCAGGCGGAGCGCCGCGAGGTGGAGCGCCGCGCGCCCGCGCTCGGGCCCGGGCGTGCCTTCCCGATCTTCCAGGAGGCGCCGCAGCGCGGACTCGGCCTCGTCGGACGTGGCGTTCCCGGAGAGCGCCAGCTTCGCGAGGCCGAAGGCGGCGCGCGGGTGGGCGGGTGACGCGGACAGGGCCGCGGCGTACGACGCGCGGGCGGCGCCGAGGTCGCGCCGTGTGCGCCGCAGGATGTCGCCGCGGAGCGCGAGCCCGGCGGGCGCGCCGGCCTCGGCGGCGGCCTGGACCGGCTCCACGGCGGCGGCGACGTTCCCCGCGAGCAGGGCGATGCGCGCCGAGAGCACGCGCGCCTCGGGCAGCGGCCCGGCGCGGACGGCGGCCGTCATCGCGTCGCCCGCCTCGCGACGTCCGATCGCGAGGGCGGCCGCAGCGAGGTTCGCTCGCGCGGGCACCTCGTCGGCCCGCATCGGCTCGACGAGCAAGAGCTCCGCGGTGCGCCCCGCCGCCGCGTCCCGGTAGTCGGCCGCGAGCATCGCGAGCGCGAACGCCCGCGTCCCGCCGGCCTCGAGCGGATCGAGCTCGGCGAGCGGCTCGAGGAGCCTGGCGGCGCCGCGGTATCCGGCTGCGGTGTCGAGCCGCAGCAGGGCGCCGGCCCGCGCGAGCCCCTCCTGGAGCACCGCGCGTCGATGGTGGATGCGATAGCCGAGGAGCCCGCCGGCGAGGAGCGTCACCGCTGCCACGCCCACGCCAGCGGCGAGCAGCTGCCGGCGCGGGACGCGCGGAGCGCGCAGGGGCTCGTCCCCGGTCGGTACGTCGACGACGTCGAACTCCTCGTCGTCGAGCTCCGGAGGCAGCTCGTGAAAGCTCTCGCTCGAGAGCGGTTCGTCGGACGCTTCGGAGGGGTCGGGGAGCGGAGATCTGGGCATCGGGGCGGGGGAGGTCAGGCGGCCCGTGAAGGGTAGCGCTCTCGACCCGCCAGGGCCAAAAAACGGATCGCGCCCGTGCCGGAATCCCGGCGCGGGCGCGTCGTACGACTCAGCGAGAAACCGGAACGGGGGTGGTTACCCGCCCTTTTCCTCGCGCTCGTCCTCGCGGGCGACGCCCGACAGCACGTCGTTCACAGAGGGAAACCGCATGATCTCGCCCCGGGCGATGCGCCAGGCCTGCTGGACGATCCACGACAGCGAACGGTCCTGCCGGTTCGCCTCAGCCTGGATCTCGTTCAGCATGTCCTCGGGGAAGTATAGGGACTGCTTGCGCTTGTCAGTGCCGGGCATCGGTACTCCGTGCTGTGGGACAACCGCGACCTTGTACGCTGGCCCGCGCCTGGGGTCAAGCGCTCGTCCACCTCGACCGGGGAGGTAGGGTCGGCTGAGCGTGGAGACGCAGAGTGATGTGCTCCACGTCACCGCGGAGCGGCGCCTTAACGCTGAGCGGAATGCATGTGCCGAGGTTCGCGCAGGGAGTGCGCGGCGCGTCGCGGGTCCAGAAAAGAGGAGAGCCGGCATTGCTGCCGGCTCTCCGTGGGCCCAGAGGGGGAGGGGGGGGACCCCTAGGCCCAGCGCCTGTAACTTGTTTCACGCCCCGCCGACGTCAACGCCTGGCACCCAACATCTCATCCCAGGTCAGAAAGCGCAACGCTGTCGCGGGTCTGTGCGATGTGCCCCCCTCGCGTGCTTTGCCTCCAGAACCTGCCGCCCGGCGCCTTCATTCCCGGAATCTGCAGCCCGCCCTGAAGTTCGCCCGGCTACTCACGAAGTTCGCCCGGCTACTATAGATGCCCGCGCCAGAGCGCGCCGCACCGTGCGCAAGAAAGTCCATCCTTACCCGGCCGCAGTCCTGGCCACGATCCGTCGCCGACGGCTCGTCTCCCCCGGCGAGCGCGTCCTCGTCGCCCTGTCCGGCGGCCCGGACTCGACCGCCCTGCTCGCCGCGCTCACCGAGCTCCGCGACGCGGGCTGTCTCCCGTCCATGGCAATCGCCGCGCTCAACGTGGACCATGGCCTCCGACCTGGCGGGGCGGATGACGCAGCCAGCGCCGCCGCCGTCTGCGAGCGCCTTGGCGTCCCCTTCGAGTCGGTCCGGGTCTCGGTCGCCCCGGGCAACGTGCAGGCCGAGGCGCGCCGTGCCCGCTACGGGGCGCTTCGGGCAGCGGCGGCTCGGGTGGGCGCGTCGCGCATCGCGACCGGCCACACCCGAACCGACCAGGCGGAGACGGTCCTCCTGCGCATCCTGCGCGGCGCGGGGGGGCGGGGGCTCTCCGGGATCCCACCCCGGCGCGGTGCGATCGTGAGACCGCTCATCGACCGCTCGCGCGAGGAGGGCCTCGCGTACCTCGCCTCACGCGGGATCCCCTGGCGCACGGACCCGACGAACGCGACCCCGCGCTTCGCCCGCAACCGACTCCGGCTCGAGGTCTGGCCTGCGCTCACCGCGCTCGCGCCGGCGGCCGAGCGCGCCATCGCGCGCGCCGCCGACCTCACGCGCGAGGACGATCGGGCGCTCTCACGCCTCGCCCGCGAGCTCTCCGGCGATGGCCCAGGCGTCGCGCTCGACACGCTGCGCGCCGCACCTCCCGCGGTGCGGCGGCGCGTCGTCCGCCGGCTCTGGGCACGGGCGGCCGGGCGCCGCGACGGTCTCGAGCTGAAGCACGTGGAGGCGATCCTCTCGCTCCTGCGGCGCGACGACCGCCCCGGGAGCGTCACGTTGCCAGGCGGGTTCCTCGCCCGCTGTCGCTACGGCCGGTTGGAGCTCCTCTCCTCCGCTCCCGTGCCCGTGGCCGTCGGCTTTGCCCCGGTGGAGGTAAAGGGACCCGGACGGTACGAACTCCCCGAACGCGGCTGCGCCGTCCAGATCTCGGCCATCCGGGAAGGCGATGTCCCCTGGCCGCTCGCGCTCCGGACGCGGCGCCCGGGGGACCGCTGGCGCCCCGACGGAGGCCGCGGCTCCAAGACGCTGAAACGCTGGCTCATCGACCGAAAGGTGCCCCGCGAGCGGCGGGATGCGCTCGTCGTCCTCGCCCGTGGCGCCCAGGTGCTGGCGATCCCGGAGCTGGCGGCCGTGGGCTCGGGCCTCGGCCCTGCGGGCGCAGGCCTCGCCGCCCACCTGGTGGACGCCCCCTAGGACCGCCGGCCGCACTGCAAAAGGGGTGAGGGGCTGCTATAAGCACCGCCTGGTCCGGAGCGCAGCTCGACGCGCAGGGCCGCGGAAGACGCGGCGAATCCCGTCGGTTCCGACGATCTGACGCTCCACCGAAGGGGAAAGAGAGCCTTGCGACAGTCCTACAAGACCGCCCTGCTCTGGGTCTTCTTGATCGTGATGTTCCTGGCGCTGTGGCAGCTGTTCCAGCAGCGCGGCGCCCAGGCGAAGACCTACAACTGGTCGCAGTTCATGCAGAAGGTCGAGGCGGGTGAGGTGAAGGAGGTCCGCATCAAGGACCTCGACTACATCGGCCACCTGCGCGACGGCTCCGAGTTCGTCACCACGGGCCCCATCGACGCGTCCGCGACGATCGCGGAGAAGCTGCGCCAGGGGGGGGTGAACCTCTCGTTCGAGAAGCCCGAGCAGAGCTCGCTGTGGGTGACGGTGCTGCTCCAGTACCTCCCCCTCGTCTTCCTGTTCCTCCTGTTCTTCTTCTTCATGCGCCAGCTGCAGTCGGGCGGCGGGAAGGCGATGAGCTTCGGGAAGTCGAAGGCGAAGCTCATGACCGAGCACCACAACAAGATCACCTTCGCCGACGTCGCCGGGATCGACGAGTCGAAGGACGAGCTCGAGGAGATCATCTCCTTCCTGAAGGACCCCAAGAAGTTCACGCGCCTCGGCGGCCGCATCCCGAAGGGCGTGCTGCTCATGGGACCCCCGGGCACCGGCAAGACGCTCCTCGCGCGCGCGGTCGCGGGCGAGGCGGGCGTGCCGTTCTTTTCCATCTCCGGCTCGGACTTCGTCGAGATGTTCGTCGGCGTGGGCGCCTCGCGCGTCCGCGATCTGTTCGAGCAGGGCAAGAAGAACGCCCCCTGCATCATCTTCATCGACGAGATCGACGCGGTCGGCCGCCACCGCGGCGCGGGCCTCGGCGGCGGTCACGACGAGCGCGAGCAGACGCTCAACCAGCTTCTCGTCGAGATGGACGGGTTCGAGTCGAACGAGGGCGTCATCCTCATCGCGGCCACGAACCGGCCCGACGTGCTCGACCCGGCGCTGCTCCGGCCCGGCCGCTTCGACCGGCGCATCGTGGTGCCGCGCCCGGACCTCAACGGCCGGCTCGGCATCCTCAAGGTCCACACCAAGAAGACCCCGCTCGACGGGGCGGTGGACCTCACCCAGATCGCGCGCGGCACGCCCGGGTTCTCCGGCGCGGACATCGAGAACCTCGTGAACGAGGCGGCGCTCTACGCCGCGCGGCGCAACAAGGAGAAGGTCGCGATCGAGGACTTCGAGTTCGCGAAGGACAAGGTCATCATGGGCACCGAGCGGCGCTCGATGATCATCTCCGAGAAGGAGAAGCGCACGACGGCGGTCCACGAGGCCGGCCACGCGCTCGTCGCGAAGATCCTCCCCGGCACCGACCCGGTCCACAAGGTCACGATCATCCCGCGCGGTCGCGCGCTGGGCCTCACCCAGCAGCTCCCGCAGGAGGACCGGCTCAACATCTCCCAGGAGTACGCGCTCAACCAGGTCGCGATCCTGATGGGCGGCCGGCTCGCCGAGGAGATCACCTTCGGCCAGAAGACCACCGGCGCCGGGAACGACATCGAGGTCGCGACGAACCTCGCCCGCTCCATGGTGTGCGAGTGGGGCATGAGCGAGAAGATGGGCCCGCTCGCCTTCGGCAAGAAGGAGGGCGAGGTCTTCCTCGGCCGCGAGATGAACACGGTCCAGACCTTCTCCGAGCAGACCTCGCGCGACATCGACGCCGAGGTGCACCGCATCGTCTTCGAGCAGTACGACCGCGCGAAGCGCGTGCTCCTCGAGAACCAGGCGATCCTGAACAAGATCGCCGACGCGCTCATCGAGTACGAGACGCTCGACGCGTCCGACGTCGACGTGCTCGTCTCGGGCGGCGCCATCAGCCGGCCGCCGCCGCCGAAGCCGCTCGCCGTCGCGGCTGCCGCCGCCGCCGCCGCCGAGAAGAAGAAGGCGGGGCTCCTCGACGCGGCCACGGCCACGGTGCCGGCCACGGGCAAGGCGTAGTCGCGATGCGCATGCAGATCGGGGCCAGGCTCTTCGACGGGCCGGGCCCCTTTCTCATGGGGATCGTGAACGCGACCCCGGACTCCTTCTCCGACGGCGGCCGGTTCCTCGATCCCGCCCAGGCAGTGGCGCAGGCGCTCCGGCTCGCCGAGGAGGGGGCGGATCTCGTCGACCTGGGCGGCGAGTCGACCCGGCCCGGCGCCCCGCCCGTGCCCGAGGGCGAGGAGCTCCGGCGCGTGGTGCCGGTCGTCGAGGCCCTGCGCGCGCGCGGGTTCGCGCTGCCCATCTCGGTCGACACCACGAAGGCCGCGGTGGCGCGGGCGGCGCTCGCCGCCGGCGCCGACCTCGTGAACGACGTCTCCGGCCTCGCCGATCCGGAGCTCGCGCGGGTCGTCGCCGAGGCGGGCGCGCCCATCGTCCTCATGCACAGGCGCGGGACGCCGGCGGACATGCAGTCGCGGGCGAGCTACCGCGACGTCGTCGCCGAGGTCCAGGCCGAGCTCGCCCTGGTGCTGCGGCGGGCCGAGGCGGCGGGTGTGGATCCGGAGCACACGATCCTCGACCCCGGCCTCGGCTTCGCGAAGACGCCCGAGCACAACCTCGAGCTCCTCGCGCGGCTCGGAGAGCTGCGCGCGCTGGGGCGCCCGCTCCTCGTCGGGCCCTCGCGCAAGAGCTTCATCGGCAAGGCCGCGGGCGCGCCCGTGGAGGATCGGCTGCCCGGCACGCTCGCGGCGGTGACGGCCGCGGTGCTCGCCGGGGTCGAGTGGGTGCGCGTCCACGACGTGGCGCCCGCTCGCCAGGCCGCCCGGGTGGCGGCGGCCATCCGGGACGCCGCACGGCCCCGCTGACGAGTGCTCGGCTCGAAGTCGACCTCGCGGTAGACTGCCGCGCGCCGGAGACCTGCGTTGCAATCCGTCCTCACGTTCCTCATCGGGCCGGACGCCACCGTCCGCGACGCGCTGCTCGCGCTCGTCGACGTCGCCGTCGTGGCGTTCCTCTGCTACCACGTGCTCCGCTTCATCCGCGGCACGCGCGCGACCGCGATCCTCGTCGGGCTCGCCCTCGTCGGCCTCGCCTACGTCGGCGCCGAGGGCGCCGGGCTCGCCACCCTCTCCTGGCTCCTCGGCCACTTCCTCAGCTACTCGTTCATCTTCGGCGTCATCGTGCTCTTCCAGGCGGACCTCCGGCGTGCGCTCGCGGAGCTGGGCCGCTCCCCGCGCCTGGCGCGCCTGGTCGAACGGTTCGTCAACGACGAGCACGGCGCGCACGCCGAGCGGGTCGCGCGGATCGGGACGATCGACGCGGTGGTGAAGGCGTCGCTCGAGCTCGCGCGCCGGCGCGTGGGCGCCCTCGTCGTCGTCGAGCGGACCGCCGATCTCTCCGAGCTCGCCCGCTCGGGGTTCCGCCTCGACGCCGCGATCACGCCCGAGCTCCTCGTGGCGCTGTTCCAGCCGGCGAGCCCGATCCACGACGGCGCGATCGTGGTGCAGGGGAGCCGGGCCGTCGCCGCCGCGTGCCTGCTCCCGCTCTCGGCGGCGCCCGCCGCGCTCGAGCTCGGCACGCGCCACCGCGCCGCCCTCGGACTCGCCGAGGAGGTCGACGCCGCGGTGGTCGTCGTCTCGGAGGAGCGGGGCGAGATCTCCGTCGCGCTCGAGGGCGCGCTCCACCGCGGGCTCGACGAGAAGCGGCTGCGGGCGCTGCTCTACGCCGCGTTCCTGGGCGCGGACCACGGCGGGACGGGCGGGTTCGCCGCGGTCGCGCGCCCCCGCGACGCGTCGCCCGCGCCGCGCCGGCAGGGAGGGTCGCATGCGGCGCTCTGATCTCGCGCTCGCGCTCCTCGCCGTCGTGATCGCGCTCGCGCTGTTCGTCGTCGTGCGCGGCGAGCGGCGCGTCACGGCGGCCTACCTCGTGCCGGTCGAGGCGGTGCTCCCGCCGCGGGCGCCGCCCATCGACGCGCTCCCGGCCGAGGTCACCGTGGCGGTGAACGGGCCGTGGGCGCGCCTCCGGGTCCTCGACCCGGCGACCCTCGGGCCCGTCCGCATCGACGTCACGCGCGCGGGCGGTGGGCAGGTCGCGTGGCGCGCGCGCGCCGAGGCGCTGCACGTCCCCCACGGCCTGCGCGTCGAGTCCATCACCCCCGCGCAGGGGACGATCGATCTCCGGCGGGACGCCCGTTGAACCCCTCTCCCTCGAACCCTAGGTTGCGTGAGCGATGCCGACCCGTGAATCCCTCCCGACGTCCCGTGCAGCAGTGAACGGCGCGGCGCGCTCGCGCGCGAGCCGCGACGAGGCGCGGAACACCATGCGCAACGGCACCTCCCGCAACGGCGCCGCGAGCCACGCGCCGGTCGCTCGGCGGCTGTTCGGCACGGACGGCGTGCGCGGCGTCGCGAACGTCCACCCGATGACCGCCGAGATGGCTCTCCAGCTCGGGCGGGCGCTCGCCTACGTGGTGCGGAACGGCTCGCACCGGCACCGGATCGTGATCGGCAAGGACACCCGCCTGTCGGGGTACATGCTCGAGCAGGCGATCGCCTCCGGGATCTGCTCGATGGGCGTGGACGTCATGCTCTCGGGCCCGCTGCCGACGCCCGGCATCGCGTTCCTCACGCAGTCGATGCGCGCCGACGCGGGCGTCGTCATCAGCGCGAGCCACAACCCGTACCAGGACAACGGGATCAAGTTCTTCTCGCGCGACGGGTTCAAGCTCCCCGACGCGGTCGAGCTCCAGATCGAGCAGCTCGTGCTCGGCGAGTCGGGCCTCGAGGAGTTCCACGCGCTCCGCCCGACGGCCACGCGCATCGGCAAGGCGAAGCGGATCGACGACGCCATCGGGCGGTACGTCGTGTTCCTCAAGTCGATCTTCCCGAAGAGCCTCACGCTCGACGGCCTCACCATCGTGGTCGACTGCGCGCACGGCGCGGCCTACCACGTGGCGCCGGCGGTGTTCGAGGAGCTCGGCGCGAAGGTCATCCCGCTCAACGTGAGGCCGGACGGGAAGAACATCAACGACGGCTGCGGCGCCGTTCACCCCGAGAACATGGCGAAGGCCATCCAGAAGCACCGGGCGCACCTCGGCCTCGCGCTCGACGGGGACGCAGACCGCGTGATCCTCGCGGACGAGCAGGGGCGCATCGTGGACGGCGACGCCATCATGGCGCTCGTCGGGCGAAACCTCATCCGCCAGAAGGCGCTCGCCAAGAAGACCGTGGTCGCGACGGTCATGTCGAACCTCGGCCTCGAGCGCGCCCTCGCCGGCGCCGGCGGCCGGGTCGTCCGGACCGCGGTGGGCGACCGGTACGTCGTCGAGGAGATGCGGCGCAACGGCTACAACTTCGGCGGCGAGCAGTCGGGGCACCTCATCTTCCTCGACCACGTCACGACGGGCGACGGCGTCGCGGCCGGCCTGAACGTGCTCGCGGTGATGCAGCGCGAGGGGCGCCCGCTCTCCGAGCTCGCCCGCTGCTTCGAGCCGGTGCCGCAGGCGCTCGTGAACGTCGCGGTGAAGGAGAAGCGACCGCTCTCGGACCTCCCGGGGGTCGCTGGCGCGATCTCCGCGGTGGAGAAGGCGCTCGGGAAGGACGGCCGCGTCCTCGTGCGCTTCTCCGGCACCGAGAACAAGGTCCGCGTCCTCGTCGAGGGCACCGACGGCAAGCGGATCCGGGCGCAGGCCGATCAAATCGCGGACGAGCTGCGCAAGGCCCTGGGGTAACGGGCGCTCGGGCCGCCCCCGGAACGAAGATGCGAGCGCAGGCGGATGAGGCTGCGCCGGAGCGAGCCGGGGGTCCGGGGGGACGCCGTGTGCGCCCCCCCGGCACGAAGATAGGTTAGATTCCGGCCATGCCCGCCCGCCTCGGTGTCAACGTCGACCACGTCGCGACGCTCCGCCAGTCCCGCCGCACGACGTACCCGGATCCCGTCGCCGCGGTCGTGCTCGCCGAGCTGGGCGGGGCGGACCAGATCACGATCCACCTCCGCGAGGACCGTCGCCACATCCAGGAGCGGGACCTCCAGATCCTCCGGCGCACCGTCTCGACGCGGCTCAACCTCGAGATGGCCGCCACCCAGGAGATGGTGAAGATCGCCTACGAGGTGAAGCCGGACGTGGTGACGCTCGTGCCGGAGCGGCGCGAGGAGCTCACCACCGAGGGCGGCCTCGACGCCGTGGGCGGGCGCGACAACGTGCGCAAGGTCGTGAAGACGCTGCGCGACGCGGACATCAAGGTCTCGCTGTTCATCGATCCGGACCTCGACCAGGTGAAGGCGGCGCACCGCGCCGAGGCGTCCACCGTCGAGTTCCACACCGGGCGCTACTGCGACGCCCGGCTCGCCCCGGATCGCCGCAAGGAGCTGTCGCGACTCGTCGACGCGTGCAAGGCGGCGTCCAAGCTGGGGCTCGAGGTGGCGGCGGGGCACGGGCTCAACTACCAGAACGTGCTGCCGGTCGCGGCCATCCCCGAGATCGAGGAGCTGAACATCGGCCACTCGATCGTGGGCCGGGCCGTGCTGGTCGGCATGGAGCGCGCCGTCCGCGAGATGCGGGAGCTCATCGCGAAGGCGCGGCCGTAGCATTTCGGCCCGCTCGCCCTGAGCCTGTCGAAGGGGGCGCCGCGGGCGAGGGGAGGCGACGTGGTCCTCGGGCTCGGCATGGACGTCGTGGAGGTGGCGCGGCTCGAGCGCATCCTCGCGGGCCCGCCCGGCCGCGTGGACCGTTTCCTCGCGCGCTGCTTCACCGACCGTGAGCGCGCCTACTGCGACGCCGCGCGCGACCGCGCGACGCGCTACGCCGCTCGCTTCGCGGCGAAGGAGGCGGCGTCGAAGGCGCTCGGCGCGCCCGCCGGGATCCGCTTCACCGACGTCGAGGTGGTCCGGGGCGAGGGCGCGCCCGCGCTCGCCCTGCGCGGCGTCGCCTCGGACGCGGCGGCGCGGCTGGGCGTGCGCCGCGCGCTCGTGACGCTCACGCACGACGGCGGCGTCGCCGCGGCGACAGTAGTGCTCGACGGGGAGGCGCGATGAGGCTCGTCGGCTCCGCGGAGATGCGCGCCATCGATCGCGCCGCCATCGACGCGTTCGGGGTGCCGTCGCTCGCGCTCATGGACCGGGCCGGGCGCGCGGTGGCGGAGGCGGCGCGCGCGCTCGCCGCGCCGGGCGGGCGGTTCGTGGTCGTCTGCGGCGGCGGGAACAACGGCGGCGATGGCTACGTGGCGGCGCGGATCCTCCGCGCGGCGGGGCGGGACGCGCGCGTCCTCTCGCTGGTCGCGGCGGCGCGCCTCACGGGCGACGCGCGCGCGACGCGCGAGGAGGCGGAGCGCGCGGGCGTGCCGATCGACGAGGCGGTCGAGCTCGGCGGGCTCGACGCCGGGCCGGGCGATGTGGTGGTGGACGCGATCTTCGGCACCGGGCTCTCGCGCGCGCCGGAGGGCGCCTTCGCGCGGGCCATCGAGCGCATCGACGCCGCGCGGGCGGCGGGCGCGCGCGTCGTCGCCGTGGACGTCCCCTCCGGCCTCTCCGCCGACACCGGCCGGCCGCTCGGGGCCTGCGTGCGCGCCGACCGCACCGTAACCTTCGCCTTCCAGAAGCGCGGGCTCGTCCTGCACCCCGGCCCGTCGTTCGCGGGCGAGGTGACCGTCGCCGACATCGGCATCCCGGCCGAGGCGGCCGCGCGCGTGCCGGCCCTGTGCGAGCTCCTCGAGGCGGACCAGGCGCGCGCGCTCCTGCCGCCGCGCAGGCCCGACGCGCACAAGGGCGACGCCGGGCGGCTCCTCGTCGTGGCCGGCTCGCCCGGCAAGACCGGCGCGGCGCACCTCGCGCTCACGGGCGCGCTCCGCGGCGGGGCCGGGCTCGTGACGCTCGCCTCCCGCGCCGAGGCGCTGCCGCTCGCGCTGTTCGGCCGCCCCGAGGCGATGAGCACGGCGGTCCCCGGGGCGGGCCCGCTCGGGCGCGCGGATCTCCAGGCGCTCCTCGCCGCGGCGAAGGGCATGGACGCGCTCGCCATCGGCCCGGGCATCCCGCGCGGCGACGAGACGGGCGAGCTCCTGCGCGCCCTCCTCGAGCGGGCGCGGCTCCCGGCCGTGCTCGACGCCGACGCGCTGAACGCGCTCACGGACGACCCCTCGCGGCTCGCCGCGCTGGGCGTGCCGCTCGTGCTCACGCCGCACCCGGGCGAGATGGCGCGCCTGTGCGGGACGACCATCGACGCGGTGCAGGCGGACCGCATCGGCGTCGCCGCCGAGAAGGCGCGCCTGTGGCGGGCGACGATCGTGCTGAAGGGCGCGCGGACGGTGGTCGCGGATCCGGAGGGGCCGGCGGCCGTGATCCCGACCGGCAACGCCGGCATGGCGACGGGAGGAACGGGCGACGTGCTCGCGGGGCTCATCGGGGCGCTGCTCGCGGGCGGGCTCGCGCCCGGCGCGGCGGCGCGGGTGGGCGCCTGGGTGCACGGGCGCGCCGGCGATCGCGTCGCCGCGCGGCTCGGCGAGCGCGGGCTCCTCGCGGGCGACCTGGGCGAGGCGATCGGCGAGGTCTGGGCGGAGTGGGGACGATGACGGCGGAGCGATTCACCGCGCGGCGGACGACGCGCTCGGCGCGCGCGACCTACGCGCTCGGGAAGAGGCTCGGCGGGCTCCTCGAGCCCGGCGACGTGGTCGCGCTGGTGGGCGAGCTGGGCGCCGGCAAGACCCAGCTCGTCCGCGGCGCCTGCGAGGGCGCGTCGGTCCCCCCCGAGGAGGTCTCGTCGCCGAGCTTCGCGATCGTCGCGACCTACCGCGGCAGGATCCCGGTGCACCACGCCGACCTCTACCGGATCGGCGATGAGGACGAGCTCTACGGGACCGGCTTCGGCGACCTCGTGGGCGGGGAGGGCGCGCTGCTCGTGGAGTGGGCGGACCGGATCCCGTCGGCGCTCTCCGCCGAGCGGCTCATTCTCACGCTGTCGCACGACGCGAAGGCGCCGTCGGTGCGGCACGTGGAGATCGAGGGCATCGGAGCGCGGCACGCGGCGCTCGCGCGGGCGCTCGCGGGGCCCGGGCCGCGCAGCGGCGGCAAGAAGCGGGGAGCCGCGAAGCAGGCGACGAAGAGCGCTGCTCGGCAGGAGTTCGTGGTGAAGCTCCAGGGCGGCGGGAGGGGAGAGCTGACCGGCTTCATCGAGGTGCCGTTCGACGTCGAGGAGGCGTTCGGCACGCGCGGTCGAGTGCCGGTGAAGGTGACCGTCAACGGCCTCACCTATCGGAGCTCGATGTCGCCGATGGGCGGCGGGCGCCACGTCATCCCGATCCGCCGCGACCGCGCGGAGGCGGCCGGGGTCCGGGCAGGAGACCGCGTCCAGGTGTCGATCGAGCGCGACACGGGAGCGCGGGTGGTGAAGCCACCACCGGAGCTCGCGCGCGCCCTATCGAGGAACCGGGCCGCGGAGGCAGGCTGGGAGCGCTGCTCGTACACTCAGAAGCGGGAGTACGCCGAGTCGGTCCGCGGCGCGAAGATGGACGAGACCCGCGCCCGGAGGGTCGCGAAGGCGATCGAGCAGCTCGCGCGCGTCAAGCCCGGGAAGTGATCCAGGGGCGCGCCTCACTCACCGACAGCGACGCAACGCGCGCCGGCGGCTTCACCGGCCGGCCCGACGGCACCACCGGCTCACCCGCACTGCGCGGCCACGGCGCGGCCCCCCGGCGCCGACCCGAGGGACCCGCGGCGGGAGAGCCGTCAGTACCAGAGATCGTCGCGGCGCACGCCTGCGCCCGGCCGCAGCCCCTGGTCGTCGAGATCCTGCGCGAGGTCGTTCCAGAGCGACTCCGCGAGTCCGGACAGCGCGCTGCGCTTGCGATCGAGGCTCATCGGGTCCGTGCGACCGCGGCCGGCCTGGAGCTCCTGCGCGGCGCGGCGGAGGTACCCGGCGATGCGCCCGCTCCGCTCGGCGCGGGCGGCCTGCTCGGCCCGCTCCAGCTCCTCGAGGATCCTCGCCTCCACCCGCGCGACGAGGTCGGCGCTCCGGCGGACGCAGGCAGCGTCGAACTGGGCGAGCAGCCGGTCCACCTTCACCAGGAACGCGCTCACCTCCTCGTCGTCGCCCCCGCGCCCGGGCCGGCCTCCGCCCGGGCCGCCGGTGCGCTCATGCGCCAGCGCTGCGACCTCATCGTCGGCGATGGCGCCGCGGTAGACACGGACGTCGTCGAGCCGCCCCTCGAGCCCGGTCCCGAGCCGCGCCCGGGCCCCGGTCGCGTCGGGGCGGGCGCCCAGGAAGGCCGGGCCCTTCGAGCCCTCGAGCCGCTGGAGCGACGCCTCGGCCTCGACGGACCCGTCGAGGAAGATCGCTGCGCGCTCGCCGTCGAAGGTGGCGGCGACGTGGACCCACTGGCCCTTGGCCACCGCGCGCGGGGTCCGCACGCCCTGCGCCCGCGAGCCGTACCCACCGCCGGGGATGGCGAGGGCCACCTTGCCGCCCGCGTCGATCCGCAGCTCGAGCCAGCGATCCCGTGGGCCCTCAGCGGACGAGACCTTCGAGAAGATCACCTGCTCGCGGTCGGTGCGGGCGGGCCGGACCCAGGCCGCGATGGTGAACCGATCGGGCTCGGCCCGCTGGCCGAGGTCAACGTAGTCCCTGCCGGAGAAGGCGAGCGCGCCTGCTGGGTCGCCGCCGCGGTCCTCCGCCGGGCGTGCCTTGCCGACGATCCTGCCGTCGGCGCGGCCCTGCCGGTCGCCCGCGTCGCCGTCGAGCGGGTACCACGCCACCAGCGCGGCGGCGGCGCCGCCGTCCGGGCCAGGCACGCCGGGCGGCGGATACGGCATGGGCGGCACGGACGGCGGCGGCGCGCGGCCCGCCACGGCCAGCAGCTCCGCGTCGCCGAGCGCGCGATCCCAGAAGTTCACGTCCTCGATGCCGCCCTGGAACGCGAAGGTTGGGCCCGCCGGCGTACGACCGTCGCGGCCACCACCCTCGGGGCGCGCGCCGATGAAGGTCTCGGTGCGGGTCTGGGCGTACGCCACCTCGAGCGGAGCGCCGTCGCGGACACCATCCACCCATAGCTGCGCTCGCCTGCCGTCGTAGGTCGCGGCCACGTGCACCCAGCGGCCGGGCTCGAGCGCGCGCTGCCCCTGCGCCGCGTCCCAGTCGCCGCCACCCGGGACGTGCAGGAAGAGCCGGCCGCCGGGGTCGAGGCGCAGCTCGAGGTTCTTCTCGTAGTGGCCCGGGAGGTTCCGGATCTTGGAGACGATCGCCATCACGCGGTCGGTCGCGTCGGGCCGGATCCAGGCGGCGATGGTGAAGCGCGGGAGCTGCAGCGTGTCGCCGAGGACGACCCAGGCGCGCGCACCGTCGAACCAGAGCGCGCCCCGGGGCCGCCCATCGTGGCCCTCGAGCGGGCGCGCGCCGACCACGCGCGCCGGCCTCCGCGTGACGCGGTCCACTGCGTCGCCGTCGAGCGGGTACGACGCCACCAGGCCGCGATCGAGCTCGACTGGGCTCGCGCCGGGCCGGCCGTAGGGATCGATCGACCGCGCCTGCGCCGTAGCGACGGCGGGCAGCGCGAGGGCGAGGGCGAGAACGGCGAGGGTGCGGGGTCGACGCAGCATCGAGGCCTCCGGGTTGGGCGCGCAGGGTCGCAGGGGCTCGGGGCCGCCCGCAAGCGGTGGTTCGTACGACACCGGGGACTCCTGCCGCGGCCCGCGTATTCAGCCGCGGCGGGCGACTCGCGCGACCGGGTGGCGGGCTCCGTGCGCAACGCGCCGAAACTCTTCGGGTTGGCCCTCGGCTTCGAGGCGCGTCGCCGTGTCCTCGAACACTCTGGGTCCGGCGAAGCCGAAGCCTGGAAAGGAGCGCGCGTCGAGTCAGGATCCCGCCGCCCACGCGAGCGCATCGTCGAGCCGGTCCTGCCCGAAGAAGAGCTCGCCGCGCGTGACGAAGTCGGGCGCACCGAAGAGCCCGAGCCGGGAGGCCTCGGCGGTCCGGTCGCGCAGGGCCTGCTTCACCTCTGCGGAGGAGGCCCTCGCGATGAGCGCCTGCGCGTCCTGGCCGGCCTCGGCGAGGAGCGCCGCGACGACCGCGGGATCCGCGATGTCGCGATCCTCGGCGAAGTTCGCGCGGAAGACGGAGCGGAAGAACTCGGGCGCCCACGGCTCGGCCGCGACCACGCAGCCGATCCGCGCTGCGAGGAGGCCGTTCCCGGGGAAGAGCGAGGGCTTCTTCCACGGAAGGCCGTACCGCGCGCAGAGCCGCTCCACGTCGCGCCACATGTAGCGGCCGCGGACCGGATAGGCATTGAAGGGCGAGTCCTTGATCCCGAGCTGCTCGGTGAAGATCGGCCCGAGCAGGAACGGCCTCCACTCGACCGGAACGCCCGCGCGGGCGGCGAGCGGCTCGATCCGCAGCGCCGCGATGTACGAGTAGGTGCTCGCGAAGTCGAACCAGAACTGGAGGGGGGCGCTCGGCATGCCGGCGATCTTAGCGCGCACCTGGCATCCGGGACCGGGGCCGGCTGGACCCGTGTCGGACCCGCCTGCTACGTTGCACCTCCCTGAACGTATGTCCCGGCGTTACCAGCTCAAGTCCCAGGCCGCCCCGGCCCGCGCGCTCAACTACCAGGGCCTGCTCAACGACCAGCAGATTGCGGTCGTCGAGGCGGGCGAGGGGCCGATCCTCGTCGTCGCGGGCGCCGGCTCCGGCAAGACCCGCACGCTCACCTGGCGCGTGGCGCGGCTCCTCGCGGACGGCGTCTCGCCGGAGTCGATCCTCCTCCTCACCTTCACCAACAAGGCGGCGCAGGAGATGCTCCGGCGCGTCGGGGAGGTCTGCCGGCTCGACACGCGCCAGATCACCGGCGGCACGTTCCACCACGTCGCGCACCAGATCCTGCGCGAGCACGGCGGCGAGCTCGGCTACCAGAAGGGCTATTCGATCCTCGACCGCGAGGACTCGCGCGACGTGATGACCGCGGCGATCGCCGACTGCGGCCTCGCGGTGGGCGCGCGGCGGTTCCCCAAGGCGGATGTCCTCATCGACCTCGTCTCGATGGCGGTGAACACCCAGACGCCGCTCGCCGACGTCCTCGCCGACCGCCGCCCGCAGTTCGTCCCGCTGACCGACGACGTCCTCCGCGTCGCGCGCCGCTACGCCGAGCGGAAGCACGAGCTCAACGCGATGGACTTCGACGATCTGCTCCTCAACTGGAAGATCCTGCTCGCCGAGCGCGAGACCGTCCGGCGCGTCATCGCCGGGCGCTACGTCCACGTGCTCGTCGACGAGTACCAGGACACGAACCGGCTCCAGGGCGACGTCGTCGATCTCATCGCGGGCGGGCACCGGAACCTCTGCGTGGTCGGCGACGACGCGCAGAGCATCTACGCCTTCCGCGGCGCCCACTTCGCGAACATCCTCGAGTTCGAGAAGCGCTACCCCGACGCGCGCCGCTACGACCTCACCGTCAACTACCGGTCCACGCCGCAGATCCTCGGCCTCGCGAACGCCTCCATCGCCGCGAACATCCGGCAGTTCGAGAAGGAGCTCACGAGCGTCCGCGGCGACGGCACGCTCCCCGCCGTGGTGCCCTGCCGCGAGGTCCAGCAGCAGGCCGCGTTCGTCGCGCAGCGGGTGCTCGAGCTCCGCGACGAGGGCATCCCGCTGCCGGAGATCGCCGTCCTCTACCGCGCGCACCACCACGCGATGGAGATCCAGTTCGAGCTCGCCCGGCGCGGCATCCCGTTCGTCGTGCGGAGCGGGGTGCGCTTCTTCGAGGCGGCCCACGTGAAGGACGTGCTCGCGCACCTGCGCTTCGTCCGGAACCCCGGCGACGAGCTGGCGCTGAAGCGCTGCCTCAAGATCACCCCGGGCGTGGGGACCGCCACGGCGGAGGGCGTCTGGAACGCGTTCGTCGCGCGGCGTCGGCGCGGGGCGGGGACGGTCGACGAGCTCCTCGCGCCGGACGTCGCCTCGCACGTGCCGCCCAAGGGGCGCACGGGGTACCGCAAGCTCGCGGAGCTCCTCCGCGCGCTCTCCCGCAAGCCCACCGCCGATCTCCCCGGCGAGGCCATCGAGAAGGTCATCGAGGGCGGCTACGAGGAGTACCTCCGCGCCGAGTTCCTGAACGCCGACTCGCGGGTGGAGGACCTCCGCCAGCTCGCCGAGTACGCCCGCGGCTACGAGGACACCGAGACGTTCCTCGCCGAGATCTCGCTCCTCACCGAGCTCACCGCCGAGACCGTCTCGGAGGGCGGCGAGCCGGACGAGAAGATGATCCTCTCCTCGGTGCACCAGGCGAAGGGGCTCGAGTGGCGGGCGGTCTTCGTGGTGTGGCTCTCCGACGGGCGGTTCCCGTCGGCGCAGGCGCTCAAGGACCGCGACGGCGAGGAGGAGGAGCGACGCCTCTTCTACGTCGCGTGCACGCGCGCGAAGGACGAGCTCTACCTCACCTATCCCATCCTCGCCGCGCCGCGGGACCGCGAGCGCGTCGTCATGAAGGCCTCGCGCTTCGTCGAGGAGCTGCCCGGCGAGCCGGAGCTGTTCGAGCGCTGGCAGCTCGACGAGCCGGGGGCCGGCGCGCCGGCGCTCGGCGCTGTGCCCGCGCCGGCCGGGCAGCTCCCGCCGCGCGACCCTCGCGTCCTGCCGGCGCTCTTCGGCGCGCCCGAGCCGGGCGAGGCGCCGCGCCTTCGCGCGCCGGGGAGCGTCGCCCGCGAGCTGCCGGCCGCGAACGACGGGACCGAGGACGGGGAGGGTGCTGGAGACGGGGACGGAGACGACGTACCCTTCTAGATTCGTGCTAAGGATCCGGGCACATGGCCGCCCGCGAGAAGCCCGTCCTCGGCATCGATCTCGGCACGACCAACGCCTGCGTCGCGCACGTCCGCAACCGCATCCCCAAGGTCGTCCCGACCGATCGCGGCAGCCTCATCCTGCCGACGGTGGTGGCGCTCTCGGACAAGGCCGACTTCCTCGTGGGTGCCGTGGCGAAGGACCAGCTCGTCACGAACCCGAAGAACACGATCTACGGCGCGAAGCGGCTCATCGGGCGCAAGTGGAGCTCGAAGGTCGTCCAGGAGCTGCGCAACTACTACTCGTACGACATCGTCGAGGGGCCGAGCGGCGACGCGGCGGTGACGCTCGGGGGCAAGATCCTCACGCTCCCCGAGATCTCCGCGATGGTGCTCGCGCACGTCAAGAAGATCGCCGGCCAGTTCCTTCAGAAGGACATCGACGAGGCGGTCATCTCGGTGCCGGCCTACTACTCCGACGCCCAGCGCCAGGCGGTGCGCGAGGCGGGACGGCTCGCCGGGTTCGAGGTGAGGCGGATCGTGAACGAGCCGACCGCGGCGGCGCTCGCCTACGGGTTCGGCCGCGCGCTCGACCAGAAGATCCTGGTTTACGACCTCGGCGGCGGCACGTTCGACGTCTCGGTGCTCCAGCTCCAGGGCAACGTCTTCGAGGTGCTCGCGACCGGCGGCGACACGTTCCTCGGCGGCGTCGACTTCGACAACCGGATCATCGACTACGTCCTCGAGGACTTCTGGCGGCAGCACAAGATCGATCTCGCTGGCTCGCCCATCGCGATGCAGCGGGTGAAGAAGGGCGCCGAGGCGGCGAAGATCGACCTGTCGCTCATCCCGAACGTCACGATCGACCTGCCGTACATCGAGGAGAAGAAGGGCCGCCCGCTCGACGTCCGCGTGCCGCTCTCCCGGCAGCAGCTCGACGAGCTCACCCTGGACCTCGTCGATCGCACGTTCGACCTGTGCGACCAGGTGCTCGCCGAGAAGCGGATCCGTCCGCAGGACATCGACGAGATCATCCTCGTCGGCGGGCAGAGCCGGATGCCCCTCGTCCAGCAGAAGATCCAGCAGCACTTCGGCAAGCCGCCGCGCAAGGGCGTCCACCCCGACGAGTGCGTCGCGCTCGGCGCGGCGATCCTCGGCGACTCGCTCGACCAGATCGACTCGGTGACGCTCGTGGACGTGCTGTCGATGCCGATCGGCATCGCCACGCCGCAGAACCTGTTCCGGCGGGTGCTCGAGAAGAACACGACCATCCCCGCCACGAAGAGCTTCCGCCTCCCGCCGCCCCGCGAGCCGGGCAAGCCCATCGAGATCGACATCTACCAGGGCGACTCCGACCACGTCGTCGACGACGAGTTCCTCGGCTCGATCCGGCTGCCCGCCGCGGCGACCGGCCGCCGCATCGACTTCAGGCTGGACGAGGAGTGCCTGCTCAAGGTGAGCTTCGACGATCCGGTGAAGGGCATGACCGAGCTCGAGCTCGCGACGCGCGACACGCCCGAGGCGATCCGTCGCGCGCTCGCCGAGGACCCGCGCGGGCGCACGGCGGCGGGGGAGGGCGTTCGGGCCGCGGCCGGCGGCGAGGGTGAGCGGCGCGGCGGCATCTTCGGGTGGCTGAAGCGGGGCTAGCGATGCGCTTCGGATCACGCGAGTGGATCGACGCCGTGGCCGCCGCGCTCAACCGGCAGCCGGACCTCGCGAGGGCGCTCGCCGGGCTCGGCGCCGACGCCGCGTTCGTGGTCGAGCGGGAGCGGCCGATCTGGCCGGCGGACGTCGCCGCGTACGCGCGCGCCGCGCGCGGGCAGGTCGTCGAGTGGCGTCTCCTCGACGATCCCGACGACATCCTCGAGCTCGAGCCCGCCTACGTCGTGCGCGCGCCCTACGGCACATGGAAGGGGCTCTTCAACGGGGTGGACCCCGTGAAGGCCGCGATCTCCGGACGTGTGCGGGTCGAAGGTGATCTCGAGGCGCTGGTGCGCCGGAGCGGGTTCCGTTACGTGGTCGACGCGGCGCTCGCCGCCGTCGTGACCGAGTTCCCCTAAACGATCGAGCATGATTCGGAAACAGACAACGAGCGAAGCGAGCCCGCCGGGGCGACACCGCGATAGCGGCGAAGCCGCCCGCGGTGGCGCACGGGGCCCGGCGGGCGGGGGGGGGGGGGGGCCCCCGGGGGGGGGGGGGGGGGCCCCCGCGCCGGGCGGCGGGGGGGGGCGGGGGCGCAGCCCCCGTCAGAACATGGCTAAACGACAGCGCGATGCGCGACACCGAAGGTGATCTCGCATCGCGAACTGTCGTTTAGGAGGCGAGACTGATGGCGCGGAAGGGCTTCGCGGAGCGACTCCTCGAGACGGGGACCCGGCTCGTCACCCAGGCGGCGGAGGCGGTCCTCAAGGACCCGCGCGGCCAGGACGCCGTGGCTCGGGCCGTGGGCGCCGCGCAGCGCGGCCGCAAGAAGCTCGAGGAGGCGCAGACCCGCTTCATGAAGGCCGCCGGCGTCCCCGGCCGGCAGGACTACCAGGACCTCGCGAAGCAGCTCGCCCGCATCAAGCGCAAGGCCCGCGAGCTCTCCCATCGGCTCGACGAGGCGGGTCGGCCGGGCGACGGACCGGACGGCCCCACGACGCATTGAGCTCGTTGACACGACCCGGGACCGACGGCATACTCCGCCGCCTCGTTGCACCTGGGCGCTTAGCTCAGCGGTAGAGCACAGCCTTCACACGGCTGGGGTCGCAGGTTCGAAACCTGCAGCGCCCACAAGAAGAACGAGGGGTTGGCGGAGACGCCAGCCCCTTTTGCTTTTCCGGAGAGCCCCGCCTCAGACGCCCCACGGCGCCGAGAGGCCCCCGGTCTCCTCGAGCCAGCGGGCGATCCGGTCCGCCGCCGCGGCGACGTCGCCGTCCGACACGTCGAGCTCGAGGAAGGGCAGGGTCGACTCGCGCACGAGCCGCCGGAAGAGCTCCTGCTCGCGCACGAACGCGGAGAGGTCGTCGTACTGGCTGGGCTTGCCGGAGACCGCGAGCCGCGCGGCGCGGGCGGCTGCGAAGGTCTCCGGGCGGCGGACGCACAGCACGTGCCGGAAGCCGAGCGGGCGCAGCCGCGGGTCGAGCCAGGAGAAGTCCGGATCGCGCCGGCCCGCCTGGATCTGGAACGCGCGGGCGGACAGGTGAAAGCGATCCACGATCCAGGAGTAGTAGCGGTTCAGCTCGAACAGCCGCGCCCAGGTCGCGAACGTCTCCATCGCCTGGCCCTCCTCCTCCGGCGCGTAGTTCACCGGCCCGCGTCCCCACGGCACGTCGGTGAAGGCGCACCACTCGGCCGAGACGATCGGCGAGTGGTAGCGATAGCGCCGCGGCCCGACGATGCGCGGGTGCTCGTTCAACGCGAAGGCGATGTCGGTCTTCAGCGTGAGCCGCGTGCCCTCGAGGATGATCTTGGGGGTGAGCTTCGAGCCCATGGGACGAGGATACTCGCGCGAGGGCGACCGTTGCAGCGACGGCACCCTCCGTGCGAGCGTCGGCCCCATGTTCCTGCTCGACCACGTCAGCATCTCGGTCACGGACCTCGGGCGCGCGAGGGTCTTCTACGACGCGATCATGGGCGCGCTCGGCGCCGTGAAGGTCTACGACCGCCAGGACGCCCTCGGCTACGGGGCGCGGGCGAGGGCGGACGACCCGCTCGCGACGTACCTCGCCGTGTACGCCTCGACCGAGGCGACGGCGGACCGGCGGAGGCACTGGTGCTTCAAGGCTTCCTCGCGGGAAGGGGTCGACCGCTTCCACGCAGCGGGCCTCGCGGCGGGCGGCGAAGACGGAGGCGCCCCGGGCGTCCGCTCGAGCTACCACCCCTCGTACTACGCGGCGTTCCTGAGCGATCCCGACGGCAATCGCGTGGAGGCCGTGCATCACGGAGGGTGACGAACGCCGCTCACGAGCCTCCGGCGTCAGAGCTGGTACTCGAGGGCGAGGAGGCTCTGCAGCTTGCGCGCCTGCCGGAACGCCTCCTTGAGGACGTGGCGCTCGAGATCGTTGAGGTCCCTGGGATCGACCCGGTTCGCGCCCTCGCCCGTCGCGTGGGTCGCCTGGTTCCGCAGGCGCAGGAGGTGGATGAAGTAAAACCCGTCGATCAGGGCCGTGACGCTGCCGGGGCCGAGTCGCCCGGCGTCCGCGGCGGCCCGGAGGCGCTCGGCGGTGCTCGTGTGTGGCACGCGGTTCCCGAGGGCGAGGATCCGGGCGGCATCCACGAAGGGACGCGAGCCGTAGGTCTTGAGGTCGAGCGTGTGGGGGAACTCCTTCGCCCGGTGGTCGAAGACGAAGTCGCGGATCGTCCCGAGCGGCGGCTGGCACGTGAGCGCGTTCTCGGCCATGACGCGCAGGAACAGGGGTCGCTCCGACGTCGCGGCGAGGAGCCACTCCCGCAGCTGCTCGGCGAGGCGGTCGGCGCCGTGGATGGGCCTCAGGTCGAAGAAGATGGAGGCGTTCAGCAGCGCCTGCGCCTGCGGCTCGTAGAGCCACCGCCCGAAGGCCCGCTGCCACTCGGCGAGCGTGAGGCACCACTGCGGGTTCCCCGCCATGACGCCGCCCTTGCAGAGCGTGAAGCCGCACGCGTCGAGCTTCTCGTTCACCGCCCGCGCGAACGGCAGCAGCGCCGCGCGGACCTCCGCGGCGTCCGTCTCGTCGGCCTCGAAGATGAGGCCGTTGTCCTGGTCGGTCGCGAAGGTCTGCTCGAGGCGTCCCTCCGAGCCGAGGGCGATCCAGCAGAACGGGACCGGCGGGAGGTCGTGCTCGTCGATCGTCAGGTCGATGACCCGGATGGTGAGCAGATCCGTGAGGGTGGAGGTGAAGTGGGTGAGGAGCTCCGCGCCGACGCCCTGCGCGACGAGGCCGCTCGCCAGGTGCCGGATGTCCGCCGCCGCGCTCCGGAGCGCGGCGAGGTCCTTCGCCGCCGCGATCTCGCCGCTCACCTCGCCGAGGCCGACCCGCTGGAGCCCGAACAGATCGTCCTGGGACACGACGCCGGCCAGCCGGCCCTCTCCGTCCACCACGACGACGTGGCTCATGCCGTTCCGGGCCATGACGAGCGCCGCCTGGTGCGCGGTCGCCTGAGGCCGGAGCGTGACGAGGCCGCCCGTCATCGCCGCCGCGATCGGCTGGAGGAGGTCGCCGCCGGGCAGCGTGACCCGCCGGAGGAGGTCCTGGAGGGTGAAGATGCCGAGCGGGAGGTCGCCTGCGCGGTCCGTCACGACGATGGAGTCGATGCGCGCCCGCTCCATCCGCTCGAGCGCCTCGCGGACGGTCGCGTCGAGCGGCACCGTCACCGCGGGGCGGCGGATGATCGCCGACAGCGGGCTGAACATGGACAGCGTCGCGCGTCGCCCCTGGGTCCCCACGGCTGCCCCCGGTCGCTCCCGAGCGTGGCTCAGCGACGGGCGCCGAGAAGCTCGTTCATCTTCGCCATGAGATCCTTCGTCGAGAACGGCTTCGTGACGTACGCGTCGGCGCCGGCCCGCAGTCCCCGGGCGACCTCCGTGTCGCGGCCCCTCGCGGTGAGCATGAGGATCTTCGTCCCCCGCCACCTCGCGTCGGCGCGGATGCGCTCGCACACCTCGAACCCGTTCAGCTTGGGCAGCATCACGTCGAGCACCACCAGGTCGGGCGCCGCGGCCATCGCCTCCAGCGCCGCCTCGCCGTCCGGAGCGACCGCCGTCTCGTAGCCCTCTCGCTTCAGGAGGTACTCGAGCGAGAGGACGATGCTCGGCTCGTCGTCCACGATCAGCACCCGCTTGCTCATCGCCCGACCCCCTTCCGCGCCACCGCGTGCGCCGGGGACTCGCCGGCGGCGCGAGCGCCCGCGTCGAGCGGCAGCACGAACGAGAACGTCGCGCCGTGCCCGGGCTCGCTCTCGACCCAGAGCCGTCCCCCGAAGTGCTCGACGATCCGGCGGCTGATCGGCAGCCCGAGGCCGGTCCCCCGGGGCTTGCCGGTGAGCGTGTCGCTCACCTGCCGGAACTTCTCGAAGATGATCTCGTGATCGGCCGGGCTGATCCCGGGGCCGCTGTCCTGCACGTCCACCCTCACGCCGTCCGGCGCCGGCGCGAGCCGGACCTCCACGCGTCCGCCGCGCGGACAGAACTTCACCGCGTTGGACAGGAGGTTCATGATCACCTGCACGAGGCGGTCGCGGTCGGCGCGGACGCGCGGCGCCGCCTCGAGCGACACCGTGAGCTCCACGCCGCTGTCGCGGAACAGCTGGCTCGTCGCGTCCACCGAGTCCTGGATGGCCTCCTGGACGTCGAGCTCGGAGGTGTGCCACTCCGCGCTGCCCGACTCGATCTTCGCCATGTCGAGCAGCTGGTTGATCAGGCGGGTGAGCCGCTCGGTCTCCTTGACGATGATGGCGAGGAACCTCGCGCGATCGGCGAGGTTCGTCCTCGGGTCCTCCCTGAGGATCTCGGAGAAGGCGCGGATGGAGGTGAGCGGCGTCCGCAGCTCGTGGGTGACGCTGGACATGAACTCGTCCTTCATGCGGTCGAGCTCCTGGAGCTGCGCGTTCGCCGCGCGCAGCTCGGCGGTCGCGGTCTCGAGCTCGCGCGACTTCTGCTCCAGCTCGCGGCTGTAGGCGCGCACCTGCGACGCCTCGTCGAGGATGTCCATGACCTCGTCGATCCCGACCGGCTCCTCCTGCACGACGGAGGCGACGAGGACGCGCGCCGAGGCGCCGCCGATCGCGCCGGCGAGCTGCGTCTCGGCGAAGTGGACGAGGTCCGCGTCGGCGGGGAGGGTGTCGAGCGAGGAGCACCCGCGCCGCCGGGCGTACGCGAGGAAAGCCTCGCGCGCTCGCTCCGGCCCCAGGAACCGCCCGGTGAGCGGCAGCAGGTCCTGCACGGAGGCGCTGCCGCGCCAGAAGCGCGAGCGGTCGAAGGCGTGCGTGCGCTCGAAGACGTCGACGAACAGGGCCGCCTGGCTCGTCTCGGCGACGCCGGGCCGGCTCGCGACCGACACGCCCACGTAGAGGCCGATGTTCGCGAGCATGCTCCAGAACAGCGAGTGCGGGATCTCGTCCATGCCCGTGAGGCCGAACAGCTCCTGGGGCCGGAGCAGGGCGAGGCCGAAGAGCCCGTCGGTGAGGAAGCGCGAAGGAAGCCAGCCCGACTTCGCGAAGGAGGGGAGGAGCAGGGTGTAGCCCCAGACCACGAACCCGGCTGAGAGCCCCGCGATCGCGCCGGAGCGCGTGCCGCCGCGCCAGTAGATGCCGCCGAGGATCGCCGGCGCGAACTGGGCGACCGCCGCAAAGGAGATGAGGCCGATCGCGACGAGCGCGTACGCGTCGCCCGCGATCCGGAAGTAGGCGTAGCCGAGGAGCAGGATCGCGCCGATCGCCAGCCTGCGGATCGAGAGCAGGAGCCCGGAGACGTCGGGCCACGCGTTGAGTCGCAGGGACTTCATCCGCAGCAGCACCGGCATGACGAGGTCGTTGCACACCATCGTGGAGAGGGCGATCGTCTCCACGATCACCATCCCCGTGCCCGCGGAGAGGCCGCCGATGAACGCGAACAGCGTCAGCGCCTCCTTCTGCTGGGCGATCGGGAGGGTGAGCACGAAGGTGTCCGCGTCCACGCCGGCGCCCGCGAGGAGGGAGAGCCCGCCGATGGCGACCGGCAGGACGAAGACGTTGATGAGCAGGAGGTACAGCGGGAAGAGCCAGATCGCCTTGCCGAGGTGGTCCTCGTCCACGTTCTCCACGACGGTGATCTGGAACTGCCGCGGCAGGAACATGATCGAGAGCATCGACAGGAGCGTGAGGAACGCCCAGGTGACGTAGCTGCCGCTCGTGCTCGGCACGGTGAGGAGCGCGCGCAGGTCCGGCGTGCGCTCGGCCAGACGGAAGACGTCGCCGAAGCCGCGGTACACGCCGAAGGTCACGAACGCGCCGACGACCAGGAACGCGAGCAGCTTCACGACCGACTCGAAGGCGATCGCAGCCACGAGCCCCTCGTGCCGCTCGGTCGCGTCGAGGTGGCGCGTCCCGAACAGGATCGTGAAGGCGGCGAGCATCATCGCGATGTAGAGGGCGCTGTCCTGCAGGAAGGGCTGCGCGAGCGCCTTGCCCGGCATGACGACCTCCGGGTAGTGCCGCAGGATGGTGAAGCTGCCGGAGATCGCCTTGAGCTGCAGCGAGATGTACGGGATGACGCCGAGCACGGCGATGACGGTGACGAGCCCGCCGAGCACCTGGCTCTTGCCGTAGCGCGACGCGACGAAGTCCGCGATCGACGTGATGCGGTACGCCTTGCTGATGCGGAGGATCTTCCGCATCACGTACCACCACAGCGGCACCATGAGCGTCGGGCCGAGGTACACGGGGAGGAAGCCGACGCCGCTCGACGCCGCGCGGCCCACGCTGCCGTAGAACGTCCAGGTGGTGCAGTACACCGCGAGCGACAGCGCGTAGATGTAGGGGTTCGCGATGATCGAGCGGCCCGCCGCGGCTCTCCGGTCGCCGTAGTAGGCGATCGCGAACAGCACGCCGAGGTAAGCGAAGGAGGCGGCGACGATCACCCATTCCTGGAGCATGCGCCGGCTCCTAGCCTCGCGGCCGCTCGATCACGGCGGCCATCAGCCCGATGAGCAGGATCCACACCGCGAACACGTAGGCGTAGAGCAGCGGGATCCCCGCGAGCTCGCCCGGACGTGCGAAGAGGAAGAGGATCGGGTAGTTCAGCAGCGCGCCGCCCATCAGGAAGATGGCGACCAGGCGCGGCCCCGTCGTGCCCGAGCGGCTCATCGCGCCTCCGACGGCAGACGAGTGGACTATAGCGCGCTCCCCCTGGCCCGCGCGGGTCGCCCCGCGATCCCGGCGGCAAGGCGCCGTGAGCGCCCGGACGAGCGAAGGGCGCCCCCGCTCGCGCGGAGGCGCCCTCGTCGCCTGTCGCCCTCGCCGGCTACTTCAGCTCGACGGTGGCGCCGTTCACGAGCCGGACTTCCTCGATCGTGAACGCGCCCTTGCCGATGAGGGCGCGGGCGTTCGCGAGGCCGGTCGTGGAGGTCGTCATGCGGGCCTGGACCGCGATCGTGTGGTCGCCGACGCCCACGTTCGCGGCGCCGAAGAAGAACGCGTGGGCCGCCTCGGTGTCGAGCACGAGCTGCAGGATCTCGTCCTGGTACGCGCAGCCGTCGAGCGCAACCGTGCCGTCGGCGAGGATCTGGCAGCTGAAGCCGTCGAACTGCGCCATCATGTACTGCCGGCGGCGGTCGAACGTCACCTCGTTGGGCGCGGCCTCCACGCCGTCCACGAGCACGCGGACCTCGATGGTCGCCTCGGCCTCGGCCTCGCTCTTGCGGTACTGGCTGCTCGCCACCGTCGTGTCGGTGAAGAGCGAGGTGACCAGGGACACGCCGAACATGAGGTCCTTCTGGGACGAGGTGCGGATGCTCCCCGTCATGATGGTGCCCCAGTCACCGACGACCGCGTTGGCCGCCAGCTTCGGGGGCGCCTTCAGCACGCCCATCCCCATGTCGACCTTGGCGGACTGCGCGAACGCGGTTCCGGAGAGGACCATCACTGCGACGATCAGCTTGACGAGCGACTTCATCGGTTACCCCCACGCTTCGAAAGGCGGCCCTGATTGGCGCGCAGGAGGGGAGTTAGGCAAGCGAGGCATCGTCTGGTATCCCGCTGTCCGGTGACCGAGGGACGGGTTGAACCGTAGGTGAGGCCCCCGACGGCGTGTCCAAGGGAGCGAAATCGGCTCTGATTTCCCCGGGCGCCAGGACAACAGGTGAATATCACTGGACGTGAAGAACGGTCGCACCTCCTCGTGACGGCCTTCGTCTCGTCGAGGGAGGAGGTGAGCGCAAGCCTGCTCTTTTGGGGAGCGCCACGGCGGGCTGACACCAGAGGAGCAGCCGGGCGTATCCGGGCCGCGCGGCGAACGCGCCTGCGTTATGGTGCGCCCGCCCGGGGCTCACGCTCGGGCCGGAGGACGGGATGCACGCGGAGAGCGTCGAGCGCTGGCAGCACGAGCACGCTTTCGTCGGGCAGGAGCCGGTGCGCGCCGAGCGGCGGACGCGCTGGGTCGTCGCGCTCACCCTGACGATGATGGTCGCGGAGATCGCCGCGGGGATGCTGTTCCGATCCATGGCGCTCCTCGCCGACGGCTGGCACATGGGGACTCACGCGGCGGCCCTCTCGGTCGCGGCGTTCGCCTACGCCTACGCACGCAAGCACGCCGCCGACCCGCGCTACACCTTCGGGACTGGCAAGGTCGGCGCCCTGGGCGGGTTCGCGAGCGCGGTGGGGCTCGCGGTGATCGCGTTCCTCGTGCTCGCCGAGAGCACCGTCCGGCTGGCATCGCCGGTCGCGATCCGCTTCGACCAGGCGATCTTCGTCGCCTGCGTCGGCCTGGCCGTGAACCTCTTCTGCGCGTTCCTGCTGCGGGACGAGAAGCACGCGCACGGACATGGTGGTCACGACGACGACGACCACGATCACGATGACAGCGACGACCACGACCACCACCACGACCGCGCGCACGACCACGCCGCCGGCCACGGCCACGGCCACCGCGACCACAACCTCCGCGCCGCCTACCTCCACGTGCTCGCCGACGCGCTCACGTCCGTCCTCGCGATCGTGGCGCTCCTCGCGGGCAAGACGCTCGGCTGGAGCTGGATGGATCCGGTGATGGGCATCGTCGGCGCCCTCGTCATCGCCCGCTGGTCCTTCGGGCTGTTGCGGGACACGGCGTCGGTGCTGCTCGACGCGGAGGTGGCGGCGGGCCGTCGCGAGGCGATCCGGACGGCGCTCGAGGAGGGCGGCGATCGGCTCGCGGATCTACACGTCTGGCGCGTGGGCCCGCGCCACCTCGGGGCGATCGTCTCGGTCGTGACCGACGATCCGCGCCCTCCCGCCGCCTACAAGGCGCGGCTGGCGTGCTTCGAGGATCTGGCGCACGTGACCGTCGAGGTGCACCGGTGCGAGGTGGGCGGTACGCGCGGCGCCGCCTGACGGCCGGCTCGCACGGCGCGGACGGCGAACGCATGGCGGAGCGCGCACGCCGGGGCGCAGCCCCCGTTCGATCAGAACGCCCGGCTCTGTCCGCCGTCCACCACCCAGCACGCACCGTTCACCCAGCTCGCGCGCTGCGACAGGAGGAAGGCCACGACCGCCGCCACCTCCTCGGGGCGCCCGAAGCGTCCGCCGGGGATCTCCCGGCGCACGAACTCGGCGATGCCCTGCGGGTCAGCCAGGCGGCGCCGCTCCCACCCGCCGCCCGGGAACTCGATCGAGCCGGGTGCCACGGCGTTCACGCGGATCCCGTCGGCGGCGAGCTCGCCGGCGAGCGCCTTGGCGAGGCTCAGCTCCGCCGCCTTCGCGACGTTGTACGACGGCCCGCCGCCCGCCTCCCGCCCCCAGATCGAGGCGATCATCACGATCGCGCCGCCCCCGCGGCGCCGGAGCTCGGGAACGACGCGCAGACTCGCGCGCAGCGCGGGGAAGAGGTTCCTGTCGAGCACCGCGCGAAAGTCCGCCTCGTCCGCCTCGGCGAGCCGCCGCGCGCCCGACCCGCCCACGTTGTTCACGAGGAGGTCCACGCCGCCGAGCCGCTCCACCGTCCGCGCCACGAGCGACTCGACGCCCTCCGCCGTCGTCAGATCGCAGGGGACGGCGAGGTGCGGCCCGGGCCCCGCGGCCTCGAGCGCGCGCAGCGTGTCGACGAGCGGCGCTTCCGCGCGCGCGCCCACCGCGACGCGTGCTCCCTCGCGCGCGAGCTCGAGCGCGATGGCGCGCCCGATCCCGCGGCTCCCGCCGGTGACGATCGCGATCTTCCCGCCGAGGCCGAGCTCCATGGCCAGAGTCTAGCGCGGCTCACGCGCCGCTCGTCCCGTCCAGAAGGCGGCCGCTCTCAGTGCTCGAGCGGCGCCAGCGGGTGGCGCACGATCGTGAGGAACGCGTCGGGCGGCGTGGGCGGGCCGTTCAGGTAGATCTCGTGGATCGGGGGGGCGAGGCGGCGGCCCTCCTCCTGCGCCGCGGCCTCGAGGCGCGCGACGGCGGGGCCCACGGCGTCGTAGGCGCCGCGGTGGAGCGTCTGCAGGCACTCGCCCTCGGCGAGCTCCTGGATGCGCACCTCGCGCGCGAGCGGCGTCGCCTCGGCGACCGCGGCAGCGGCCTCGGCCAGGGCGATGCGCCCGGGCGCGGCATCGGCGAGGCGCAGGAGCAGCTCCCAGGTGAACGTCCCCCGGGTGACGTCGGGGGTCCACCAGAGCGCCTCGAGGAACCCGGGCTCGGTCGCGACACCGCGGCGCGCGAGCTCGCCCGCCACCGCGAAGAGCGCGGCCACGTCCGCCTGGAAGGCGGCACCGCCGGGCTCGCCCTTGCCGACCTTCGCGAGGAACCTTGCCGGCTCGAGCGTCACGAGGCGCGGCGTCTCGGCGGCGACGTAGTCGCCGCGGGTTGACAGCAGCGGCTCGGCCGCATGTGCGACCTCCATGACCACCTCCGGAGCTCTGGAGGAAACACGCTCACGCCCAGGCGAGGACGCAAGCCCGCGCAGGTCGGGTGCGCGGCGAGAGCAGCTGCGCCAGGGCCCGTGCGCCGGCCCGGCCGCTCGACGCTCGCGCGCCGTTCAGGTGGTCGGCGTGAGCGCCGGCAGCTCGCACCGCGAGTCCTCGGACCGCTCACGCTCCCGCAGCCGGCGACGGCACTCGGCACAGGTGACCGTCTCCCGGAGGATCGTGCACCACCGTGCCTCGGCTGCTCCGCACAGCGCCGCGTTCTTCGCAACGAAGTGGATGCGGTCCATGGTTCCTCCGGACATCGTGGGTGAATGCGGACCGGGTCGCGGAACCAACACTTGCGAGTATTCGCGCAGGGCCCCAGGCCAGGGAGTCCCACGTTCCCGGTCGTAGGCCGCTGTGCGGCGGAGTGGTCTCCTCGTGATTCCGCGCCCCTCGCGCCGCGACTCGAGCGCGCGCGGCGCGAGGCCGCGCGTTCGACCTCGCTCCAAGCGTGAAACGCCATACGCAATCACCGAAGGTGATCGCGTATCGCGAACTGTCGTTCAGGCGGTCGCGCCCGGCTCGAGGTCTTCCTCGGGCGACCAGGACGGCTGGGCGAGCGGCAGGCCGGCGGCGACCTCGTCCTCGAGCACGTCGAGGCCGAAGCCGGAGAGCAGGCGAACGTGCTCGGGCCGGCCCGGCAGGAAGGAGACCCGCTTCGTGCGCCAGCACCGCCGCATGAACGTCGCGAGGATGCTCGCCGCGAACTCGAACGCCTCCTCGGCGTGCGTGAGGTCGACGACGAAGCGAGTGGCCTCCGACTCCTCCATGGCGAGGCGCAGGGACCACGCGGAGGCCCCATCGAACGCGCCGTGGACCGCCAGCACGACCGCGTCCCCCGCCTGCCACCGAACGATCGATGCGCCCGTCATCTCGAAACGAACGTTAGGCACTCGCCTCGCGGCGCAAGGGGAGAATTTGCACTATGCTCCGCGTCCCTTGTCGGCACGCGCCCCCATCGCCATCCTCTTCGACCTCGACGGCACGCTCGTCGACACCGTCCCTTTCATCCTCGCCTCCGTCCGGCATGCGTTCGAGGGCTACGGCCTCTGCCCGACCGACGCCCAGTGGATCGCCGGCATCGGCACCCCGCTCAGGGCGCAGATCGCCTCCTTCGCGCGGCTGCCGGAGGACGTGGATCCGCTCGTCGGGCGGTACCGTGGGTTCTGGCTGGAGAACCACGACCGGATGACGCGCGCCTTTCCCGGGGCGCTCCAGGTCGTCGAGGCGCTCGCTGCGAGCGGGCACCCGCTCGGTGTCGTGACGGCCAAGACCGAGGAGGGCGCGCTGCGGACGCTCCGCCACACCGGCCTCCTGCGCTACATGCAGGCGATCGTCGGCGCCGACACCTGCGCGCGCAGCAAGCCCGATCCCGAGCCGGTGCACGTCGCGCTCGCGCGGCTCGAGCGGGCACCCTCGGAGGCGGTCCTCGTCGGGGACTCTCCGCACGACATCGCCGCCGCGCGGGCCGCGGGCGTGAGGGCCCTGGGGGTGCTCCACGGAGCGTGCGATCGAGATCGGCTCCTCGCCGCGGGCGCGGAGGCGCTGCTCGAGGACCTCACGCCGCTCCCGGCCCTCGTCTCCGCGGCCAGGTAGCGCGCCCCCGGAGCGACGCGCGCTCGGACCCCACCGGGCGCAGCGGCATCCCGCCCGCACGCATGCACGCCGAGCTACGCTTCCGGCGGCGGCCGGTCTGCGTCTGGCACGCACGCCCGGGCCGCGAGGGAGGCCGCGATGGTGAACGGAGGGGAGGCGACCCGCCGTGCTGGCGGGCTCGCGAAGGAGTTCCGGGAGTTCCTGCTCAAGCAGAACGTCGTCGCGCTCGCGGCGGGCGTCGTGATCGGCGCCGCGATCGGCAAGGTCGTCGCCGGCATCGTCGAGTTCGTGGTGATGCCGATCGTCGGGCTCGTGCTGCCCGGGCAGAACGAGTGGCGCCAGCTCAAGCTCGAGATCGGCGGCGGGAACGCGATCGGCTACGGCGAGGTGCTCGGGAGGCTGCTCGAGTTCGGCATCATCGCGCTCGTCGTGTTCCTCGTCCTGAAGGCGTTCGTCCGGGCGCCTCCGCCGGCCACGCCGGCGCCGACGAAGGCCTGTCCGCAGTGCCTCGAGACGATCCCGGCCGCGGCGCGACGCTGCCGCGCCTGCACGTCCGAGGTCTGATCGCCACCCCGGCACGGACGCCCCGGCGCGCGGCGCGGGGACGGGCCGCGCGGGCGTGATAAGAGTCGAGGATGCGCATCGCGTACCTCGGGCCCCCTGGCACGTTCAGCGAGGAGGCGGTCTCGCGCTGCGATCTCGCCCGCGGCGGCGAAGCGGTCCCGCAGCCGACCTTCGGCGACGCGTACCGCGCGCTCCGCCGTGGAGACGTGGACGGCGCGCTGCTCCCGATCGAGAACTCCATCGAGGGGAGCGTCGGTGCGACGCTGGATCTCCTCGTCCACGAGCCCGGCCCGCTCATCCGCCGCGAGCTGCTCCTGCCCGTCCGCCAGCACCTCCTCGCGCGCCCCGGTACGCGGCTCGAGGACGTCCGCCGCGTGCTCTCGCACCCCCAGCCGTTCGGGCAGTGCAGCCGCTTCCTCCGCGAGCGGCTCGCCGGCGCGACGCTCGAGCCGACCCACTCGACGGCGGAGGCGGCGCGCAAGGTCGGCGCGGGAGAGGCGGGCGCCGGCGCGGCGGCCATCGGCTCGCGCGCAGCGGCCGCGCGCTACGGGCTCGAGCTGCTCGCCGAGTCGATCCAGGACGTGGACGAGAACTTCACGCGCTTCGTCCTGCTCGCGCGAGCCGACGAGGCGCCCACGGGCGCGGACCGCACCAGCATCGCCTTCACGCTGGACCGCGATCGCCCGGGCGGGCTGTACGAGATCCTCGGCGAGCTGGCGAGCCGCGGGATCAACCTGTCCAAGATCGAGAGCCGCCCGATGAAGCAGGCCCTCGGGCACTACGTCTTCTTCCTGGACTTCGAGGCGCACCGGCTCGACGCCGCCGGCGCGGAGGCGCTCGCCGGGGTACGCGCGCGCGTGCACCGGCTCTGGCTCCTCGGCTCGTACCCGCGCGGCGGGATCCCTTAGCGCCCCCGATCGAGGGGTCACGCGATCGCGCGCCACGCCGCGGCGAGGGCGCGGAGGTGATCGCCGGTCGCGCCGCAGCAGCCGCCCGCGAGCGCCACTCCCGCGGCGAGCGCAGGGGAGAGCTCGGCCGCGAAGGCGTCGGGCGACCGCACCGCGCCGGGGAGCCCCGGGCTCGGTTTCACCACGAAGGGGATCGGGAGGGTCGCCCGCGCCCACGCGGCGAGGTCGGCGAGGGCGACCCCGGGCGCGACGCAGTTCACGCCCGCGGCGCTCGCGCCGAGCGACGCCACCGCGAGCAGCGCCTCCTCGAGCGGCGTGCCGTCGGTGAGCGTCCAGGGCGGCTCGCCGGCCGGGGTGAAGGTGACCACGACCTCGAGCCCGGTGGCGCGCGCCGCGACGAGGGCGAGGCGCGCCTCGGCTCGATCGTGCTGGGTCTCGAGCCAGAGGAGGTCCG